>CANMLS010000010.1 GCA_947498785.1 uncultured Aquimarina sp. | reverse complement strand
TTAAGTGTATATTTATTTTTGTTTCTGATTGCTTACTAATATCCAGCACTCGTTACAAACGAGCGCTAGCGGGGGTTTTTGAAGATAAAAAAATGCTACAACGACTAAAAGATATATTAAATCTTCCTGAAAAGGACAAAGATGCAATCCTTTATAATTTAGATGCTTTACTTAGAGATGCTAAAACTAGACAAGCTTACCAATAAAAAAACAGCTACATTGCTGTAACTGTTATATTTCTATACCATACCGCTTACTCATAATCGCCACTAGTCACAAACTAGCGGTAGCGGGGCACTCGTTACAAACGAGCGCTAGCGGGGGGTTATCGAGTTTTCAATTAAGTGTTTTGTATAAAAAATAACCCTGCTTCGCTTCCAGATTGTAATTTTTTAATATTTCTATCCGAATAAAAATAACCTATACCTGTTTGGAAAATATTAAGATCACTTTCTATATCCTCTTCCAATAATTGTAAATAGAAAGAATATTTACGAGAAGGAGTGATTATATCTTGTTCAAAATATGGAATACTTTGCTGTTTAGATATATCTAAACCCATACCATGCTCTTCAAAAAAAACATGTTCTTTTTCCATATAGTCATCATCATCTGGTAGAATTTCAAAATATTTCTTATTCAAAATTATTTCTGCCAATGATAATTCATTATCGTTATCATTAATATCATAAATTAAAGCTTTGCTATATCCTTGAGATAATAAACTCAAATCATCTTTTTGGTTTACCGTATATTTAGATGAAATACTTTCTTTAACACCTCCATTAGAATGCTCTTCTATTGAAATAAAGACAGAGATTCTTTTATCTTCAGTCATGCTTCCATTTCTGAAAAAATTTGGAAAAACTGTAAATAAATGTGTTTGATAAGTCTTTTTTTTAGGACATTTCGACCATAGGTTTTTATCCATTTTGGATATTCCTCCTCCTATATACCCAATACTATTATTGGTTTTTTCTTTCGTGAAAATTAATTTTGACATAATAAATATTAAACCTTAATAACAACCTTTAGATTTCGCAAACTTCTCAACTTGTCGTCTCATATTTCTTAACTGTTGTTGGCTGATTCTTCCAGTATCAACCAATACTTCTTGCATTGCTTGATACATTACTTTTATATTACCCTTGGCTCTTTTAAAATACTGATTTCTAGACATTCCCATAGAGGCTTTTATCCTGGCCTCTGCGTCATGTACGGCTTTATGCAAAGTTTTATCTAAAGCCATTGCAGGATTTCCTTTAGCTCCTGACCTTGTAGTTATATCAGTCAGTGGACTATCTTTTAAGAACGCATTCCTAAGCATTTCATGAGCATCTAGACCATCATTTTTATGGGCATCAGACATATATCCTGCAACCTCTCCAATACCCAATAATCCTAGAGGATCAATCCAACTATTTACATCATGTACATAAGCATAAAAATTAGGTTCTCCAGATTCTAACCTAATCGGATCCTGCGATATATAAGTACCACTATCGGGTGAATAGTATCTAAATCGATTATAATACAGATCGGTTTCGGTATCTTCGTATTGTCCTTGGTATCGAAAAGGTATGAACGTTTTATCTCCTGTAAATTTACGTTGTTTGCCATAGATATCCAACTCAGATGTCCAAACTCTTTTACCATTTTGGTCATAGGCCTCGATAGGTGTTCCCAGATGATCGGTAATGATGCTATAGCTATTACCGTTTTGCAATTTTGCCATAGGTATAAAAGTACCTTCTTCAAAAACCCAGGTGATTAGATCTTTTGGGATTTCAAAAACAAGTTCCCCATCTTGGTTGACACTGGTTTGTGTTTTTTCTGTTTTGGATTTCCACTCGTGTAAGAGTACATTGCCATCCCATACATAATGATGGGTTTGCCCATCAAAAGACTTGGTGAGTCTCCTGCCTAGAGCATCATAGGTGTAGTGTATCCATTTGTTACTTGGTGTTTTTACGGCTTTGAGCATGCCGTTTTGTGTCCAGGAATACTCCCATGTTTTGGTTAGGCTTTCTTTTTTGATAAGGTTACCAAGGGTGTCATAATGATAGGTGTACTGCTCGTCTTTTAGTAACTGTCCTGCTTTACCGTATGTTCTGTCGGTTTTCTCTTTGGTTTTAAAGAGGTTTCCGATCTCATCAGGGAGTTTATAATCCCAACTACCGTCCTCATATTCGGCAGAGGCCAGATTACCAAAAAGGTCGTGAGAAAAACGAGTCATACTACCTGCTATCTGGTCATATATTGCCTGTAGTCTATCGTTTACATCCCAATGGTATCGCTTTTTGGTGGTGTTTTTTTCTTGTACGCTTACACTGTGGTGTTTTGGTCTTCCTGTAGCGTCACGTTCCCAACGACTTACTACTCCACCAGGAAGGTTTCTTTCTATTTCTTGCCCTAGATTATTGCGATTAATTTCTACTTGCCATTGGTTTTCTCCTTGTGTGGCTGTAGTTTTTGATACTTCTCCGTCTTTTGTACGGGTAATAGCAATATCTGCTCCCAATGTGCTGCTTAGATGTATACGTTGTCCTAATCGATTATAGGCACTTTCTATGTGTATTTGGTTTTGACTTTCTTTTATAACTCTACCCAGATGGTCTCTGTCTAATACTATTTTTGCATTAGTGTTAACTGCAGAGATAAGGGCTCCGGTTTTATCATAACCAAATACTTCTTGGGTATCATCGTAATGTATGATTTTGCTAATATTACCGATAGTATCATATGTATAACGAGTTTCTTTACCATCTGGAGTTTGTACTTTTGAAACCCGACCTCCAGCATCTCTGTTGTATTTGCGTAGCAATCCATCAAATCCACTTTCTTCTACAATAGCACCCAGAGCATCTCTGGTAAAATGATAAAGGTTTTTGTGTTCGTTTGTAATTGATAGTAACTGGTCTGCTTTGTTGTACTTAAACTTTATCTGAGTATCGTTCTCTTTTCTGCTTACTAATTTGCCTGTTGGGCTATACCCAAAAGCAACTTGATGATGTGCGTCTTTTGCACCAATTACATTACCAATGGCATCGTATTCTAATGCAACAATATTGCCATCTGCTGCTTTGATTTGTATTACTCTGCCCAGAGCATCATAGGTATATCCTACGCTTACTTTTTGATCAGAGATTGCAGATAGTAATTGCCCTTGACTATTATATCGCCACAGTGTTTCCTGCCCATTAGGCAGTATTACTTTTTCTATGGTGTTAGTGGTGTTATAATGCAATTGAGTATGCTGTCCATTGGCATCTATTATTTTGGTAAGCAGGTCATTAGTGTACTCATATCGGGTGATATCATTATCGGGACCGATACGTGCATTTAAAAAACCGAGTTCATCATACTCCCATATCCATAATGCATTATTTGCATTTTTGGCCATGACCAATTTATTGTTTTCATAAATATAATTGGTTGTTGCGCCATTGGGTAATCGTATAGATGTTTGATGACCATAGTCATCGTATCCATAATAGGTGTTGTAACCCAGGGCATCTGTATATCGTATTACTTCTCCTTCAAGGTTGTACTCCCATTGTTCTGTATTACCGTGTGCATCTTGTACCATAGTAATGTTTCCACCATCATGAAAATGGGTGGTGGTATTGCCTCTGGCATCAGTAATGATAGTTTTGTCCAGATTGTATTCAAAACTTTCGTACTGTTGTTTATGAGTAAACCAACGTGCTATACATCTGGGGTTTTCTTTTTTGTCTTCGTACTGCCAGAATTGTGTATGTTTATTACGATCTGTTTTGCTGGTATACAGTTTGTCTGTATATTGATATGTAGCTGGCTGATCTAGCGTGTCATAGACAGCAATTAGCTGGTTTTCTTTGTTATACTCATACTTTACCAATGTTTTTGGAGAGGTTTGATCATCGATAAGCACTATAGATTGTATACGTTGCAGGTCGTCTTTGATGATACTGATTTTGCGTCCTGTGGCATCAATGATATAATCTAATATTCCTTTATAGTCATAAAAAAAAGTAATAGCAAATCGGTGCTTTTTGATTTGAACTAGATTATAGGTGTTTACTTTTCCTCCTGTATAGGCATAGTGATAGGTGAGATCTTCTTCATAGTTTTCTATGATGATCTTATTTTTCTGGTTTTGGTATTTTATTTTTTCAGCGGTAATTACAGCTTCATCTCCTTCTGGGATATATGGAATCTCGGCAATATTACCGTTACCATTTTCCCAGAAAAAACTATCTTCTTCTTTATCTATACGTATAGATTGGTCATAATTACAATGCCATTGAGATCCTGTTAAACTATTTCTGGAGATTGCAGAAAAGAAATTACGTTTCCATACCATGGGAATTGGTCCTGGCAGGTTAAAATCTTCTTCGTGAATCGTTACTTCTCCTGTGATTAGGTTTATCATAATTGTATGGTGTTTAACACTTACATCCTTTTAATTTTTTACATTTTAATTTTTTAAACAGTTTTCCTGCTTTTTTGAGTAAAAACTTGAGCCCACCTGCCATAAGCATTTTGGTTAATATTCCCATTAAATCAGGTACTTGTGGCCCTCCTACAAAGACAGGTAGTCCCATTGGTATGGGGATAGAAGTAGATGAAGGAAGGTACATGTTTGGTGATCCTAAAGGGATACCTATACAGCTACATGTCATTAAGTTATTGTTTGCTACACTAAAATAAGAGCCATCTGCTTTTACTGTCTGACTACCAAAAAATTGTAATCCCTCATGATCTATTAATGGCATGGTTGCAGGAAAAAAACCTGCTCCCAAAGGGATATGTTTTACCGTTCCCAAAGTGGCCATAGTACCTGCATTGGATCTTTTTTGGGTGTTGACATGTACCTGCGACCCAAGCATTGGCAAATAGTCAAAAGGATCCATTATGAGTCCTATAAAAGGGTGGGGCATAGGTATTCCTACCGCTGGAGGGATATTTACTAAATGAATATCTATTCCTATAACTATATTTAGATGCTTTGAAGCTAATAACATAATGTCTGTTTTTTTTCAGGTAGTTAATATCTGTTTATATACTTCTTTTTGAGAAGTGTTTTGCCAATGTTCTCCCCAAATATCAACTGCATTTTTGGCAATATCATTTTTTAGAGAATCATTTCTGTTTTCATCTGCATATTTATGTAACTCGATACTGACTAATAACATTGATGAAAATTTCTGTGTCTGCGGTTCTAGTTTTTTTCCTTGCTTATAGGCTTCTTGCAAAAATGTATATGCTTTTTCTTTTTCATAATTTTTGACAACAACATAAGCCGCTTGACGGTATGCTTCTATCTCCATCATAATATTATTTTGTGACCGTGCTTCTGTTGCCGTTTTTATATAATATTCTTCAGCCTTTGTATACTTCTTTTTGTATAAATAGGTAGCGGCTTGCATATTATAGGATTGTAGTAAAAGGGTGGGAACAGTTGGATCTTGTGTATTAAGCCCTTCAACACTCGTGTCTTCTGCTTTTTTATAGAGATCTAATGCTTTGTCAAACTTTTTTAATTGATACAGGGCACTTCCATAGGCTAATAATACGGTTGCTTCGATGCTTTTTAGGTTGGTTTCTTGTGCTATTTTGATACCTTCTTTACCCCAATGATGTATTTGTTTTTCATTATTATTATTAATAGCTTCTGCTATATTAAGTAAACACATATTTACTCCTACTGCCGGGTTATTAGTGTCTCCAGAAGATACGATTTCTTTTACTGCCTTTGGCATATTAAGGTTGGGGACCAGTACAGTCTGATTTATATAGGTGGGAATGTTTTTAAATTTTGGATTTTCTTCTAGATCTACTATGGCTATTTTGAGATTAGATGGCAGACTTTTTAAACATTTATTTATCCACTCGGCAAATTCTGGATTTCCTGTATAGGCATGAGGCATGATATTAAGAATCAATACCGTTTTTGGGTCTATAGCACTAGCAAATGAAGACATACACTTCATAAATGTCCATTCACTTTTTTTTTCTTTTATATCATGATACTCGCTATCATCCCATTCTGGTAATACATTAGCATGCGCTATTTCGTTTCTGGAGTTTTGGTCATTCCATAAGGATATCCAGCTATCTGTTAGATCTTTTCCGTATGTTTCGATACTCTCAAATGGTTGTTGAAAATTAAGGAAAAGCTCTGGCAACTTGCCGTGTTCTGAACCTTCTAAAAGATTAAAAGCTTTTATCATTCTTACCTCATCCTTTTTTACCAACCATCGTATTAGCTGTGTTTTGGCAGTAACTTCTTTTGCCCATTTTACTTGCATCTGTGCAATGCGATAGGTAATAGGGTTTTCTTCATTAAATGTGCTCATCTCTTTAATTTAAATTTACCATACCTCCTTTTACATTGGTCATTGTACTACCATTAATATCTACCGTAGCTTGTGCTTCTAGCTTGTATTTTGAGTGATTTTCTTCTTTTGTTTTTGAAGACACATTCATATTAGCATCACTTTTTAATTCTAATAAATTTTCTGCAGTCCCTACAATTTCTTTGGAATTAATGTCGATATTATTATCTCCTTTTAGTGTGATTTTTTCTTCTGCGTTAAGGGTGATTTCTTTAGAATTCATGGTGATGCTTTTTGGAGCAGATATGGTTATGGTTTCATCTCCGTTTAAGGTAACGGTATTACCGCTTGGGTCGCTCACTGTTATTTTGCCGTCACCTTCGCTATCATCAAAAGTAATAGTGCTACCAGTACGTGTTGTGATACTTTTGATTTTATTGCCATCTTGGCCTCCCGTTCCTGTTTTACCACTAAAAAGGCTTCCCATTACAAAGGGCCTGTTTGGGTCATTATAACGAAATCCTACCATAACCTGATCATCAACTTCGGGTATATGTACAAACCCTCTATTGGTACCTACCAGATCGCTTTTTCCAGCATCGGGAGACATGACACGTATCCAAGAGGTTTTCATCTCTCCTGTTTGCCATTGAAACTGAACTTGTATTCGCCCTTTTTTCTTGGGGTCTTCATTAGAGAGTACAGTGGCTAGTTGTGGGTGTGCCTGTGGTAATGATATTTCTGGTTCTGGTAGTATATCTATTCCAGATGGGATAGCACTAAATTGATTTGTATATTCTCCAGATCCTGTTGCATCATGTGTAATCTGGGTGATGATATATTCTCCGTAACTTTTGATGTCAAAAGATCCATTATTATACTTAGCGGCATTTACCTTAATTACTGTTCCTACGGTTAATCCTTGTTTACCACTTGTGCCAGTAAGTACATGTACTTGTGATGCAGCATTTCCTTGTTTGTTTTTAAGAATGTTATCTATTTCACTTTTATCCTTTACTCTGGTTGATGAAAAAGTATTGGGTTGAATTTGAAATATATCTTTGGAGGTATTAAAAGCAAAAGATCCTAATTCATTAAGTCCGTTAACTGTTCCTTTTGTTTTTGATTCATTTCTGGCATCATCCAAAGCGTTATAAGAGAATTTGTTACTTGCATTAGCATTGGTTTTTATAGCAATATTGATAGTATCCATATCCTCTCCATATTCTATAGGAATAGGAGTCTCTAGAGGGGGTTTTCCAAAAATAAGCTTAACTCCATCATAATATAACCATTCATTATATTGTTTGGCCAGTCGTTGTATAAACTGAAAGTGAGTTTCCATATATTGAGATTGGTACTCTATAAGCGAAGAAAAAACAGGGGCTATTGTAGCGTCTACTCCTGCGACATTAACAGTGTCGCTAATAATGGCGCTAAGATTTTTATTCAACCATGATTGCATATGTTCTCCGCCTTCTAATAATATAGTTTTAGAGTATCCACTAACAACCAATTTTCCGTTAAAACCATGGTTGTGAACTACTTGTACATTAGTGATCAGACCAATAAATTCTTTTTCGTTAAAGTTGATTACTGTCGATTTACCCAGCCATTTTTTTGATATATCTAATGTGTGGCCACCTACGGCTTCTATACTGTCATAATCAATGACGATCTCAAAAGTATGGTGGTCATTTATATTTTGGGTAAGGGACACATTCTCAAAGTTAGAAAGAAATTCCCCATCAATACTAAGTGTTGTTTTTGGCTCTATCATACTGTTTTTTTTGTAATTATATCAAATTTTACTGTAGTGCTGGATTTTATACCGATATTGATGTTATTCATAAAACTGAACAGTTTCGTATTTTCCTGACGGTTTTATAACATCAATTATTTCTTGCTTTATACGTTGCATCTCTTTATCTGTAACTTGATGATTTAATGCGAATACCAAAAATATTTTATCTTGTTGATGTACCCATATCCAGTTGACTGTCTTAAAGAGGATTGTAGCTTCTTCATATTTTTTTAAACTTTCGAAACAGGATTTTGCTTTTTGCTGATCTTCAAAATACCACTCTTCTACAGAAATACGACTAGGGTTCTTATCACTACGGGGTTCTACATACGAATAATGAATAGAAGATACTTCTAAAAAATCTTTATTTTTAAAATCTCTGGCTAATGTTTTCAAGAAACCTTTAGATTTACTGAGCTTCCGTATTTCTTTAATATCTCTCAATTCATTTAAATCTTTAGTGAATTGATATTGTAAAAAATCAGCTTGTACTCCTTTGGTTATTGCTGTTATTTTTTCTGTTTTGTTAATCTCAGTACTATCATAAGAGATATGAAAAACCTTAATAGAATCTTCGGTTTTAACATTTACTTCTCGTTGATTTTTAACCTCTTGTTCTATTAATTTTTCAGACTGTTGTTTTTTTTCATTTCTTTCTTTACAGTTTATAAAAAATAGGAGTATTACAATGCATTTTATCATCAGATTCATAATACTTTTTTATAGTTTTATTAATGGAGGTTTCGTCGTAGCTTGATAAACTATTTTAGCCAATCGATTATTACTTACTTCTTCTAATGAAGCAGAACCTGCTAGTTCTTTAATCAAATTATTAAATCTATCCCATTCACCAATACCACAAATTTCTATACAACCAATGGATCCAAATGTTCCTGACGAAGGTGAGTTAGGTCCTCGATGTACAAAAAAACCTGCATATACACGCCATGCCATTTCATCCATGGTAGTTATAAAGTGCCATGTTAGGGTATATGATTGTGCATCTTGTAACCCTACAATATGGGCATTAATTGTCTTTGTTCTTTTTACCCCAAATCGTATCGCTTCAAACTTTGCTTCTACGGGATTGCCTGATGTATCTTTTCCTTCTACTTTTACTCTGTATAAAGGAACTTGGTATTTAATTCTTTTAGGCCTATATGGATAACTTAATAATTTTGCTACTCCAATTTTGGTATTGGTTACCGTGATAATAACTTTATACATAATGTTTTAGTATAGTTTTAGTCATAAAATTGATTAGCACTAGAAGCAATAAAATCATTTACATACTCTTGTATGTTCTAAATCATATTAAAAAATAACCTAATTACATGATAACGGGTATATGATTTTTGAAATCAGATGCCAAGGGTACTAATTTAATACCACAAGCTATAATGTAAGGAGCAGGCTAAACTAGCCTGCTCCTTTTTTTGATATTTATGCAACTGGCCAACGATTATGAATCGATGCGTTACCAATATTAATTTCTTCTGCAGAAACTGTAAAGTCGATGGTCATTGGTACATCTCCATTTACGTCTAAAGTTTCCTTGAAGTAAACGATGTATGCATTTTTGAATTCTACTTCTTTCATTTTTGCATCCTCGTCTGTTTTCTTGTAAATGATTTTACCTTCTACAGATTTAAACTGGCTGTTTAACATCGCTTCGATTACAGAAGTATCTTCTGTAGACTCGATAGTTAATGTAATTCTTCCGCCATACACGTTTGAAGATATTTTTCCTTTTTTATCAGTATCTCTACTGAATGCGTAATCTGAACTTAATACGTCGAATTCTTTTCCTCCTAATTCTAAGGAAGCTCTAAATGATCCCATAATGGTTTTTTTTTAAATATTAATTTGTTAAATGGTGCCTTAATTTTTTAACTAGTATTAAAATCTTAGCTGCTTTTTGAAAAACAATTTTCAAAATCCCTGATTAATATATAAAAACTGGTTGGAGATTTCTTGATACTACCATAGTGGTACGTATCCGGATAGCTGTTTGACAGTTTATTTTATAAAGAAAAAGAAGATTCTAAATTGTCATTTCTGATAATAAATTTATCGATTTTAAATTAAGCAACACTCTTTTTTTTCATTTTTTTTCATTTTTTCTTTAAAGTATTGATAAAGAGTGTATTATGTTTTTTGAATTTTGATTTTGTATTGAATATATGGGGGGAAAAATCCCCTGTTGTGTTTTTTTATATAAGCTTAAAAGACTCAATTATGTCTAAATACTTCTTCTCTATATGGATGTAATGATTTATGCATTGTAATAACTGTTCTGTATTTTTAAATCAATGACAAAGAATACTTTATATCAATGGCTTTGCTAATGTTTGAATACTGTTAAAATGATATTTTGGCTCAATTGTACTTGTTTTATGTTCAATTATTAAGTGAAGTAATAAATTTGAAACTCATCAAAAACTAACGAATATTTTACTTTTATAAATTATATGTATGCAATAGGATATAATTTATAAAGAATAGAAGTATATATGTCTCTTAATTAATGATATTTCTGTTGTTTTCTATAGGCATAATTTTTTTTGATGTCTTTCTCAAGCTTGTGTCAAATGTAGTCAAGGTATTGAAACACTATTATTTTTTCATTTTGGATTAAAAATATCTAGATAGGCAATGGTTTTTATAGTTTAATTTGTACTCTTGCTTTTTTGATTTAAGTTTTTTTGCTAGAATTAAAGAAGTTTAAACCACTCCAATGATGTAAAGAGAAAGGAATAATTTGTTTGACTTATGAGAGATTATATAAAATATGTTGTTTTTATTCTAATGGTTTTCTGTGTTGGTTGTTCTAATTCTAACAATGAAGTACAAAAAATAGAATATCATGAAAATGGCAATGTCAAAGGTATAGGTAAGATTATACAGTCTAAAAAAGTAGGAGTTTGGGTGTATTATGATGAGGATACTGCAGAGATAGATTCTATACCGTATAAAAACGGAGTTAAAGAAGGAGAGGCCAGAGGATATGATTTAGGGACAAATACACTTTCTAAAAAAGGGAGTTATAGTAATGATAAACAAGAAGGAATTTGGGAAACTTATCATTTTGATGGTGCTGTACATTCTAAAGCGGAATATAAAAACGGAACTCTAATAGGAAAGTTACAGTATTTCTTTGCAGATGGAACCTTAAAAATGAATGCTCAAATTCGAAACGGAAATTTACATGGTGATTATAAAGAATACCATACTAACGGTGAGTTATCAATTATCGGAAACTATCATAATGGAGAAAGAGATGGGGAGTGGAAAGAATATAATGAAAAGGGTTTGATCAAGGAAATATATCAATACCAATCTGGATTATGGCATGGGAAGTATGAAAAATATCACCTTAATGGAAAAATTATGGAAAGAGGAAGATATGAACTAGATCATAAATCAGGAACATGGGAATATTTTGATGAAAATGGCACTTTAATCTCGACAAAGTAATTTAAATAAAATAATATCAGATGATGGGTTAAGTTTTCTATAAACTATTACATAGGAATTTCGATATCAATTACGGTACCTCTGTTTGGAGTAGAATCGATGAATAGAGATCCTGATAATTTATCCAAACGCTTCTTTATGTTTTTAAATCCAATACCATCAGAAACTTTTTTGGTATTAAATCCAACACCATTATCCTCAAAAAGAAGCTGTAATGTTTTTTCGTATTGATTCAGATAAATGTCAATTCGATCTGCCTTTGCATGTTTCAAACAGTTTGTCAATAGTTCCTGGATGATTTTAAATAATTCTTCTTTTAGAGGGATACCTATTTGATTAATCTCTTCTTCAGGATGAGGGTTAAAAGAAATATTTTGCCCGCTTCCGTCCTGTATGTTTGATATGTATTCTTTTACAAGTTTAGAAATCCCATTCTCCAAAAACTTTTTAGACGCAAGATCGTGAGATATATCTCGTATTTGATGATAAGTTTCATCAACTTGTTCAATAATTTTGGTATTTTGGTTACTATTTTGGCTGTTAGAAAGCTGAAGTTTTATACTAGCAAGGTTTCCTCCAATACTGTCATGTAGTTCTCTGGCAAAACGTTTCCGTTCCTTATCTTGACCTTCCATAGAAGCTTTAATAAGATTAAGCTCCTGCTCTTTCATTAATCCATGCACTTTCTGTTGATTTACTTCTTCTTGTGATTTATTAAGTTTGACTTGTGTTTTTAGTTTTTGAAAATATAGGATCAATAAAGCAACGATAGGAATAAGTGTAATAATAAAACCGATCAGAAATGCATTTTTGATTGTTCTTTGACGACTAATCTCACTTTCTTTGAGTAATTGTTCTTCCTTAAGAGTAAAGATTTCTTTCTCTTTTTGAAGAGTTTGGTATTTGATTTCTAGTTCTTTAACGACCTCTTTGTTTTGGTTTTTTAAGATCTGATCAGACACTCTTACATATTGAGTCATTAAATTATATGCATTTTTAAAATCTTTACGTCCTGTGTAAAGACTAGTAAGCATGTTGATAACATCTCGTTGTAATTCAAGTTTATTCCATTGTATAGTGTTTGTGTATGCAGAATTTAAAACCATCTCTGCAGATTCATATTGTTCTAGAGTATAGTAAATAATCCCCATCTGAAATACAACTTCGATATATAGATCATAAAAGTGATTTTGGAGAGTTTTTTCTTTAACAAAGCTAAAATGATCCATTGCATGATCATAATCTTTTGTGAAGCTATTGATTTTTCCTAAATTAAGACGAATCTTCAACTGGGTTTTTAAATCTTTACTTGGATCTAATTGATCCAAAACTTCTTTATAAAGAGATTGTGCTATACCAATTTCCTTTTTAGAAAGGTGTAAATCGGCTAACGTTTTTTTTGCTAATATTTTTAATTTTCTGTCCTTGGCTTTTTCTATACAATTATGTAATATAGGTAGGGCAGTACCGTATTCTTCTTTATATACGTAAATGATAGCAAGATCGAGCTGATGAGTATAAAATAGAGTACTCATTGTTGAAACGGGAGAAATAGATAATGCATCCAGATGATATTGCATAGCATCATCATACAGCCCTTTGCTTAATTTTCCTTTTCCAAGGACGTGATATGATTTGGAAATATATACATCACTATCAGAAATATCTTTTTGGTGTTTTAAAACTTCATCTTTCAGGAAGTTACCATAGTAGATAATAGAATCAGTATTTCCATACCGTATATGGATATTTGCAATAGTATCAATAATTTTTATTCGAGAGATTGGATCACTGATCGTTTTTAAATTACGATATAAGCGTTTATTAACAGGGTTGGGAGTAACTCCAAAAAAAGTAAACCTTTCCTCTTGTTGGCTACATACCAAGAAAGGCAATCCTAAAATGATAATAAAAATGGTTCTTAAAATATAGAAATGCATCCTTGTTGTTATATTTACTTGAGAACGATCATTTTTTATCTATTCTCTATTATATTTAATGATCCAAGGGTTGGTACTAAAATAATTCCATGGTACGCTAGCGAGATCAACTTCGGGATCAATAAATACTTTACGCTCTTTTCCATTAATGGATATTTTACTATTTACATAAACGGCTATGTCTTTTCCTTCGGATAAATATTTTTCTTTAAGATGCTGTGCAAATTGCCACATTGCATCTGGTTTAGTAGAGACTAATCGTAATTGTTTTCTAGATAGATAATTAATCTTGTTAATATATTTTCGTTTAGCTTCGGGGTCATTTTTATCTAAAATATAAAAATCTGTAATTCCAGACCTTCCTCTTAGCATCATACGCCAACTCATCCTATGTCCTTCTTCTGTCCAAAGCACATCTCCAGGGATGGTCCAATGGCGAAGGGGAAGGGCTATTTGTATTAAAAACCAAATGATCATGATTGGCATCACAAACTTTTTATAAGAAGGAATAATCATTTCATTAGCAGTATAGAATTTTTTCTTTCTCATAAAAATGCGATGTATTCTTTCTTTAGAAAAGAAAAATACACTAAAAGCCAAAGATAGATATGGAAATATCCCTATTTGAAATACAATAGAATTGAACAAATGAAAAAAGATACTAATACAAAATGCTATGAGTCGTGTTCTTCTCCATAGTAAAAGGGGAATAATAAGTAAGTCAAATAAAATCCCGAAATAGGTAACGCTTATATGTGCCCAGTGTCCTTGAAGAATATCTCCAACAATAGGATAATCAGCACGACCAGCCATTAAGTTTTTTGCCACGGTATAGTCTAGCCAATCAGGATAAAATTTTGCTACTGAAGCATAGGTATAAACAATCCATAGCTGAATAATAATTACTAAAAGACACCATCGAGGCATCGAATTTTTCTGCAATGATGGATTTTGCTTTACATCAATAGAAAAATAATTTCTTGCGGGTAAAATAGACATGATGATACAAAGCAATAATAAAAGATAATAATGGTTGTTATAAGAGGCTTTTTGCATAAAATATACTCCAGCCCACATTATCGTATAAGCAATCATGCTCCAGCGATACTTAAATCCAATCATTACTAACAATCCAAAAACTCCCATAACAGCAAAGTAAAAATACATGCCATTACCAGGGAGGGGTTGTAAAAAATCAAGACCAATAAAATTAAAAGTAAATTCTGGATCGATCATGGTTCTTTTAATCCATCCAGTAAAAATAGCTCCGATAGCTTCTGCAGCAATAAGAAACCCGAAAAAAACTCTAAATATAATTAGAGCACTATTATCAATATGGGTGAACAACCAACGATTGATCATACTAAAGAGTTTATATAATCCCTGGAGAAATCTTCATCTTGTTGCATAGCTTCTTGTAATTGTTCGATAGAATCAAACTTCTTTTCATCACGAATGCGTTTTAGCATCTGGATTTGGATCTTTTTGTCATATAAGTTAAAAGAAGCATCAAAGAAATGAGTTTCTATCGTTTGTTGTACGCCATTTACCGTAGGGTTGATCCCTATATTCATCATTCCAAAACGGATTGTACCATCAATTTGTGATTTGACAATATACACTCCGTTCTTTGGTATAAGCTTATATTTTTCTTCGATATGTAAATTGGCTGTTGGGTAATTTAATTTTCTTCCAAGTTCTTTACCTTTAACCACTACACCTGTTAACATATATTCATACCCAAGAAAAGTATTGGCTTTTATAATATCTCCTTGTAAAAGAGCTTTTCTAATTTTGGTAGAGCTTACGGCAACATCATCAATGTCTTGTTTAGAAATTTCTTCTACAGTAAAATCATTTTGTATTCCATAAGAAGCGAGATCTGTGATGTTAGAATTTCTATTACGCCCAAATCTATGATCATATCCTATAATAACATGACGTACATTAAGACGATTTACTAGCATTTGTTGTACATATTCGCCAGCAGTAAGACGGGAGAACTCGTGAGTAAATGGATGTATGACAAGGCTAGTAAGCCCTGTTTTTTCTAATATTTGTATGCGCTCATCAATTGTGTTAATGAGTTTTATATTAGAATCTTGTTGTAAGACCATCCTTGGATGAGGAAAGAACGTGAGGATAACAGAATCTAATCCATTTTTCTGAGCACTTTCTATAAGACGATCTATTATTTTTTTATGACCAATATGTACACCATCAAAAGTACCTATAGTAACTACAGATGGTGTTTGATTGTCGTATGTTTTTGCGTCGGTATAACGTTTCATCTTTTCATTTTAGATTCATGTTCAACTGTAAGATGAGATTCGCTAATATTTAGTATGCTTGGCATTATATGGTTGTTATGCTTATTTCAAGAAGTGAAATTTACAGCGATTGTAAAAATAAAAAAATACTTTGGATACATTTCTTTATTTTCCGTTAAAGCTATTCATTGTGTTAGATGTTCCTGCTGTTGCAAAGGATTTAATCAATGCAATTCCTTTTTCTAAACGTTCTGGCATAGCAGCTTCTTCTTCGGTTTTCCACTCCCCAAGTACATAATCTACTTGTCTGCCTTTACTAAATTCATCACCAACTCCAAATCTAAATCTACAATATTTAGAAGTTTGCAATTGTGCTTCGATATCTTTTAGCCCATTATGTCCTCCAGCACTGCCTTTAGTCTTAACGCGAATGGTTCCAAAAGAAAGATTGATGTCATCAGTAACCACCAAAAGATTTTCTATTGGCACTTTTTCTTTCTCCAGCCAATATCGAACTGCTTTTCCGCTGAGGTTCATATAAGTATTAGGTTTGAGTAATATGATGGTTCTTCCCTTGTGTTTGTAAGTAGTGAGATCACCTAATTTGTTTGTTTCAAAAGTTAGATCTTCTTCTTTGGCCAAAGCATCAAGAATCCTAAAACCTATATTGTGCCTGGTATTGTGATATTTAGGACCAATATTTCCAAGACCAGCGACAAGAAATTTTTTCATAAGATCATCTTGTGTTTCTTCTACTTTTTGTTTTGAAAATAATTTTCTAAATACAGAAAGCATATAATTGACAATTGTTTGATTTTTATATTTTTTAAAACTATGTAAAAATAAAAAAAGCATCCTGAATAATAATCAGAATGCTTTTGTATCTCTAGAATTGTAAGATTAAGCTTCAGCAGCTGGAGCTTCTGCTCCT
Organism: uncultured Aquimarina sp.; assembly: GCA_947498785.1. GTDB lineage: Bacteria > Bacteroidota > Bacteroidia > Flavobacteriales > Flavobacteriaceae > Aquimarina. The sequence continues at coordinate 127,772 of CANMLS010000010.1, read as the reverse complement.
TCTGCAGCAGCTTCAGTTCCTTCTTCTTCATCTTCATCGTCATCTGCGACAGCAGTACGAGAAGTTTTAACCATACAAACTACTGTATTGTCTGGGTGTAGGATTGTAAAATCGTCACTTGCTAAACTAGTAACTAATAACTTGTTTCCTATCTTTAGGTTAGTAATGTCTCCCTCGATCAAGTCTGGTAATTTAGAAGCAAGACCCTTTACTTTGATACGTCTTAGGTTATAGCGTAACACACCTCCATTAAGAACTCCTCTTGCATTTCCAGTTGTTCTAAAAGGAAGCTCAACTGTAATTGGCTTATCGTCAAAAATTTCAACAAAATCGATATGTAAGATTTTATCAGTTACAGGGTGAAATTGAATATCCTGTAAGATAGCATTTACTTTTGTACCATTATCCAAAGCAATTACCACGGTATGAACGTCTGGAGTATACACTAAGTTTTTAAAGGCAATTTCTGGTGCTGCAAAGTGTATAATAGTGTCTCCACCGTAAATAACACAAGGTACCTGTCCAGCATTACGTAAGGCTTTTGTTGCTTTCTTGCCTACGCTTTCTCTTTGAGATGCATTGATTGTTAATGATTTCATTTTTTTAAATTTATTAATTATTATTTTACATTATAAAGTTAGAGCTGATCGACTGGTTTTTGTGAACTCTGTTCATAACATCTGCAAATAACTCTGCACAGCTAACAACTCTGATTTTATTACTTTCTTGTTTTAGAGGAATAGAATCGGTTACAATCAATTCTTCTAATTTAGAATTTTCTAATCGCTCATATGCATTCCCTGAAAGGATAGGGTGAGTACAAATGGCTCTTACGCTTTTGGCACCTCTCTCGATCATGAGATCAGCTGCTTTGGTTAATGTTCCGGCAGTATCTACCATATCATCAACTAGAACGACATTTTTTCCGGTTACATCTCCAATAAGTTCCATATGTGAAATCACATTTGCTTTGGCTCTTTGCTTGTAACAAATAACAACATCACTCAACAATGCTTTAGAATATGCGTAAGCTCTTTTAGAACCTCCCATATCTGGAGAAGCGATTGTAAGATCACTTAGATTTAGTGATTGTACATATGGCAAAAATATAGTTGATGCAAATAAATGATCTACAGGTTTCTCAAAAAACCCTTGAATCTGATCTGCATGTAAATCCATTGTAATGATTCTTGTTGCACCAGCCGTTTCTAACATTTTGGCAATCAATTTTGCCGCAATAGGAACTCTTGGTTTGTCTTTTCTATCCTGTCGAGCCCATCCATAATAAGGTAATACTGCTGTGATATGTCTTGCAGAAGCTCTTTTTGCAGCATCAAGCATCAATAACATTTCCATAAGATGATCAGAACTAGGATGTGTTGATCCAATAATAAAAACTCTAGATCCTCTTACAGATTCTTCAAAAGAAGGTTGAAACTCGCCATCACTATATGTTGATGTAATAATTTTACCCAGTTTAGCTCCGTAAGCAGCTACTATTTTTTCTGCGAGTTCTGTACTCTGACTACATGCAAAAAATTTTGCTTCTGTAACTGCGATTGACATAGGGTAAATTATTGTATAATAACGAGTTAAAACTTATTTTCTAAAAACAAGGTGCAAATTTAAAAATTTATTTTCACTCTAACCTTTATTTTGTCACTTAATTTGATGGTAGAAAAAGAATATTTTGCTAATTTTGCCGTCCTAGAATGCTCGAGTGGCGGAATTGGTAGACGCGCTGGATTCAAAATCCAGTGACTTCGGTCGTGTGGGTTCGATTCCCACCTCGAGTACGAGTAAAAACTGTAACTAATTCATTTTGTGATTGTTACAGTTTTTTTTATTCTTTTTTAGACAACATATAGACAACCTTTTGAAAAACTTGAGTAATTTCATCTATTATCTGCCTAAGTTGGTTTGTGAAATTAAAATTTTCAATTATAAAGTAAAACTGAAAATTTGGAGAAGAATTCAAATATGACAATTCTTTAGGTTTAACAATTATGATCTCTGTGTTAGATACTTTTTTGCTAGTAGTTTTTTTCCGATTGTATTCTGAAAGAGGTTCACAAGAATAGAAATTATTAGTAAAGGTATTATCGTTTCGAAAATCGCAGATTTAATACTAATAAATAGATTGGATATTTTGAACTGGGCAGAATCATTATTAATAAACGATATATATTTAAAAATACTAATCACTACTATTACCAAAAGGTTGATAGCTATAAAATAATAAAAGTGCGTTGAATACTTTTTCTTTTTATAAATGATTAAAGTTGCTAACCACGAAAAAAATAGAATAGAATAAGCAAAATACGACTCAAAATATTGTCCCCTTTTTACAAAATACATACTATCAATGGATGTAACAAAAAAAGTGTACAAATGCATTATACCAAAGATTAGTAAAATGTTGGTTATAATCGCTGTTAAATGAAACTTCATTAGATATAAAAATATGTATTGTTATTATTTTCTAACTCCCTTGTGCCAATCGAGAAAAAAGAATCACATCTGATAGTACCATCACCACCACTTGTTTCAGGGCTACTTGCTCTACCAGCTCCAATTGAACAAAAACCATCATCAGCAATCGAGTTTTTCTGAATACTTGTAATTATTTCTATATGTTTATCTCCAAAGACACAAATATCACCTGCTTGAACATCTTTATAACTATTTCGTTTCTTTAAAGTAGATTTTCCATTAAAAGTTTGTTTAGGATTGAAATAGTGATTATTTCCATATGTAAAGCTCTTTCCGTTATATAGATATATTGCATCTCCTACAAAAACATTACACAGCCACCGTTTTTTCTGAGTTTTATCACTCCAAAATACACTATATAAATCCGATCTCCAGTTCATATAACCTTTCCTTAATTTGGAAAAATGAATACTATTATCTAAGTTGATCCCTTTTCCTTCATGCCCGAATCCAGCAAGTGTAGCTATAGTCATACGTTGTTTTAAACTAAAGCTATTCCATTTTGATCTTCTTTCGGCGGATTTTAACCTATCCCAACTACCTTTGTTAGGAAATGAATTAGGGCGACGTTCTGCTGCATCAAGATTAGGGTTAGGAGAAAAAAACCAATTTTGTTTTCTTTCATGGTATGCCCAATAAGAATTCATTATTTCTTTGTCGGCACCTAATTTTTTTGCTGCTGTTACAAAAAGTAAATTCATAAGAATAATTTCAGTTTTCCTATTACCACCAACTTAGGGGTATAGTCGCTCAGGTAACGATATATTCATTATACATTTCTTAATATCTAAGTTAATAAACCTGAAGGGAATAGCTTTGTTGTAAAACCACGTATTTTTTACTTTTTAAGTAGTTTTATTAGGGCCTTAAATTTTGAATAAATAGATTAAGATAGGGTCATGCATTTTGGTTTGTAGTAATTATTCGATTTGTATAATTTTTAATTTTAATTGCCTTCAAATCAAACCATTGTGTTTTACTTGTAAAAAAAGGGGGAATATCCCCTAACTACGGTACTATTATTGTTGCTATATTTATCATTCCTATCCTATTAAAAATTTATTAATAACCATTTTTTAATAGCATGAAATAATATGAAATTCTATGTTACTGTTTTTACGGTAACCCGCAGTATATGTGAGTTTTCGAAACAAAAGTTTGTGGTTTTACCGTAACCGTATCATAGGTATTATTTCCTAAATTTGATGAATTAAATTAACCAACACACACTTATATGATATAAAGCTACTATTGTTAATTATACGTTCACTAACTATTTTTTAAATCGGTTTTTTTTGAAGAAATACAGATTAATTTTGTATTAAACCAAAATATAAATTAAGATGAAAAAAATAGCAATATTAACAGCGTTAGTAGTATTTGTAATATCATTAGGAAGTTGTGAATCAACCGATTTAAATGAAGAAACCTACGAAGCAGAATTGGATCAATTGGAAATTTTTCAAGTTGATCCAGGAGAAATTCAAAGACCTGGAGAACAAGGAGACGCACATTAAACAGGGCGTTTCAATTCTAAAAATATTTGCATCAATATTGGTAATCTTATCTGGATTAATTCTTTTCTCGGATAAGGTTACTACCTTTGGTATTACTGAAACCTATGGTTTTAATAGTACAAAAACCTTTATCTGGGTAATTACTCAAACATTATCTCCTCTTTTACTTTGTTTTGGTGGATTGTTAAAGCCTTATAAAATATCGTATTCAGCACCTCTGTATTTTTATTTTATTCAACTTTATTGGGTTTTCAATGCAAAAGAATTAGGACTTGATGATGTTCTACTTCATATTTATGCTATAGGCTTTACTATATCAACATTTGTGGTAGTGTTATCCGTTATCTGGCTATTTTCTAAAATTAAAAGTTTCCAGACAATAAAAATAGAAAACCTGAATAACACCATAAGAAGTTTCTTTGTTTTTATGTATAAAGAGGCAGAGGAAAAGGACTTAATTAAGCCTGAAAAAAGTTTAGATTTTAGAAGAATGCGAATGGAATTAACTGATAATGCAGCAGAAAATGAGTAGTAAGAAATCCCAAAAGATAGATAAGCTTAAAAGGCTAGTTTCCTTTCCTGAAGAGTTTTTAGAAATTTATGAAAATGACTACGATACTCTTGTTAAAGAAAAGGATGAAGAGATTAAATCCTTAAAAAAAGAATTAAAAGATTCAAATCATTCATCAATTAATATGATGGATCTATTTGAGTTGCTTTCATGTGAGCAACGGTACTTTCTTTATAACATAGATTTTGGATAGAATTACCTTTATCTAGCAATGGAAGAAACTATTATAACGGAAGCTGAAAGAATAATATCATTATTAGATTATACCCAAAAATCTAAAATAATATGAGTATAGTTACTAGAATCCTAGAAATAATAGAGTATAAACAAATAAACAAGAGTAAGTTTTATCGAGAAACTGGACTTTCTAATGGCTTTTTAGATAAAGTTAAGGATATTGGCGCAACTAAAATAGAGAATATACTCAACACCTATAAAGATATTGATTCGAATTGGTTGATAACAGGAAAAGGTCAAATGTTGTCTTCTAGAAACAAAACCAACCTAGTTTTAAATGAACTAAGCACATTACAACTAATTGATCATTTACTTGAGCATAAAGACGAGTTGATCCAAAACGAAACCTTTCGAGATTATATAAGAAAGGTCATGGAATTGATTATGGCAGATGACGAAAGAGAGAAGAAAAACAAGGCTCTAGAAGAACTTAAAGAAATAGCTCTAAAGAAATATCGTAAATAAATTGAAAAGTTAAGTGAGAATTTTAATTTTCAACGCTTATCCGTTCTTAATTTTTCTAATTCTCTTTTATAAACTTCATCAACAAATTGTATAGCATAAATTTTTGGATCGAAAATTACTTAGATCAGATTGAAACAAAACTATGCACTAAATCTTGGAACTGTCATATGAATTTTCATTTATAAAGAAATAGCCTTTGGTATTATTATAAGTAATTGATTAATTATTTTCCAATTTTATCAATATCAATTGTCCCGTCTGACTTTCTAGCTTTCATTAATGTTTTTAAAACTTCTATGTCAATCGATTTTTTGAAACCAATGTCTTCCCTAATAAATCTTTCAATATTTCTAGTTGCATACTCTGAAATTGCTTTATCGGATACTCTTTCTCCATGCTTGTTATAGAATATGCTTAAATTTAAATTGTTGTTTACCTCTTTGCTAATTAACATCTCTCCTTCTTCATTTAACAACCAAGCTTGACTGATTTGAGGGAAAGATTTACAAAACTTCTTCAAAAAACCATTAGTAAGGTATCTATCATCCCCTTTTAATGCAGATGATACGGAAGATTTGTTTACATTCATAATATCAACAATATCTTGCTGAATAGATATTATTTCGTTCCCTTTTAAAAAAGCTATAGCCTTATTTATCCTTTCTAATTTGGTCATTTTACAAACAATATTGGTATTATTTAAACTCAATTTATCTAATTATAGATTTAATATAAGTGTTTGATATTTAGGTTTTAACATTGTTTTTGCAACTCAACACGTGTTTAATACAAACAAAATTACGTAAAAAGTTTGTAAATATGAACATAGTTTGTATATTTGTAATGCAAAACAACAATAATACAGCAAATATATGAAAACTACTGCAAACAAAACAACTGAGATTATGGTAAAACCACATCCAGTTTTGACAAAAGAAACTCTAGCAGAACTTTTTACAAATGGAACTATAGAAGTTGATACAGAAGAAAAAGACTCTTGTATAATTATCAGCATGTTTTCGCAAAAACCAACTATGAATTAGAATTTTTACGATTGTATTGCCACGATATGTGATAGCGACAATACAAATGCACTAACCTTAGAGAGAGCATTAAAAAAGGCCGAAAAACATTTCTTCGGTATATAACTACCAAAAGATGAACCTCTTTTCAAAATAGTATAATAAATGATCGATAATATCAAAAAGCTCTATGCAAAAGTCGAGGATAAACAAAAGTTTATTGAGGTAGCTGCTCAAGAGTTTGGTAAAGAACCAAATACGCTTCAAAATCATTGGTTTGTACGGTTTTTTTCAGTTCCAAAAAAATATCAAGCTAGAGTATTAGAACTTCTTCAGAAGACGATTCGAACTCAAATAGAACAATTAAACAAATTAATATCATAATTATCAATTATGGAAAGTATTCAACTCATACAAATAACACCAGAACAATTGCAAAGAATACTTGTTGAAGGGGTAAAAGCTCAATTCGATGAGTTGAAAAAGGAATTTCAAACGAAAGCACCAATCGAGTATTTATCTATAGAGGAAACCGCAATTTTATTAAAAGTGTCAAAACCAACTTTATGGCGATGGACTAAGGACGGAATCTTACAGTCATACGGATTGGGTGCTAAGGTGTACTATATAAGAAAAGAGGTAGAAGACGCAATGGTAAGGCTAGATAAATAATTATGCAAGAGACTGTAACTATGCCTAAAAAGAATATGAATATCTGTGAAGATGTATAAATGAAGCTTACATCTAGTAAAATTAAAAAAGGTCGAAAAGTAATTTTGACTTCTTATTTAAAAAAAGAAATAAACTTTTAAAACCCAAAAATATTATGTTAACAATTATCGCAATCATGACATTAATACTTATAGGCCTTATGATTTTGGTCTATCAAAAAGAACAATATCATAAAAACATAAAATTCTAATGGAGGAGACAATAGATAATTTGCAATCAAAATTGAATAGAGCAAAGGCTCAATTAGACCAGTTATGTACTTCTTTTCACTTTTCTGAGGAAGATGTAAAAACACTAGCGCCAAAAATGGCATTACAGGTAAGAAACTACCAAAGGTTATATAATCATGCAGTTACAACTAGAGCTAAAAATACAGAAGTTACAGAAGCGGTACCAGTCACTAATAAGTAAGTCTTTGGTTTTTAGAGAAGATATAAAAGCTTTAGAAAAAGAACTTACAAGGACTATTAATCAATTGAATAGAGTGACAGAAATAAAGCTAGAGAAAGAACAACAGAACCTTACGGTAGGAGAATTGTACAAAATTTTAAATGATACTCATGAAAGACGAATTTGACCAAAATACAGACCCTTTAATCAAAGCATATAAACCAATTGATAGACAGGAGATGATGTTTAGAAAAGCTGGATATAAGGTTGAAAAAGGAATCTTACTAGATGACTCTAAGCAATTTGTAGAAGCATATCATCCCAAAGATGATGTTATAGATGGGATCATAAGAAAAGCTGTTATGATGTTTGACGGTACTGGGACTATTTTTGAAAAACTAACTGTAACAGAAACCCCACTTAAGCTCGATTATACGCAAGAAAAAAAGATATTTTAAGATGGAAAGTGTATTTACAAAAATGGCATTTCAATGGCTCGATATTTTGTGTTACTGCATTTTCTTTAAAGTAATTCTGGATCCAGTATTAGATTCCTTACGGATTACAGAATCTACTAGAATGAGAAAATCATTTTACTTATTCGTCCTGATTGCTGGAGCTTCTACCATCTTAAAATCCATCGATTTTTTTAACGCACTGGGCTGCGTAACCTAGTCCTTTTTTAAACCTTACACATACTGTCATTTAGCACTACCTAACTCTGTTGGGCAAGATTTCTATTTTCTAAAAACTAATTATAATGAGCAAAAAATATGCATTTGCTGAAGCAATACTGGAGCAAACCAATGGTGGTCTGAATATTATCTTAGATTATTATTCTGATGCGAAGGAAGCTTCTTCTGGTAAACACAAAAAATTCAAAAGACGCGCGAACGAAAAAACAGCTTCAACCACCTTAAAAAAGGGAGACAACAATGTTTGGTTAGTTTGTGACTGGGGAGAATGGGATAAGCCTAAAAATGCTATTGGTGTTTGTATGTTTGAGGACAATCTTTCTTATGGAGAAGCCTGTAAAAAACTTGCTAAATTATATCATGTACAATATCAGGGTACTAAACATATTGCAAAACCCACATTTAAAAAGCGCCCTTTAAAAGCCAAGGAAAAAGAGGGCGAGTATTATTTTAAGTACAAAAAGAAAATTTCAGATTCAGCTTTAAAAATAATAGGTCCCTTAATGACCAATGAAGTTGCAGAACGCTTCAATCTAAAATCTGTTGAATATTTCGCTTATGTGAAAAAAGAAGAAGTTGTTGAGACATACGCAACTGATGACTATCCAATTTTTGTATTTGATTTTGGGGATTGGCAAAAGATATATCAGCCAAAATCCGCAGATAAATCCTATAGGTTTAGATATGCAGGAGGTCGTCCTGAAAACTTTCTGTTTGGATTATCAGATGCTAAAGCAGGTCATACATCACTTTTAAATGAGGAAGCAAAGAAAGATATCGATGATACTTCTAGAAAATCTAATGTTAAATTAGATCAGATTGTTTTATGTAGTGGAGAGCGTGATGCTTTAAATATGGCTTCATTTGGTTATTACGTTGTTTGGAAGAATTCTGAGACTGCAATCCTCACCAAGCAACAATATAAGACATTAAAGGGATTAACAGAGGATCTATGTAATTTACCAGATATTGATTTCACAGGGGTTAAACAAGCCGTTAATTTGGGTCTGCAATATCTGGATATCAAAACGATTTGGTTACCTCAGTATTTATTAAAATCAAGGGACTGGAGGGGTAATCCAAAAAAGGACTTTAAAGATTTTATTGACCTTAAATTTAATTCAGAAAGACCAGGTTCTTTTAAAACGATTCTTAAAAAGTTAGTAGAGAATGCCCTACCCATGAAGTTTTGGGATGAAGTAACTAAATATGACACTAAAGGGATTTATAAAGGCACAGAGTATTCCTATAATATAGTTCATGGAGAACATTTCTTAAAACACCAGGGATTTTATAGACTGGAGACTCCTAATGAAAAGGATGAATACCGATATATCCATATAGATGGAAATGTTGTAAAAAAGGTCACCCCTAACAAGATTCAATATTATGTCAACTCTTTTTTGGAAGATCGGCAGATGAATATACCCTTAAGGAATATGGTTAAAAAAACACCATATCTAAATGAGAGTTATTTGTCTAAGCTTCCTTATATGGATATTGATTTTGTTGATTGTGACAGGAATACACAGTATTGGTTTTTTACTAAGTATGTTGCTGAAATAACAGCAGATACTGTTAAAATTCATAAGAAGGGTACAATAGACAAAATGGTATGGGAGGAGAAAGTAATTGATTTCCCAAAGGAATTATCGCACCGTGTTTTTGAAGAATCTTTTGCAATACCACAGTTTGAAATTACATTAGATTCGAAACCATCTGGAGATGATCATGATATAAATATTCTAAAAACGGATAATAAATTTCTTAATTACCTAGTCAATGTTAGTCGTATTCATTGGCGTAAGGATTTAGAGGATAGTTTTAAAGGCAAATCAGAAGATCTTAAAGATTCATATTTTAAAAAACATCAATTTGATATTGCGGCTCCTAATCTTGATGAGCATGAAATACACGAGCAAAAACTTCACTTAATAAATAAGCTGTTCACTCTAGGATACTTACTACATAAATATAAAAACAAAAGCAGGGCGTGGTTGGCTTTAGGTATCGATAATAAATTGTCTGACATAGGAGAGAGTCATGGAGGTTCTGGTAAATCCTTTATGTATGATAGCATTAGTCAAATTCTTCGAAATCCATTTACAATACCTGGACGTAAGAAAGAAGTTGTTGATTCAGAGTTTATATATGGAGGAGTTACCAAGGATACTGATTACATATTTATTGATGATATTTTACCAGGATATGACTATGGTCGAATCTATACTGATATTACTGGTCCGATGAGGGTCAATAATAAAGGAGTGAATGCATTTACTCTAAATTTTGATGAGTCAGCAAAACTTTGTGGGACTTCTAATTTTACACCCAGAGATTATAATAACCCATCTACCAAAAGAAGGATTTTATTAACGGTTCATAGCGATTACTATCACGAGAATAAAGACAATGAATATAGTCAGACCAGAACTATAGCTGATGACTTTGGGGGAATGCAATTATTCACTGATTTTACGGAGCAGGATTATATGGATTTTTATGCCCTGATGGCTCAATGTCTTTCTTTTTTTCTGTCTACAAATTTAAAGCTTAGCCCACCAATGAATAATGTAATGAAACGAAATTCCATGACCATAATGGGAGATCTGTTTAGGGAATGGGCTGAAGTATATTTTAGTCCAGAAAATGGTTTGTTAGATGCAGTTATAAGCAGAAACATAGCTTATGAAGCCTATAAAGGTCATGGTGGCAAGAAGGGTCCTAAATCATTTAGAGATTCTGTAGAAGCTTTTTGCGAGTTTAAAGAATACATATTTAATCCGATCGAGGAACATATTCCAAGAAGTAGCGATGGTCGAATAATAAAAAAGATAGATGGTAAAACTCATGAATGTTTTTATATCAAAACGACAACAGAACCTATTGATCCAATAGATTTTGAAGAACCTAATTATCGAGATTATGAAGGTGAAGCGCCGTACTAATACTATAGAAGTGCAACGTCTTACTAGTAAGCTAATGAAACATGGAATCCGTGTGTTTATTGAACATGTTGGTGGTGGTCCACGTGATCCTCAGTTTGTTATTTCCTTCGATAGATTGATTGTACCGGGAGTATGGGGAAATAAACATTCGTTTGATAAAAAAGTGTACAAAGAAGAAACTGAAGATGCTTATGTGAAAACTGTTGAGGATTTATACCAAAAGGAAATTGTAGAACAGAGAAATAGAAACAATGATATTAACTAGATTAGGAAATAAAAGAAAATTAAGTAATGATTTATGGGAGTATTTCCCAAAGCATAAAATGCGTATTGAATTATTCTTTGGTGCTGGAGGATCTTTCTTTTATACACCTCCTAGTCAATATGCAATCCTTAATGATTTAGATGACGATGTAACCAATTTGTATCATGTTTTATTAAACTATAAGAGCGAGCTGCAGAGTCAAATAGAAATAATGCCTATCTCCCAAAGTTTAGTAAAACATTGGAAGGTCAATATAGAATCGGATCCAATAAAAAAAGCCTTAAGGTTTTTGCTATTGTCAAACTTTACATATTTAGGAAAAGGTGATGCACTTCGTTTGAGTCTCGATAACGCTAAAAAGAATCTTATTAACTCTATCGAACCCACATTTTTAAAATTACAGAATACAAAGATTACGAATTATGATTTTAGAGAGGTATTGGATAAAATTTCATTTTCTAAAAAATTGATAAGTAAAGATCAATCTTTTGTTTATCTGGATCCGGTATACCTGGAAACACTGCATTATTATAAAGTTCCTCAATGGACAGAACATGACACAGAGGATTGTTTTAAGATAATGGCAAATTCAGGGATTAAATGTGCTATGTCAGAATTTGATCATGAGATGGTATTGGATTTTGCTCATGAGTATAAAATGAATGTAATCCCCCTTAAAGAACGAGTAAATATAAAGAATAGACGTGTCGAGTTATTGATTACAAATTATACAGACCCACAATTAAAATTTAGTTTGAAATGAAAACATTAGAAGATAGAATAACCTCTTTAAGGGCTATAACCATACCCATGCTATTAGTGAATTCGGCTATTGCATCGTTGTTAAGTTCTTTACTATTAGATGTATTAGGCGTTAATATTATTGCGCTACACTATTTAGCATCTTTTACATTAGCTATAGGTATCGGTTGGACAGTTCTTGACACCTCTGTCCATTCGTATTTAGTCCATAAATCGATTCCAGTAATATTCGCGATATGTAGCTGCTTTCTACTACTTATAAAGTTCAAAGTTTTCAAGGAATCTGTAGAACATTATTCCTGGTATGTTACCCGCATTTTCTTAGCCTTAATGGTGGCGGCTGTTGAATACACTTTTAGTCACCTTTTTATTAAAAAATACAAAGAAGATAAAAAGCATCAAGGCATAGATCTAGAAGAGTTAACGAATAGTTTAAAAGAGACTATAGAGAGACTTAAAGAGACTGAAATCAGATTAGAAAAGACTCAGGATAGACTTGACCAGACTCAGGATAGACTTGACCAGACTGAGGAAAAACTAGCACATGTAAAGGCTCATTTTTATTGCCGCCATTGTGAAGAGGAATTTGACAATCCAAATGCATGTAAATCTCATGAAGCATCATGTCCAGATAATATGAAGAACTAAAACCAGAATAGAATATCAATCCTTAAAACCTGAATTATGAAAAATCAAAAAAATTACATCGAACAAGACAATACAGTAACAACAGCATTCATCATAATAACAGGAATTGCAATTATAGCATCAATAGCTGTGGCTTTTGATAATGTAAATGTTTTGTGGACACTTAACATAATTCCTAGTTGTGTTCAAGCTGTTATTAGAAAACAAAATTAAAGAATAGGAATAAAAACAATTCTATAGATGAATCTTTTCACGGAGACAAATACAGATAAAATAGTAGATCATATTAATAATAACTGTGATTCAAATTTACCAATAGTATTATGGGTAGATCTCTTCTGTGGTTTCGGAGGGATTACTGAGGGTTATAGTAGGGTTAAGAATAACTTTATTGTAGCGTGTGTGAATCATGATCCATTTGCTATTAAAAACCATAGTGAAAACCATCCTCATTGTGTTCATTATGTTGAGGATGTAAGAGACTGGTTAGTAGTTTGGAAAATACAGTCACTAATCGATCAACTAAGAAAAAAATTTCCTGAAGCTATAATTGGTTTACATGCTAGTTTAGAATGTACTTTCTTTTCTAAAGCAAAAGGTGGAGAATCAAGGGAAGAAGATAGTAGAACACTTGGTTATCATCTAGAAAAGTACCTATGTTTTAATCCTGATTACATAACAATTGAAAATGTACAAGAATTCCTAAAATGGGGTCCTTTATATCATGTTTACAGAAATAAAAATAATATAGTAGAATGGAAGTATAAAAGAGGACGAGAAATAATATGGAGTATAAATTCTAACGAAAAGGATTTAAAACCATTTATGTTGCCAATAAAACAACGAGAATCGGAAGATTACGAGTTATGGAAACAAATTTTTAAAAGTAAAGGATATTCTTATGATTATAAAATATTAAATGCTGCGGATTTTGGAGAATATACCAGTAGGAAAAGATATTATGGATGTTTTGCTAAGAATGATTTTCCAATTACTTTTCCTGAACCAACGCATGTTTCAAAAGAAAAACATCATCTATATCTTCACTTGAAACTACATAATGCAGTACGGGAAAAACTAGAACTTGAAGATTTAGGAGTTTCAATTTTTGGATTAAATAAATTAGGAAAGTATTATGAATCTAAGACTATTACTAGGGTTCATGGAGGTGTTGAAAAATTTGAAGGTGAAGAGTATTTTACAAGTTGTTACTATGGTGCATCACAAAATGGTAATGGAGTTCATAGCATAGACAATCCTTTAAATACAATTACTACCAAAGATAGATTTGCATTACATCATATTCAATATGCATATGGTAAGCCAACATATTCAAACTTAAGTGAAACTTTACAAACGATTACAACTGTTCCTAAAGCCGAATTAATTACAACCACATGGTTGTTTGATACCCAATTTAGAAATGTTGGAAGTTCAATAAACAAACCTAGCCCAACTATTATAGCCAGACAAGACAAGAAACCTCTCTATATAGCTAATGCAACAAACGGTGGAGTTGATCATTCAATCCCAAAAGAAGGGGATTGCGAGGCTAGGTTAAAGCTAAAGAAATTTATGAGAGAGAAGGGTATTACAGATATTAAAATTAGATCATTGTATGATTATGAATTATCTAGAATACAAGGTTTTCCTGAAGATTACATTTTAGACAAAAGTATCACTAGATCAAAAAAGTTTATAGGGAATAGTGTTTGTCCTGGACAAGCAAAAGCAAATGCTGAAGCATTATATAATGGTATAATAAAATATAGGCAAAATCGTAAAGCATCTTAAAATTAGCATTATTAAATAAACATTTAAAAAATGAGCGGAGTTAACTACGAGACACAAAACAGAAACCTTCAATCATACAAGCATACGTTTGATTATAATTTTTGTAAGAAAAAGTACAATGAGTATGCTAGAATGACTCTGAAAGAATTCAAAGAGTGTTTAAAGGATTCTAAGAAGATTGGCGAGATAGGTCACTTGTGTTCTTTTATTCTATGGGTAAAAAACAAAGAGAAACATGAATACAGGGATTCATTAGGTGATTACGGATTGATTCATTTGCTTTTTCATTGTGTAGAGAACAAGGAACATGCAGAGATACACGCAGAGTACATACATGTGTTATTTAAAGAAGATATAAAACTAGTATAAACCAAACATTAAATATGGAAACATTAGAAATCAAAAAAGAAGCAGCTTTAAAAGCTCACGGAAATGCATCAAGTAAGGGAAGAGAGCTCCTTGAAAATTTACTAGGAAAGAAGACTTTTCTAAAAGAAGTGACAGAACGTATCAAAACTATTGATGATGTATTAGAGGATAATAATATCACTCAGAAAGAACTTAATACAATGTTCATAAATGTACCTGAACATTTAAAATATCAGTACGTAGCAGAATTAATCGCTAAGTCTTTAAATGAAGGATGGTTACCTGATTGGGATAATGGTGAATATGATAAATATTATCCTTGGTTTAAAATGAGTTCTTCGGGGTTTCGGTACGGCGTCTTCGATGGCTGGGGTACGGTTTCGTCTGTCGGCTCTCGCCTTTGCTTTAAATCTTCAGAATTAGCAAGATATGCCGGGGAACAATTTACTGATGTATATAGAAAATTTATGATAATCGAATAAAACAAAAAACAATGAAAAATTACCAAGATTTAAAAACGTTTGAAGGAGCTTGCAAAGTTGAGGGGTTAGATCCTAAAAAAGTGATTCCTGATTTCTCTTGTTACCCAGAAAAATACAGGGAATCAATGATTGCACATTCAAAACTTGTAATTATAGTTGGAGCTATTAACAGACTAGCTAATGATGGAGATGAATGGATACCCGATTTCACGAATTCTTATGAAAACAAATATGAACCATGGTTTTATTTAAAAGAGGGTTCTTCGGGTTTTCGGTACTTCGACTACGATTTCTGGTCTGCGGGTTCGGTTGTCGGCTCTCGCCTTTGCTTTAAATCACCAGAACTAGCAACATATGCTGGAGAACAATTTGTAGATGTGTATAGAAAATTTATGATAATCGAATAAAACAAAAAACAATGAAAAATTACAAAGATTTAAAAACGTTTGAAGATGCTTGCAAAGTTGAGGGGTTAGATCCTAAAAAAGTGATTCCTGATTTCTCTTGTTACCCAGAAAAATACAGGGAATCAATGATTGCACATTCAAAATGTGTAATTATAGTTGGAGCCGCTAACAGACTAGCTAATGATGGAGATGAATGGATACCCGATTTCACGAATTCTGATGAAAAAAAATATGAACCATGGTTTTATTTAAAAGAGGGTTCTTCGGGTTTTCGGTACGACGCCTTCGTTGGCTGGCATACGAGTTCGGATGTCGGCTCTCACCTTTCCTTTAAATCACCAGAACTAGCAATATATGCGGGAGAACAATTTGTAGATGTGTATAGAAAATTTATGATAATCGAATAAAACAAAAAACAATGAAAAATTACAAAGATTTAAAAACGTTTGAAGATGCTTGCAAAGTTGAGGGGTTAGATCCTAAAAAAGTGATTCCTGATTTCTCTTGTTACCCAGAAAAATACAGGGAATCAATGATTGCACATTCAAAACTTGTAATTATAGTTGGAGCCGCTAACAGACTAGCTAATGATGGAGATGAATGGATACCCGATTTCACGAATTCTTATGAAAACAAATATGAACCATGGTTTTATTTAAAAGAGGGTTCTTCGGGTTTTCGGTACGGCGACTACGTTTACGGGAATTCGTATTCGTATGTCGGCTCTCGCCTTTGCTTTATTTCAAAAGAAGTATGTGAGTATGTAGCTAATCAATTTATCGAGTTATATAAGTAATATTTCTTATAGAATAAAAGGTTGTGTGATGTGTTGACCAGATCAGATTTTGAAAGGGTCATACAACAAATAATAAAGGAAACGTAATGAGTAGTTCCTCCCCTAAACTGACTAGATAAAATCATTACATCTGACTATTGTTAGAAGTGTAGAGTAATTAAAGATTTGTAGTATAATTAATAACAGAAATAATCAATGATAAAGATTGATAAAATAACAGCAAACTTACACGATACAGTAGGGGCAAATATATCTACTGCTAAAATGTATTATGCTCCTTTAAAAAAATATATAGAAGACGCTCCAGATGAAGACAAAGAAAGTTTTATAAAAGCAAATGAACTGTTAGACGATTCTTGTAATTCTATTAGAAAGATAACAAAGCAATTAAAAGAAGTTCAAAATATCCTAGAGTTAAAAGGCAAACAAAGCTAATCTGATTTAGACTAACTGTGGAAAACCGCAAGAAAACAAAACAATTGTATTGTAAATTTGGATTATGATAAAGTGGCTTAAATATCAACTAAGTAAATATAGAGCTAAAAAGAATAATCTATGCATCTGTAGCCCAAAGAAACTACTACACCCTAATAGTAAGTATTGCCTTAATTGTGGCCGAAAGATATAGATGCCCCTCTTTTTTTGTTTTTTTATCATTTGAACTAAAACCCTCCAGGTATTGTATCTGGAGGGTTTTAAAAATTATTAGATTTACAGTAAGGGAAAAAAGTAATTGAAAGTATTATGAATCTTGGTTATAGAAAATTAATAGATATTGATGTACTTAAACGGATTATTGATGTTAAGTTGAGTCAGACAAAAGGATTAGTTACCATTAGTGTGGAGATTCCGATTAGTGATAGCTTAAGAAACAGTTTGGAAGATCAAGGAATAAAAGTAATGGAGAATAAGCTGCATTTGATTTCTAACAGTCTATTTCAATATAAATTTGAGTGGAGTTAGCCTATTCTTTTTTTCCGACAGATTCTCTGTTTTTTCTCCCTCCCCCTCTATATCTACAATTTATAAAAATCTGTAACCTTGTAACCTTTAATGAAATTTTCATTTAAAATGCTGTAAATAAGAAATTTATATGGTTACAAATTATTATTGTCTTTTGTAACTTAACTTTAAAGGTTACAAAAAAAATGTAACTAATAACAATATATAAACTCCGGTTACAAATGGATTTTTATTAAAAACTGATAGTTACAGGATAAAGAAATAAAAATGTAACCTTGTAATTCATTTTTAATCAGCATTTTATGTGTTGTTTCTTAGAAAGGTTACAAGGTTACAGAAATATACAAACCCAGTTACACCGGAACGGTTACATTTTTATACTTGATGAATAGATATAGTATTTATGTATAGATTTAAACTATTGCTATATAAATTTTAATAAACAAAACTTATTAATAAATAGAAAAACCTTATTTTTACGTAAGAAAACAAGAAGTAAAAATGAGTAAGTACATCACTAAGGAAATACCAGTATCACTTCATGTAAAAAAATATCTAGAGTATAGTTTTGGCAAGCAATATGAGTTTTCACAAAATGATTTTTTAGGTAAGTTAATCATCAGTGTTTTTAAGAAAGGCTTTCGCAAGGAAGAAGTTATTAAATGTGATTCTACTTATTCGATTAATCTACTTCCTAGGCAATTAAAAACTATCGGGGATTGTATGGAGTGGTCAGACGCCGTGTACATTAATAAAGGAGTAGATGAAATCTTTCGTAAAATATTATTCTTTCATATTGATATGATGCGAAAAATTGAAAATCAAAATGCATTCGATACCATGATACAGTCTTTATATGAAATGGGTATTGGTGAAGGTGATATAAATTTTGAATCCCTATACAGAGATTATAAGCGAAAATGTTCTTATAAAAAAACGAATAAAAGGAAGATTGATTTTGGGGCTTATTTATAGATTTTATATGCGTTAATATTTAGTTAAAACCATACACGGATTTGTCCATAAAAACACACGGATTTGTCTGATGAAAATGTACAAGTCAAGAAAATATATAAAAATTTTGCTAAAATAAATAATGAAGTAAATATGAAAATTTCAAATAATAATCCATTTATAAAGAGCATAAGAACTGTTCATTTTTTATTTAGTAATAATACTCCTTTTTCTTTAAGTGAAGCTCTTAAAAATTCATCTTCGGGATTAGAGTTTTCTAAGGAGTATCTAAAGGTATCTGTATTACCAGAAAATGTAAGAATAAGCTCTGGTGAAAAAGAAAGTACATCAGGAGTTAGTTGGTCTCATAAAATCACCTTACAAATAAACGAGCAAAATGAGGAGATTAGAAAAATGCTAGACTCTTATGATAATGGTTTGGTAATACCTTGTTTAGAAACTACGGGGGATACGATTCATGTATATGGCAATAGAAACCAACCCTTAAGTTTTACTTATAAGGATGTTGAATCCCCTGATAATATTCAATTAATAGGACATGAGATCACAGTAAAAGGCGATACTTATCATAGTTGTAAGCTTATTAATACCGCAGATTTTTATAGCCCATCACGTTTAGCTTCATGGCTTGCGAGTTCGCTTTAGTGTCCTTTTTATAAGGATAAACCAGTCATAATATTGTACTTGATAATTCTAGGTACAATATAAATGAACAACAATGTAAACAACCTTCACTCTTTATTAGGCGGGAAATGGATGATAACGGATGAGTTTGCTAATTCTTTAGCACCATATCTAATAGGTATTCTTCAAAAAGGAGAGTTACCTAAAGCGGATATAACAAGTCCTGTTGCCTTTAATTATATCACAGCAAATGGTATAGCATCAGAAGCACCCGAAGAAGAAGATATTAAATATGTAGCTGTCTTAAGTATTAAAGGCCCTATTCTAAAATACTCACAACTTTGTGGGCCTAGTGGAACAAAAGCAATGATGTCAAGAATGAATAAATGGTCTAAGGATGATTCTATTGTTGGTGTTCTACTCGATTTCGATTCAGGAGGAGGTCAGGTTTCAGGTACAGGTGAATTTGCAAAATTTATTCATAACTATAATAAGCCAGTAGTTTCATATACCGATGGGATGATTTGTAGTGCAGCATTTTATTTGGCTTCTGGATCAAAAGAGATAATCGCAAATGAAAATGCCGATTGTATAGGAAGTATCGGCACAATGATTAAGTATCTTGATTTGGATGGTTACTACGAAAAATTAGGAGCCAAGGTTATAGAGGTATATGCCTCTAAATCAACACATAAAAATAATGCATTTAGAAAAGCTAAAGACGGTGATTTAACTACTCTTATTAAAGAAGAGTTAGATCCTATTAATGAAGTATTTCACAATCATGTCTTAGAATATCGGCCAAAAGTTAAAAAGGAAAACCTTAATGGTCATCATACTTCAGATATCAATCAAGCCAAAGAACTTGGCTTAATAGATGCCATTGGTGATAAACAAAGTGCGATTGATAGAATTTTTGAACTCGCAGAACAAAACAATCAAAATCATAATAATCAAGATATGTCAAAAGAAAATAAAAAGTTTGACCAGATAGCAGCTGTTATTGGTCAGGAAGACCTTCAGTTGTCTTCTAAAATTCTATCAGGTAAGAAAGGGGTATTTCTTACTGAAGCCCAATTAGATGACTTAGAACAAAAGCTTGAAGGTCATAGTGATGCTTTAGCTGCAATTCAGACACAGGCAGATGAAAATAAAACAAAGCTTAACGATTCAGAATCAAAATTAACGACACTAAAAACTGCTGTAACTGACGCATTGACTACTGCTGAGTTAAAAGCTGGAGAAGATACTGAAGCGTCTGTTAAGTTACTTGGCGAAAAAGTAAAAGAATACGGAGCTCAACCTGGTGCAATGGGAACTACGGTTATTTCTGGTGGGGACAGAAATCCAGAGGAACAAGACTCTATCGTTAATTCTGACGATGGTCATAATCAACTATATAAAAGTTTATAATTATGATAGACATTAATCAAATTAAAAACGAAACGGAACGTTTTGTAAAACAAAATCCTAAGATTTTAAATTCTGCTATTTTAGGAAAAGAAATCACCTTAAACAAGTATGCCCGACTTGTTCCTAAGATTAGAGGTCAATACGCTACAGTTAATGGGTTAATGGGCAATGTCGTTCAGGCTTTTAGCTCTAAATGGACACCAATGGGTGATGTTCAGTTAAGAGGGAAATTAAGTAAGGATTATCACCAAAAGGTGAATTTTATTATTAAACCTACGGAAGTATTAGGTTCTTGGATTGAGCAGAAGTATGATGAAGGAAAAGAATTAAAAGATAAGTCTATTTCTCAGCATATTATGAAGACTATGCTTTCAGAAAAGATTATATCTGATGTTGAATTTTTATCTATGAATGGTATTGATGATCCTGCTCAAGCTTTAGCGGACCCTCCAGTTTTTGGATTCTCAATGGATGGTTTGAATACAACTTTGGCAAGGAATGCTTCTAATACAGAAAACCCTTATTATAAAATCCCGATTGACGTTATTACCGATATTAATGTTAGGGATGTTTTAAAGGAATGGGAGAAGGGTATACCTAAAGATTACGTGAGCTTAATGGAAGCTATTTGTGTATCTCATAGAACCTATGTGAGACTAAAAGAACATCATATTGAGAACCACAGTCAGAATACAGGATTCAAAAAAGATGATTTTATGTATTCTCCATTACTGGGTAAAAAAATAGTTAAACTTAATGGTTTGAGTGATAACGTTTTTGTTACGTGGGTAAACCGAAATCTAATGCGACTTACCGATGTCATCCAGAACCCTGCTACCATTACTGATATCCAGAAATTTCATTATGAATTACACGTTATGGGTGAATTCACATTAGGTTATGATTTTGGTATCAATGAATTGGTTATTGTAGGATCTAGTAATGGGACTCTTTTTACAGAGCGAGGTCTAGGTGACGCTGAACTGAACAAACTGTATTATCCACAAGAATACACTAAAATAACTTCTCCAGGGATTCCAAATTTGTAATATTATGAATAAAGAAGAATTATTAGTTGTAGCTAAAGAACTCGGTATAGAAAATGCCGATTCTTTAGCTTACAATGAACTAAAAAAAGCAGTTTCAAAAGTTAAGAAAACACAAGAGATTGAGAATTCTGATACTCAGGAAATTGAAAATAATCCTGATGTTAAAACCGATGTGAATATTGAAAATGATAATATTGGTCATAATACTTCACAGAATACAGAAACTATAAGTCCATCTTTTGTGGTTACACATTCTGGATCTAATAGTTCACCACCGTTTACTGTAGAAATTAAAAAGTACTATGAAGATGATCAAGCTCGAAAGTACGTGTTTTCAAGTTTTGCTCCAGAGAAATTCAGATTCAACAATCAGATAAAAACAAAAGAAGAGTGGTTACAAGACAGTGAAGCTATGGAGCAGCTTGTTTTTGGTAATAGCGCTTATGTAGAACAAATATTCAACGATTAATTATGAGTGAGTTTAAAGATTTACCAATAGAAAACCTTCGGCAATATGTGAATGAGGATATTGCATCGGGAGTAAGTGAAACCCAGGTATTTGCCAGTTCGGTTTATGATATTGAAACCTTTCCAGAGAGATTAAAAATCGGAGAAGCAGGGTTTGCCTTGGATAAGGCTGTTGTTCTTAGTGATGATATTGTATTTAAAACCGATCGTGGCTTTTTCCAAATGACAGTGCAGACTGAGACGGGCGAAGTAAAGAATGGACTAGGTGGAAATAAAGGGAATAAGAAAGCAAAGAATATGTTTGAATTCTTTATGGCTAATAATAATGCTGGTAATTTAGGGTTTTTAGATATATATAGGAATGTCCCTATGGTTATGATTGTTCTTGAAAATACTGGTCGTTATAGAGTTATAGGTTCTGTAAAGTCTCCTGCCTATATGGAAACTGGAGATGCTACAAGTGGAAAGGGACCCGACGACGATAATGGTATACAATATATCATCAGCGATTCTTCAGGAAGAGTAGCTCCAATATATGAAGGTAACATAACACTTATAAGTGATGCTCCAGTCGCAACCCCATAATATTTGTTTTGAAGTTGTAGGTGCCCCCAAGGCCTACATTAACCCTAGGCTTGGTAAGATCGATCTTACCAAGCCATACACCAACGAACAAGCACTGGAATGGTATAAGGATATAAACTTTCCATATATCAAACCCATATCAGGAGCTGAAGCTTTACTTTCTAAAGAGAAAGTAGATACCATATTGAGCCTTATACAAAAAGCCACAAGTCCTGAAGAGATCGAAATTCTAAAAGCATCAAAACCAGATTCCAAGAAAATAAAAGAGTTGTGATTTTTCTTTTTTTTGAGCCATTTTAATGTGAAACCCTCTTTCAATTACAAGGAGGGTTTTTTTAATGTCCTTTTACTCCATATAGTATAGTTAGATTTTTGATATATGATTGAACAATGGTTTATAAATAAAGGTAGTTATGTTGAAGGTTTGGAGTTGCTTCGTCTTTCATGTGGTGGTAATAAAAGAATGTATTTAAGATTGAAAAATAGTAAGGATACTCAACGCAATTTAGCAGCGCTCAAATATGAATTAAATAAGTATAGGAATAAGACTATAGAAATGGTGTCTAAACCTGTAAAAGTTGCGTCTAAGATTACTACCACAGAACATGCCGAAAACTTAAAAACCTCCAGTTTAAAAAAAGCAAATACTAGGATCACCATGGCAATGTTACCTGACGCAAAATTGCGTGATCGATTTGCTCAAAAGAATAAAGCATACTATGAGCGTTGGGAGCTTAAAAAAACATTGAATTCATTACCAGAAGATGAGGAAGAGAAAGCCTTAGAGATCATTGTTAAGATTATGAATTTAACGAGCCTTATCGATAGTATTTGGAAGGAGTTGGATTATTATATAGAACATAAGCAAATAATGCCTACAGGACGTGATTTTAGCAATTTGTCTAATCTGGAATTATTTAAAACCAGACAACGTCTGTATCAGTCCAGAAGCAAACGACAAAAAACACTGGATAAATTACAATCAGAACTACCTGGTACTCCAAAAGAAAAGAGATTGGCACTACAATCAAAAATTGATTCAAAAACAAAGAAAATCACACAAATCAATATTGAAATAGAAAAAATAAGTGAATTAATTATTAACGAGTAAAACAAATTATTTATGAAAGATGTGACAGTTTTTCCAGGGCTTACAAAAGTTAAAACTCCTATCAGTTATTATGGTGGAAAACAATCTATGCTAAAGCATATTCTTCCTTTAATTCCTGAGCATAAAATTTATGTAGAACCATTTTTTGGAGGAGGAGCCGTCTTCTGGTCAAAACCTCCTGTAAAATGTGAGGTGATTAACGATGTAAATGGAAACATTACCAATTTTTATGAAGTTCTAAAGCATGATTTTTTTAATCTTAGAGAAAAGATCGAGGTAACATTACATAGTAGAGAAACCTATAAACAGGCTTTAGTGATTTATAAGTTACCTCATTTATTTGATCGTACTATTAGAGCTTGGGCTTTCTGGGTAGTTACTAACCAAGGATTTAGTTGTAAGATTGGAAATTGGGGATATGACAGAGAAAAAAGAGCGCATACCATAGCAAATAAGGTAGAGGCGTTTAAAGAAGAGCTTGCCGATAGATTGCGTAATGCTCAGGTAGAATGTAATGAAGCAAGTAAGGTGATTATGAGTAGAGATTCTGGTGATACTTTTGTGTATGCAGACCCTCCTTATATCGATTCTAACCAAGGGCATTATTGAGGATATACTCATGAACATTTTAGAAGAGATTTAGACGCATTAGTTAGTATGAAAGGAAAATTTTTGTTGAGCACATATCCAAGTGAAATCTTGAATGAGTATATCGATAAATATCGTTTATACACCAGAGCAATAGATAAACCTTTGAGTGTTGGTAATGGATCTAAGATTACCAAAAGGAAAAGAAAAATTGAAGTACTAACCTCGAATTATCCTATATAATTTAAACCAGACGGGTTGTCAATTGTCACATCTACAAAAAGCAATACAGCTTTAACCTTACGGTTGCCCGTCTGGATAAAATTTTGACTGTATTGCTGTAAGATGTGACATGACAAATATAGTTGTAATAATTTTGCTATATTTAGATTTCGCTTATTTGTTGAATAGGTTTTGGCTTAATGTTTGCTTACTATATTAATAAGTGTTAAAATATTCAATGAATGAACATTTTATTTTGTATAATTGTGATCTACAACAATAATAACAACAATAAGTTATGAGCTCAAGAACTTATTCTTTAGGAAAAGGACTTATTCTTTAGGAAAAGGACTTTCAGTTACCAATGACAAGCGTAGAGTGGTAAGTGCTAAAAAGTTTGTTAATACGGTTAAGAATAATAGATCTTCAATTGAAAAAACCTCGTTTGTTCCTCCAAAGCTAGGAAGTAATCATCTTGGTAAATTTGTTATCGAATACAAATAAATGTCAGGAAACTACAATAAGAAACGATCTTCATCTCAAAAAACACCATCTAATGATAATAAAGCGGGAGATGAATTGGCACTCGCATCTCAATATTTAGAAATTCAGTATAAGAATGCTGAAATAGATGCTCAGAAGATTGAATTTGAAAATGAAAGTTTGGATAAAGATTTTAAATTGGCTAATAAGTCAATGGATATCCAAAGAGAACTTTTATTAAAAAAGCCAGGAGATGATAGAAAGAATTTTATAATGATTTGTACTGCCATTGTGGTTCTTCTTCTTCTTATAGGGGGATTTATTATTTGGCTGCTTTCTTCTGGAAATAAAGATTATGCTAATCAGATATTATCTGCTGTATCTTATATAGTTGTCTCTGGTTTGTCATTTTATTTTGGAAAAAAAACAAAAACAAAAAAAAATAATGATATTTCTGATGCAGAAATTGTTGATTGACAAATCATTATACAATAATAAAGATAAAAAGCTTCATATTTGTATGGAGCTTTTTTATGTCCTTTTATGATCTGATGTAAGGTTTGATATTGCATTAAAATGCAATAGATGTCAATTGTAAAGTTTAACCAGGACTCTCCTATACAAAAGATAAAAGCATCCTTTCTGGATGATGAAATCGTACTTACTCCTAAACAAGAAGAGATAAAAGAGCAAATTCGTTTTGCATATACTCTTCGTCTTAAGGATCGATATTCTCCATCACAAACCATCGAACATCTTCAGAATGAATATGGAGTAAGTCAAGCTACTTCCTATAGAATCTATCATAAAGCTATGTATGTGTTTGGTGAGCTTGATATGACTGATCTAAAAGCAGAAAAACGTATTATCCTAGAGCATAAGTGGAACCTATACCAACAGGCACGGGATGGGAAAAAAATAGAACTCGCCAACAAAATATTAGATGAATATTATAAAATGTTCGATTTCTCGGAGAAAATGGCTCTTGAGGAGGGTGAACTAAAAGCGCATCAGTATAATGTTATAGTTGATCGTGGTGTGCGTAAGTTTATGCATCAACAATTCAATAAAGGAAGTGTTGATTTTAATTCCTATCCCAATATAGAAGATGTAGAATTTAAAGAGGTAAAAGATGGGGAAGAAGAAGGTTAATGTCAATGCTCCACAGATGACCGCTATTGAGGCTTTGAAATTGGGAATCAAATATCTTTTTTTAGAATGGGCTAGGGGGACTGGTAAGTCTACTATTTTAGGCTGGGTGATAAAAGATGCCGCCTATCAATTACCTAGAGCAACTGGAGTATTGGTTGGGCAAACCTACCAACAAATGTTATCCAGAACCTTGCCCTCCACAAAAGAGGGGTTGTCCATGTTTGGATTCTACCAGGGCATTGATTATATGGTGGGTCGTCATGGTAAGAAATTAGGGTTTGCTATGCCTTTTCAGGCGCCAAGTAAGTGGGAGAATGTCATTCATTTCAGAAATGGTTTTATACTTATCCTTGTAGCATTGGATAATCCTAATAGTGGACGTGGGATCAATTCTTATATCGTTATTGGAGACGAGGCAGCACTTATGAATCCGGAAAAACTGTTTAATAATGTTCAAACGACCAATAGAGCAAAGAAGGTAGAATTTGAAAAGAGTAAATTGTTAAATGCTGAGATATTCGCATCCTCCACTCCAATGACCCAGGAAGGGAAATGGTTTGCAAATAAGGAGCAAGAAATCATTGATGCGCATAAAGGGTTAAATCTAAAGATGAGAAACCCTGAAAAACATCTTTTTATAAAAGCAAATGCTTTTGCTAACGCTCAAAATCTTGACAAAGATTGGTTTGATCGCATGATGGATAAGGCTCCTTCAAAAATGCATTACAATGCAGAGATTCTCAACATTCGCCCCAATTTCAACTTAACCAGTTTTTATCCTCAATTGGATAAGGAGAAGCATTATTATGAGGATTTTGATAATGGGTATTTAGAATCAGTAGGTGTATCAGGAGTTAAAGCTTCTTTTGATTGCAAGCAGGATAATGATAGAATAAATAATAAACCGTTAATTGTCACCATAGATTGGGGTGTATTTAATTCTATGAAAGTATCACAAGATACAGGAAAGGATTATAAATGCCTTAAGACCTTTTGGGTGAAGAGCCCTAAAATTATCGATGACCTTATTAATGAAGAGTTTGCTCCTTACTATGCCAGTCATGGAAAAAAAGAGGTTCACTTGTATTATGATAGGAATGGTAATAGCCGCAGGGCAGGCAGTAGAATAACCTTAGCACAACAGGTTATTAATTGCCTAAAGCAAGCAGGATGGAAGGTTGTTGTAAAAACTCCACGATCATTAGATCCACTGCATAATGAGAAGTTTGTGGTGGTTAACTTTGTT
Source organism: uncultured Aquimarina sp. (assembly GCA_947498785.1). Lineage (GTDB taxonomy): Bacteria > Bacteroidota > Bacteroidia > Flavobacteriales > Flavobacteriaceae > Aquimarina. Next base: position 100,300 of record CANMLS010000010.1, on the reverse strand, counting down.
TTGAAGAATGGAGGTAAGCATGGGCTACCTCATATTGGAATCAACAAACATAATTGTAGGGATCTCATTGTGTCCTTAGAATCTGCACCCGCTAAAGAAGGAAAGAACGGTATTGAAAAAGATAAACGTAGTGAACGTTCTAAGACCATACCACAGGAACATGCGACACATTTATCTGATGCTTTTGATTTACCTATTTACTGGAGGTATAAAGAGAAGGTACTTCGATTGATCACAGGTAATCGTTCTAAAGGTGAAGGGATACCGCTATTCTTGAAGTAACCTATCACATACCGATATAATATCATCCCTATTTGCATCACATGTATAGGGATGTTTCATTTTGTTATGTCTGATTGTTTAGTAAGAGAATTCAAAAAACCTGTTTTGTATTGGCTCAAGAGGATAAATTCATATATCGGTCGATTTGTATAAGGGAAAGTGAAGATTCTCTATAGGATGCGGCGCTATGGGCTGTTCACTTTTGATAAAAAAAATGATGTTTTTTAAATTAACATATTGATTGTCAATTAAATGACTTTTAAAAAATGAGAAAACCACCCTGAAAAAATGCCATAAAAGGTGTGTCCTTTTTTTAATTCGGTGTAAAAATGACCTTCGTACTATGAAAAATATCATACTTCTCAGTAAAGTTTTAGAAACCATGCGTCAGTTAGATGAAGAAGGAAATCCAATGCCTTTTTCAATGGAGGTGAGAACATGGAACAATCAAAACAAAATGGGGGGGAAACTAAAGATATATGATCACGCATTTTTATGTATGGCTAAAGAGAAGACAAAAGTCAGGGATTGGGTAAAAGTACTTTCTGTAAAAACAAAGGAAGTGAAACGTAAAAGACCAAATCATTACAAAAACTATACAAGGAATATAGAGCTTTCCACGGGGGAGGTAAAAAAAATCAATATTCTTTTAATCACCAAGTTTAACGGTTTAGAAGTAGTCTATTAATATGAAGCAAACACACGGGCTATATTTTGGTAAGGCCTCGATCAGTTCAATGGTCGATGAGAAACATCAAAAGCCTACAAAGGTTATCCATAAAGGAGAAACAGATTATAAAAAAGGCTTGATTGCACCATGGGAAGAAGACAATAGGTACCCTCAAAAATTTATGGATGCTATTCGTTTAAATGGAGCAGCTTCTGGAGGATTGAGTTTACTTAAATCTGCCCACTATGGTAATGGTCTTACCTTTTATAAAAATCAAAAATCAGAAACTACAGGAAAAAGAGAGAAAGTAATAGAATATAAAGAAGATCATCCAGAAGTACAGGCGTTCTTTAAGCGCAACAAGATGAATACCTTCTTTACGGAAACCATCAGCGATTTAGAAAGCTACGGGATTGCTTTTCCTTCATTCACTATCAGTAAAGATTATAAAAAGCTCTTACGTGTTAGAAGACAAAAAACCGCATGGGGTAGACGCGAACTGATGAACCCGTCTTCTGGTTTTTCTGAAATGGTCTACTTTAAGAGTCAATGGGATGATGATAGTACTACGAATGCTGCTAAAATTGATAGTGTAGATCCTATGTGGTGCTATGAAGAGATTTTAGAATACTGTCAGAGAAAAAGGCTTCATGAATTTGTATTGCCTGTTCATTATACGATGACTGATGAGGCGTATTATCCAAAACTCACATGGCATGCCATCTATAATAACGGATGGTTAGAGGTTTCTAACTCCATACCCAAGTATAAAAAACACCTATTCGAAAATCAATTGAATATTAAATTCTTGGTTCATGTTAGTGAAGCATATTTCGAAGGACAATATGGTGATGATTGGACAGACAAATTTGATGTAGATCAGCGTAACAAAATCCGCGAGGAAACATTAAAAGCGATCGATGATCATTTATCTGGTAATGAATCTTCTGGAAGAAGTATGTACTCCAGAAAATTAAAGGACGTTGATGGTAAATGGATCAATGCCATAGATGTTGAACCCATTGATAACAAAATGAAAGACGGTTCTTACCTGCCCGATGCTTCAGCAGCCAATACTGAAATATTATTTGCGATGATGGTAGATGCATCACTTATCGGTGCAGGTGTACCAGGGGGTAGTATGGGATCTGGTTCTGGTAGTGATAAGCGTGTAGCCTTTGATATCCTATCTGCCTTATTTAAAACCAAGCGAGATACCACCTTACAGATTTGGGATTTGATTAAAGAATGGAACGGCTGGGATCTTGAATTACAGGCAGGTTTTGAAAATGTGAAGCTTACCACCTTAGATAAAAATCCAAACGGCAAACAATCAGGAATATGAATTTAGTAAACAATACACTTGAGTTACAGGAGTATGTCAATGTTACTTCTAATTTTGACTTCGATAAAGCACTACCTTTTATTAAACGAGCAGAACGTAAATATATCATCCCTAACATTGGTAAAGAAGAATATACAACTATCCTAAATCATAATGGAAGCGATACCGATATTTTGGAAGTGAAATATTTATTGGCAGAGGCCAGTGCAAATTTGGCTTTTCATTTAGGGTTTGCACAGCTATGCGTACATATAACCAATTATGGTACAAAAGAAACCGATCTGGAAGATACTAAGTCTATTGATTGGGCGACAAAACGTGATCTTCAACGGGGGTTTACGGATACAGGATTTGAGGCCATTGATGAGGCTTTAAAAACCATGGAATATTATGTAGATAAATTTCCAGATTGGAGAGATAGTACTGCATATTCTGTTTTCAATGAACATTTTAATAAGAGAACGGATGAGTTTGAAAACCACTTTAATATCTCTGGTTCCCGAAAAACGTTTATTGCTTTAAAACCGATAGTCAGAAAAATAGAGGAACAATATTTCTTGCCTATGTTGGGAGAAGAGGCTATAAACCTCATAAAAACAAGAACTATAGATCCTGTCTTATCCAGAGCTCTGGATTTATGCCAAAAGGCCGAGGTCGCTCTTACTATAGCAAAATCTGTGGATTCTGGAGCTTTTGTAATGACAGGTAGTTCCGCTATATACATATGGGAGCAACTTCCTTGGGAAAAGACAAGTGAGTATTCTGATGAACGATTACAAAAACTTAAAGACAGCCAACAAAAGGACGGTGAAGAATATCTAAAAAAACTAAATGCATTGCTTCTTAAACATCCTGATGTGTTTCCTATAACGCAAAGAGAATCCAAGCCTGCCAATAAAAATATTATAAAACTAAAATCAGGTCTAGCATTATGATGTCCTTTTTTTTAGCCGACTGAAAAACGAATTTTGAACCATGGCAGAAAGACTTACCTATAAAGATAAAACAAACCCTAGAAAGGTTGTAGACAGAACCCAACAAGCAACGGCAGAAGATTTTAACGAAATCAAGAATGTTGTTAATGCTCATGCAGACGATGTAGAAAAGCTACCTGGTTTTAATAATATTCCTGCGGTAGCCGATGATTTAGTGTCACCAATAGCCAATGCAGCTTTATCCGCAAAGCAAGGAGTTATAATAAAAGGCTTCATTGATCAAATATTATCCTTACTCCATAGTGATGATACTACCTTAGATGAGTTGCAGGAGATCGTAAATTATATTAAGCAAAATAAGGAAGAACTTCAAAATCTTGATATAAATAATATCTCTGGATTACCACAAGAATTTATATCGGTTTACAAAACGATAAAAGACAGTTTTACGGCTTCTAATATTGATACTGTGGTTGATTGGAATACAAGTACATTACCAGGAGTCAATATGGGTTTAGTTAGAGGAAGTACTACAAATGGTCCAACTCCAGAAGATGACACTTTATTTTTTTGCTTATGCTTTGAGTTTGGATCTAATAATGGGTTAGGTAACATCACCCAATTAGCAATACCGTATGTTGATGAACCTTCTTTGAGTAAAGGTTTTTTTTATAGGGGGCGTAATAATGATACTTGGAGTATTTGGAGGTCAATAGGAACAGTAGGTCAATCTAATCCTATACCAGTTTCAACAGATATTTATTCTACTACAATTACCCTAAGAAATCCAAACCTCCAGGCTGGTATTTATAGAGAAATATTACCTAGCCCAGGTGCCAATAAAGCGTATGATATTCTCTCTATAACCATATCAAAAAACTTAACTGTAGAGTATAATAATAATGTGAGATACTCATTCATTTTAGGTAATGCGACAGTAGTTAAAAATGCAGATAACTTGAGATTGAATTTTAAGGGTATTATATGTCATAAACCAAAAATAGAGGATTATGATGGAGATGCAGGTGATGGTAATACTGTTGCGGATACTATTGGGGATTCTTCGTTGTATTGGTTCTTTTTGGAAGATGCTGAAGATGGGATAGGTGAAATTAAGATAAACGTAGTGTATAGAGTAATTGATTTTTGACGATTTCAAAATAAGACACATAAAAGAAAATTTTAATATGAAAACAGAAAATACACTTTCTGCAATAGCAGTTGCCATAGCAAGCTTATCCTTTGTTGAAGTCTTTAATTTTAGTTTGGCTTTGATAGTTGCTATTACGGCAATTATTGTAAACATACGAAGGTATAAAGCAGAAAAGTCAAGGGAATCTAAAGAAAAAGCAGAGACAGCATTGTTAGTTGAACAACTTAAATCCCTCAAAAATGAAAAATAAAATAATAGGTGGTATCTTAGGAATTCTAGGTCTGGTTTTTACTTCTATAGGAGTAATTAACCTAAAGGATTCATTACCTAAAAGCAAAACCAAACAATATAGAAATCGCTCACTAAAAAGACCTTTATATATTACTTACCATCATACGGCAAGTGAAGGTCAAACCATAAATCAAATAGCAAAAGGACATTTAGGTCGAGGTTTTCCAGAAATTGGATATTGTTTTGCTATTGGATGGGATGGTAAAATCTATCAGTTAAATGATATCAATGAAGTTACTTGGCATGACTCTGGTCATAATACAAATTCGATAGGTATCGTGTTTGTTGGAAATTATCATGAAAAAGAGTTGCCAGAAGCTGCTTTACGCTCAGCAAAACGATTGCAGGATTCATTAAGTACATACCTCAATATTATTGGAGTTCGGTATCATAGGCAGACATCACCAACCGCTTGCCCAGGTAAATATGCTATTAAGAAAATCCAACCTTTATTGCGATAATGAATTATAAGGTAGCAACTACATGGAATGAACTTAATTCTTGGCAATTGGCAAAAATTGCTTCTTTATTATTTTCAGGGTTTTCCGAGGAGAAGATCAAACGTGGTTTGGTGTATATACTTTTTTTAAGGAAGAAAAGTATTTGGAATTCCTTTAAAATGCGCTATTTAATTGCCAGAGTTCCTTTTGCAGAATTATATAAACACACTGCATTTTTGAGTAATGCTACTGATAGGACTGAATTTCCTAAATATTTAAAATTAGGAAGGATCAAATTATACGGTCCATCTGCCAGAATGAATAATCTTACGATTGATCAATTTTCTATGGCAGATATGTTTTATTATAGTTGGTGTAAAACTAGAGATACCAAAGAACTCAACAGGTTGGTTTCCATTTTGTATTTGCCAAAAGGTAAAGACTTTTCCCGTAAAGAATTAGAGCATTCTATATATGTTAGGTTAATGCCTAGGGATAAGAAATTATCAGTAGTACTGGCGTATATAGGGAGTAGACAGTTGCTTATCCAAAGGTTTAAGAATGTGTTTAAGAACTCTTCGGGCTCTGGAAAGAGTTCCTATAACTCTTTTGATAAGATTGTATTTAATATGGCCAGAAGTGAAAACCAACCTTTTGGACCGCTACCCAACACCAAAGAAGCCAATCTTTATGATTTTATGAATATTCTTGACGATGAGTTAGCGGATCAAAAAGAATTTACACGAAACAATGGATGAACGTCTAGATTATAATAAGGTTAAAGAATATTTGAAATCTCTTGCTTCTTCTTGTACAGAGATCAATAATTTTGTTGGTTATAATGAGCAAGAACTACACGATGTATTGAACTCAAAATATGGAATACAAGGAAAGTTGCTTACTATTTTTAAATATGAAGGAGCGCTAAATGGTAATGATCAACGTACACTAGCAGGAAGAGTTATACATTTTGGGGTATTAGAGCCAATATCGAAAGTTGGGGATTATACTTTAGAAGCTTCCACTATTGCAGATTGTGAACGAGTAGGTTTCAAAGTCCTTTCCCGTATTAACTATGACAGTAAAAAACCAGATTCCAAATGGTTGTATAAAAACTTTGATCAAAACACTGTTGAATTCAATGAGATTCGTTTAAAATCCAGTCTTGGTTTAGTAGGGATGGAATTTTCTCTAACGCTCAGAACAAAACAACCATTGACCATAGATATTAATGATTGGAATGATATAGATTCCCTATAATCCGTTGTCCTTTTTTTGATTCTTCTCTGATGGCATCTTGCGTAAAAAAAAGATGCCTTTATCTGCTAAAGAGAAAATCATACGTCAGAAAGAAGCCAAAATTGGAGCACATGCTGCTCGTTTGGCTACTCGCTATTTACATAAAAATATCAATCGGGCATTTGATGTAAAAAATCGAGGTGGTGTTTTCCAAGGTAAAAAGGTAAAACCGATGCTTCGTGCCAGTAAGGTACGTCATAAACTAGGAGAGTATGTGTTGTTAGGTCTGGATACGACCTCCAATAAATATGCTTTTATGCATCACTATGGTTTTGAAGGAAAACGGGACGGGAGTTTCGTTCGCTTTTCACATCATAGATTCAGTAAAGAATTTACCCATCGAGACTCCCATATTCTTAATGTTCGTGATCGTTCCATTTTCAAGGATGTATATACATCCAGTGGAGCGATAACATATTTGGCAAAACACTTGTCAGAGACCAGAACCGAAGTTTTTCAGGCAAAATTTAATAACCTCATAGTTACCCTTACTCAAGATGAATACTAACGCTCCAGAATTAAAATTTAAAATAAAGGTTAACGGTAAGGAAGTAGAAGATACATTTCGCACGTTTAAACGTGAATATTTTAAGGCTCAAAGACAACTGGATAAAAGTCCTATTGGTTCTGATAACTGGAAAGAAGCAGGGAAAAACCTCGGTCAGTATAAAAAGCTGATGGACGATGCTAAAAAGCAGCAAGAAGAATTCATTGATCAAATGAAATCGGATGAAGAAGTAGTTAACGATTTCACAGATAGTGTTGGTTCATTGTTTACAGGATTTAAGAGAGGAAATTATAAGGAGATAAAGGCAGGGTTTAACGGAATTGCTGGCAGTATTAAAAATGTAGGAAAGGCTGCATTATCCTTACTTGCAAACCCTGTGGTTCTTGCTGCTGCGGTTTTGGCTGGAGTCGGTTTAGCGGTTAAAGAATGGTCAAAGTATAATAAAAAGATTTGGAAAACAGCCAAGCTTACAGAGCAAGTTACAGGATTGGTTGGAGAACATGCCCATGAGGTTCGATTGCATGCAAAAACCATTTCAAAAGTTTTTGACCAGGACTATAAGAAGATTCTTGAAACCGCTAATGTTCTGGTTAAAAAATTTAAAATCAGTTGGAGCGAAGCATTAAGCAGTATAGAAGAGGGATTAATAGCAGGAGGAGTGGTAAATGAGGAGTATTTAGAAAGTTTAAATGAGTATGCTCCATTTCTTGCCGATGCTGGGTATAGTATAAATGAATTTAAAAACATAATTGCTGCGGGTTATGATTTGGGAGTTTTTAAAGATAAGCTTCCTGATGCATTAAAAGAATTCCATTTAGCTATGACCGAGCAGGGAGATACCACCAGAGACGCTTTGGATAACGCTTTTGGGATTTCCTTTACAGATAAACTGTTTAATGGAATAAAAAAAGGGACAATTACGACCAAAAAGGCTTTACAGGAAATTATTAAAGAAAGTAAAAAGTATGGTTTAAGTGTTCAGCAACAACAGCAATTAACAGCAGATTTATTTAAGGGAGCTGGTGAAGATGCAGGAGGAGCTTTAAAGATTTTTGAAGCGATAAATATAGCGTTGGAGAAACAAACTATTGTGCTCACACCACTTCAACAAATGTTAAAAGAAACCGCTGATGCTCATCATGAATTGGCCATAGCAAAAGATGAGGCCTTACGATCAGATGATTATATAGTTTTTGCAGGAGAAATGGATTTAGTATGGACGAAGATTCAAACTATTTTTTATAAAGCATTAAGTGGTATTCAAGGTTCTTTTACTGATTGGAATGAATTTTTGGTAAAACAAATTGTGCTTTTTCTAGCTTCTACTAAAGCAATGCCTAAGATTGTTAAAAGTAATTTTCGATTAGTGATCGGTAGTATCAAAGAATTGATTGGGGAGGCTTTTTCTTTTGGAGATATATTTAAAAAATTGATAAGTCTTGACTTTGATGGGGCTAAAAAAGCAGCAGAAAATTATAAGAAAAAGGTAAGTGAATCTTTTGATGTGGTCAAAACTTCGGCAGGAGGAATTGTAGATGAAATTAAAAGAATACGAGAGGAGGCCTCCAAAAAAGTGGACCTTGAGTTTGAAACCCGAAAACAAGGATTTATTGATAAAGCAAAATTAGAAGAACAACAAAAAGCTGAAGAAGAGTTACGAAAAAGGAGGTCACACATCACTCGTAAGGAGTTAGAAGAATTACGCAAACGATTACAAAAAGAAAGAGAATTCAGGGAGCTAGTAATTCTAAATAGTAAAGGGTTATTAGAGCAAGAAGAAGCTGCGTTTAAGAAGCGAAAGGAAAAAGCAGGGCTATTTCGTAAAGAAAAAAACCAAATGACAACTCAAGAGCTTAAAGCCCTTGAGATATTAGAATTACAGCACCAAACTAACATTGCTAAAATTGAAAATGAGGCTATAAATGATCATGTAGAAAAATTAAAAAAGCAACATGAGCGCGATACACTTCTTAGAGAGATAGACCATAACAATCAGATAGCAGCATTAGAAGACATAGAAGAGGCTAAAGCTTTACTTAAAGGTACGCTGTCAGATAATGAACTCTCTGAGATTAAGACTTTAAATGATGCAAAAAAGGCATTGCAGAGGGATTTTGAATTAACCGAACTAGATAACCAAGCAGCGTTTTATCAAAAACAGATAGAATTAATGACTTCTCTATTAGAAGGAGAAGAAACGGGTATCAACCTTGGAGATAAATTACTTACTGATGAGCAGAAAGAATTACTTAACCAACGGCTGGACGAGGTAAAGCTTAAGCTTTCAGAAATTGGTATTCTAGAAAACGAAGAAGAGGATGATCCTGAAGTTGAAGGGCTAAAAGGAGAAGTAGATATTTTTGGATTCTCTATTGATGATTGGGAAAATACTTTTGAAAACCTAGATACAGCAAAAAACAAAATTAAGGCTGTAGAAATGGTTGTAGGAGGCTTGCAGAATGTTTGGGGGATGTATAGTGAGTTTCTAGCTGCTAATGAAGCCAAGCAACTCAAGAGTTTTGAGAAAAGTAATGATAAAAAGAAAAAGGCTCTAAAAAAGCAATTAGATTCTGGAATTATAGATCAGGAAACCTATAATAAAGAAGTAGAAAAACTTGATCAGGATTTAGCAAAAAAGAAGGCAGAAGTTGAATACAAGCAAGCCAAAAGGGAACAGATTTCTACGCTATTTGGAATTGCTGCAAATACTGCTTTGGGGATTGCAAAAGCTGTGGCAGCGTCTCCTCCAACTTTAGGTATGCCTTGGACTGCGTTAATAGGAGCTATGGGTGCTTTACAGGCTGGATTGGTATTAGCTAAACCTTTACCAGATAAAAATAATTATGCAGATGGAGGATATACACAAGGTATTGGGTATCTAGATGAAACTGGACATGAAGTTGCAGGTACAGTACACGCAAATGAATATGTAATCCCTGAGTTTGTAATGAATAGTACAGATCCTGCAATTCCTCAAATTCTGGAATATGTGGAGACCAAAAGAAAAATGAAGCTAGGGAAATTTGCAGAAGGAGGTTTTACCACTACACCACCTCCAGAATTCAAGGAAGATCGTCAGGATACAACGGAAATAGAAGAAAACGATCCATCTGCCGCAATGCTTTTGTTTTCATCAGCAGTAAATAGATTATTAGATGAAGGTCTAACCGCTGTATCACTAATTGGAGATGACGAAATTCTACGTTTTGATGAGAGGTTACAAAAGATAAAAGAATCTAGGAATAACGCTAAACGACAATAAATTATGGCATTAATATTTGAATTTGAGTATAAAAAAGGAGGGATAGCACCACCCGCTCAATTAAGGGATTTTAGAATGAAAAACTATTCGAATCCTTTACGATGGAGTAGTGATCCACCTTGGGTTAATATAGCTGCAAACAGAGATACTAAAAAAATACATATCAGTGTTAATAAGGGGTATGTTGATCATATCCGTGCAGGGGAGTATAACGCATTTGTACAGTTATATGAACGAGTTAATGTCATAAACGATTCTGGAGCTCCAGAAGAAATTTTTGATCACTTATTGGGCTTTGATGTAAGCCTGGTTTTAAAAGAACGGGTAGTAACTACTGTTTCTCCAAGTTCCTTTGATTTCTATTATAAAATAGGTAATGTAGAATTTCCTGCTAATCAAATATTAAAAATTACTTCAGAGGATAATTATTCCATTACAGCCAATCAGCCATGGGTAAAGCTTAATTTAGGTAACGGTTCAGGTAATACTTCAGTTAGTGTTGGAGCTAATATTCAAGGATTGGTGCCAGGGACTTATAATGGTAATATTACTGTAACAGACTCTGTGAGTAGTTTTGTGAGGCCAATAAGCTTGGTGATTGATGGTCAGTCGGGTACAGAAGATTATATTTTTGCAGCTCCCGATAAATTAAAGTTTCAGTTTACGAGATATGGTTTTTTTCCAACCTCCAAAAATGTTTCTTTAAATGCTTCAGGATCGTTTACGATTGAATCCCTATCTACTTGGATGGATATTAGTAGGAATACTGGAAATCAAAATACATTGAGTTTTGATATAGGATTAAATAATAATGTAAATGATTTAGGTATAGGGATTTTTGTTTCAAAAGTTATTTTGAAACTTGGTAGTATAACCGAAGAGATAGAGGTCGAAGTTGAAATTTCTCAGTTTATAGAAGATTTATTTGATACAGATACGTTGTACTATACTGATGATGAAAATGTAATCCGATTAGCTTCTTCTTCTAGTAACACACAATTAACTGTCTTAATAAATGCGATACATCATAAGCTCTATCGTTTTAAGTATGCCATACCTTTCTTTAAAGGGGTAAGTAAAACATATATTGGCGGAGAGATTAGAAAGATAATAAGTAAGCTTCCAGAGGATCACCTATTAGGTGAAATATCTACTAAGGTTTTTGCCTCATACTCTGCTGTAAAAGTGGATTTTGATATAACAGAAAATAAAATATTTAGCGATAATATTCTAAGAGGAGTACCTTTAAAAGATATTAGATTCATTAAAGGTGTAACCCCACCAGATGCTAAACTTACCAAGTTACCTAAAAAAGTTTTTTTGACCCGAAAAGGTTTGTTGTCTTTTTCTTTTTTAGAACAAAATAGTGCTTCTCCAAAGACGATTACTATTCATGGAGCTGTTGAAAAAACAATTCCAGTTCAGTTAAAAAGGAATGATCTGTACTCTTTGTTATTTCCTATGACAGATATAGAAGGGCTTTCTACAGGAGATGAATTGACCATGTCAGTTTCTGGTATAGAGACAAAGGTTCAGATCAAACCTTCTGGTATAGATCATTGTATAGTGTTTTGGGAAAATATATGGGGGTGTTGGGACACATTCGAATGTACAGGACAAATAAGATCCAGAAATAAGTATAAATATACCTCAGATGAATATCGGTTAAATCGAAATAGCTTGGTAAAGGAAATTATAGAAATCGATACCATTGGTGTATTTACTATCGATACAGGCTGGATATATAGTAAAGAAGAAGTACTCTATTTAGAGTCTATGTTTGACTCTAGAAATGTATGGTTAAGTATAGATGGACAACTTATCAAGGTAAATAATAAAACAAGTTCATTTGATCCTTATTTGACAAGACGATTTAAAAATAAATTCAAGCTAACTTTTGAAAAAACGATGAGATGATAGTATTTTTTACGACTGATTGGAAACTTGATTTAACCAGTCATAAACTCACTTTTATAGAAGAAAACTCTTTGTTTTACAATTATTTTGTTAGTGGGTATTCTTTGCCGTTTTCTATAAAATTATCTGATGAAATGGCCGTACAACTTGGGTTTGTTGATCAGGATAATATAACCGATTATCAAACACAATATATAGGATTTTTACAGCAAGATGGTAATTTTAGTCCAGCTATTTTGGAGGTTGATCTGTATGATGGTGAAAGGTTGTCTGGATCTTTTGTTTTTGGTTATCAAACCTTACCAATATTGGATACAAAATTATCTGATTTACCTTGGCCAGTAATTACAACTGATAATATAGAAAATCATGCAAAAAGTATAATTAATAAAGGTTTTCCCGAGGTTGGATATAATTTTCCTATGATTATTGATACCGAATTCGATCAAAATACCAATTATGAAAAGTTCGAAGGGATCTTTAATAATTATAATGGGACAAATTATGTACAAAATAGTAAAAGCAATGAGGATGGTGAAGAAGTTGTTTATAACAGAAATGTGATCACCCCATATCCTTATCTTATTGAAATATTAAAAGTTGGTTTTCAATATGCAAGATTGTCTTATGCAGGAGATTTTTTTAGTGATCCCAATAATAGTAAATTGATTTGGGATACAGGCAAATTTTTAGAACAGATGTTTTCTCCATTACCTCCAAGCTTTAGATTTGAACGAGCAAGCTTAAACACACAAGTAGGTAACAATGTAGTATCGACCTTTAAAAAAACAATCAATGTCCGCACTATTGGGAGTTATACTATAAAAATTTACCTGAATTTACCCAATCATATAAAAGTGAATAGCTTTAAGATAAAAATGAAGGGAAAAACTATATATACCAATACTATAGGAAGGTTAGATAAGTTTATAAGTCTTAATGTCGAAGAGACTCAGGACTATGGTGTTTTAGAGTTAGAGATGTCTCTGATAAGATATAATGTCTCTGATTCTATAGAGGATATCTCTGCATATAATAATTTTACGTTTTTGGCTAATGATGGAAAATTGAATGTGTTTCCTGATTCTTTTAGTATTGCCGATGTTTTGCCAAACATGACCTTTTCTACTTTTTTGAATAAATTAAAAAATTGGTTCAATCTTGATATTAGTTTTCAACACGATACGGTAACTATTGATTATGTAGAACAAAAATTTGTGGAAACTTCTTTTAGGGATGAATCCCATTTAGAAGCAAAAAAATATATTAAGAAATCGAACCAAAATAAGGCATACATTCTTAAAGATTCTAGAGGAACAATATATGTCACAAAGAAAGGAATAGTAAGTGATATCTCGACATATAAAGCCGAAAATGTATTTACTATCGATACAGGTGTAGATATAATGAAAATTGAAAAAAAGAATTCTGTATTTACAGCCAGGAGACGAGAGGGGTCAGATTTTAGAATTTTGTTATATGATGGTTTAAAAAACAGGTTACCTGTTGCTGTAAGTGCAATAAATGGATTTGATTTTTCTATTGAAAATGTATGGCAAAGATTTTGGAAGAAATGGCTTAGATTTCGTGTTACTTCAGAAACTATAAAAGATAAATTTAGGTGTGATGTTTATGAAAACCTTACTACAGAAAGAGGTAGATATAAATACAATAAAACACACCTTGTTAAGAAAATAAGTAAGCGAAGAATTAAAGAAAACACTTGGGAAGTGAGAATTGAAAGTGAAACCCTTTAGTTTGATTTTGGGAATATCTGAGTAAAAATACATTGATTATAGCTATATAGTGATTTTGAGCTTCAAGATTTTTATTATATTTTGAAAGAAAAGGAGAAAAATTCTTCTTAGTAAATAAAATTTTATTATTATGTCTAACGATTGTTATTACCCAGAGTCACGTACAAAATTTATTAAAACTGTACAAAATATTTTTATTGATCTTGGTCATGAAGTAATGTTTATGAAGCCTTCTAATTATGAGAAGTGTGTGGAGTATTTAATTTATTTAGAAAGGAATGGATATAAATATCGTTATATTAAACCTCATAATGTTTGAATTACGAACATAATAACTTTTGAAGTGTTCTTTTTTTGGTTAAATTAGGTTTTATTATTTTCCAATTGGGCTTTGACTTTTACTTCCAGAGGAAACTTACAGTGGTTAACTGTATCCAAGTCGTATTTTTCATGCTCCATTAATTCTTCACTGGTCAGATAGCAATCAAACAATTGGCACTTTGCTTGTGTTTAACGATATGAGTCAAACAGTATTCGTGAACAATCACTTTTATTTCCTACATTTCTCCTGCTTGCTTTTTCTTTTGTTTAAGTGATGTAAAGAAATCTGTAATTTGTTGAGCGTAATCTAATGAATTCTTACCTATATATTTAAGAAACATTTTTTCTGTACTGTGAGCAGTTATTTGCATAATTAAAGGAGTTGGTAAAATTCCATAATTGTTAGTCGCATATGATCGCCTACAGACATGTGAAGTAATTAATTTATGTTTAGGGTAAGTGCCAACAACCTTACGATATTTTTTTCCATCTATCTTTTTTAGAATAACTCCTTCGGTAGGTTCAGAAATGCCAGATTTTTCACATACTATTTTTATATATTCATTAAGTCTTTGTGCGGAAATTCGCCTTGGAAACCCATCTCTAAGAACTTCTTTTGTTTCATCGAGCACTGGAATAGAAATTGTTTTTCCAGTTTTTTGTTGGGTCAATTCAATAATTTCTAAACCACCTTTATTAACAAAATTATTTAAGCTGATGTCTAGTAAATCACCTACCCTTTGACCAATTGAACAACCAAATAAAAGCCATTTTCTAGCATTCAATAAATAGTCAGATTCTAAATCAACGTTCTTAATCATCTTCAATTCTTCGGGCGATAAGAAAATAATGAAATTAGAGTTTTGAGAAGTGTTTTTAATCTTATTAAGCGATGTGCTAATTTCTAATCCTTCAAGGTCTGCATCATTACAAGTCGTCTTTAGATCAGTAATTAACTTGGCAGCCGTAGATTGTGAATATTTCTCATTCTTGATTAGGAATTGAAGGAATATTTTAGCGAAGCCTGGGGTAACTTCTTTAACTTTATATTTAACATTTTTAAATTGTTGGAATTTTTCTACCACTCCTTTTAAATATTTATAAGCCTTTATTCTGTTATCACTTAAACCAAGTTTACCTCTAGCATTTTTTCTGGTATCCGCTGTATCTATTATATATTGAATATAATCAATAAGTAATTCGCTTTTTTCTACTGGAGATATTCTTTCAAAAAACAAATCAATTTCATTTTTAAGCCATTTTCCATTTATTTCAAGGCCATTTTTTGTTGCTTCATTACATTTTTTAACGATATGATTATCTAAATCTTTTAATTCAGTATGTAGATTTTTATTGTCTGGTGAATTTTGCTTTGGCAAACCTGTAGCTTTACTCCAATCTTTAGAGTTAATAAATAACCCTGTTTTCTTCTTAGGCGCGACTTCTCTTTTAACAGATAATCGTAAATAAATTTGAGCAGATTTAGAATCTGACTGGATAGAATATTTTACTTTAGCCATGAATCATATTTTTCACAAATGTAAAACTTAGACAACATTTAGACAACGGTTAGGCAATCGAATGTTATTTTATGAAATTAATACTAGCTCTTGAAGTCATTATAAAACAAGGGTTTTTTAGTTTTTACTACGTTTTTATTTCAAATAATAATATATAATTTCAATAATTCGATTCCCACCTCGAGTACTAGAAACCTTCTTAATCTTTTGAATTTGGAAGGTTTTTGTTTTTTTTATTCAATATATAACAGGATTCGAGTGTTATAGATATGAGGAAGGTATTATATTTTCCACCTAATATATAATCTATGATTGATGCGAAATTTTAAAATTATTCCTCTTCAGTCTTACAAGTCCAAAAAACAAAAACCTATTTTAAGGGCATATTTTATTGTAATGTTTATCTAAAAAACAATACTAAATTGTTGTTACCCAAGAACAATTTTTTTAATATTTTGTTAAATGATTAATTTAGAAAGTTGTTCTTTGCAATATATTTAACTTTAAAATATCGGTTTTATGATTACCCCAAGTATTCCGAAAAATGAAAAAGAACGTCAGGCAAGGGTAGAAAAATATCAATTATTAGATACGCTGCCAGAAGAAAACTATGACAATATTACCTCATTAGTATCCTACATTTGTAATACTCCAATTTCTCTCATTACATTATTGGACAAGGACAGGAATTTTTTAAAATCACATTATGGAGTTCCATTTAGTGAATCCCCTCGCGAAATTTCATTTTGTGGTCATGCAATTAATTCTAACGATGCAATTACGATTATTGAAGATTCTAGAAAAGACGAGCGCTTTTTTGATAACCCTCTAGTGACAGAGTATCAAGCTATTTTTTATGCAGGAGCTCCATTAGTAGATTCAAGTGGTTATAAGTTAGGGATGTTGTGCGTGTATGACAATAAACCCAGAAAGTTATCTGAACAACAACAAAATGCATTGATATCAATGTCTAAACAGGTTATCAATTTATTCGAGCAGAGATATCAGAACTTTAAACTTCAGAAATTTCAAGATAAATTAAAAAGAAGAAATGAAGATTTGCAGAGATTTGCAAGTGTTGTTTCTCATGATCTTAAATCTCCATTAGCCAATATTATTTCTTTAACCGAATTATTGGCGTATGATAATAAAGATACTTTAAATGAAGAATCTTTACAGTATTTAGAGTATCTAAAATCATCTTCATATTCTCTTAGAAATTATATTGATGGTATTCTTAAGTTTTATAAAAGTGATAATCTTATTGCTCGTAAAAAAGAAACTATTGATTTTGATGTTTTAATGAGTGAATTGAAAAAGATTACGGATACAGAAAGAAATGTTATCTTTAATTGTCAAAGTAGTGTACGAGAAATCACTGTTAATAGAGCTGCACTTATGCAGATATTGATCAATCTGGTAACAAATGCAATTAAATACAATACAAAATCTAATATAATTGTAGAAGTTGTTGTAAGAGATACAAAGGGTTTTTATGAATTTTCGGTAAAAGATAATGCAGATGGTATTCCAAAAGAACATTTAGATAAGATTTTTGAACTTTTTTCTGTGGTAGGAGTGGCTGATAGGGATGGAAATGTAGGGACTGGTATCGGATTAGCAACTGTTAAAAAAATCATTAATAACCTAGGAGGAAAAATTAGTGTATCTTCTAAGGAAGGAGAAGGGAGTTTATTTAATTTTACAATAGCTAGATAGGTACTGTGGATATTGATAAAATTATCAGTGTTTAATGTTTCTGGAGAGTAGAATTATAATAATTAAAGGTAAAATGGGTAAGATGTTTAATGAGATTAACTCAGAGCTCACGACATTTATAGAGAATCAGAAGATTTTTTTTGTTGGGACTGCTGCTGCGGAAGGGCGAGTTAATATCTCTCCTAAAGGAATGGATACACTTAGGGTCTTAGGGTCAAATAAAGTGGTGTGGCTCAATCTTACGGGCAGTGGAAATGAGACAGCAGCTCATGTGTTAAAAGATAATAGAATGACAATTTTGTTTTGTGCCTTTGAAGAGAAACCTCTTATTCTTAGACTGTATGGACAAGCCAAAATATTTCACGGCAGAGATAAGTCTTACAAAAAATATATTGATTTGTTTCCTAAAATTTCTGGTTCTCGACAAATTATTGAAATGAATGTAGATACTGTGCAAACATCATGTGGGTTTGCAGTTCCTTTTATGGATTTTAAAAAAGAGAGAACGCAGCTTAAATCCTGGGCAGAGAAACAAGGAGAGGATCGATTAAAGGAGTACCATAAAGAAAAAAACAGATTAAGTATAGATAATTTCGAAACTGGAATCTAGGGTATAGATAGAATCGATACCAATTTCATTAAAGAGATACCCCAACTAAAACTCCGATTCCTACTCCTCCAATAGTATAGAGTATTTTTTCAAAAGTGCTTTTTCGTCGTTGTCTTTTGGTGCTCTTTTCTACAATTTCGAGACTATTAGTTGCTTTTTCTAAACTATTTACAGTATAATCCAATGCTCTTTGGGTATTAATTAAGGTAGCTTGAGTTTTTTGATAAACAATTTGATCTAAACTGTCGCTTTTTGCAAAATTAGATTTTAATTGATTTTCCAATTCTACATTACGCCTTAGAGTTGCTGTATAATTTTTGAGTATAGCCTCTGTAACGGTGTCTTTATCTTTCATCCCCTGATAAATTCTTTTCATTGTCTCATAAGAAGTAGAATTCATCAAATAAATATCTGATGTTCTAAAAATATAAGGTACATCTTTTTTTACCAAATATGGCACACCTTTTCGATTAGAGTACGATACAGGGATTTCATAGGCTTTTATAGAATCCAATTCTACTACAAGCAAATCTTGACAATAAGAAATCGAAATAGAGAATATGAAAAGGATAAGTAAATAGAATTTTTTCATGATGTTAAGAATTGCGATTGATCAACTTTGTTAGATATCGATATTATAAGCCAAACAAGCTGTCTAACAATTTTGTTTCTACAGTTATTTTGTCTTGAATTTTCTTTAAGGAATCTTTAAATTTCATTTTATGATCCCAATCTATTGCATTTTTCTCTCCAAAATCCAACAATAAAGAGTCCCGTTTGTGGGCTATAAGATCTTTCTGAAGTTTTAATTTATTGATTTCTTTTAGAGATTTTTTTAAATTGGTTTTGGTAGCAGCCAAAGTATCTTTTGAGGTTCTTAACTCTTCCCGAGCCCTATCTAATTCTGACTTAATAATTTTCCAGTTGGATCCAGAATTAAAAGATATATATCCAATAACGATCAAAAATACGAGAGCAATGATTTGAAGAATAGTATTAATTTTCATTTATGTCTTTTTCGTTTCTATTACGATGCCTGTTCAAAATATCTTGTTTAAGGATGTCATGTACTGGTTGATTGACTGGATGGGTAAATGTAAGTATTTTATTTATTTCAAATGTAGGGGAAATACCCCAATAAAGAATAAAATTTTACGATAACTATAAAAGCCCTCAAATTTTGTAAATAGCCAAGAAAAAGAAAAGCAAGTTTTGTTTAATTTTGATGCAAAATTAGGTGTGGATCTTAGATATTATAGTAAATGTGATAAAGAAGTAAATATTTGTCGGACTATTGATTCCACGTGTCATTCAACATGAAGAACTATGGTTGCAAATCATTAATTGTTGTTTTTTTGAGTGTATGTTATTTAGAATGTGTGTTTTATGATTTTGGAGATAAATACACCAAAAATAGACTTAAGAACCTTTGCTCTCTAAGCTTTTTAATTTTGTGTTTTATAGGAGGTATATCTCTTAAATTTTTGGTAAGAATTTTTTTCATATTTCCTCATTACTGTATTTAATTGTACATTAGTCCCATACCTCAAAAACCCAAAAAAATGTCAGAATTTTGGCTTTATGTTAAGCTTGGCTTTGGTCACGTACTGGATTGGAAAGCCTACGATCATATCTTATTTTTAGTTGTTCTAACTGTAGGATATACCTTTGATAATTGGAAACGAATTTTAGCACTAGTTACATTATTTACTTTAGGGCATACTATATCCTTGTTTTTAGCAGTTTATGGTGTGATTTCTATAAATTCAAGGCTAGTAGAATTTTTAATTCCTATTACAATTTTAATAACAGCCTTATTTAATGTATTTACGGCCAAAAAAGTGTCAAAAAATAATGGCATTAACCTTTTGTATGGAGCAGCTATATTTTTTGGTTTAATTCATGGTCTGGGCTTCTCAAGTTATTTTAGTGTAATTAGCGGCAAATCAGGTGCTAAGGTTTTACCTTTGCTAGAATTTGCTCTAGGGATAGAACTTGCGCAGATTATTATAGTAATGATTGTTCTTGTGGTAAGTTTTATTATTCAAACTTTTTTAAGGTTTCCAAAACGAGATTGGATACTTATCACTTCTTCAATAGTTATAGGAATGGTGATTCCAATGCTTATAGCAAATAAAATATGGTAAATAAATAAGTGATGTTTATGGTTGCATTTGCCACATCGTAATAATATATTCGTATT
Source organism: uncultured Aquimarina sp. (assembly GCA_947498785.1). Lineage (GTDB taxonomy): Bacteria > Bacteroidota > Bacteroidia > Flavobacteriales > Flavobacteriaceae > Aquimarina. The sequence goes on along the minus strand of CANMLS010000010.1, from coordinate 80,068 downwards.
TTGATTGTTATCAGTATACTAGTTATTCTACCCTATGCCAAAGAAAAAACAGCTTAAGTATGATAAAGCCTATCTAAGGATAGCAAGAGAATGGGGGGAATTATCTCATTGTGAACGAAAAAAAGTCGGCGCGGTTATTGTCAAGGATAGAATGATTATCTCTGATGGGTTTAATGGAACGCCAACAGGCTTTGAAAACCCATGTGAAGATGAAGAAGGATATACAAAATGGTATGTTTTGCACGCAGAAGCGAATGCAATTTCTAAAGTGGCATCATCAACACAGTCCTGTAAGGGAGCAACACTTTATATTACACTATCACCATGTAAGGAATGTAGTAAATTGATTCATCAAGCGGGTATAAAACGAATAGTGTATCAAGTTGATTATAAAGATAATTCTGGTTTAAGTTTTCTTACTAAAGCTGGAGTAGAAATAGAAAAGATTACGGATTTAGACGAATAATGGGATATTCAAAAAAATACTTGCCTTTATTTTTAGGTTTGGCGGTTGGAGTAGGTGTGTTTTTAGGCAGCAAACTCGATTTCACCAATCCTTCAGCTAAGCTATTTTCTTATAATGCCAAAAAAGAAAAACTCAATAGACTTATTGATTATATAGATTATGAATATGTAGACGAAATTAATACAGACAGCATAGTAGAAGTAACTGTTAATAGAATATTGGAGAATTTAGACCCTCATTCTGTATATATACCACCAGAAGAATTAGAAGGTATTACAGAAAGTATGCAGGGAGATTTTATTGGAATCGGGGTAAGTTATTATCCATATCGCGATACTATATCGGTTATTAATACAATTAGAGGAGGGCCAAGCGAAAAATCAGGGATAAAAGCTGGAGATAGAATACTTATGGCTGATAACGATACATTGTATGGAGAAGGATTAATAAGAGAAGGACTAGCAAATAAATTAAAAGGAGAATTAAATAGTCAAGTACAGCTTAGAGTTTATAGAAAAGGTACGGGAGTGTTTGATGTTGTCGTAAAAAGAGGACGTGTACCGCTTCAGAGTGTGGATGCTTCTTACATGCTTAATAATGGTCTGGGATATGTAAAAATAAATCGTTTTGCAGAGACTACATATAAGGAATTTAAGACAGCATTGGACAAACTTCTGGATGAGGGTGCCGAAAATTTAGTTATTGATCTTAGGGATAACGGAGGAGGATTTATAGCTCCAGCATTGAAAATGGCAGATGAATTCTTAAAAGATGATGTCCTTATTATGTTTACTAAGAATAAAAAAGGAGCCATAGAAAAGAATTATGCAACCAATAGAGGAAGTTTTGAGCAAGGTAAGGTGTACGTCTTGCTTAATGAAAATTCTGCTTCTGCTAGCGAAATTTTTGCAGGTGCAATTCAGGATAATGATAGAGGATTGATTGTGGGTAGACGCTCATACGGTAAAGGACTTGTGCAGAGAGAAATGGCCTTGGGAGATGGTAGTGCGATACGATTAACAATTTCAAGGTATTACACACCAACAGGACGATCTATCCAAAAACCATATACTAACGGAAACAAAGAATATTTTAACGAGTATATGGAGCGCTATAAAAATGGAGAACTACAAAATGCAGATAGTATTCAGGTGGCAGATTCCTTAAAATTTAAAACTCCCGGAGGAAAAACAGTTTATGGAGGGGGAGGGATTATACCTGATATATTTGTAAGTAAAGATACAACTAGAGTTGGAGAGACATTAGATTACTTGTTACGTTCTGGTCGTATGGGAGGATATGTCTTTGAAGAATTAGATAAGAATAGGTTATATTATAATGAATTATCTGAAGAGGAGTTCAAAGAAAAAATAAATGTAGATGATACTTTTGCAGAAGATTTTTTACAATATGCTAGAAAAAGAGGAATAGAAATTCAGCTTAAGAATTATAAAGAGCAATTAAAAAAATATTTAAAAGCCACTATGGCGCAACAGTTATTCGGTACAGACGTATTCGAAAGAATTATAAATAAAGATGACGCGATGATTAATAGAGTATTGTCACTTTCAGAAGAAGAGTAATCATAATTCCTGGGTATGTCAGAGCTAGAAGAGTATTTAGTCGCGATTGCAATTTGTTCACCACTTTTTTTCTTTATTATAGCGGTGGCTTTTAGGTTATTGGATAATAGTGCTTCAATTTTTTTGAAACACGATATTTTAGTTGACACTTCTTATGTTTCTGGAGATATTATAAAAGAACATATCAATAATTCTGGAGATGAAAAATTAAAAAAATCATTAATGCGTGCATTATGGTTTAGAAAATTACACAACTTCTTTATGATTTTAATGGTGATTTCAATCCCTCCAGTAATTATTGCATGCTTTTTTGTTTTTTAATCCTATTTAGCAGATAGTTGAATTCTAGTAGGTTGTTGACTATTCTTTCATGGTTAAAACGATGTTCAAATCAATAATAAACTCTTAGAGATTGTTTTTTTTCTTTTGAATAGCTTTAGAAACTAGTAAAATAGATAGTAATAGAATTACACATGCAGAAGCAAAAATGCTAATGAGAGCAGTTTTACTATCGCCGTCTAAGAGATGGCCAAAATCCAAATGTGTGGTATTATAAATGATTAACCCAGAGGCAATAACAATAAGTACGTATATAAGATATTTCATTGTGGTTGTGTTTTTTAAAAAAGCCCTTTAATATTAGTAGCAAATAACTTAACAGCAATAGCAAGCAAAATTACTCCAAATATTTTTCTGACTACATTTATTCCTTGTTTTCCTAAAACTTTTTCTATCCTACCAGAGGACTTTAGTACAATATATACAAAGATAATATTGATAACTATAGCAATTATAATATTAATAGTATGGTATTCTGCTCGTAACGATAAAATCGACGTCATAGTACCCGCTCCAGCGATTAATGGAAATGCTAAAGGAACAACCGCAGCAGTTTCTGGTGCGTCATCTTTATAAAGTTGTATTCCCAGAATCATTTCTATGGCTAGAAAGAAAATGATAAAAGCTCCCGCAACAGCAAAAGAGTTTACATCAATGCCAATTAAGCCTAAAATTTCTTTACCAACAAACAAAAATAGAATCATCAATATGGCAGCTACTATGGATGCTTTTTCACTTTGGATATGTCCTACTTTTTTGCGTAGATCTATGATTATAGGAATGCTTCCAACAATATCAATAACAGCAAACAATATCATACTTGCAGTTAGTATTTCTTTAAGGTCAAAATTCATATAAAAATAATTTCAAAAATTTGTGTAAATGTAAATAGACTTTATTTAATAAAGGTATTACAAAAAGGTGAATAAATTGTAAAAAATCTCTAGCATAAGAATTATCTTAGCCGCATGTTTCAATTAGGAAAAACCATAGTTTCAGAGGATATCATTGAGAAGGATTTTGTATGTAATCTTTCAGCATGCAAAGGGGCTTGTTGTGTTGATGGAGAAGCAGGTGCACCTCTGGAAAAATCTGAAACGAATAAACTGCAAGAGATATATCCAATAGTCAAATCGTATCTAAGAAAAGAAGGTATTGAAGCTATCGAACAACAGGGAACTTATATTGAAACAAGTGATGGAGAATTAGAAACTCCACTAATTGATGGTGCTGATTGTGCATATGTGATTTTTGATGAAAAAGATACAGCAATGTGTGCTATCGAAGAAGCCTATAATCAAGGTGAAGTGGATTGGAAAAAACCAGTATCCTGTCACCTATATCCTGTACGTGTTCAAGAATACACAGAATTTTCTGCTGTGAATTATCATAGATGGGAAATCTGTGATGATGCATGTGTCTTAGGAAAAGAATTTCAAGTGCCAATCTATAAATTTGTAAAAGAGGCTTTAATCCGAAAATTTGGCGAAGATTGGTATATAGAACTCGAAAATATAGCCAAAAATTTGAAAAAATAACTCTTGTTTTTACATTTCTAGATAAAAATAACCTGTTTTTTTTGTAAGAAAAATCACTTTTTTTAATTACGGCTTTACCGTAAATATGCTCATTTTCTATTTTCTATTTTTTTGTTAATAAAACTCGGTCAACAAGTGGAAAATAAGAGTTTTTTAAGAATAAAACTTAGATTAGTTGTTTTTTTTGTAAAAATGTAAAAGTTTGATTATCAATTATTTGTATAAGTTTTTGCGAAAAATCATTTTACTGCAAAATCACTTCGTGTTGAAAACTTTGTTGAAAACGTTTGTTAACTTTTAGTAGAACTTTTGAGGTATTTTTTGATCTTTGTTATTCCCTAGGAAAACAAAAATCTCAAGAAAAAAAACAGCTAAAAAAAATTAAAATGAGTGTCGTAGAACCTATTTTGCAAGAAAACAAAGATCGATTCGTGATTTTCCCGATTCAACATCATGATATTTGGGAATGGTATAAGAAATCGGAAGCTAGTTTTTGGACAGCAGAAGAGATAGATTTACACCAAGATATTACAGATTGGGCAACCAAACTTAATGAAGATGAAAAGTATTTTGTTAAACATATTTTAGCTTTTTTTGCTGCATCCGATGGAATTGTAAATGAAAACCTTGCAGAAAATTTTGTGAATGAGGTACAGTATAGTGAAGCGAAATTTTTCTACGGATTTCAAATCATGATGGAAAATATTCATTCTGAAACGTATTCTTTGCTCATTGATACGTATGTAAAAGATGAGAAGGAAAAAGATATGTTATTTAATGCTATAGAAAATTTTCCTGCAATTAAGAAAAAAGCAGATTGGGCATTACAATGGATAGAATCAGATTCTTTTGCAGAACGTCTTATTGCTTTTGCAGCTGTAGAAGGGATATTCTTTTCGGGAGCATTTTGTTCTATATTCTGGTTAAAAAAACGAGGGTTAATGCCAGGGCTTACTTTTTCTAATGAATTGATTTCTAGAGATGAAGGAGTGCATTGTGACTTTGCAGTTCATCTTCATAATAAACATTTGGTAAATAAAGTACCAAAAGATAGAATTCGAGAAATTATTGTAGATGCACTTAATATAGAGAGAGAATTTATCACAGAATCACTACCAGTAAGTTTGATAGGAATGAACGCAAAACTGATGACGCAGTATCTTGAGTTTGTTACTGATAGGTTATTGTTGGAACTAGAGTGTGAAAAAGAATACGGAACAGCAAATCCATTTGATTTTATGGATATGATCTCGTTGCAGGGAAAAACTAATTTCTTCGAAAAACGAGTTTCAGAATATCAAAAAGCTGGAGTACTTAATAAAGATAACGAAGACAATAAGATAAGTTTTGATGCAGATTTTTAAATTCTAAAAATCTTTCAAAATAATAATATATTCATTCTGAGCTAGTCAAGAACAATTCTTCTGTTTATTCAGATTAGCTTAGTTTGATACAGCTTTATTAAAGCTTATAAACAAAAAAAGGGCGAGTCATATTTATTGTATTTACTTATAAGATTACTCTTATTTTTAGAATAAGGAGGTTTATTCTTGTGATCAGATTTTAAGTAAAAACGATACTGTTTTGGCTTTCTAAATGTAAAATTAGGAAAACAGAATTATCATCAATTTCCTTTGTAAAGGAAAAATTAAAACCGAAAAAGCGTATGTATGTAGTAAAAAGAGATGGGCGTAAAGAGCCAATTATGTTTGACAAAATTACCGCAAGGGTAAGAAAGTTATGTTATGGACTTAATCCGTTAGTTGATCCCGTAAAGGTTGCAATGAGGGTGATAGAAGGACTATATGATGGAGTAACGACAAGTGAGTTGGATAACCTTGCTGCAGAAATAGCTGCAACAATGACCATAACACATCCAGACTATGCAAAACTTGCAGCTCGTATCTCTGTCTCTAACTTACATAAAAACACCAAGAAGACATTTTCTGATGTGGTTAAAGATCTTTATGAGTATGTAAACCCCAGAACAGGAAAAAAAGCACCATTAATAGCAGACGATGTATATGATGTAATTATTGCTAATAAAGAAAAATTAGACTCTACAATCATTTACAATCGCGATTTTGGTTATGATTATTTTGGTTTTAAAACATTAGAACGTTCATACTTACTAAAAATTAATGGTAAGATTGCAGAACGTCCGCAACATATGCTTATGAGAGTATCTATTGGGATTCATCCTAATGACCTTGATGCCGCTATTGAGACATATGAATTGATGTCAAAAAAATATTTTACACACGCTACACCTACATTATTTAATTCGGGAACACCAAAACCACAGATGTCTTCTTGTTTTCTGTTAACAATGAAAGATGATAGTATTGATGGTATTTATGATACATTAAAACAAACAGCCAAGATTTCTCAATCTGCTGGAGGAATAGGATTATCTATACATAATATACGTGCTACAGGATCATACATTGCTGGGACTAATGGTACTTCTAATGGTATCGTGCCTATGCTTAGAGTATATAACGATACAGCTCGTTATGTAGATCAAGGAGGAGGAAAGCGTAAAGGTTCTTTTGCGATATACGTAGAGCCTTGGCATGCTGATATTTTTGATTTCCTGGATCTGAAAAAGAATCATGGTAAAGAAGAAATGCGTGCACGTGATTTATTCTATGCAATGTGGGTGCCGGATTTGTTTATGAAGCGCGTACAAGATGATGCAGAGTGGACATTGATGTGTCCTAACGAATGCCCTGGCTTATTTGATATACATAGTGACGAATTTGAAGAAGCTTACCTTCGTTTTGAAGCAGAAGGAAAAGGACGAAGAACAATAAAAGCTCGTGAACTTTGGGAAAAGATTTTAGAATCTCAGATCGAAACAGGTACACCATATATGTTGTATAAAGATGCGGCAAATCGTAAGTCTAATCAACAAAACCTAGGTACTATTCGTTCGTCTAACCTATGTACAGAGATACTAGAGTATACTAGCCCAGATGAGGTTGCTGTGTGTAACTTAGCATCTATTGCATTACCAATGTTTGTGAAGAATGGAAAGTTTGATCATAAAGAACTTTACAAAATCACAAAACGAGTGACCAAAAACCTGAATAGAGTGATTGATCGTAACTACTATCCAGTAAAAGAAGCAGAAAATTCTAATATGCGCCACCGTCCGATCGGCCTAGGAGTTCAAGGATTGGCAGATGCATTTATTCAGTTACGTTTACCATTTACTAGTGATGAAGCTAAAAAATTAAATCAAGAGATTTTTGAAACACTATATTTTGCCGCAGTAACAGCATCTATGGAAGAAGCAAAAGCTGATGGATCATATCAAAGTTATGAAGGATCTCCAATTTCTAAAGGAGATTTTCAATACAATCTATGGGGTATAAAAGATGAAGAGTTAAGTGGTCGTTGGGACTGGGCAAAATTGCGTAAGCAAGTGCTTAAAAACGGAGTGCGTAACTCATTATTAGTAGCGCCAATGCCTACCGCATCTACTTCTCAGATTTTAGGAAATAATGAAGCTTTTGAACCATATACAAGCAATATTTACACAAGACGTGTATTATCAGGAGAGTTTATTGTAGTAAATAAGCATTTATTAGAAGACTTAGTAAAACTAGGTTTATGGAATGATGAACTTAAGGATGCTATCATGCGTGCAAATGGATCAATACAAAATATAGATATTATTCCACAAGATCTAAAAGAGCTGTATAAAACTGTTTGGGAGATGAGTATGAAAGATATTATAGATATGTCTCGTCATAGAGGATACTTTATCGATCAGTCTCAATCACTAAATTTATTCTTAGAAGGTGCTACTATGGCAAAATTAACTTCAATGCATTTTTATGCATGGAAGAGTGGATTAAAGACAGGAATGTATTATTTAAGAACAAAGTCTGCGGTAGATGCGATTAAGTTTACACTTAAAAAAGAGACTAAAGAAGAGCCTAAACCAGAGCAAGTAGCTGTAGCTGCTGCACAAGTGATGGAAGCACAAGCAGCAACTAAAGCAGAGCCAAAAGAAGACCCAGTACCTGTTGAAGGAACGGCACTTACTCCAGAAGAACTTCGTGCAATAATTGCACAATCCAAAGAAGGTGAAGGAGACGATTGTTTAATGTGTGGGTCATAGACCTAGATTTATATAGAGCAAAAGGGGAGTTTTCTTAGGATGCTTCCCTTTTTTGTATATTCGAATTTTCTTAGAAATATGATGAATTGGGAAGAATTACTGTCATTAAAAAGGCAAGGAGATAAAAATAAAAGATTACGTAAAGAACAGGACGAAACACGATTAGGTTTTGAGGTAGATTATGATCGCATTATCTTCTCTTCATCCTTTAGAAGTTTACAAGATAAAACGCAGGTTATACCATTATCCAAAACCAGTTTTGTACATACGAGATTGACACATAGTTTGGAGGTATCTGTGGTAGGTCGTTCTCTGGGTAGGGTGGTAGGTAAGAAAATTTTAGAAAAACATCCACATCTTTCTACAGTCCATGGATATCAATTTAATGATTTTGGAGCCATTGTTGCAGCGGCAGCTTTAGCGCATGATATCGGTAACCCACCTTTTGGGCATTCTGGAGAAAAAGCTATAGGAGAGTATTTTAAAACAGGAAGTGGTAATCGATATAAAGATCAACTTACACCAAAGCAGTATCAGGATCTTATTGATTTTGAGGGGAATGCTAATGGATTTAAAATTCTTACAGAATCCAGGGAAGGAATTGAAGGTGGACTTAGATTATCCTATGCTACATTGGGGGCATTTATGAAGTATCCAAAAGAGTCGTTACCTAAAAAACCAACACAACATATTGCCCATAAAAAATTCGGATATTTCCAGAATGAAAAGGCCTTTTTTGAGGAAGTAGCCAAAGAAGTGGGCTTGTTAAAGCATAGCATAGGAGAAGAAGTTACTTATAGCCGTCATCCATTAACTTTTCTGGTAGAAGCAGCCGATGATATTTGTTATACCATCATCGATTTTGAAGATGGGATAAACCTGGGATTAATAGAGGAAGAATATGCGTTAGAATATTTGATTAATTTGGTAAAGGATACGATCAATACTTCAAAATATAATCAACTGGCAACTACAGCTGACCGCTTGAGTTATTTAAGGGCGTTGGCTATTAATACCCTAATAGGAGAAGCTACAACTATCTTTATTAAAAATGAAGAAGCGATATTATCAGGAGAGTTTGATACCGCATTGATAGATAAGAGTAAATACGAAGCTCAAATTAATGATATCATCAAAATTAGTATTGCCAAAATTTATCAAAGCCAGGAGGTAACAGAGAAAGAGATTGCAGGGTATGAGATTCTTGCAACACTTTTAGATCGATATTGTGTAGCTACAGATAATTTTAATGAGAATAAGAGTTCAAATTATGATAAATTGATCTTAAGAGCCGAGGGCAAGAATTTTGATTATACAAATAGCGATTTGTATACACGCTTGATAGGAATAAGTAATTATGTAGCAAGTCTTACAGACGGTAATGCATTATTGAAGTTCCAAAAGATTAGAGGATTACAGTTATAAAAAAACTACCTGATTAGTTTTCAGGTAGTTTTTGAAATTATTAATAATGTGTACTGTACTTAATTAATTATTAATTAGTTACTGATCTTTTATATACTTCTATATCTTCGAAAGTTCTTCCTTCATCTTCATAAGTATACTTTAAGACCAAACGGGAATTACTGATTTTGGTGATTTCTGCTTCTTCCATATCTCCTCCTCCAAAATCAAAAGTAATATCATTTTCGGTAAGTGACCAATTAGCAATATCAGGTATTGCAGTTTCTACACAAACTCTAAAAACTTCTCCAGCATTATCTAGCTTACCTTCTCGGAAAATAGTAAAAGTAGCTTGATTATTTTCAAAGAACTCTAGGATATCATTATTAGGGCATTCAACTTCTTCTATTACTCCATTTTCGGATAGCTCAATTAATTCCCACTTGCCTATTAGATCTGATTCTTTTAAAGATGAATTGTCTTCTGGGATTTCCGGTTCACCAAGATAGGTATAAGTTTCTATGTAAACATCGGTTACTGTTTGTCCATTTACTTGCGATTTATCTTCAGATTTTAATTTTAAAGTACTCTTGGTGAGCTCTATGATGGTATAAGTATCTGTATCTGCAGTGCCGAAAGTAGTGGTTAGTATATTTCCATCAGTTAAGGTCCAACTATAATTATTACTTATAAATTCTTTACAAGAATTATTTTCTTCAATATTTTCTGTAAAAGATGCAATTTTTTCTTCACTTTCTGAAATAAAAAAACTACTAAGATCTTTCTTTTCACATTCATCAAGTTTTAAAAGAATCCCATTTTCTTCAATTGCGGTGATTTGCCATTTTCCTACTAGATTAGCTTCTGTGATCTCTACTGTGTTTGGAGTATCATCATCACTGCTACAAGAAGTGAAAATTGCGGTAATAATAAGAGCAAATAGACTTATTTTTTTCATAAGAATAAAAAGTATTAATTATTTATAAGGTTATCAATTGTTTTATGTATCAATGAAGTAAAATGTTACCTAATACTTCCAAGTTTTTTTAAAAAAAGCGAATATAATTAAAAACAGATGAGTCAAAGAGGTTTTTAAGTTATGGTTTAAACGTAATGCTGGATCGTTTTCAGGATTTTTTTGACAGAAATCCCCGAAATTTCTTGTAATTCATCAACAGTACCATGATGGATAAATTGATCTTGGACGCCGAGTGTGGTAATGTTGTTTTTAAAATGATACTGATTAGCAAAATCGATGATAGAACTTCCAAATCCACCTTTTATGACTCCATCTTCTATTGTGATAATGGTTTTATATTGCTGTAGTATTTGTTTAAGTAGATCGGCGTCTAATGGTTTTATAAAGCAAAAGTGATAGTGACCAATGGATTGCTGTAAAGAATCCAAAGCGCTAGTAACGTTATGAGCAATTGTACCTGTAGAAAGTATGGCGATATCTGATCCTTCAGCACATTGAGTTGCTTTTCCGATGGTTAATGACTGCATGTTTACTTTCCAGTTAATAATATGTCCTCTTCCTCTGGGATAACGTATCGCTATAGGGTGATCTAAACCTAACGAAGCAGTATACAGTAAGTGTCTTAATTCAATGGCATTAGCAGGAGCAGCGATGATCATATTAGGAATACAATTAAGGTAAGCAATATCAAAAACTCCATGATGTGTAGCACCATCAGCCCCTACAATACCAGCTCGATCGATACAAAAAATAACGGGTAAATCTTGTAAAGCCACATCATGTATCACCTGATCATAGGCACGTTGTAAAAAAGTGGAATAAATAGTACAAAAAGGAATCAATCCTTGTGTTGCCATTCCGGCTGCAAGAGTAACCGCATGTTGTTCTGCAATACCAACATCAAAGGCTCTGTCTGGCATTTCGTCCATCATATATTTTAAAGAACTTCCTGTTGGCATAGCAGGAGTAATACCTACAATTTTATTATTTTTTCTTGCCAGTTCTAGAATAGTATGTCCAAATACATCCTGAAACTTAGATGGAAGTCCGGTATTATCTTTTGAAATCAAATCACCAGTAGAAGCATCAAATTTACCTGGAGCATGGTATTTTACCTGATTTTCTTCAGCTTGCTTTAATCCTTTTCCTTTGGTGGTAATAATATGTAAAAGCTTTGGACCTTCTGTGGTTTTTAGCGTCTCTAAGGTTTTAAGTAAGGTCGGTAGATCATGCCCATCAATAGGACCAAAGTAATTAAAATTTAAAGCCTCGATAATATTATTGGTTCTGGGTTCGACTCCAACTTTGGCTTTGGTGAGATATTCCTTAAGAGCACCTACACTAGGATCAATTCCAATCGCATTATCATTAAGTATGACCAACATATTCGTATCGGTTACTCCGGCGTGATTAAGCCCTTCAAAAGCCATTCCGCTTGCAATTGATGCATCTCCAATTACTGCAATATGTTGTTTTGTTGTATTCCCTCGAAGTTTAGAAGCAATTGCCATACCTAATATCGCAGAAATAGAAGTAGAAGAATGCCCCACACCAAAAGTGTCATATTCACTTTCGCTACGTTTTGGGAAACCACTAATACCATCGAGTTGACGATTAGTATGAAATATATCTTTGCGTCCTGTAAGAATTTTATGTGGATATGCTTGATGACCTACATCCCAGACCAAAAGATCATCAGGAGTATTAAAAATATAATGTAATGCAATAGTAAGTTCTATAACACCCAAACTAGCCCCTAAATGTCCTTCTTTGGTAGCGACAATGTTGATGACAAAATCTCGTAATTCTTTAGCTAATTTTGGTAATTGATCTGGAGATAGTTTTCTTAGATCAGAAGGGTATGCGATATGTGGTAGTAACTCGTTAGACATTCAATAATGATTGATGCACAAAACTACAACTTTAAAAGATTATTCTTCTATCTTAAATACAATCGGTAAATGATATAATGTTCTTACGGGTTCATTTTTATAGGTTCCTGCAATAAGTTTTGGGATCTTTTGTAATACTCTTTTAGCTTCTTTTTTAAGTTCAGGATGAGGTGCTCTGATTTTTATGTCTTTTATTATTCCGTCTTTATTGATTTCATATCTTACATATATTCGTTGTGTGCCTTTTAACCCCAGTTTTTTGCCTATATCAGTATTGAAATATGTAGTAATAAACTTTTTCATTTGTTTCGAATAATTTTCTTGTGTTCTTTTCTCTTTTGGTGTTTTGCTTAATGAAGGAGATGTATCGAGTAAGTGGATAGGGATTGGATAATCAAGGTTTACTATTTCATTAGAAGCAATTAGATCTCCCATTACGATTTCAATATCCCCTTCTACTGTTTCGATAGGGTCAGAAATTACTGGTGGCGGAATAATTTCTTCAGGAATCTCCTCTATAAGTTCTAGTACAGGGTCTTCTTTCTTCTTTGTAACAGTTAGAAAAGTACTTTTTGTACATTTCTCTGGGATACTATCGATACTAACTGTGCAATTTTTCTTTGAAGGTATGATTTCTTTTATCTCTACGTTTTCAATTTTTTGAAGTTCCCCATCATGATTTGTACAATTAACCAAAGTGGTGCCCATTGCAATGAGTAGTGCTAGCATAAATGATCTTCCAAAAGTCTGTCTGGTTTTTATAACCTGAATTGGAATTGATAAATGTATGGTGTCTAATTGTGTTTTCTTAAAATGACCACAGATCTTTTGATTTTGATTTTCAGCTAAAAAATCTTGTATATGTAAAGAAGACATGGTGGTGAAATCAATTACTGTTTTTGCACAAGAATCACAAAATCTGCCTTTTTCTGAAGGTGTCATCGTATTCCAATCTTCATGGCAAGGTTTTGGAATCGAAATTTTATAGAATTTTCCCATAAATCAAAAAGTTAGTTTTTAATGGTAATCAAGTTTCCTGCCAATTTGCTTAAGTTTGTGTATAATCTTAAGTTATAGTAATGTTAGATCCATTGGATGATTCTTATTATATGAAGAAAGCTCTTCAGGAGGCAGAATTAGCATATGAAAAAAATGAAGTTCCTATAGGTGCTGTTATTGTAGTGGCCGATAGGATTATTGCCAGAGCACATAACCTTACAGAATTATTAAATGATGTTACAGCTCATGCCGAAATGCAGGCTATAACAGCAGCAGCAAATTTTCTTGGAGGTAAATATCTTAAGGAATGTACGTTATATGTTACTTTAGAACCATGCCAGATGTGTGCTGGAGCTTTGTATTGGAGTCAAATAAAGAAAGTAGTATATGGTGCTGTTGACGAAAGACGTGGATGTACTACAATGGGAACAAAGCTTCACCCAAAAACAGAATTCATAGGCGGAGTTATGGAAAAAGAATGCAGTACATTGTTATCTCGTTTTTTTATAGAAAAAAGAAATCTCAATTGATTGATGTTATTTTGAAACATGAAAAATACTATTGCAGAACGTATACAGGATTTTTTAAAACAATTTCCACCCTTTAATAATTTAAAAAAAGAAGAGCTATTATCGATTTCTGCACAAATTAGAATTTTATATGTAGAAAAAGGAGAATACATCTTTAAGCAAGATAGCCAGTGTCATGATGAGTTTTATATTGTACGAGAAGGAGCTGTGGGATTATATCGTAATTTTGATTCGAATCAAAATTTGGTAGATATATGTGATTCTGGAGATTTGTTTGGTCTTCGGATTATGATTATCAAAAAAAACTATCGTATGTCTGCAATAGCAGATGAAGAATCTATTGTTTATGCTATACCTACTGAAATTTTTGAACCTTTTATAGAAGAGAATAAAGAAGTAAATAAGTTTTTACTGAATACTTTTGCAACTCATGCACGAAATGATTATACCGAAACAGAAAAAGGACACCGAATAGATAATACCATTTCTATCGAAGTTGCTAAAGATCTTTCTGGATTACGTACCATTTCTTACCGAAAAAAACCAATCACTTGTTCACCAGATGATACGATTCGGGATATTGCCAAAAAAATGACAAATAAAAGGGTGAGTTGTATGATTATTGTTGATCATAACGACTATCCTTTGGGCATAATTACAGATGAAGATTTAAGAGTAAAAGTAGCTACAGGAATATTTTCTGTTACTACTTTAGTTGCTCAAATTATGACCACTCCTGTATTTACATACTCAAAAAAAGTTACTGTAGCAGAAGCCCAGATAGCACTGATAAAAAATAATTTGAGTCATCTATGTATAACTAAAGATGGTACACGAAACTCAGAACTTATTGGCATTCTTTCTGATCATGACCTGTTAGTATCTTTTGGTAACAACCCTTCGGTTTTGATAAAAGAGACCAAACGGGTTAAAAAACTTCAAAAGCTTAGATATATTCGTAAACAGGTAGAGAAATTACTCAAGTCATATTTAGAACAGGATATTCCTACACCACATATTATTAATATCATATCAGAGATTAATGATGCATTGATTACTCGGGTTATTAAACTTGCATTAAAAGAAATGTCCTCACCACCACCTGTAGCTTTTTGTTTTCTTGTATTAGGAAGCCAGGGAAGAAGAGAACAATTGCTTATGACAGATCAGGATAATGCTTTGGTTTTTGAGGATGTTCCTGAAGAAGATTATGAGTCGACACAACGTTATTTCTTAGAATTATCAGATATAATTACAAAAGGACTTCATACCATTGGTTATGAATACTGCCCGGCAGAAATGATGGCTACTAACCCAAGATGGTGCATGACAGCTTCAAAATGGGAATCACAGTTTCGCGAATGGATTATCACTCCAGATGAAGAAGGAACATTATTATCGTCCATATTTTTTGATTTTCAATATGTATACGGTGAAGTTACTCTTGCAGATAAACTATCTGATACTGTATTTGATGGAGTTAATAAAAGTAATAGGTTCTTAGGTTTGTTAGGAATCAGCGCTCTGAAAAAACCTTCTCCGTTAGGGTTTTTTAAACAATTTCTGGTAGAACAAAACGGGGAGCATAAGGATACTTTTGATATTAAAACCAGAGCGATGATGGTATTGATTGATGCTGCTAGAATATTATCACTGTACAATAATCTAAAAGGAGTAAATAACACATTACATAGGTATACCAAACTTGCTGAAGTAGAACCAGAAAATGCAGCGCTTTTTGAGAGCTGTGCAAAAGCATTTAGAGTACTTATTAAATTTAGAACTCGTCAAGGATTACTTCATAATGATTCTGGAAGATTTATCAAATTGAATACGTTGAGTAAGAATGATAAGCTAAAACTAAAAAGATGCTTTAGACCTATACGAGATATACAAGAAGTTTTGAAAGTGCGTTTTCAGCTTAAGAGTTTGATGTAAAACCAAATTTATATGAAGTTTTGGTACAAAAAGAGAAATAAAAATTATCCCGATTTCTGGAAGGAGTATCTTTCTCTTTTTGAAAAAAAAGGAAGTAAATTAACTTTTGAAAACATTCGCTTTGTTGCATTTGATACAGAAACTACAGGATTTGATTATGTAGATGACCGAGTATTGTCTATTGGGGCAGTAGCGATCAAAAATAATAGTATAAATGTCTCTGATCAATTAGAAATCTATTTAGAACAAGAAATATTTAATGAAGATACCGTCGAAATTCATGGAATTCGAAAAAATAATGAACTCGATAAGGTTACAGAAAAAACAGCTCTCGAATTATTTTTGAAATATATAGGTAATGCGATTCTTATTGCCCATCATGCAGAATTTGACAGAAGAATGATTAATAAAGCTTTGCAAAGACATGGATTAGGTGTGCTAAAAAACAGATTTTTGGATACAAGTGTTCTTTTCAAGAAAACAAAACATTTAGTATATCGCAATGATGGTCTCAATACTCATTATAGTCTCGATGATCTATGTAATGATCTTAAAATATCAAAGAGCGACAGACATACGGCCTCTGGAGATGCTTTTATAACAGCAATGGCTTTCTTAAAGATTGTATCTAGATTAAAAAAGAAAGGTTTTGATATAAAAAAGATATTTTTATAAACTTTAAAATAGAATACCTATTGACCTTCATTTATGAATTTTAAAAAACGTTTAAATCATTACTTTTATCTTTGAATAAGAGAAAATTGAAATATGAGGATTATGATTTATAATAGAAGCTACATATACCTGATGTAAAACAAAAAGTAAATATAAAGTAATTGAAAAAAATATCCTTTTTCTTGTGTGCCATTAATTTCTTAATCTCTTATGGCCAAAGTAATATAGATTCGTTGTTATATCATGCGAATAAATATGAAGAGTTGGTTAGTGTGTTAACCAAGAAAGACGAGAAAGAAGAGCTTTCAGCTTCTGAACTATTTTATTTAGGAAAATCTTATGGACGCTTAGGGAGTTATTCTAATGGCCTATTAATTTCTGATAGAATGATTAAAAAATCATTGAATACAGATGATAGTCTTAATTTAATGAAAGCGATTAATCTAAAAGCAGAAAACTTAATTGATTTAAATAAAATAAAGGAAGGTATAGAATTTTGTGAGAAAGTAAGTGGTGTATTTAGACCAAAAGATTCTAGACAATTGGAATTATTATGTTTTAAATGGGGTATGCTTTATTATCAAAATAGGGAGTATGAGAAAGCATTACAAATTTATAATAAAATTAAGAGTGAGGAATTTTTAAAACTAACTTTATATCGTCATAATTATGCTCTTATTTTAATACAAACAGGTAATTATGAAAATGCTTTTAAGGAGTTTGATTGGTCATTAGAACTATATAAAGAAGATAATGACTCGACTGGTATAACTCATGTGTACTCAAATATGGCATCCCTTTTCTTAAAAAAAGGAGAATTTGATCTTGCTAAAGTATATTTGGATTCTTCAACCACATTTGAAACAAGAGAGACACCTCTTCGTACAGTTAAAAATAGATTGAATAGATACTATGATTACTATATGCAAACTAATTCTTTTAATGAGGCAAGAATATATTTAGACTCAGTAAAAAAGGTTGAAGAGCTAATTTTTAATAGAAAATTGAATGAGAATATAGAAGAGGTAGAAACGGCAGATGTAAGAGAAAAATCACTACAACATAAAGTTAAATTAACAGATTCTAAATTAGAAAAGACATATCAACAAATTTTATGGGTTGCTATAATTGTAGTGATTGTTATTCTCGGATTATTGTTTTTAACGTTTTTATATAAGTATAGAAATATAAAATCAGCACATGAGAATATATTGATAGAACAAAAATTGTTGAGATCTCAAATGACTCCGCATTTCATATTTAATTCTCTTGCTGTACTACAAGGTATGATTTTGAATGATGAAAAAACTAAAGGGGTTGCCTATCTCTCTAAATTTTCTAAATTACTTAGAGGAAATCTTGAAAATTCGAGGAATAATCTCGTAATGTTAGATAAGGAACTAGATACAATAGAACATTATATCGATATACAGAATTTGGCAGCTGATCATGTATTTAGTTATTCAATTAAAATAGATGACAAAGTTAATGTTGATGAATTGATGGTTCCAACCATGATGATCCAACCTTTTGTCGAAAATGCTATAGAACATGGTTTTCAAAAAGATGATGAGGACAAAAAAATTGATATTAATATTTCTTTTAAAGAGAATAAATTATTGTGTGTGATAGAAGATAATGGAGTAGGTGTTAATCACAATAAAATAAAGAATGATGAGAAAAAATCTCTGGCTACAGTGATTACAAAAGAACGATTGGCAATGTTTTCTAAAGAGTATAAAACTGAATCGTATATCAAAATAGAAGATATGAGTATCTACGGTAAAAGAGGAACTATTGTTTCTTTGATTCTTCCTCATCAAATATTGAAATATTAATAAAAGTTGGTTTATATTTTTCGCTTCAAGCAAAATATACAGGAGACTAAGTTTTGATACAATAAAAAAGCACTACCTCTGTAGTGCTTTAAAAACGTAAAAGTTTTAATGTTCGTTTTAATGAATTACACGTACATTTGCTGCAGTGGGGCCTTTTCTTCCGTCTGCCTCCTGATACTCCACTTTGTCACCTTCGTTTAAGGCTTCTCCATCAAGTCCTGATACGTGAACAAAAATGTCCTTTCCTGTTTCGTCGTTGGTAATAAATCCGTAACCTTTTGATTCATTAAAAAATTTTACTGTTCCTTCCATTGTAATAAAATAATAAGTAGTTGAATATTAAAGGTAGTTTTAAATTTTTTACGAATTGTTATGAAAATGTGAATATTTTTGAATTTTGTTACTTCAAATCCTCCTTTTTTTTCTCGTAATCCCTCATTTTTCTTATATTTTCTTCAGTAAGCATATAATCTTTTACTTTTTTGTTTTTCCATCGGTGGTATATAAAAAGAGGCATTAAAATAAAAGAAGAGACAAGTATTCCTATACCGACTAATTTATCACCCATGAGATGATCTCCTATATTTTTGAAGTAGTATCCGACGCAGATCAGTATAATTATAGATATAAAGAGTGTGATTATAACATATTTCATGTATGTATTATATTGCTTTGAGGTTATTAAGAATTCGCCATTACATATTTGAATTAGAAACCATCAAATTATATTGGCTCATTTCGTTTTTAATTCGACTATCGTGTAAAATTAATCAACTTTCTACGATATGCAGTAAGAAGTTTTGATTTTGAGATAAAACCAAAGTATTTACCATCTTTAATAACCGGAAGATTCCATGCAGCAGTATCCTGAAATTTTTGCATTACCTTTTTTACATTATCCTCTTCATAAATAATAGTAGTAGAAGTTTGAGACATAAGAGTATCTACATTAATTTTATGATATAAAGTAATGTCAAACATAATATCTCTAATATCATCCAATGATACTACTCCCATAAGATGACCAGATTCATCCGTAACGGGAAACAAGTTTCTATTGGATTTTGCAACCGCTTCACTTAATAATTGTTTTAAGGTGTAGTCGGGTTTTACAGTTATAAAATTGGTCTCGATACAATCCTCAAGATTCATGAGTGTCAATACCGTTTGATCTTTGTCATGTGTTAAGAGATGTCCTTGCTCTGCAAGCTCTCTGGTGTATATATTGTGTTCAATCCTATTTTTAGAAATTATAAATGAAATTGAAGTTGTAATCATAAGAGGAACAAATAACTCATAACTCGAAGTAATCTCTGCGATTAGAAAGATCGAGGTTAATGGAGCGTGTAGTACTCCTGCAATAAGACCAGCCATTCCTAATAAAGTAAAATTTGCTTCAGAAACCTGAAAACCTATTCCTAGATTATTAATAACTTTTGAAACCACATTACCCAAGGCACTACCCATTACCATAGTTGGAATAAATATTCCTCCTGATCCTCCCGCAGCAAAGGTCGCGGTCATTGCAACAGCCTTAAAAATAGTTATACCTGTCAATAAAGCAATAACTATCCAGATACTGCTGGTTATTGGATCAAATGGAGTTTTTCCAATAGCTTTTAAGTGATCACCATTTAATAAATCATTTATAAAACCAAGACCTTCCCCATAAAGAGGAGGGATAAAGTATAACATAACACCAATGGCAAGTCCACCTATTAGTAATCTAAGTATTTTTTGAGAAAAACGGTTAAAAAAGTGCAATATACCAAAGTACATTTTGGTAAAATATATAGAAGCAAATGCGGTACCTATTCCTAAGATAATATAAAAAGGAGTATCGTAAATGTCAAATTTTTCGATGACATCGAATCTAAATAAAACTTCATCTCCCAAAAAGAAATATGAGGTAATTATAGCAGATACCGAAGCAAAAAGTAAAGGCAATAATGAAACCAGAGTAAGATCAAGACTAAATACTTCTACAGCAAAAACCAAACCTGCTAAAGGAGATTTGAATACAGCTGATATAGCGCCAGCCGATGCACATCCAATAAGTAATACCCTTGTCTTTTGATTCACATGAAATAATGTACTAAAACTAGAACTCAAAGCAGATCCAGAGCTAATTGCAGGTCCCAAAAGCCCAACCGAACCACCAAACCCAACGGTAATAGGAGCCAGAATGAGAGGTAAATATCCATGAATAGGCTTAATAATTCCTTTCCTTTTAGAGAGGGAATATAAAATCAAGGGGATTGCAGACCTAGGGCTTTTTTTGATGACATATTTTGTAAATAGGTAAATAATGAGCAGCCCTATCATTGGAATTATAAAATAGAAAGATGTTTGCCATGATATGATATCACTCTCTAATACAACCTGAATTAAGTGAGTAATATTTTTTAGTAACAAAGAAACCAGACCTGCTGTAAACCCAACAAGTATACTAAGAATAAGAATAAAAGTCTTATCAGAAATATGGCGATAACGCCATTTAAGAATCTTATAAAGTAATGTCTTCTTTGTTTGAGACGGCATATTTATTTGATGTTATACCATTTTGAATTGGTAATACTCTCGTTTAAAGGTAATAAAAATCCCGCTTGTTGCGGGATTTTATATAAGTAGAGTTAAAACGTTAGTATATGATTTATAGTATATCACACATCTAGTTTTATATTTAGTTCTTTAAGTTGTGTGTCATCAATATTTGAAGGTGCGTCTATCATAATATCGCGCCCACTATTGTTTTTTGGAAATGCTATAAAATCCCTGATGGTTTCCTGACCTCCAAGAATAGCCACTAATCTATCAAATCCAAAAGCAATTCCACCATGAGGGGGAGCTCCATATTGAAAAGCATCCATCAAGAATCCAAATTGCGCTTTTGCTTCTTCTTGTGTAAAACCTAAATGATCAAACATCAAGGCTTGTGTTTCTTTATCATGAATACGAATTGATCCTCCTCCTATTTCGTTTCCGTTTAAAACAAGGTCATAAGCATTAGCTCTTACTTCACCAGGTTTGGTGTCTAATAATTGAATGTCTTCTGGTTTTGGAGAAGTAAATGGATGATGCATTGCATGATAGCGTTCTGTTTCTTCATCCCATTCTAATAATGGAAAATCAACAACCCATAGAGGAGCAAATTCTTCAGGATTTCTTAATCCAAGACGTTCTGCAAGTTCCATACGAAGAGCACTTAATTGAGCTCTTACTTTATTGGTTTGACCAGAAAGCACACAGATTAGGTCTCCAGCCTTTGCTCCAGTTATTTCTGCCCATTTTGCCAAATCATCCTGATCATAAAACTTATCTACAGAAGATTTATATGTACCATCTTCATTACATTTTACATAGACCATTCCTAGTGCGCCTACTTGCGGTCGTCTTACCCAGTCAATAAGCTTATCTATTTCTTTTCTAGTATAAGAAGCCCCATCAGGTACAGCGATACCAACAACCAGCTCGGCATCATTAAACACTTTAAATTCTTTATGCTGTGCTGATTCGTTAAGTTCTCCAAACTTCATCCCAAACCGAATGTCTGGTTTGTCATTTCCATACGTTTGCATCGCTTCATTATAGGTCATTCTAGGAAAATTACCGATACTAATACCTTTAATCTCAGAGATAAGATGGCGAGTAAGTCCCTCAAATATATTTAAGATATCTTCTTGTTCTACGAATGCCATTTCACAATCTATCTGTGTAAACTCTGGCTGTCTGTCTGCTCTTAGATCTTCATCTCTAAAACACTTTACAATTTGAAAATATTTATCCATACCACCAATCATAAGCAATTGCTTAAAAGTTTGTGGTGATTGTGGTAAAGCATAAAACTGCCCTTCATTCATTCGAGAAGGCACCACAAAATCACGAGCTCCTTCTGGTGTAGATTTAATCAAATATGGAGTTTCTACTTCTACAAACCCTTCTTTCGATAAGTAATTTCGTACTTGCATCCCTACCTGATGACGAAACATCAAGCTATTTTTTACTGGATTACGACGTATATCGAGATATCGGTATTTCATTCTAATATCCTCGCCACCATCAGTTTGATCCTCTATGGTAAAAGGAGGAGTCTCAGACTCATTTAGAATAGTAAGTTCAGAAACTAATATCTCAATATCCCCTGTGGGCATATTAGGGTTTTTAGATTCGCGCTCAATAACTGCTCCTTTGATTTGTATAACAAACTCTCTCCCTAACTTTTTAGAACTTTCTAAGAGTTCTTTAGAGGAACGTTCTTCATCAAAAACTAATTGAGTAATGCCATAGCGATCTCTAATCACTACCCAATTTAAAGAACCTAAATCTTTGATTCTTTGCACCCATCCCGAAAGAGTTACTTCTTTATTAATATCAGTGGCACGTAATTCACCACAGGAATGACTTCTATACATAGTTATATATTAAGGCTGCAAAAATAAGAAGATTTATGGATTAGTACATGGTAGAGAGTTGATAGTTTTTATGGATTTGGTAAAGGAGTGATTTTACTGGATTAGTAAAGTTTAATCATGCTTATATACGTGTTAATTTGGAGGGGAGTAATGAGTTTGAAAAATCAGACTTTGATTCTCATTATATTGATGTTTTTGATGGGTGATGTGTTGGTTTTTATGATTTTTTTCACGTACAATTGTTAGTTTTAACATTAATATTTCAATTTCTTTTAATAGATTTAACAAAATATTTAAACAAATCATTATGAAAAAACGAACTCATTTTAGCAAAATGAAGATTTTGCTATTATTAATTTTTGCTCCTGCTATACTATTAGCTCAGGAGACTATTACTGGTAAAGTAGTGGTCGAGGGGACAGGAGAAGGGGCTCCCTTTATGAATATAATAGAGGAAGGGACAAATAATGGAACTTCTAGTGATATTGATGGTACTTTTAGTATTACGGTTAGTACTCTTCCTGTAAACCTTAGAGTATCTGCATTAGGATTTTCTGAAAAAGTAGTGAATGTAACTACCGCAGGAGATATTACAATTACAGTAAGTGAATCGTCAGAATCATTAGAAGAAGTAGTTGTTACAGGTTTGGCAACCTCGGTTAAGAGAAGTAATGCAGCTAATGCTGTTTCCTCTGTTTCTGCAGAGGATTTGGCAGGGTTAACGCCTCCTCAAACATTAGATGGTGCGTTGGCTGGTAAATTTGCAGGTGCATTGATCACAAAAAGTTCTGGTGCTCCTGGAGGGGGGATTGCTGTTAAATTAAGAGGAGTTACCTCTATTAATGGTAACTCTCAACCTTTATATATCGTTGATGGAGTATATGTAAATAACAATAGTATTTCTGCAGCAGGTTTAAATTCTGTATCAGGTGCGGCTAGTGGAGGAAACCCATCTAGTCAGGATAACCCTTCAAATAGGATCGCAGATATCAACCCAGATGATATAGAAAGTGTAGAGATTCTCAAAGGAGCATCTGCTGCTGCAATTTATGGAGCTAGAGCCGCTGCTGGGGTAATCATTATTACCACTAAAAAAGGAAAACAAGGTAAAACAAAAATTTCTTTTTCTCAGGATTTTGGATTTAATACAATTATTAGACTCAGAGGTCAAAGAAATTTTACAGAAGCAACCGCAGAAGGAACAGGTGCTGGCAATGGAGCTTTGTTTACTGCAGCTCGTAACAATGGTACACTTGTGGATTATGAAGAAGAAATTTATGGTGAAGAAGGGTTTATTTCTAATACAAGTATAAATGTTTCTGGAGGATCAGAGAACACACAGTATTATGCAGGATTTTCCAATAATG
The DNA here is from genome assembly GCA_947498785.1 of uncultured Aquimarina sp. Taxonomy (GTDB): domain Bacteria; phylum Bacteroidota; class Bacteroidia; order Flavobacteriales; family Flavobacteriaceae; genus Aquimarina. The sequence continues at coordinate 55,976 of CANMLS010000010.1, read as the reverse complement.
AAGAAGATGGAATTGTTAAAAACACGGGTTATAATAGAAAGTCGATACGTTTAAATATGAATCATAGTTTTCTTGAAGATAGAGCAAAACTTTCTTTATCTAGTAACTATATAGATTCTCAATCTGATCGTGGTTATTTTAACAATGACAATACCACCACAACTATAGGACAATCAGCTACTTTTACATTACCGTGGACACAGTTGTTCCCAAATGAATTGGGAATTTATCCTGATAACCCAGATGCAGCTTCAAATCCATTGCAAACTAGGGATTTGATTACCAATAGTGAGGATATTAATAGGTTTATAGTTGGAGCGACATTAGATGTAAAGCTTTATGAAGCAGAAAAGTCTAATTTAAAACTTGCATTAGGAGGAGGAGTCGATTATTATGAATTGGTAACAACTACTATTTTTCCAAAATTACTACAATTTCAGAAACCAGGGAATGGAGGTATTAATGGAGTATCTGCATTGGGAACAACAGAAAATAAAGATGCCAATTATTCAGCTTTTTTAGTACATAACTATACTACTGATAGTGATCTTAATTTTAGAACCCAAGGAGGAGTTACCAAGCAAACATTTTATAGAAATACTGTAGGTAATATTGCTACAGATTTAATTGGTTTTGAAACCAATCTGGATCAGGGGGCTAATATTAGTGTAAATCAATTTAGACAAGAACAAGAAGATCAAGGGTTTTTTGTCCAAGAAGAATTAAATTATCAAGATAAAATTATTGGTACTCTTGGAGTAAGAGGAGATAAATCAAGTAATAATGGTGATGCTAATGAAATATTTTATTATCCAAAAGCTTCTGCTGCGGTAAATTTACACAAGTTTGATTTTTGGAAAATACCTGTTGTTAATCAATTCAAAATTAGAGCTGCATATGGTGAGGCAGGAAACTTTGCACCTAATGGAGCTCTGTTTACTACCTATACAAACACTTTAATTGATGGCGTTGCAGGTATTATTGTTCCTGTAAGTCCATTGGCATTAGGAAATCCAGATATTTCTCCAGAAAGACAAAAGGAATTAGAGGTAGGTTTTGATGCCAGTTTTTTAGATAGTAGAATTAATTTGGAGTTCTCATATTACAATAAAACGGTGGATGATTTGATCTTAAGATCAAATATAGAACCTTCATCAGGTTTTACTTTAGAGTTTTCTAATGCGGGTAATTTAGAAAATAGAGGGGTAGAGGTTAGTGTAAATGCAGATGTAATAGAAGGAGATAAGTTTAATTGGAATTCGAATTTGATATTTTTTACTAATGAATCAGAAATCACTAAGTTAGATGTGGATGCATTTAATCTTGGAGGATTTGGAGCAGGTTTAGGAACGTTTAGGATTGAAGAAGGGAAAAGTGCTACACAAATTGTAGGAAATGACGCTAATGGTAATTTAGTGGTTTTAGGAGATGCAGCTCCTGATTTTCAGATGACCTGGAGTAATAACTTAAGCTATAAAGATTTTACATTGTCATTCTTATGGCATTGGAAACAAGGAGGTGATAATATCAATTTAACAAATCTATTGAGTGATTTTGGAGGTACCAGTCCAGATTTTGATGATATTGATCTGGATCCTGCGGGAGTAACACCAAATGGACCTTTTAGAGTAGGTGCTTTTGGTTCTGGAAATGCAACTCCGTTTGTAGAGGATGCTTCATACCTTAGACTAAGAGAAGTTGGCTTATATTATAACTTATCGAGTAAAATACGTGAAAAGGTTTTTGGAAAATATGTTTCTAACTTTAAAATAGGATTTTCAGGAAACAACTTAATCAATATTTTTGATTATAACAGTTATGATCCAGAGGTTTCGAATTTTGGATCTAATGGATTGTCGACAGGAGTAGAAGTTACACCATTTCCTACTTCAAAACGATATTTACTTCACTTAGCAGTTGATTTTTAATTAAAAAGAAAGAAAATGAAAATAATAAAGATATTTTTAATAACTGTTTTATCTTCTGTAGTACTCGTGTCTTGTGAGGTTGAAGATGGAAAAGATCTAAATGGACCAAGTACAGAGTCTATATCCAGTGATTTATCTCGTGGAGAATTAAGAGATGCAGTATTTGGTATATTATCTGATATGCGTACTCGATTAGGAACACAGGTAGATGGTCAAGCCGTGGCAGGTCGTGAATATTGGCGTGTAGCAAGTTCTGATCCTAGGTGGACAGCAGATCTATTAACTGGAACCTTAGATAATAATACATTTTATACTACAAACCCTTATGCATCTAGATATGCGACGGTTAAAGATGTAAACTTATTGCTTGAAGGATTAGCAAATACAACTGAAACATTTACTGCAGAGGAAGTCGCAGGGATACGTGGTTTTGCTAATACAATAAAAGCTCATGAATTGTTGATGGTACTCAATCAACAATTTGAAAATGGGATACGAGTAGACGTAGCAGATCCTCAAAATTTAGGACCTTTCTTAAGTTATGATGACTCTTTGACCGCTATTTTTAATCTGTTAGCAGATGCAGCAACCGATTTATCTAATGCTGGCAGTGACTTACCTTTTTCTCTTCCATCTGGTTTTTCTGATGTAAGTTTTTTAGAGTTTAATAATGCTTTGGCAGCTAGAGTAGAAGCTTATCGAGGTAATTATGCTTCGGTACTGACGCTTCTTGGAAATTCTTTTATGAATATGAGTGGAGACCTTTCAACAGGTGCCTACTTTACTTTTTCACTAGATGGAGCAGATATTGCTAATCCTTTGTTTTTTGCTTTAAATTCGACAGCATCCAATGTGAGATTAGCACACCCTACATTTCTTAACGATGCAGAAGCTGGAGACACAAGAGTGAGTAAGGTAGTTCTTAGAGATAGCCCTATTACAGTGAACAATGAAAATAATGATCAACTAGTAGGTACTCATGATGTATTTGTTTTTACTAGCAATACTGCCTCTGTACCCATTATCAGAAATGAAGAATTAATTTTATTAGCTGCAGAAGCAAATCATATCACTGATCCAACTGCTGCGGTAGCCGCAATTGATGTAATAAGAACTGCAGCAGGATTAGGTACTTATGCCTCTACTGGGTTAGGGACCAGCCCAGCAGAACTAGTGACAGAAATCTTAAGACAGAGAAGATATTCTCTTTATGCAGAAGGTGGGCATAGATGGATCGATTTAAGACGATTTGGTAGGTTGAACAGTGACTTAGCAGGTTCTATTGATCGACCTGGGGATGCAATTTTTGACCGATTTCCTACTCCTGCAAATGAAAATAGATAATTCATAATTGTTTATTAAGTAGAATACATAAAACGCCGCAAAATCTTGCGGCGTTTTTTTATTATAGCTATCATGATGATGTAAACCAGAATCTATAATCAGTACAACTTATTACTCTTCTCCCTGATTTTGATCAAAATCATCATCTAATGCTGGATTTGTAGTAACCTTACCATTTAATCTGCGCTCTACAGATATATTATATTGTTCGGTTAATGCATTAAGAGTACCAATATAGGTTTCGAATTGAGTAATGCCTTTGGTTTTGGCGTTAATAAAGATCCAATCTAATAATTCTCTTAGCGCTCTAGAGGTTAATTTTCTTAATTCGGTAATGCTAAGATCATTTTGCTCTTGTTGCTGCTCTTTAATTCTACCTTTAAAAATGCTGTCAAAAGATTGATGTGCTTCTTTCATCTCATTAAAATATTTACGCTGATTTAGTGTGTCTATTGCTGTAGTGAGTTTAGGGTCGGCTTCTATTTCTTCTATAATATCATCCATTACGCCACCTTGTTGGTTGTATGCCATATTATAAATTTCTTTGCCGTGTTTATTAAATACGTTATAGACCATGTTTGCCTGTTTGCGATCTTGTTCATCTCGAGAAAAATCAGCAACCAATTTTACGCTTCGTTGTACCAGTTTAAGGCCATTGTCTCTTAACATATCATAGTTTGCCAATTCTTTGGTTAAGATACTTCCTCGATTCTTTTTATACACTGCTCGATATGCATCGTAACTGGTCTTTAGAGCATCTACATAAGGAGTAAGGCTCATCGCATTTAGATCTTGTTCTGCACTTAATTCTAATACTGTACGAGTGTATTTTGAAAATTCTCCGTTTTTAAAATTATCTACTTGTGGTACTACTAAAAGGTTTCTCATTACTTTGGTTTTTTTGAAATTTGAATTTTTAATTACTTATTTAAGCGGTTTACCGTATGTTATTTAGAATTGTTCTACATGTCTGGAAATCCTGCCAGAAAACCGGAGACGTTTTCCAGTGCTCCGGAAGTGCTGCCAGAAAACCTGAGAAGGTTTCAGGAACTCCAGAAGTGTTGCCAGAAAATCTGACAGTATTTTCTGTATAATCAAAATGATCCCCGAAAACCAGAGGCATTTTGGACCTAAATACGGAAGCTGTCAGGTGTTTTTTGATTGTATTTAGACACATACTTTAACCATTCGATAAGCAATGATAAGACATCGTAGTTTCATTTTTTGAAAACCTAAAAATTTTCACAAAAATTTTTAGGTAAGAATAGTAAAATCGTGAGTAGAAATGTTATTGATAGCAATGCTATGTCCTTGTAAAGCATGATATTGTGTTCTTTTTTGGGCGTTTTTCTTCGACATGTAAAGCGAACCACCACTTTTTTTGGATCATTCACCCCTAAAAACATGCCATTTACCATATTAATTTCGCTTAGGTGCTTGTAAGAGATAGATTTGCGGATAAAAAAATAATAGAGCGATTATGAAAAATTTATTAAAAGCAACTACACTTTTGTTAGTGGCTTTGTTTGTTGGGTGTAGCTCTGATGATGATAATCAGAACCCAGATCCAAGTAATCCTGTTATAGTTGATTTGACAGATGCCAACTTAACAGATTTTAAATTTGCTGAGGTAGCACGTACAGATATCCAAATACAACATCCAGAAATTGTTGATGGAAAAGAACAGTCATCAGGGGAAATTATTATCACAGTTCCTGCTACATCTGATATCCTTAGTCTGAGTTTAGAATCGGTTAATTTTGATACCACTAAGTTCAAAATTTCTCCAGAAGTTGGAGCAGTACAATCTTTTGTAGAAGAAACTCCTATTACGTATACGATTACTTCTCTAGAAGATCCAGAGAAAAGTATGAGTTATTTGGTTTTTGTAAAAAAGGAAGGTGATCCAGATCCAATCGAAGAAAAGTTAAATATTACAGGTTTTAGATTCGAAAAAAGTAAAAACCCTGATTTGCCTTCAGATATTGAGGCAAAGAAGATAGTTGGATATTCAGGAACTACTAGCAATGCAATATTTATCTTGGTTCCAGTAGGGACAGATTTAACTGATCTGGTTCCATCTATAGATTTTGAAGGGGAAGAGTTACAGTATAAGCAGGGGGTTGATGATTTTATCACATATCCAGAAGCGGATTTGAGTATTAATTTTACCAGTGATTATGACATTGGAAGATTTCAGGATAGAAATGAGTTTAGACTATTAGTTAAAAATTCAGAATCTCAGAAGGTATATCGTGTAATCGTAGATGTAGAAAATCCAATTGAATTCCAACAAAATTCGATATCAACAGCTGATTTGGTAAAAGATAGCGGAGAAATAATATATGATACTGCTTTTGACTTTTTTGATTATAGAAACAGGGGTAACCATCCAATAGAGATAAATCTTCAAGCAAGTGATTATAAGGATAATACTCCTGATGGTAAAGGGAATATATTTACTGCTTTTTTAGGAGTAGAAATAAGTGAACTGCAAAGACCTCGCATAATGCCAGGGCAACAAGGAAAGATAAATATTAGAGTTAATACAGATGGAGCCGCAATTGGAGATTATGATGTGGATATTATATTTTCTCCTAAATATGATGTAAATCGAGCAAGAATTATTGATATCATTGATGATCTAAATCCAATAGAAGATATATTTAATAAGGTAGTGTATAATATTAAAACAACAGTTATAAATAGATAATTAGTTGTTTTTGGCACATCCTTGAGACGTTTATTTTACTTTGCTAATAAGACTTGATAAATAATATCGAGTTCTTATGTCACTTCTCATATAAAACTACAATTTTATATGAGAAGTGATTTTATCAAAATTACCCCTTATTATTCTATCGAATACCCTTGATGATTATATGTCCTCAAGGGTATTTCTTTGTAATTGATAAGGGGTTGAAAAAGAAGTGCTTGGTGTTTTTGAAACAGAGAATAGAGTTGTGTGAAGCTAAAATTTAGTGTTTTAGTTATTAAATTCTTTCTTCTGTTGTAATTATGGTATGATTTTTAGAAAAAAATACTTCACCACTTTTTTTGGATCATTCACCCCTAAAAACATGCCATTTACCATGTTAATTTCGCCTAGGTGACTGAAAGAGATAGATTTGCGAAGAAAAACAACTAGAGTAATTATGAAAAATTTATTAAAAGCAACTACACTTTTGTTAGTGGTTTTGTTTGTTGGGTGTAACTCTGATGATGATAATCAGAACCCAGACCCGGATAATCCTGTTATAGTTGATTTGACAGATGCGAACTTAACAGATTTTAAATTTGCTGAGGTAGCACATACAGATATTCAAATACAACATCCAGAGATTGTTGATGGAAAAGAACAGTCATCAGGGGAAATTATTATCACAGTTCCTGCTACATCTGATATCCTTAGTCTGAGTTTAGAATCGGTTAATTTTGATACCACTAAGTTCAAAATTTCTCCAGAAGTTGGAGCAGTTCAATCTTTTGAAGCAGGAAGTTCTGTTAATTATACAATTACTTCTCTAGAAGATCCAGAGAAAAGTATGAGTTATTTGGTTTTTGTAAAAAAGGGAGGTGATCCAGATCCATTGCCTGGAGAAAGATTAGAGATTACGAGTTTTAAGTTTGAGCAAAGTAAAAATTCAGACTTAACTTCAGATATTGAAGCCAAGAAGATTGTTATGTACCCAGGTGGTACGTTACATGCTATTTTTATATTGGTTCCAGAAGGTACAGATTTAACCAATTTGGTTCCAACAGTTGATTTTAATGGAGAAGCACTAGAGTATAAACAAGGAGATGGTGATCTTGTAGCTTATCCTACAGCAGACCTTACTGTTGATTTTACCAGTGATTATGAATTGATACTACAAGAAGATATAAATGAATTTCAGTTAGCTGTTGTTGGTAAATCAGGGAAACGCCAGAATTATAGAGTGATTGTAGATGTTGAAAACCCTGTAAAGTTAAAAGGAAGTACAGAAATATCAACTCCTAATGTAGTAGAAGGTACCACAAAAAGTTTTATATATAGATGGGAAAACAAAGGTAATCACCCCGTAAAAGATGGTCTTGATGCTTTTAGCTATATAGATAATACAGGAGGTCTTAAAAAAAATATATATACATCCTCTCTACGAAAAGACACTACTTCTTCGGGGACATTTTTAATAATGCCAGGAGAAGAAGCTTTTGTAGAAATCATAGTTAATGGTGCTAATGAAGCTACGGTTGGGGATTATGATGTATCTATTGTGTTTTCTCCAAAGTATGATGTAAACCGAGCCAGAATTGATGATATTAGAGATGGCTTAAACCCAATAGAAGATATTTTTAATAAAGTCCAATTAAATGTTAAAACCAAAGTTATACGATAATTAGTTGTTTTGGTAAACCCTTGAGCTTTTTGTTTTACTAGTAAGTAAGACTTAATAAATTTTGGGTTCTTATACTACTGCTCATATGAAATCTAAAGAGACAATCTTGTGTCTCAGTAATTTTTATATGAAAATTGGTATTATTAAATTAAAATTACCTCTTCCCCCCTTCCTTTATGTTCGATCGAATACCCTTGATGATTATATGTCTTCAGGGGTTTTTTTTTATAATTGTGATAGAAAAATTAATGAAAAAGAGACTTAGTGTTTTTAACCCGTTTTATGTATTAGAACTTCGTGATGAAGCTTTGAAAATACCATAAATACTGATGTTTTCTTAATTTCTGCATAACACCGTTATGGTGAAATTAAAAAATATAGTGAAGCACCAGTATTTGCAGTAGTTCAAAGATGTAATAGATTTTTTAATGCATAATGCGGGTTTAAATAGAGAGGAGGTATATAAAACTGAAATTCAATATGTTTTTAGCTATTAAAACTCATTCTGCTATTGTAATTATGGAGTAATTTCTTGTGCAAAAAATTACTTCACCACTTTTTTTAAATCATTCACCCCAAAAAACATACTGCTTACCATATTAATTTCACCTAGATGCCTGTAAGAGATAGATTTGCGCAGATCAAACAATAGAGTGATTATGAAAAATTTATTAAAAGCAACTACACTTTTGTTAGCGGTTTTATTTGTTGGGTGTAACTCTGATGATGATAATCAGAACCCAGACCCGGATAATCCTGTTATAGTTGATTTGACAGATGCGAACTTAACAGATTTTAAATTTGCTGAGGTAGCACATACAGATATTCAAATACAACATCCAGAGATTGTTGATGGAAAAGAACAGTCATCAGGGGAAATTATTATTACGGTTCCTGCTACATCTGATATCCTTAGTCTGAGTTTAGAATCGGTTAATTTTGATACCACAAAGTTCAAAATTTCTCCAGAAGTTGGAGCAGTTCAATCTTTTGAAGCAGGAAGTTCTGTCAATTATACAATTACTTCTCTAGAAGATCCAGAGAAAAGTATGAGTTATTTGGTTTTTGTAAAAAAGGAAGGTGATCCAGATCCACTCCCAGAAGAAAAATTAGAGATTACAAGTTTTAAGTTTGAGCAAAGTAAAAATTCAGACTTAACTTCAGATATTGAAGCCAAGAAGATTGTTATGTATCCAAATAGTACGTTACATGCTATTTTTATATTGGTTCCAGAAGGTACAGATTTAACGAGTTTGGTTCCAACAGTTGGTTTTAATGGAGAAACACTAGAGTATAAACAAGGAGATGGTGATCTTGTAGCTTATCCTACAGCAGACCTTAGTGTTGATTTTACCAGTGATTATGGAGTTATAGAACGTATAGATAGAAATGAATTTCAGTTAGTCGTTAGTAAATCAGACGAACGCCAGAGATATAGAGTGATTGTAGATGTTGAAAACCCAGTTGCTTTAGAACAAAATTCGATATCATCTCCAGGTATAATAGAAGGTGATTCAAGGGTTTTTGTATTCAATAATTGGACAAATAAAGGAAATCATCCAATACAAACAAACATAGAAGCAGTTGATTTTGTTGATAATACAACTGATGGTATTGGTAATATATTTAGTAATGCATATTTGGAACCAGAAGATGGAATATCAAGCTATATAATGCCAGGACAAGAAGGAAGAATACGTGTTGTGGCTAATACTACTGGAGCTGCGGTTGGAGATTATGATGTAAATATTGTGTTTTCTCCAAAGTATGATGTAAACCGAGCTATGATTAATGATATAAGAGATGACTTAAATCCAATAGAAGATATCTTTAACAAAGTCCAATTAAATGTTAAAACCAAAGTTTTACGATAGTTCGATAGTTGTTATTTTAAAACCATAAATTCATTTATTATATAAATAAATTTATTTATTATATAAAAGAATTTAAATAACAACTATGGGTGTGGAAAAATGTAAAGAATAATTCTTTTGATTTTTGGTCTAAATTTGATTGATGATTGATTATGACAGGTCTGTTTAGGTTATGTTAACCAGTAAACATTAGTATTTTTTTAATAATTACGGGTGAGGATTTAATTAGCTTTGTATTCAAAGTTAAGAACCTGCTTATGACCCCGAATAGAAAAGTATTAATAGTAGAGGATGAATTTTCTATTGCATTGGATATTAAAATTAGTTTAGAAAAACTAGAATATGATGTAGTAGGAATTGCTTCTAATTATGAGGAAACTATAACATATATAGAAGATAAAATACCAGATATTGTTATCATGGATATTAACATTTCTGGAGATAAAGACGGTATTACAACCGCAGAAGAAATCTATAAAGTATATAAAATCCCAGTTGTTTTTCTTACAGCATACGGAGATGATAGTACATTTAATGAAGCTTTGCAATCTAAGCCTTTTGGGTTTTTATTAAAACCTTTTAATATTAAAGAATTGTCTTTTACAATTCAAATTGCATTGCAAAGACAGTCAGAAAATGCAGAATATGCTTCTATTACACCTAGTAGTAAGATATCAAACACTTTGTTTATAAAGGATAAATCTCAGTTGGTAAGTGTTAAGATATGTGATATTTTATGGGTTGAAGCTATGGATAACTATTCTCTAGTTATTACCGATGAAAAAAAGATTGTAGTCAACATGTTTTTAAAAGAGTTCTATGAAAAAGTTCCTCAAGATAAATTTTTAAGAATCCATAGATCTTACTTGGTATCATTGGATAAAATAGATAAAATAGAAAATAGATTTGTTTTTATTAATGATAAAAAGATACCGATAAGTAAAGCATATAAAAACCAATTAATTGAGCGATTAGATATTATATAAAATCAAGAAAATGATAAAATTCCTCAAGCAGTATAGTTACTTGTTTTTTTTATGTTTTTATGTTTCGCTTATAGGGCAAACCGATAGTTTAGAACAAAAATTGATAGTAGCTTCTAAGGAGGAAAAAATTGAACTATATAAAGAGTTAGTCGATGTATATAGCAATATAAAAGTAGATAAAGCTATTGATTATGCAAAGGAAGGGTTAGCATTGCTTAAAGGTGAAAATAATAAAAACACAGGTTTTTTTTATTTGCGTTTAGGAAAGTTTTACAATAACAAGTCTGATCATCAAGAAGCATTATTCTACTATACCAAAGCGCTAGAGGTTTCAAAAAAAATAAAATATGATCTAGGGATTGGCAAGTGTTATCAAAATATTGGGGTAGTTTATATAAGAATGGGAGAATATAAGACTGCACTAGATTATTATTTAAAAGCGTTTAAGATATATGAAAAAAATGATGACGAAAATCTTATAGTTGGGATAACCAATAATTTGGGAACCCTCTACTCTTGTAGATTAAAGGATGATGAAAAAGCAACTATATATTATGAAAAAGCATTGGATTTGTCTAATAAATCTGATAATCAAGAATTTAAAAGTTATGTTTTAGCTAATGTTGGTGAAATGTATATGCGTCAAAAACGTTTTGATGAAGCAAAAGAAACGTTGACAGAAGCACTTCAAATTGCTGAAAAAGCAAATCATTTGGAAGTGATGATAAATATACTAGGTAATTTGTCTCAGATAAGTATAGATGAGGAAAAATATCAAGTAGCATTAATGCATTCTCAAAGAGCATTACAGATGCGTTTGGATATAGGGTATTCTGAGGATATTACGCATGTGTATTTGACAATAGCAAACATTTATGAAAAACTAGGGGATGATAGAACCGCAGGATTACATTATGATAAAGCTTTGTCGATAGGAGAAAAAGTAGGAGCATTGCCAAAGTTGTTAAAGGTGTATAGTGCGTTACAAGAATATACTAATAGAAAAAAAGAGTACAAGAAAAGTTATGAATATCTATTAAAGTATAATGACATTAAAGATTCTTTATTTACTAAAGAAAAAGATAAACAATTAAAAGAAGTAGAGGCAAGATTTGATTTAGAAAACAAAGAGAAAGAAGTACTCTTACTAACTAATGAAAATCACATAAAGGAATTAGAAAACAAGAATCAGCGTACTACTCAAATTATATTAATAATAGGACTGATCGCATTAACCATGGTGATATTAACACTATTGTACGCCTACAAGAATAAACAAAAGACGAATAAAGTCCTTGCAAAAAAGAATAAGCAAATCTCTCAGACCTTAAAAGATCGAGAAATACTATTAAAAGAAGTACATCATAGGGTAAAAAATAATTTACAGATCGTATCTAGCTTATTAAGACTTCAATATAAGTTTGGGGATAACAAAAGTTCTTTCGAGATTTTACAAGAAATTCAGGATAAAATACAAGCAATGGCTATTATTCATGAAAGATTATATAAATCAAGTGATTTGTCGTTGATCAATTTACAAACCTATCTTGATAATTTACTTCAGTATTTTAATACGAGTTATGATCTTTCACAACAAAATATAAACATAACTGCCTCTGTTGATGATATTGACCTTGATATGGATCACTTGGTTCCTTGTGGTTTAATTGTTAATGAAATTATAGCCAATAGTATTAAATATGCATTTCAGAATGATGATAGCGGACAGATTAATATAGAAGCTTCAAAAAGCCAGAATAAATGTATACTCAAAATACAAGATACAGGAGTTGGTTTTTCAAAAGATTTTAAGATAGAAGATAGCAAGTCTTTAGGTATGCAGCTTATACAAGGGTTAACTAGACAGATTAAAGGGACTGTTGAGATTATTTCGAACCCTGGTGCATGCTACACTATTACTTTTAATATGGTAGAATAACCATAAATAAGATTGTATTCACCTGTTATTTTAAGCCGTTCACCATAAATATGCTGTAAATCACCATGTTAGTTTAGAAACATTGCTGTGGTTTAATAGGTTTGCTCAATAATTGTAAAAACAATAATAATGAGGAATAGTATTAAATTATTAAGCATATGGGGAGTAGTATTCTCTATGTTTTTATTTGTAAGTTGTAATTCTGATGATGATTCTACTGATAATCCATCGGGATCTACAATTAATATAGAAGAGGCTAAACTTTCTAACTTTCCATTGTTTGGAATATCAGCTAAATCAATAAATATTATAGATCCGGAGATTGTGGATAATAAAGAAGTGAAGTACGGAGAAATAAAAATTACCGTATCACGTGAAACTTCTTTGGATAAGATAAGTGCATTAATTACATCAGAAGAACTTAACTTAAGTAAATTTAGTGTTTCCCCAGGGAATGATATACAATTGTCTTTTGAAGACGAAAAAATACAGGTGTATACTATTAGTTCTACAGTAGGTGATAAGGAAGAATTACTTCATTACAATGTAAGTATCATAAAAGAGGCACCACCTGTTGAGCCAGAAACATTAAAAATAACAGACTTTACCTTTGAGAAAAGTAAAAATCCCGATCTTCCTAATGATATTACAATTTCCAGAACTATAGAAGAATCAGGAAGGGATATTTTGTATGTTTTTGTTCCGTTAGGAACCAATTTCAAAGATTTGGTACCTACAATTGCGTATGATGGTGCAAAATTATTTTATACACAAGATTCATCTACATTACCAGATGATATAACTACCGAGTTTCCAACTACTGATACAAGTATAGATTTTGAATATCCAAAGAGTTTTATATTATTAGTTAGAAACGATAATGATTTTAGAACCACTCAGGTAATTGTGGATGTAATTAATCCAATTAGAATAGAACAGGCATCAATTACTACACCAGATGTAACAGAAGGTACTACCGGAAATTTTACAGGGGTAACAAAATGGATTAATCAAGGAAATCACCCTATTGTATATCAAAAAGCTACAACTTATGAAAACGATGAACCTTCAACTCCTACCAGAGTGATTACAGCAAGAAGGGTATTGCCACCAGTAAGATTAAATCCAGGAGAAAGTGCTGATGTAAATGTAAGAGTAAACCCAACTCGAGCTTATCCAGAAAATACTTATAAAACGACTGCAGTTTTTTATTCTAGAATACAATTTCATCAAGGTGTTGATGATTTATTAGAACCAGCAAAACTGTCAATTACCTCGAAGATTATTAAATAATTTGGCTTAGTATTTATAATAGATTAGCGAAATACAAAACTGGCTACAACACTATTCGAAGTCTATAGCATCTACGGGGGATGCTAAAGCTTTATCAGCTGTTGTAGCCAATTACCATTAATTAAGAAATGGTATAAGTATTCAATCGACAATACCTGTGATTTATATATAGAATTATCTGGAACAGGAAAAAATTTAAAAAATGATAAATATATAGTAATAAAAGGCAATGATGATTTTTGTTTTTTATATATGATTGGCGGTAAGCTCTTTGTGCGTGATTTTATTTTTGAATTTAAGAAAGGTATAATTCAGCAAAAAGGAGTTTTCCCTTAGATAAGATTAAAATATCAAAAATCGAGAACCTTGTATCTGGTGTCAATAAGATTTGTATAGTGGTAATAGCAACTCAGGATTGTCCTGAAAAGAGAGTTTATAACGAGAAATATATAAACTAATAATGTTTGATTAAATTTTGAAGTGGGATTTCTTCTGAAGATTTCCTGCTTTTTTATATTTTAAAATTTCCACAATGAATACTTGTTTCTTCGATCAAAAAAGAAAAATAGGATTAGCAAAAGAATACAAAAAACAAATCAATAAATTTGATTTAAAATCAGAAGTTAGTTGAAATTAAAATGATACATCCTCTAAGACAACATATAGAAGAAGTAATTAACCTTACAGATGAGGAATTTGATTTTGTGTTGAGTCATTTTATACAAATCAATAAACGTAAGCATCAATATATTGTTCAAGAAGGAGAAATTGTTAATAAGGAATACTGGATAATAAAGGGATGCTTAAAAAGCTACTTTATTGACAATAAAGGAAAGGAACATATACTCCAATTTGGAATGGAAAATTGGTGGATTACAGATTATGAATCTTTTGTAAAACAAACCAAATCAAAAACTTCTATCGACTGTATAGAAGATAGTGAATTACTATATATATCATTAGAAAACAGAGATAAACTCACTACTCAAATGCACAAAATGGAACGCTTTTGGGCTAAAAAAAGTAAAATCGGTCGAATTGCGCTTCAAAACAGGATTTTGTCATTGTTAAAAAATTCAACCAAAGAAAGATATGACTTGCTTCTAGAACAATATCCAAAACTTTTTCAACGCGTTCCCAAAAAAATGATTGCAGCATATTTAGGTGTTTCTAGAGAAACACTTAGTAGACTAAACTCATAACCAACTCGATTATTTCCTTCCGTTTAACTCACTAAGCGTGATCTACATCACTCCAAAGAAGTGATAAGCCTCATTTCTGAAGAACTAGATTCTTATCAATTTTGTATGACAATTAATTTAATAAAAAAGTTATGCCATACATTAATATTAGAGTTACTGATGAACAAGTAACACAAGAACAAAAACGTCAAATAATAGAAGGTGCTACACAACTAGTGGTTGACATACTTAACAAAAATCCAAAAACAACCCATGTAGTTATTGATGAAATACCTATAGCAAATTGGGGAGTGAATGGGGAACAGTATTTAGGAACTAAAAAATAAGGAAAATGAAAAACAAAACCGTAATCATTACAGGAGCATCCACAGGAATTGGTAAAGAAATTGCAAAATATTTTATAACACGAGAAAGCAATGTTGTTATGAACTCTTCAAATGAAGAAAATTTAAAAAATGCTTACAATGAATTAGGGTCTCCTTCTAATGCTATTTACTTAGCAGGAGACATTAGTAAAAAAGAAACAGGTCAAGAGCTTATTGCTTTGGCATTAAAAAAATTTAACTCTGTAGATGTTTTAATTAATAATGCAGGAGTATTTTCTCCGAAATCGTTTTTAGATGTTGAAGAAAAAGATTTAGACCGTTATTGGAATATAAACCTAAAAGGAACATATTTCACCTCTCAAGCGGCTATTCCTCAAATGATAAAACAACAAGATGGTTCTATAATAAATATAGGAACTGTTTTAGTAGAACACGCTATAGATGGATTTCCGGCAACAGCACCATTAACAAGTAAAGGAGCTATTCATTCTTTAACAAGACAATTAGCTGCAGAATTTGGAAAAAACAATATTAAGGTAAATACAATCGCTCCAGGAATTATAAGAAGTCCGCTACAAGGCAAAATTGGGATTGAAGATGCCGACAGTTTAGCGGGATTACATTTACTAAATAGAATTGGAGAAACAAATGAAATTGCAGAGGCAGCTTATTACTTGGCTACATCAAATTTTGTAACAGGAGAAACAATTAATGTTGCTGGTGGGCATACTATTGGACACGCTATCTAAAATCAATAATCATGTATAAAGAAAACATAAAAGAAATTGAAAGTTTAATTACCAATTATTTTGATGGTATTTTTCAAGGAGATGTGATTAAACTTAAATCATGTTTTTATAAAAATGCAAATATCTATGGAGACATCAATGGTATTGAGTATTTAAAAAATGTAACGGAATATCTTGAAGGAGTAAAAAACAGACAAAGCCCGAAAGATTTAAATGAGATTTTCAGAATGGAAATAATTGGAATAGATATTATGGGCAAGATAGCAATGGCAAAATTACACGTGCCCATGCTAGGGTACAATTATTATGACTATTTAGCATTAAGCAAAATTGGAAATGAGTGGAAAATTGTAAATAAGATATTCACTCATATAGAATAAACAGTTGCAAAAAAGGATCTCATGTAAAGTTCTTTATCAAGCCCTTGATTAAATTCACAGTATTTTTATGATTATATAACTTTGGGTACTTACAGCTTTTGTATTGTTGCCAAAAACAAAAACGTTTTGGGTGAAAACTCAAACCGTTTTTGTGCTTAATTAAGTATCTTGTTTATCCAAAAAGCAAGAGTGTTTTTGATTCGTTACAGTTATTTTACTCAACTTTATTAGACATAGTGCCTTAATGAGCAGAGAAACTATGATATTTAAAACTCACATAATAGGAAAACCATTAATCGATTATGTCGAGTCTATTTTCTATTTTAAAGAGTTTAAACCTGACCACTCAATTGAACGTGTAGTACCAACAGGGTATCTTTTTATAATATTTGAACTAGATGGGTTTGTAAGAAATACTTTTGACAATGAAAGTTTAGAACCAAATGGAAATTACAACAATGTTTGGGTTTCTGGAATGCATATACCACAGAAAAAGGTTGGGAGAATTGGGCTACTTCAATTGCAGAGATGGATTTCAAGGTAAATGGAATTATAAAAACCAACTATAATAAAGATGGTGAAATAGGTGATGATTCTACAATCACATTACACATAATTAATTATGTGCCTAAAAAAATGATAACTCTTCAGGCAGAAATCGCCAAAAATTTTCCTGAGTTTATGAAAGAAGATGAAAAAGATTTATATAATACAATTCTCTTTAAAAAAATAAGCCCGACAAAAACAAAAGTGATTTCTTATTTAGAAACAGGAAAGCCTAGTGTGAAATATTAAACCATAGATAAAGCATTGCAAACGCTATTGTTTCTTTGTCTAGGGGAGAACAATTCACTTCACAAGATATGATTACTAATCAATACAAAGGCAAAGAAAATTTATTTTCAATCTATGAGAATCTAATTTCTATTGTCAAGAATTTTGGAGAAGATGCCAAAGTTAGACCAAAAAGGCTTTAAGAACTAGGATAGTAAATCCTTAAATATGCAGATTGTAAAAAAGGATTAATTAGACAGATTTATAGGACTGTTGAGATTATTTTGAACTCTAGTGCTTGCTATACTATCAATTTCAATGTGGTAGAATAATCATAAATAAATTTACATTCACCTTCTATTTTAGTCAATTCACCATTAATATATTGCAATTCACCATGTTATTTTACAAATATTGGTATGGTTTAATAGGTTTACTCAACAATTTTAAAGGCAATAATAATGAAGAGTAATGTTAAATTATTAAACATATGGGTAGTAGTATTCTCTATATTTTTATTGATAAGTTGTAATTCTGATGATAATACTATCAATAATCCTCAAGGACCTACAATTAATATAGAAGAAGCTAAACTTTCTGATTTTCCATTATTTGGAATACGACCTACCGCAATAGAGATTGTAGATCCAGAGATTGTAGATAATAAAGAAATAAAATATGGAGAAATTAAAATTACACTACCGAGTACGATAACCTCTCTAGAAAATATAAGTGTATCGATTACATCGGCAGAGCTTAATTTAAGTAAGTTTAGTATTTCTCCAGGAAATAATGTGTTGTTATCTTTTGAAGACCAAAAGGTACATGTATTTACTATTAGTGCTGCTACTGGTGATAAAGAAGAGCTCATTCACTATAATGTAAGTATTGTAAAAGAAGCTCCTGTTATTCCTGAAACATTAAAAATCACAGGTTTTACCTTTGAAAAAAGTAAAAATCCAAGTTTGCCAAATGATATTACAATTTCACGATATATAGAAGATGATGGATTTCCAGATAAAATATACCTTTTTGTTCCTTTAAAAACCGATTTTACAGATTTGGTTCCAACGATTACCTATGATGGAGCAAAGTTGTATTATGATCAGGGATCCAACTCATATGCAGAATACCCTACTATAGATACTAGTTTTGATTTTAAATACCCAAAGCCTTTTTATCTAAAAGTCAAAAATAAAAATGATAATAGAGAAAGAACAGCAACAATAATTGTTGATGTAGTGAACCCAGTTAGATTGGAAAAAGTATCCGTTACTACTCCAGATGTAACAAAAGGAAGTACATCAGTTTTTTTTACTGGTATGACAAAGTGGATTAATCAAGGGAATCATAAAATTAATTTTCAAAGAGCAACCACTTATGAAGAGATGAATCCTGTTATCATAAGTTCTGTTACAAATTCTCCTGTAAATGTAATTACTACCGATAGAAATTTGCCTTCTGGAGGGTTGGAACCAGGAGAAAGTGCAAATGTAAATGTTAGTGTAAATTCTCGTTTCCCTGAAGATTTATACACAACAACAGCAGTTTTTTATACAAGAATATATGGTGATAGAAATGTTGACGATTTAATAGAACCAGCAAAACTTAAGATTACTTCAAAGATTATTAAATAATTTGGCAAGTAGTAGATTGATTATAAAGTATCTGCAATTACATTCACCAACACCCTATGCTTCTCCAGAATATGGATGAGTGACAGTAGACAAAATAAAGTGTTTTGAATTCCTCTTTTAATTGCGAGATTTTGGAATTTAGAAATAGTCTGTTTATTCAATTTCAATCCTGAAAGTTTCTTTTTCTTCATAAAAAAATAGAATAATTAACCCGCAGTGCATTTTGGCAGCTCTACAATTAAAAAAAAATGGCAAAGAAGTAATTTTTCATAGGGGAACGAAGAAAAATTGTATCTAGAATAGTTTTTTGAATTCAAAATCCTGTTCTAGATATACCTTTTCTAGTGATGAAGTATTCGAATAGAGAGATTTAGAGTCAAAAAAAATCAATGTAATAATATAGAAATCGGAAAGTGAAAAAATCAAAAACAAATTGCTATTTTAGACAGCAAAAAGAGCATCAGAGGAAAGGCTAGAAACATTTGAAAACGAAATTAGCGCAAATGCCAACTGACTTTGGCTCCTCTTATTTAATGCATGATGATTTTAAAGAAAAAATAGGACTTTTTTATCTATCAGGTCCAATATCTCTATGAGCAATCATACAAAACAATACAGAAATAAAACGATCGATTTTTAATGATATACATAACGCAATTAGTATACGTAATTGAAGGAAAAGAAGAAGTTTTTCATCAATTTGAAGAAATAGCAATTCCTTCAATTTTAAAATACAATGGACGACTTACCCTACGAATTAGACCAAAAGAAAATTCTGTAATCGAAAATAATATTGAAGTTCCTTATGAAATTCATTTGGTTGAATTCGATACTCAGGAAGATTTTGATAATTTCAAAAAAGATGAAGAACGAAAAAAATTCCTTCATTTAAAAGAAGAATCAATCAAATCCTCGATTATGATACAAGGAATAAAACTAAATTAAAAAAGCTGACAAAAACATCGTAAAATAAATGATTCAAAATAGAAATACTATGAATAAAATAGTTATTCCACTTCTTTTAATTTTGGGAATATTTAGTTGTAAACAAAAGCCAGATTTAGCTGATTATTTTGGTCAAACCTACCCAGATTCTATTCCTGTAATTTTTGCTCCAGACATAGTTTCTATCAAAGGTAGATTTGAACAAGGCATTTCATTTACTCCAGATACACGGGAATTTGCATTTGGAACCCTGAATAGTACAGATTTTAGTGGGGAAATATATCATTCAAAGAAGATTGATAATGATTGGACTGAAGTTATGGTTTTTGAGCCATTAAAGAATGAATCTGTTTTTCTTCCTTATTTTTCACCAAATGGTAAGTCCCTGCTTTATGCCAAAGAGAACTCTGGTGCAAACGACGGAAATACTGATATTTGGATGATTAAAAAAGTGAATGACAAGTGGGATATTCCTAAAAAAATGAACCCTCCATTGAGTTCATTAAGTAGAGAAGCTAACGCATGTATGACATATGATGAAACAATTTATTTTTCATCTAATAGAAATTGTATAGGAAAAGAAAATTGTTATACGGCCGATTTGTTTTATTCAAAATCTATCAATAATCAGTATCAAAATGTGAAAGTAATTTCTGAATGTAGTTCTCCTAATGATGAAGAGAGTATATTTATCTCCCCAAATGAGGATTACATAATTTTTTGCCGATATACTGATAATAAAACTTGGATGGATTTATATATAAGTTACCGCGACTACAATAATATATGGTTAGAGCCACAGATGCTCGATTCAACAATAAATTCAAAAGATTGGGATAGAAGACCATTTGTAAGTATTGATAATAATTTTTTGTTCTTTACTCGTCTACAATTTGGAGAGAAGGGGTTAATCGAATCAGATATATATTGGGTAAAAACTTCAAAATTATTTAAACCATTTGTTTATAAGCCTATTCCTGATATAGTGGTTCAATTTGGAGAGAAATTGGATATGACTTTACCAAAAGATTACTTTAAAGATATAGACGATGAACAATTAACTTTGAGTGTTAATGAAAATGAATTTGATTGGCTAGAATTTGATAGCAAGCAAATGAAGTTGTCAGGATTGCCAACCAAAGAAGGTGATTTTGAATTAGTTTTTACGGCCACTGATAAATTTTTGAATATCACTGAGAATAAGGTTAAAATAACGGTAAAAAAATAACAACGACACTAACATTTTGTGTGAGAAGATGAGGACAGTACTAAATTAAGAGCATGGATAGATTAATAGAAAATATAAAACTATATACTTCATTTAATGAAAAAGAAATACAATTGCTCCAAAATGCTGTTGAAAAGAAAATTTATCATAAAAATGAGATAATATTTAAAGAGGGAAAAATCTCAGATGAAATCTATTTTATAACAAAAGGATGTGTTAGACTTTTTTATAATGTAGAAGGTAATGATAAGACAGCTTTCTTTTATACCGAAGGACAATTTGTATGTGCTGGTGAAAGTTATACTTTTAACATTCCTGCTATCGAGAATTATCAAGCCGTTGAAGAGACAGAAATATTTGTTTTTACAAGAACAAAAATTAATATTCTTTTAAAAGAAATTCCCAAGTTTGAAGTAATTGCTAGAATTGCAACAGAGAATGAACTAATTACTTGTCAAAAAGTTATAGCCTCGTTTGTAACAAAATCAGCAGAACAACGGTACATTGACTTGCTAGATACACAAGGAGAGCTGTTTCAGCGTGTTCCGCAACAGTATATTGCCTCTTTCTTAGGGGTTTCACCAGAAACCTTAAGTAGAATAAAAGCACGGGTGTTTAATAAAAAACATTCTTGACGATAGTCAAGAGAACTCGGATAACAAACCTCTAGCTTTGTAACAAAAAAAGATGGATACAAAGAAGGTTTTAGTAGCGGGAGCCACTGGATATTTAGGACAATACTTAGTGAAGGAACTCAAAAAAAGAGGTTTCTGGGTGAGAGTTTTGATTCGTAAGGAAACTCAAAAAGACAAATTTGATTCTGTTGATGACTTTTTTATTGGTCAGATAACAGAACCTGATTCATTAAAAGGAATAACAAATAATATCGATTTAGTTTTTTCATCTATTGGGATCACTCGACAAAAAGACGGGATGACTTATATGGATGTTGATTATCAAGGTAATTCGAACCTGTTAAAAGAAGCTTTAAAGGATAAAGTTGAAGCATTCCAATATATTTCTGCCATAAATGGGGACAAAATGAGGCAGTTAAAGATTTTTGAAGCCAAAGAAAAATTTGTTGATGAACTAAAAACCTCAAAAATTAAGTATAGTGTTATTCGTCCAAATGGTTTCTTTTCTGACATGAAGGACTTTTTGATTATGGCTAAAAAAGGCAGGGTATATTTGTTTGGTGACGGTAAATATAAATTGAATCCAATACATGGGATAGACTTAGCAAAAATTTGTATTGATAAAATGGAAGAAGGAGTAAAGGAAGAAACTGTAGGAGGTATTGACATTCTAACTCAAAATGAATTAGCAGAATTAGCATTAAATGCGTGGCAAAAACCAGTAAAGATTAGCCACCTTCCTGATTGGACAAGACGATTTACAATTTGGATGTTAAGAACATTTACATCTTCAAAAACTTATGGGCCGATTGAGTTTTTTTTAACAGCAATGGCACTTGACAATATTGCAAACCAATACGGAATTAATCAACTTAAAGATTTTTTTGAATTAGAGGTAAAAAGAATGAAGAGTAAATAAAAACTAACCACAACAAAGATGAATATACAGAATAGGGCGATTAACACTTACTTAATTAAGAATTTGTTTTTTGCTCTAGTTTCTTTCTACGTGCTCGATATTAAGGGAGGTTGAGTTTTTAATCCCTCATAGAGAGTTTAATTCCCCCAAGGCTTACTTCGAAAACAAAATATATTTTCGCAAACATACCTCATAAGTTTGTTTCGAGGCTGTTGATTTTACGATAAAAATGCTTTTTACGCTCAATTTTCGTCTTTTTTTCATATTATTAAGCTACCAAGAATTGAAAAAAATATTTCAAGTAATCAAAAAAAGCTATTTTTAATCAGGATCAAAAAAGTTTAAACCACTTCTTTTCTAGTAATTTTATAATGATGTTACTCAACCAAAAACTTGGTAGACTAATTATAACTTGTATGATAGAAAAAACCAATTTATTTTAGAGAAACTAAATAATTGACGATGAGATTCTCGATTACATTAATACTACTTTTCTATTCTGTTCTAATTTTTGGACAAGAAACCAAATCACCAAAAAATCTAAAAAAAGCAATTATTTATTTAAACGCTCACGCATCTGATAGTATTAAAAGTCTGATAAAAAGAAGTGACAATGATACCATTAAAAAAATAAGTCATCCTTGGGGAGGGAAATATAAAACAATTTCTAATTGGGTCAATAGAGACAATTATGGTTCACCAATTATAAAATATTTTGATAATAAAGGTATTTCTTTACCTCTACATCAAGAAGAAATTATACTGATTGCTTTCAAAGAATTTCTAAACAAAGGAGAATTTGATGAAAAAATAATAATTGAGCCTTTTAAAAAACGGGAACAAAAATGGGATGAAGAAGATAAAATTAGGTTCACTACAGATAGTTTAAGAGGATGTTATATACCTAAAGACCTGAAAGATGCTATAAAATCAATTGACAAAAAATATTCGGATAGCACAAAAGTTAAAATCACTAAACTCACTGAAAAAGACTATGTTTATGGTGGTAACTACAGGTTTGGAATAGGGCTGTGGATGCGAAATAACTGGCAGCTTTGGGGAGGTTCCCGTCTTTCGAATTTTTTTAGAAATCATAAAATTAATCACCCAGAATCAATGTCAGTCGTAATTTTGGAAAGTTATTATCGGTACTTAAAAAAAGAAGATATTCGATTTGAAGAACAAATAAAGAAATATGTAGAATGGGAGGAAAAATCTAAAAAAAACAATTTAAAACGGGAGACAAAAGAATTGGAAGAAAAGAAAGAGGCTTTGGCAGAATTGAAAAAGGGTAATGTTTTAGAATTCAATTATAATTATAAATACACAAGTCAAAGTCAGAAGGATAAATGGAGGAATGGTACTTGTTTGGCAAAAGGAATTCTAGTTGAGAAAGACACTGAAAATTTAAAAATATTTGTAAAAGTTATTGAAAGCTGTGATAGAAAAGGTATTGTAATTTACAATAATGATAATATTATGGTTTATAATAAAAAAACAGAAAAATGGTCTCGGCCAAAAAAGAGAATTGTAAAATATTTAAAAAAGGGGAAGTCGGCTTGGTTTGAAGTTGATGATTGGGAAACAGAATAAAAAACTAAATACATCAATTTGAAAATGATTAAGGTAATAAAAATATTGGCAATAGTTATTTTGTTTTCCTCATGTAATCATGCAGAAGAACAAAAGTTAATGAATGAGAATAAAAGATTAGCTTATAAAGTCGATTCTCTTAAGTTTAAGCTTGATTCTATGACGAATCTTTCTTCATCGCTTTTTCAAAAAGCCTTTGAAAAGGAAGATAACGAGCAAGGTGCCATAGAAATTTATAAAACACTTATTACATCAGATAGCAATTCATTTTGGGCTAATCAAGCCAAAAAGCAATTGACATTTCTGATAGCTAAGGAAAATAACGAAAACTTTCTTAATGAAATATCAGGAACATGGATTTGGAAAGAAACTTATACCAATTGGGGAGAAATAGACTCACCATTTAAATGCGAATGCAAACGAAAACTAAAAATTATCAAGGGAGCTATAGCAGAATTTTATCAAAATGAATCTTTACAACGCAGAACAGAAATCGACATTTCTACTCAGCCTGATTGGTTAGGAGGACATCTAATCAAGCTTATAAAGTTTAAAGACAAAAATGAAATAAGGCAGATTCTGATTTCGGATAATGGTAAAGAGATCACCTTTACAGAACCTAACTGTGTATGTGGATGTGAAACTGATAATTACAAAAAAAGGAAATAAATATAGGCATCAACAATGGATGTGAAGTATAAAACATAGAGCAGAGTTCTGTATAGTAAAATTTACATCAGTCAGAGATTTTTCTTTGTTTCATGAAGAAAAATCATTCAATTTGGCGGTTATCGAAAACAAAAACGCCATACATATTGTATGACGTTTTTCTTATCAATTTGACATAACACTAAACAGTTGCAGAAGTTACAGGTACTTCTACAACGTTCTTTTTACTAAACCTTACTTTGACTCTGTTTACTATAAAGAATAAACATGGTACAATGATTAAGGTTAGGAAGGTAGCTATAATCAATCCGTAGATTACGGTCCATGCTAATGGTCCCCAGAAGATTACATTATCACCACCTAAATATATCTTAGGATCTCCAGTACTGAAAAACGAGAAGAAGTCTAAGTTAAACCCAATTGCTAACGGAATTAATCCTAAAACGGTAGTAATTGCTGTTAGTAGTACAGGTCTTAAACGAGCTCGTCCTCCTCTAATAATAATTTTCATTACTTCTTCATTTGGTAGCAAATCTTTCTCAGGTACATTAAGTTCTACTTTCTTACGATCGATCAGGAGTTGTGTGTAATCGAGTAGTACTACCCCGTTATTTACAACAATCCCCGCGAGAGATATAATTCCCATCATGGTCATCATGATCACAAAAGAAGCACCAGTAATCAAAATACCACCAAATACACCTATAAAACTCAGGAAGATAGCAATCATAATAATCGTAGGCTTAGAAACAGAGTTAAACTGAAAAATTAAAATTAGCATAATTAATCCTAGTCCAGAGAAAAATGCCCCCATTAAGAATTTCATTTGTTTATCTTGCTCTTCAATTTGACCAGTATAATCAATGTCCACACCTCTTGGAAGCTCAGAGAAACTAGCCATTTCGGTCTGAATTTGTGAAACAATGACTGCTGCGTCTACAAAACCTGGTTCTAAACCAGAGTAAACAGTCACTACTCTTTTGGTATCTCTATGTTTTATAGCACTAAAAGAAGAAGTGTTTTTTTGTGAAGCTACTGCCGAAACTGGAATCTCTTTTAATTTTCCTGTAGCCTGATCTCTAAAGGTGATATTTTGGTTAAAAAGTGCACTGGTATTATATCTATTTTCTTTGTTAAAACGAACATAAATATCATAATCTTCTCCATCTTTTTTGTACACCCCAGCTTTTTCACCAAAAATCGAACGACGTAACTGATTTCCAACCTGTCCTGCTGCAACACCTAATTCTCCTGATTTTTCGCGATCAACAACCACTTGCATGGCAGGTTTTCCTTTATTTACATCAATTTTTAATTCTTCAATACCAGGTATATTCTTTTCATTGATAAAGTTTCGCATTTGCTCTGCAATATTAATCAACTCATTATAATCAGGACCTTCGATTTCTATATTTATAGGGTATCCTGCGGGTGGACCAACTGGATCTTTTTCTACAGAAATCGCTATACCGGGATAAATTCCTTTAAGGGTTTCTTGTACTTTTTGACGTAATAGCTCAGAATCTTTACCTTTTCGATATTTATACTCACGCATCGTAGCGGTAATTTTAGAGCGATGTGGCATTTCTGCATTACTACCCCCATCAGTTTGTGGATTTCCTGCGCCTTCACCAACTTGAGAAACTGCAGATTCTACAAGAAAATTAAAGTCGTCCCCTTTATCAATATATTCTGAATCATTTACTACTGCATATACTCGTTGTTCAATTTCCTTAGTAATTGCATTTGTTTTATCTATGTCAGTTCCTTGGGGATATTCGACATAAACTACGATTTGATTAGGTTTGTTATCTGGAAAGAATTCAAATTTGGTTCGTTGACTACCTACAGAGGCCCCAAACATTGCAAATACTACAAATAGTAATAGAAAAGTACCAATAGTGAATGTGTATGCTCTCCAGCCTTTTAAAGCAAAAGTTAAAAAACGTTGATATCTACTTTCCAGCCATGCTAATATCTTTTGTTGAAAGAAATTAGCTGCACCTTTTAATACATATCGATATATCCAAAACATAATGGCAGTAAAAATCATTAAGCTTCCTAAACCACGTACGGGTCCACCAACCAGTAAAATGAAAATACCTAGTCCTCCTAGAATGATACTTAAACGGATAAGTTGTTTAAGAGTAAGCTTTTTTTCGCCGGTTTCCATAAATTGAGAAACCAACATCGAGTTAATGAAAATTGCAACAAATAAGGATGATCCTAATACTACAGAAAGTGTAATTGGGAAATAGATCATGAATTGTCCCATCACTCCTGGCCACATCCCCAGAGGGATAAATGCAGCTACCGTAGTAGCGGTAGAAATGATAATAGGAAATGCAATTTCACCAATTCCCTTTTTTGCAGCTTCGATACGAGACATGCCTTCTTCCTCCATTAATCGATATACGTTCTCAACAACTACGATACCATTATCTACTAACATTCCTAATCCCATAATCAAAGCAAATAGAATCATGGTGTTCATAGTATACCCTAAAAGAGATAAGATCATAAAGGACATAAACATCGACATCGGGATGGCAAACCCAACAAAGAGTGCATTTCTAAAGCCTAAAAAGAACATCAAAACCCCAACCACTAGGATAATACCAAAAATGATATTGTTTACAAGATCACTTACCTGATTATTTGTTTTTTCTGATTGATCATTAGCTACAGTAATATCAAGATCCTGAGGAAATATATTTTCTTCAGCATCAGCAAGGATAGCTTTGATCTTTTCTACAGCTTCAATCATGTTTTTTCCAGAACGTTTCATAACGTCCAACATCACTACACTATGTCCGAATTCTCGGGCATACGTAGTTTTATCTTCTTCTTTAAAGTTTACTGTAGCAATATCTCTAAGGTAAACGGCCCCATCCTGAGACTTTACAACAAAACCATCTAATTGTTTTGGTTGATCTATTTCTCCAAGGATTCGTATGGTACGACGTTGTCCACTACTAATCATATTACCAGCAGAAACGGTCATATTACCATTGCGAATGGTGTTAATAACGTCATCAAAACTCACTTTTGCAGCCATCATTTTATAGATGTCCACAGCTACTTCTACTTCTTTTTCCTGTGCTCCTCGAATTTCTGCCTTTTTTATCTCTTTAAGATCTTCAATTTCGTCCTCTAGATATTCTGCATATTCTTTTAATTTCTCTACAGGGTAATCACCAGCAATGTTGATATTCATAATCGGAGTTTCTTCAGAGATACTCAAATCAAAAACATTAGGCTCTACCT
Organism: uncultured Aquimarina sp.; assembly: GCA_947498785.1. Classification (GTDB taxonomy): domain Bacteria; phylum Bacteroidota; class Bacteroidia; order Flavobacteriales; family Flavobacteriaceae; genus Aquimarina. The sequence goes on along the minus strand of CANMLS010000010.1, from coordinate 27,909 downwards.
TGGCGCCATTAAAAGTAGGCCAATCTTCATTTGCTTTTTCAGAATCTACTTCATCTTTAACCTTTTGTTTGGCTTCTGCAACTGTAAGTTCTTCTTCGAATTCTACAGTTATGATACCATAATCTTCTTGAGAAGTAGAAAGAATTTCTACAACATTACTTATATTTTTTAGTTTGTCTTCGAGAGGGTCGATGATTAAACGTTCAATGTCTTCTGCAGTGTTTCCTGGATAGGGAACACTGATGTATATCTTGGTTTCATTAATCTCAGGAAAATTCTCTCTTGGCATAGAGAAATATGCCGAAAGTCCTAAGACCAGAAAGATACCGATCATTACATATATAGTAGTAGGGTTATTTATTGCCCAAGAGGCTAACCCAAATTCTTTATCTACCTTTTTCTTATTGACTTCCATAGGGTATGTTAGTTTAAAATTTTAACTTTTTGACCATCTTTTACACTTCTTGCACCTTCACTGATAATAGCATCACCATTGGTAATACCTTCTATGATTTCAATAAAGTCGCCTTGTGTTTTTCCGGTCTTTATAATTACTCTTCTGGCTTGTGCTATATTTTGTGCATCTTTTTCAGAAGTAACATACGTATATTGATCCCCTTCGGCATTTTCAGAAATAATACTTTGAGGTATCAATATAGCCTTCTCATTTGTATAGTCGTTTATTTTTACTTTGGCAGTAAGATTAGGTTTAACTGTTCCTCCTTCTGAGGGAATACTAACTTCTACAGTAAAGGATCGATTGTTTGGATTGATATAATTACCAACCTGACGAATTTTTGTAGTAATCGTTTTTCCTAGAACAGGGAAATACACTTCTACATTTTTACCTTTAGTAATATTTGGAATATAACGTTCGGGAACTTCAGTTTCGATATACATATCATTGAGGTTAACGATACGTATTATGGCTGTTTGTCCTGGAGTTGCAACACTTCCTTGCTCAGTTATTACGTCATCAATAATTCCAGAAAACGGAGCGTTTATAGTTGTTTTTGCTAATTGACGTTTGATTTGGTTTACAGCATTTTGCTGTGCCTCAAAATTGGTCTTCGCTTCCAAATATTGTATTTCTGAACCGATTTTCTGATCCCAAAGTCTTTTTTGACGATCAAAAGTAGTTTTTGCTAATTGTGTTTGTACTTCTATCTGTGATAATTGTTGACTTAATCCACCATCATCGATTCTAGCAAGTATCTGTCCTTTGGATACCTTTTGTCCTTTTTTAACATAAACTCGGGTAAGAATACCACTCATCTCTGGATAAAGTACAATGTTTTTTTTGGTTTCTACATTTCCTTGTAACTCCAAATAATGATTAAACAAAGTGTCCTTCGCCATAATTGTAGTTACTAATGGAAGTTTTTTTACAGAATCTAATAAAGCGATAGCTTCATCCAGTTGTTTTAATTTATCAGCAACAGCTTGTTGCTCTGCTACAACTTCGGTTCTTTTGGCCCGAATTGCTGCCAAATTACTGTCTTCTATGACTTTGTCGATTGACTTGGCACTATCTTGTCCACATGAAATGATAAGAAGAGATATGGATAGTATGGTAAGTATCTTTTTCATTTGTTTATATTTTGTTGTTTTTCAATAGTCAAATGGAATCGCCAGTACTCTTTTAGGTTGTTTTCAACTTAGTAGACTTGGCTTATTTCATAATATGGTTAATTATTAGTATTTGGTGTATTTAAAATCGTTTCTAATTCAGCTTTTTTATTGATAATCTCAAGCATAGCATTTAATGCATCATTCTGTGAAGAATACAATTGTAATTGAGCTTGTCTTAATTCAAAACTGGTAGCAAGACCTTCTGAGTATTTAATTTGATTCTTTTTCTCAATACGTTCTGCAAGTGTTAAATTTTGTTTTGCAGTATCATAGCTTTCTATAGAAAATTTGAAATCATTTATAGCAGTATCATACTGAAGTTTTATTTCTTGTTGTGTTCTTAAAAAATCGGTTTTTGATTGTTCATCTGCTATTTTGGCTTGTTGAGTTCGAGAACTTCTACTTAATGAGCTAAAAATAGGAATGGTCAAACTAGCACCTAATATAGAGGATTGAAACCATCTGGTTTGACTGTCAAAGAAAATAAAATCATCATCAAATGCAGAAGTACCGTAATTTACAAAAGCCGATAATCTCGGTAAGGCTTTGCTTTTTTCTAATTTTAATTCTAGTCGAGTCTGTTCAGTAAGAAGGTAAGCTAATCTATAATCTATATTATTTTCTAAAATAAAAGGTTTAGTGATTACAGATTGGTCTGTATTTTTCATTACCAAATTGTCTAAATCTTCAGAAAGAACAGTATTCGAATTCACATCGATTCCCAAGGTCAAATTAAACATTTGTAGGGCGATTTTTTCTAGACGTTCTGTATTGCTTAACTGATTTTGAATCTGTAAAAGAGTGATTTGTAATTGTTCTACATCTTCCTCTTCTGCAAGTCCATTTTCAAAAATCTTTTTGGTTTCCTGATAATTTTTTTCAAGAGCAGCTACATTGTTTTTAAGAATCTGTACGCTTTCTTGAGCAACCAACACACTACCATAAGCATTAATTACACCTTTGCGTACTTCGAGTTGTGTTTTTTCCTCAATATCATCACTATATTGTAGAAAACTTTTTGCAGCTTGAAGACCAACAAGATAAGAACCGTCAAAAATAAGTTGCCTTAATGTTGCTGTCGCAGATGCTTGTTGTTTGGTTCCAAAGACTACAGGAACAAAAGTTCCAGGAGTGCCACCTGCTACCTCACCAGGAATAAGGGTAACGGGTTGTTTTAATTGATTTTGATAATCAATAGCACCCTCAATTTGAGGAAGACCACTTGCTGTAGCTTCCCATTTTCTTTTTAATGCTTTTGCAACATCTCGTCTGGCGTTTATAGATTGGTAGCTATTCTCAAGTGCAAATTCTATAGCTTCATCCAATGTGAATGAATATGAAGAATTAACTGGTGGTTGCTGTGCCTGTATTGAGACACTGAATAGCCAACCTAAACAAATTAACCAAAGGTTGTTTCTCATAGGTGTTAGTCTTTTATAAGATTGTTTAAAATTGTACGTCCTTTTTCTGTGGTAATGCCGAGAATATGATATTCTAAATAGTTATTCATAAGTTGAGCTACTGGAAATAGTTGATTAGGAAACATTACTTTGTCTTTTATTCCGTTAGTGCCTATAAAATATATGCGCGATATAAATTCAATATTTATATTTTTTCTAAAAACACCGGTTTCAATTCCTCTTTTAAGGTTGTCAACAACACATCTTTGAAAAACTTCAAATTGTCTTGCTTTTAATCCTTCATGTATTTTAGGATAATATTTTTCTAATTGATATATCGGAGCTGCTTTTTCATTTTTTAGATGATGCATTACGAAAGCCTTTATTGCGTATAACTCTTCTATTGGGTCAAAATTTGCATTCAAAATGCTATTAATACCATTTGATATAGTACAGAACAAATGATTAGTTGTGGCCTCTACCAGATTGGTCTTGTTCTGAAAATGCGTATATATGGTCTTTTTGGAGATACCCATTTCTGAGGCCAGATCATCCATCGTGACACTTTTAAAACCTAGATTTAGAAACAGGTCATTGGCTTTTTCTATTATTTTCTCTTTCATTAGAGGTTGATCTTATTTTGAGGGCAAAAATACATACGGAAACTAAAAAAACAATAGAAGTTTCCTAGGTTTTACAATTTTTTAACACTTGAGTAAATTTTGATCTTGTTGTATTAACAGGTGTTTTGACTCTGCAATGTGATTAGCTTTATTTTTTAAAAAAGTTTGAGTTACTTTAGCATAAAAAAACCACTGTGCATACAATTTCTGATTATCAAGGGTACTTTTTGCAATACCTGTCTAAGAAAACAATTATCAAAAACCCCAAGAATCTTTATGAGCCTATTTCTTATATTCTTAATTTAGGAGGAAAACGATTGCGACCTACTTTGGTGTTAATGGCTTCTGAAATTTTTGGAGGATCATATAAAGATGCTCTTGATGCTGCATTAGCAATAGAAGTTTTTCATAACTTTTCATTAATCCATGATGACATTATGGATGACGCTCCTCTTAGGCGGGGAAAAGAAACTGTTCATGAAAAATGGGATATAAATACAGGAATTCTTTCGGGAGATGCTATGTTGATTAATGCATATCAATTGTTTGAGAATTATGAGGGAGATACTTTTAAGGAATTAGCCAAACTGTTTACTAAAACTGCAATGGAAGTATGCGAAGGACAACAATATGATATTGATTTTGAAACCAGAGATGATGTAACCATTCCCGAATACATCAAAATGATCGAATATAAAACAGCTGTTTTGGTGGGAGCTGCGATGCAAATGGGAGCTATAATAGCTGGAGTAAGTAAAGGTAGTAAATCATCAATATATGATTTTGGTAGATTACTAGGGCTAGCGTTTCAACTTCAGGATGATTATTTGGATGCATTTGGTGATCCAGAAACTTTTGGCAAACAAGTAGGAGGAGATATTATTGAAAATAAAAAGACTATTTTATATCTGAAAGCATTAGAGTTTGCTAGTAAAGATGAACAAAAACAATTAAAAGGATTGTTTTCTCTTAATCCAGACGATCCTTCAGAGAAAATAAGTACAGTAAAACATATTTTTGAAACTACTGGAGCAAAAGATAAAACACGATTAGAAATAGAGAAATATACTAAGGAAGCTTTTGAGGTTTTGGATGGTTTACCCATTACAGATGATAAAAAATCAATACTTAAACTATTTGGTTCATCATTAATGAATAGAAGTGTCTAACAAGAATAATTTAACATCTGCAAAGCAATTATTGGATGAAGTGGTTGATTCTAAGTTGTATTCGCAATTTTTGGTTCAAATACAGAAAGATATTAATCGAGCAGGTATAGATTATAGGATTAAAAATATCGATCCATTAAAGGTGTTTCACGAAATAAGAGATTTGCTTAACGAGAAATTACAAAATACATTTAATGACTATATAAATCTCTTATACGCAGTTGATGTCTCTGAAGCAAAGATCAAAAACACTAATCTAGAAGATAGTAATGCTATAGCAGAATATGCAACATATTTAATCTTAGAGCGAGAATGGCAAAAAGTATGTTACCGAAATATGTTATAAAACCCATAAGGCTTATGAAACGATATGCTAGTATTTTATTTTTATTCCTTTGGACTTTTAGTTATGGTCAAGATACTTTTGATAAAGTAAATAATTCATATGAAGAGTTCTTGAGTAGATTGACACAGAAAGATACAATGATTAAAAATAGAACTAAATATTATGAGTGTTCTGAAAGTTTCTCAGGAAGAATAGAATTTTACCTTCAAGAAAAGGAATTGAAATTGATACAACATATCTATAAACAGGGTTTTGGTAATGATACATTTTTGGAGAATTATTTCATACAAAAAGATACATTAAGATTAAAGACTTCAATTTCTGAAATTGTACACTTAAATTCTCTTTATCTGAAAAGTTCTCAAGGATCGTCGTCAACTACAATAGAAAAAGTTATAGAAGTTATTGAAAACAGAATGTTCTTTGAAAAGAGACATGTTACGGTGTGTTATGAAAGAATACATGGAGAAAAAATGAGTAAATGGAATCAAGAGTATTTTGAAGCCTTGGTTTTTGAAAAAGGTAATTGTATCGAAGATGTAGAGGACATACGTTATAAATATAGATTACTTAGAAAGGCAGAAACAAGATTACAGAATTATACTAACAGAAAACGAGCTTGCATTTTTCATATGTGGTGATGTCATTAAAACAGAGCGTTATAAATTGGTAATGATTTGTTTTTTTTCTTTGGGTTTCTCGTAAATAATAACAGATTTAAATTTGTTATTTGTTGAAGCAATATAGCTTTTACCAGTTTTTACATTTAAAAATCTCCAATGGTATCCATTCTCGGTTTTCATAATTTTGGACAGAGCAAAATTATTGATTGGATTACCAGTGTATTTTTCGATAATATGGTTTACTTGTAGCGCTATTTCATCAAGATTTGACATGTTGTCAACGATTATAGCTGGATTCTCTTTTTTCTTTATTTTATAATATTTGCTTGTGGCACTGGGGTCTGCGGATAAAACTTCTTTGGATCCAGAACAGGAAGAGATAAAAATTAGACAAGTGAAGGTTGCTAAAAAAGATAATAGTGTAAAGTTTTTCATTTTCTACAGTTTGTGTTTTAGGTATTGAGTTCATGCTCTTAAAAGTATTTCTTAAGTATTTTTTATACAGTTACGACTGCATATTAACACTAGGGAAAGAAAAGTATATGTTTATTAACGCATAAGTCTACCCCAAGAACCATGTATATACCTTGTATATGTCTAACGAGTATGTAATGAGAAACCCTACCATCTTTAATGCATGAAAATCACAAAAAAACAATATTATGAGCGTAGAAGTATTGTCATTGGGGTATTTCCAATATTTCTTAATATTTATGTGATAGTAGAATCTATAGCGGGGAATCAACTTTATAGTATTCGTTTGGTGAAACACTCATAGTTTTAGATTGCAAGGGCAATCTGTAGAGGATGATAGTATTTCATTTTATGCATATCAAACTTCGGTGGTACGATTTGATTGGAGTAGAATTCACCTAGTACTACCGATGTAAGGATTTTAACTATGCTGTATATGTAAAATGAAACGTTGTATACACAATTGCCTAAGAATGGTGCTTTTGCAACATCAAGATTGAAAATAATCACATAAGAATTTTAGATAACAAATGAAAATTATAGATAGCAAGGATGGTTATCTAGATCAGCTCTTGTTTCTTAAAAAAAGACTCTTACAAATGGAGCATAAGCATTTGCATATATACTTTTGGTCTCATCATACAATACATCATACCTAAGTCCAACACTTACAAAGTTTATCCTATAACCTAATCCGACAAACAAAGCGGGGTACCAATAGTTTTCTTTATAATTTTCAAGGTTGGGGATATCTCTGTCAATAGTTCTGCTTACTCCCATTTGCTCAAATTCGGCAGAAGCCTGTATCTCTTGAATAGGGTTAAATAATGCAATAATACTTCCACCATAATTAGTGCCTGTAAAATTCAATCCATCTGTATATCCAAAATTCAAACCTAATCCAGCACTAAAGAATTCATTAAAATCATAAACAGCAGAAGGAGCAATAACACCACTAAAAGTATTTCCTGAAATACCAAATCCAATATTTCCACCAAATCTAACGTTAGACCAAAAGTCGTCATATTGAGCAGAACTTTTTTGTAAGGAAAATAAAATAAAAAGTACTAATACAAAAATTCTAATATTTTGATAACTGTTTACTTTCATTGTTAATTTTATAAAAAATTGCAAGATAAATATAAATAATTCAATACTTAATATACCGTAATTGTTGTATTTTTGTGGCGTTTTATTATTTAAAAGGCAGTTGAATACCTACATATGGATAAATATTCATTTTTAAATGCGGCTAATACCGCATTTTTTGCAGATTTATACGATCAGTATCTGCAAAACCCCGATAGTGTCGAACCTAGTTGGAGAGCTTTTTTTCAGGGCTTTGATTTTGGATTAGAAAATACCAATGAATCAGGAGAAACTATATATGTCGAGAAGGCATCTGAAGAAACAGTTGTAGTTCCCGAGAATGTACAGAAAGAATTTCAGGTTGTAAGGCTGATTGATGCATATAGAACTCGTGGACATTTGTTTACCAAAACAAACCCAGTAAGAGATCGAAGAAAATATACTCCTTCATTAGCATTAGAAAATTTTGGACTCAGTCAAGCTGATCTTAATACTATGTTTAATGCTGGAGAAATTATTGGAATAGGCCCTAATATACTTAGTAACATAATAGTTCATCTAGAAGAAATATATTGTGACTCTGTAGGTATTGAGTATATGTATATTCGTAATCCAGAAGAACGAGAATGGATTCAGGGAAGAATTAATTTTAATTCTAACAGGACTAAGTTCTCTTCAGATCAGAAAAAACATATTCTTAAAAAACTAAACCAAGCAGTCTCTTTTGAGAGTTTTTTGCATACCAAATATGTGGGTCAAAAACGATTTTCTCTTGAAGGAGGAGAATCTCTAATTCCTGCTTTGGATGCACTAGTAGAAAAAGCTGCAAATCTTGGAGTAAAAGAATTTGTAATGGGAATGGCTCATCGTGGTCGTTTGAGTACACTTACTAATATTTTTGGAAAAAGCCCTAAAGATATTTTTAGCGAATTCGATGGTAAGGATTATGAAGAAACTGTTTTTGATGGTGATGTAAAATATCACTTAGGATGGACATCAAAACGTAAAACCGATTCTGGGAAAGATATAAATATGAATATAGCTCCAAACCCATCACATTTGGAAACCGTAGGAGCTGTGGTTGAGGGTATTACAAGAGCAAAGCAGGATCGTCATTATCAGGAAAATACATCAGAAGTACTCCCTATAATTGTACATGGAGATGCTGCTGTGGCGGGACAAGGATTGGTGTATGAGATTGTACAAATGGCTAATTTGGATGGCTATAAAACAGGAGGTACCATTCATATTGTAGTAAACAACCAAATAGGGTTTACTACTAATTATCTTGATGCAAGATCCTCTACGTATTGTACCGATGTTGGTAAAGTAACGCTGTCTCCCGTATTACACGTTAATGCTGATGATGCAGAAGCAGTAGTTCATGCTACAAATTTTGCATTAGATTTTAGAATGAACTTTAAACGCGATGTATTTATTGATTTGCTAGGATATCGTAAGTATGGACATAATGAAGGAGATGAGCCACGTTTTACACAACCAAAATTGTATAAAGCTATAGCAAAGCATAAGAATCCAAGAGATATTTATGCAGAAAAATTAATTGCCGAGGGAATTATTGATACTGATTATGTATCTAAACTAGAAAAAGAATATAAAGCATCTCTAGAAGAAGAACTAGAAGACTCAAGGAAACAGGAAAAAACAGTAATTACACCATTCATGCAGGATGAATGGGCTGGTTTTGAAAGAGTACAGGAAGATGAAATGATGGCGACGGTTGATACTGCATATCCTAAAGATAAATTGACAGAAATAGCAGAGGTAATTACAAAATTACCTTCTGATAAAAAATTCCTTAGAAAAATAGAACGATTGATTGATCAAAGACATAAAATGTTTTTTGAAAGTGATCAATTAGATTGGGCAATGGGTGAATTGCTGGCTTATGGTTCTTTGCTAAAAGAAGGTTATGATGTAAGAATGAGTGGGCAAGATGTTGAGAGAGGAACTTTTTCTCATAGACATGCTGTCGTAAAAGTTGAAGATAGTGAAGAAGAAGTATTGTTGTTAAATCATCTAAATGGAGATCAAGGAGATTTCTATGTGTATAATTCATTATTGTCTGAGTATGGTGTATTAGGTTTTGACTATGGTTATGCCATGGCCAGTCCAGATACATTGATGATTTGGGAAGCACAATTTGGAGATTTTAGTAATGGTGCACAAATCATGATTGACCAATATATCTCTTCTGCTGAGGATAAATGGAAATTACAAAATGGACTTGTGATGTTATTGCCTCATGGTTATGAAGGCCAGGGAGCAGAACATTCATCTGCTAGAATGGAACGATATCTACAGCTTTGTGCCAAAGATAATATGTTTGTAGCCGATGTGACTACGCCAGCTAATATGTTTCATCTGCTTCGTAGACAAATGAAAGCAAAATATCGTAAACCATTAGTTGTATTTACTCCAAAAAGTTTGTTGCGTCATCCTAAAGCGGTTTCATCTGTAGAAGAATTTGCAACTGGAAGTTTTCAAACGATTATCGATGATGCTGATGCAAAAGCTACACATGTAAAATCATTGGTCTTTTGTACTGGAAAATTCTATTATGACTTATTAGAAGAGAAAGAGAAACAAGGTAGAAAAGATGTTGCGTTGGTAAGAATAGAACAACTTTTTCCTATACCAGCTGCCGAAATGGATAAATTGATTAAGAAATATAAAGCAGATGAGGTAGTTTGGGCACAAGAAGAGCCACGCAATATGGGGGCATTAAGTCATATGTTAATGAACTATGATAGTGCAAAAACATTTAGATTTGCAAGTAGAAGGGCCTATGGAGCACCAGCAGCAGGATCTGCAACCAGATCCAAACGAAGACATCAGGAAGTAATCGATTTTGTTTTTGATAAGACAAAGAATAATCAGAGATAATTGAAGTTTAATAATAATTATAGATTAAAACCTTTCCAAGGGAAATTATATAAAGGATAAATTCAGAATTATGGCTTTAGAAATGAAAGTCCCATCACCGGGAGAATCTATTACAGAAGTAGAAATAGCTCAATGGCTTGTTGAGACTGGTGATTATGTAGAAAAAGATCAGGCAATTGCCGAGGTAGACAGTGACAAAGCAACATTAGAATTACCAGCAGAAGCAAGTGGAATTATTACACTTATGGCTGAAGAAGGTGATGCAGTAGCTGTGGGTCAGGTAGTATGTCTTATTGATACAGATGCAGCTAAACCCGAAGGTAGTGCATCAACACCAGTTGCAGAAGCCCCAAAAGCAGAAGAGAAAAAAGATGCTCCTGCTCCTGTAGCAGCACCTGTTAAGACAGAAACATATGCGACAGGAACAGCTTCTCCTGCAGCTAAAAAAGTATTAGCAGAGAAAGGTATTGATGCTGCAGAAGTAAAAGGTACAGGTCGTGATGGTCGTATCACCAAAGCAGATGCAATAGATGCTAAACCTTCTATGGGAACTCCTGGACTAGGAAGTAGAGGAGAAGAACGTAAGAAGTTATCAATGCTTCGTCGTAAGGTGGCAGAGCGTTTGGTTTCTGTGAAAAATGAAACGGCAATGCTAACCACATTTAATGAAGTGGATATGCAGCCTATTTTTAACCTTCGTAGTCAATACAAAGAAGATTTTAAAAGCAAACATGGAGTAAGCTTAGGATTTATGTCTTTCTTTACGCTTGCTTGTGTACGTGCGTTGAAGTTATTTCCTTCGGTAAACTCTATGATTGATGGTAAAGAAATGATTTCTTATAATTTTCAAGATATTAGTATCGCTGTTTCAGGACCTAAGGGATTAATGGTACCAGTAATTCGTAATGCAGAAAACTTAAGTTTTAGAGGAGTAGAATCAGAAGTAAAGAGATTGGCAATACGTGCTCGTGATGGTCAGATTACAGTAGATGAAATGACAGGAGGAACTTTTACAATTACTAATGGAGGAGTATTTGGAAGTATGTTATCTACTCCGATTATCAATCCTCCCCAGAGTGCAATTTTAGGAATGCACAATATTGTAGAGCGTCCAATAGTAAGAGACGGACAAATTGTGGTAGCACCTATTATGTATGTTGCTTTGTCTTATGATCATAGAATTATTGACGGAAAAGAATCTGTGGGATTCCTAGTTGCTGTAAAAGAAGCATTAGAAAATCCAGAAGAATTGTTAATGAATAATGATGTGGCTAAGTCATTAGAGATGTAGTCACAATTTGTATAGTAATACAAAAAAGTCCCAAAGGTTTCAGAATCTTTGGGACTTTTTGATTATAGCGAATGTTATATGAGAAATGGTATAAAATCATTTCTTTTGAAAATATTTTCTATACTTTTTAAAACCTTGAAAAAATAAAAACAAAGTTGTCATTAAATTAGGATAAGTATTGGCTTCCTAAAATTACCATTTATTCTCTTTTTTGCACTACATATCTTTACATTATCAAAATATATTTGTCTTGTTATTAATCATTTAAATGATTTTAAAATATAGATTATGAGTAAAAGAGCATTAATTATAGGAGGAAGCAGTGGAATCGGAAGAGCAACTGCACAAAATTTATTAAACGAAGGTGTTGAGGTGCACGTTGTAGGTACTAATGATGATAAACTAGAAGCATTCAAAAATGAGGCTTCAGGTGATCTGCATACTCACAAGGTGGATATTACAAACAGCTCAGAGGTAGCTGCGTTAAATCAGAAAATAGAAGGATTTGATAACCTGGATTATCTAGTAAACGCTTCTGGTATTTTTGGTCCAAAACCATTTCTGGATCATACTATAGCAGATTATGATTCTTATCAGGACCTTAACAGAGGTTTCTTTTTTATTACCCAGACAGCTGCCAAAAAAATGAGTACAACAGAAGGAGGTTCTATTGTTAATGTAGGGTCAATGTGGGCTAAGCAAGCAGTAAAAGCAACACCTTCCTCTGCATATTCTATGCAAAAAGCAGGACTACATTCATTAACGCAACACCTTGCAATGGAATTAGCAGATCACAAGATTAGAGTAAATGCTGTTTCTCCTGCAGTGGTAGAAACTCCTGTTTATGAAGGTGTTTTTGGAGGGAAACAAGAGGCACATGATGCACTACAAAACTTCCATGCATTTCATCCAATAGGTAGAAATGGAAAAGCACAAGATGTTGCAGATACAATTTCGTATTTGCTTTCTGATAAAGCAGGATGGGTAACAGGTGCGATCTGGGATACTGATGGAGGTGTGATGTCAGGAAGAAACTAAATATTTTATAATTCTGAAGCTATCATTAGCGAAGATATTGTCAGGCTTCAATCAATGGGGAGTTTGGTGTAAGGCTTTATTTTCGGGATAGCTTCTGTTATTTTAATTTTAAAATTATATACGTATGTATGACATGAATAATTTAAAGCAATTAGGTGCTTTAGGAAAAAATGCAGAATCTGCTATGAAAGCTTTTCAGGCACTGGATCAAGTTGCTCTTGAAGATGGTGTTGTACCAAAAAAATATAAAGAACTTATAGCAATAGCAGTAGCCTTAACAACACAATGTCCGTATTGTCTTGAGATACATAAGGATCATGCAATTGCTGCAGGAGCAACACAAGAAGAATTAGCAGAAGTTACTTTTGTAGCTGCTGCTTTACGAGCGGGAGCAGCAGTAGTGCATGGAACTCATTTAATGGATAAATAATGACAAGTAACACCGCTAAATATATTATAGTTGGTGCAGGTCTTTCAGGTCTTACCTCGGCATATATGCTAAATAAGCTGGGGGAGACTGATTTCCTTATTTTAGAGTCAAGAAACCGTATAGGAGGTCGTATCTTGACAGAGAATGGAATTGATTTTGGAGCTACCTGGTTTCAAAATCACCATCAAAATGTAATCGATTTACTTGATGATATACAAGTGAATAAATTTTATCAGTATAGTAAGGGAAAAAGTGTATTGGTTTATAGCACAATGGCACCAGCACACTATTTTGAGAATGATCCTAATTCGCCCTCTGCTTATAGAATTGAAGGGGGATCTACAGCGGTGATCAAATCACTTGCAAAGACCAATGAAGATAGAATAAGAACATCGACAACTATTTTTGAAATTAAAGAAGGTGAAGATGGAGTTATAGTAATTACTAATAATGGCATGTATAAGTCAGAAAAAATAATTGTTGCAATTCCGCCTAGTATTGCCACATATATATCTTTCTCTCCTGAACTTCCAGAATTATTTATAAGGGTGATGAAAAATACACATACCTGGATGAGTAATGCAATAAAAGTGGGAATGACGTTTAAGACTCCATTCTGGAGAGATAAAAATTTATCAGGAACACTTATTGGTCAGGTAGGTGCAGTTACAGAATTATATGACCACAGTGATGCCAAGGAAAAAGAATATTCATTAATGGGGTTTGTTAATGAAGGGTTACGTGATGTATCTAAGGAAGAGCGTAAGACAAGAATTCTAGATCATTTAGAGAAGTATTTAGGGCAAGAGATTCTGAGTTATATTACGTATCAAGAAAAAGATTGGTCACAAGACAGAAATACATCATGTGATAATATTAAATCTATTTATATGAGCCCCAGATATGGAGATTCAAAATTTGAACGTTTTTATATGAATGGAAAAGTACTTTTTTCTGGTGCAGAGACCTCCCCAGTATATGGTGGATATATGGACGGAGCTATATATAGTGGTATTTCAGCAGCGAAAAAAATTATAAGTACTTCCTAAGTTAAGAGTAAAATAGACTTTTTGATTATTGATGTTTTTTTGATATACATATAGAGGTATCTTATTTCTATAAAATAGTAATTGTATTTTTGATAGAAACCGTCTATAGATAATCAAGTGAAAGATTCAAAAAGTAAGATAGAAAAGTACCATCTTCATAAAGCGCATCCAGAAAAGCTTCAGTTTGAGGTGTATGACTTAAACACGTATCGTAAGAAAAGTGGAGAAAAAGCTGCTGTTGCTCATTCTCATAGTTATTATCAGATCATTTGGTTTTTTGAAGATGGAGGGGAGCATATTGTGGATTTTAAAACCTATACAATTAAAAAAAATACAATCCTGTTTATATCCAAAGATCATATCCATGCTTTTGATCAAAATCTAGATGTAAAAGGATGGCTTATTCATTTTAATGAAAGCTTTTTTATGCATAATGATGTAGATGTTTTTTTGAAGTATAATATATTTAATTCGCAAGAAAATCCATGTTATATAATTGATGAAGAAACAGCAATGACGGCTTCTTCTTATATGAGTTTAATTCTGAAAGAACTTTCACAAAGAGATATGTTTGGATATGAAGATATCGTACGATTTTCATTAAAATCATTACTTATAAACCTAGAGCGTATACATCGTAATGAAGGAGATGCAAGTCTTCAATTTAATAATCATTATGAACTTCAGTTTGCCAAATATAAAGAACTCATAGAAGAAAATTATCAGAAAGGATTGTCAGTTAGCGATTATGCAGAACAGCTCAATGTATCGTCAAAAACCCTAACAACAATTACTAAAAGTGTGGTTGGAAAATCTGCATCCCAGTTAATATCTGAACGAATTATTCTCGAGGCAAAGAGGTTGCTTAGATTTACAGCCTTACAAATAGGAGAAATTGCTTTTAAAGTTGGTTTTGAAGATGCATCTTATTTTGTGAAATTTTTTAAAAGACATGTAGGGAATTCTCCAGGTAATTATAGAAATGAAGTTACTCCTTAATTTGCCCCATCCTGAACTATGTAGATAAAGAACAACAAGTATATGTGTAAAAATGACGGATGTGTAAGGTGTTATGGTTTTGAAATCAATATGTTAGTGGAGGTTTTCGATGAAAACTGTTTCAAGAAACAAATTGCCTTAACTTACGGGATACGATCCAGTGTAACAATGTATGAATAAAAAAAGGATGGTCGTAAGGATTTAATGAATACCAGTATAACCGTGCAAACAGACGATGAATTATGCGGTATTAAAATCGTTTAAAAAATCTTCTTTGTTAAAAAAGATCTAGAAAAGCTTGTTAATGACAATGATCTTGAAGTTGCTGCTGTTCGACCTAGTATAATTTTTATTCTTTTAGAAATAATAACTTTGTAACGGTCATAAGAATAAAGAAGGGTTAAAGTTAAATTGGTATTACAAAATCATTTCAGAATAAGGAATGATTGTCGAATATCCTTTAGTTTTAAAATATTCTACATCGGATAAAGTTCCTGTGACCAATATAAAATCTCCTCCCCATCCACCAAGACTTTTAATACTACCAGAATAATCAGGAAATAAAGTAGATTTTATAGTAGGTGTCTTTATGATTTTTGATATAATTTCTTCATGGGCGTTAATTAATAGTTCGAACTCATCAAGTAAAGTACAGTCTAATACTTTGGAAGTGATTTCGTTTGCGACAGCTTCGGCTTTGTCAAAATCTTTTAAAGGTAAAGATTGATAGTGTTTTATAGAAGCTTTACTATCTTGTTTTTGGTTTAGATATACAAAAAAGAGGTGATCATTAAATACAGGGTTAAAATCAACTTCTGTAACTTTTGGTTTTCCTTCATTACGTGAATATACTATTGGAGAGTCGTGTTGTGCACATGCGATATCATACCCACTGCCTCCAAAACTTTTGTCAAGTAGGCTAAAAGCGTCTACTTTGGCCCATTGTGCAATATTATTTATCAATGTCGAAGAAGATCCAAGACCCCATTCTCGATGAAACTCTAATCTGTTTTCAATGATATACCCTCTTCCACAGGAAAGAAAGTTAGGGTTTAATTCTCTTGCAGTATTTAGAATTTTAATTAGTGTTTGAATAATTTTGTTCTCCTGTTCATTACCATTTACCGACCAAATGGTGTTCTCTTCTACTATTAGATTTGCTTCAAACCAGAGACTCCCTTCTTCATCAAAGCTTTTCCAGTGAAGAGCAGGTTTGTCACTTTCTTCAATAAATAACCATTGTCCTTTTTTTGTAGGTATGGCTAAAGCATTAGCTCCGTCAAGTACAAGGTATTCAGAGGTAAGCAATAGTTTTCCATGACTGTAAAATGATTTTTTCATGAGTAAGCATATATATTGTAAATATAATATACTTGTAGAATTTTGAAAATGAATACGTATAAATTTATCTAAAGAGACAATTTTATACGGTCATTTCATAAGTTTATATTGTAACGCTAAAAAATCTTAATCTCATTTTCTAATAATTTCAAAATAACAATAGGTATAAAATACTATTTAAGGAAATTGAACTTACAAGCAATTCTATTGTCTTAATTTTTCAATTTGTGCTACTACTTCACTATGAGTAACAGCATTTGTCTTAAAATATGTAATAAGATATTCTTTTTCGATTTCTGTAGCTTCAAATTGATTAAGAATATTCATAAGGTGCATTTTCATATGACCTTGTTGGATTCCTGTTGTGATTAAAGAATTTATGGCGGCAAAATTCTGCGCCAACCCAGCTACAGCGGTTATTTGCATTAATTTTTTGGCGTTAGGTTTTTCAAGAATTTGTAATGCCAGTTTTACCAAAGGATGTAGAGTCGTTAATCCACCTACTGTTCCTAATGCAAGAGGAAGTTCAATTGAAAATGTAAATATTTCATCCTTTATTTCAGCATGAGTAAGACTAGTGTATTTTCCATTTCTTGAGGCATAGGCATGTGCTCCAGCTTCAATGGCTCTAAAATCATTTCCTGTTGCTAATACAACAGCATCAATACCATTCATAATACCTTTGTTGTGTGTTACAGCACGATAAGGCTCTACTTCGGCGATGCGCACAGCTCTTACGAACTTTTCTGCATACTGTACAGAAGAAAGTTCTTTGGTATTTGGTAAATCTGCTATAGGACAGGATACGTAGGCTTTTACTAAGCAGTTTGGAACATAATTAGAGAGAATACTCATAATGATTTCAATATCCTTTTCTGCTAGAGAAAAATCGGAATATTCTTTTGCTTCAGATTGTAGAGTCTTAGCAAACTGTTCTAAGCATGAATTGATAAAATTAGCTCCCATGGCATCAACAGTTTCAAATGTACAATGAAGCTGGTAATAGTTATCTATTTCTGTAGTTTTATTACAAAGTTCAATTTCTATAATTCCACCACCACGTTTCTCCATATTTTTAGTCATATGGGATACAGACGATAGAAGTTTTGTTTTAACACCAGAGAAAAACGTTTCTAGTTTCTCTGGATTTCCTGTATATGTAAAATGTACCTGTCCTACTTTTATCGTCGATATAACTTCTGCCTTAAAACCACCTCGCGTTTGCCAGAATTTGGCTGCTTTACTAGCAGCCGCAACTACAGAACTTTCTTCAATGGTCATTGGTAACGTATATCTTGTATCGTTAATTAGAAAGTTTGGAGCGATAGAAAAAGGGAGATAGTAATTAGAGATTGTATTTTCTGTAAACTCATCATGAAGTTGCTGAAGTTTATTGTCAGAATTCCAATAAGTGGTCAAAGTGTCTATTGCATTTTGATCATCATTAAAATGATGTTCTGCTAGCCATTTGATTTTATCAGTTTTAGAGAGTTTAGAAAACCCAGAAACTACAGGTGCCATTGTATTTGGTATTATTTAGTGCCATCAAATATACTATTCTGTTTTGTCTTACTACATAACTAAATGAAATTAGGAAGAGTAAAAGTATTTTTCTATGATTCGTTTTTGGAGATAGAGTCAAAATAGTATTGATGATATCTTAAAAAAAATCACTTAGACCGGTATAATTTTATTGTATTTAACATCAATTGTTGTATTTTTCGCGGATTTTTTAGTAATCTTGGCGTTAATGATTTTTAAAATTATGATATGAAAATTACAAAATTGTTTTTTGGAATTTTATTTTTTATTGGACTTACCACATATGCACAAGACAAGGCTTTTACTCTTGATGAAATATGGGGAGGAGCTTTTAGAACAGAAGGACTACAATCATTATATTCAATGAAAAACGGAATAGAGTATTCCGTTTTAGAAAAAGATCAACTTTCTGGAACAACCAACATAGAAGTCTATAGTTATGAAACTGGAAAAAAAACAAAAACGCTGGTGAGTACACTTTCTCTGGGAGATTTATCAACATTTCAAGGATATTCTTTCAGTAAGGACGAAAACAGAATTTTAATTTCTAGTGAACTAAAGCAAATATATCGTCGCTCTTCAGAAGGTATTTATCATATTTATGATGTTCCCTCTAAGGGAATTTTTAAAGTTAGTGATAAAAAAATACAATCTCCACTTCTATCTCCAGATGGTAATAAGATAGCATATGTTCTGGATAATAATATTTACATGTTGAATTTTGTAACAGGACAAGAAGTTCAACTTACAGATGATGGTAAGAAAAACGAAATCATTAATGGAGTAACAGACTGGGTATATGAAGAAGAATTTTCCTTTGTAAGAGCTTTTGATTGGAGTGCAGATAGTAATAAGATTGCATTTTTGAAATTTGATGAAAAAGAGGTGCCAGAGTTTTCTATGGATGTATATGGTAAAGATTTATATCAAAAGCAACAGGTTTTTAAATATCCTAAAGCAGGAGAGAAGAATGCCAAGGTCTCGTTGTTTATTGCAGATATTAGTGCGATGGCATTAGATGAGGTCAAACTAGGGGCATATAAGGATTTCTATATTCCCAGACTAAAATGGACGTCAAATCCAGATATTTTGAGTGTACAAGTAATGAATAGACACCAAAATAATCTGGATTTAATTTTTGTGGACGCCAAGACTAAGACGCCAAAAGTAGTACTCAATGAAAAAGATGAAGCCTATATCGATATTACAGATAATCTAACGTTTCTTGATGATAATAGTTTTATCTGGACTAGTGAAAAAGATGGATATAACCATATTTATCATTACTCAGCAACGGGAAAATTAATTAATCAGATAACCAAAGGTGAGTGGGAAGTGACAGATTACTATGGTTATGATAAAAAGAACAAGAAGATATACTATCAAAGTGTAGAAAATGGAAATATAAATAGAGATATCTATTCGATCACTTTAGATGGAAAAGACAAAAAACGATTAAGTCAAAAAGAAGGAAGTAATGATGCCGAATTTAGTGCTGATTTTAGTTTTTATATTAATTATTTCTCTAATGCAACAACACCTTATGAATATTCTTTAAATGAAGGAAAAACAGGGAAGGTAGTACGCGAAATCAAAAATAATAATGAGTTACTTAAGAAATTGGCGACATATGATGTAAGGCCCAAAGAATTTTCGACTATAGAAATTAATGGCGAAAAGCTAAATACCTGGATGATCAAACCCAAGAATTTTGATCCAAAAAAGAAATATCCACTGTTTATGTATCAATATTCTGGTCCAGGATCTCAATCGGTAAAAAACTCTTGGTATACAGCTAATGATTATTGGTATATGATGTTGGCAAAAGAAGGCTATATTATTGTTTGCGTAGACGGAAAAGGAACTGGATTTAAAGGAGCTAAATTCAAAAAAGCTACTCAAAATGATTTAGGAAACCTTGAAGTACAAGATCAGATCGCAGCAGCTAAGTATTTTGGAGGGTTAGATTATATTGATGCTTCCAGAATAGGGATATGGGGATGGAGTTATGGAGGTTTTATGTCTAGTAATTGCTTGTTTAAAGCACCAGATACCTTTAAGATGGCAATTTCTGTTGCTCCAGTGACAAGTTGGAGATTTTATGATACTATTTATACGGAACGATATTTGATGACTCCACAAGAGAATGCCAAAGGATATGATGATAATTCACCCATCAATTTTGTAGATGGATTAAAAGGAAAATTCTTACTGGTACATGGTAGCGCAGATGATAATGTACATGTGCAAAATACAATGCAATTGGTTGAAGCATTAGTGCAAGCCAATAAGGATTTTGATTGGGCAGTTTATCCAGATAAAAACCATGGAATCTATGGAGGCAATACCCGATTGCACTTATATAACAAGATGACTAACTTCATTAAAAATAACTTATAATTAATTAAACTTACATAATGGCAGATACAGTTAAAGCAGCTCATCAAAAAGAACTTTTTGGGCATCCAGTGGGACTATACATATTATTTTTTACAGAGATGTGGGAGCGTTTTTCATATTATGGTATGAGAGCACTTTTTGTATTATATCTTACAACAAAAACTGTAGATGAAAACCCAGGTTTGGGATGGTCTTCTGGAGAAGCTTTAGCACTATATGGATGGTATACTATGTTAGTATATGTGGCATCTATTCCAGGGGGGTGGATCGCTGATAAATTTCTGGGGCAAAAGAAATCAGTGTTAGTAGGTGGAATTTTACTGGTAGCTGGACATAGTATTTTGGCAATTGAAGAAATGTGGGCATGGTATTCTGGTCTTGGTTTAATTATAGCAGGTGTAGGAATGTTAAAACCAAACATTTCTACAATGGTTGGAGGCCTATATAAACAAGGAGATATTCGAAGAGATAAAGGATTTACAATTTTTTATATTGGAATTAATATAGGGGCTTTTCTTGCTGGTATTATTGTTGGATATGTAGGAGAGGTACATGGATGGCACTATGGTTTTGGTTTAGCGGGAATCGGAATGACTTTAGGATTAATACAATTTCTTTGGGGGCAGAAATACTTGGTAAATGTAGGTAATTTTCTAGGCACCTCTGAAAAAACTGAAGATAAAGAGGCCATGAAAAAACCACTGACCAAAGTAGAAAAAGATAGAATTATAGTACTCCTTATTTCATTCTTATTAGTGATTGTCTTTTGGGGTGCTTTTGAGCAAGCAGGAGGTTTAATGAATTTGTATGCAAAAGAAAAAACAAATAGAATGTTGTTGGGATGGGAGGTACCTGCTTCTTGGTTTCAATCTCTAAATTCAATGTTTATTATTTTCTTAGGAACAACTGTAGCTTTATATTGGGCAAATAGAAAGTTAAAAGGAAAAGTGTCTAGCTCTTTGTTCAAGATGATTATTGGATTAATTGTAATGGGTATCGGATTCTTTTTTATGACGGCTGCCTCTATGGAGTTTAACGCTGACGGTTCATCTGCGATGTATTGGTTAGTGTTGGCATACTTATTTCATACTATTGGAGAACTTTGTATCTCACCAGTAGCTTTATCCTTTATTACCAAACTAGCTCCCGTAAAATATGGAGCATTAATGATGGGGGTATATTTTGCAATGACTGGTTTTGGAAATAAACTTGCTGGATTATTAGGAGAATGGGCTGAGAGTCAAGGAGAATTTGCAATTTTTACAGGAATAGCAATATTTAGTGTTGCATTTGGGGTGATAGTGATGCTGTTCAGAAAACCATTAGAAGTGTTAACACATGGGGTAGAAGATAAAGAAGGTGTTATCCATGATGAAGCAGAAGGTTTTGAACTAGCAGATACAGAATAAACGAAGACCTTATGAATACAGATATAGAAAACTTATTTAAGGATAAGGTTTTAGGGCATCCTGCGGGCTTATTTGTACTTTTCTTTACCGAAATGTGGGAACGTTTTTCGTTTTATGGAATGAGAATCCTTTTAGTGATATTTTTAACGCAACCACTTTTTGGAGAAAACCCAGGATGGGCAAATTGGCCAAGAGAACATGCTTTGGCGTTATTTGGCACCTATGCATCATTATTATATTTAACACCAATTTTAGGAGGCTATATTGCAGATAAAATTACAGGGTATCGTTGGGCAGTTACTATAGGTTGTTTGATTATGACATTGGGGCATGTTTCTATGGCCTTTGAAACAGAAATTACCTTATATATAGGATTAGGATTATTGGTATTGGGAACAGGACTCTTTAAACCCAATATTACCTCTATAATCTCTGAAATGTACCAAGGTAATGATGCTAAAAAAGACGGAGCATATACTATTTTTTATATGGGCGTAAATGCTGGAGCTTTTTTTGGGATTATGCTTTGCGGATATTTGGGAGAAAATTATAGTTGGGCTCTAGGTTTTGGTTTAGCAGGAATCTTTATGTTTTTAGGTATGGTTCAGTTTTGGATGGCCAAAAATTTGTTTGGTGAAATAGGCTCTAAACCTAATAAAGAAGTTAAATCTGAAGTTGTTCTTGAAGAGGGCGATAAACTTAATACATTTACAATAATCGATAAAGTTTTGATTGCAATTACCTCAATTTTAGGATTAACTTGGTTGATCAATGATCCAATGTCAAAAATTGGGAATATTAATGTTTTTAACTTTACCTTAGGTAATTATGATGGTGCTACAGTTGTAATCATATTTGCAGTCCTATTATTTTTATTTTTAATTATTTCGAGAATAGTAAGGTATACTCCTAAGGTAAGAGATAGGATGATTGCCGTGGCAATTTTTGCCTTTTTCACGGTATTTTTTTGGGCAGCTTTTGAACAGGCTGCAGGATCACTTAATATCTTTGCAAGAGATTATACTGCCAGAGATTTATCAGGGTCTTCTGCTTTGATATTTAAAATTATAGATGCGATATTAACTGTAGTACCTTTAGTTATTATTTCCTGGGTACTTTATTTATTATTTAAAAAGACGTTTTCTAAGATTGGGATATCCAATGCTTTATTGTCTATCAGTTTTATTATTATTTGGGGAATTGTTATCTGGAAATTGAATAATGAGTTTAGTAAGGACACAACTGAGGTAGGAGCAACTTGGTTTGGAATTTTAAATTCGTTTTTTATCATTGCGTTAGCTCCACTATTTTCCAGATGGTGGGAAAGTAAATATAATCCAAGTGCAGCATTTAAGTATGGTTTTGGATTAGTATTGTTAGGCTTTGGATTTGCGTTATTAGCATATGGTTCTTCAGGGATTCCTCCAGGAGCGAAAACTGCTTCGGTAAGTATGATTTGGCTAATTTTGGCATATTTGTTCCATACATTAGGTGAGTTATGTTTGTCGCCTGTGGGGTTGTCATATCTAAGTAAATTGGTTCCAGGTAGAATGATTGCATTTATGTTCGGAATTTGGTATTTAGCAATTGCAATAGGTCAGAAAGCGGCCGGAACTTTAGGAGGAATGATTGATGAAGTTACAGTAAATTATAATTTGTCTACTTTTTTCCTGATATTTACCATTGTTCCGATAGCAGCTGGAGTTTTAATAGTTTTTTTAAATCCGTTACTTAAAAAACTAATGCACGGGATACGATAATAAAAGAATAAAATTTTAGTTATCCCCCAAGATAAGTGAAGTTTTAAATAAGGAATAGTTTTTGTTTCCGACTAGTTATAAAAAAATAAAAAAGATGAAAAACCTACTTTTTCTATTAGCATTCTTATTTTGCCTTTCTGCCCAGGCACAGGAAATCCAATGGATGTCAATGAATGAAGCTTTAGAAGCTCAAAAAAAAGAACCCAAAAAAATCTTTATGGATGTCTATACCAATTGGTGCGGACCCTGTAAACTTTTAGACAAAAAAACCTTTCATAATAAAGATGTAGTGTCTTATGTGAATGATAATTATTATGCAGTAAAATTTAATGCAGAAGGTACAGAAGAGATTCATTATAATGATTTCACTTATACTAACCCTAATCATAATCCAGATAGGAAAGGAAGAAATAGCCAACATTTTTTTGCAAATGCATTGAAGATAACTGGGTATCCAAGTATGGTGTTTTTTGATGAAAAAGGAAACCTGATTGCTCCAGTAGTCGGATATAAAACTCCTAAACAATTGGAGATTTACCTTAAGATGATTCATAAAAATGATTATAAGAAATTAACGAGCGCTGATGCCTGGAAAAAATATGAAAATTCGTTTGTAAGTACGTTTACCAATTAAAAATATAGTTGAAGTGAAACGATTTCAATTTTAAATGATAAAACTTCCTTTTTACTAGATTATAAAAAAGGAAGTTTTTTTTCGTATATATTGAAAAGAAGGGTGCACATTTATGTAAAACTTAGGTTTTATGTGCAATTAATTGATTAAGTATTCGTTACCTATACGTAAACTTAAATAATACCCTAAAATCTGATTATAACAATAAAGTAAGCTTGCGTTTAAAAGGAATTTTTTTTGCTTTTGTGGGTTTAATTTGCTTTGTTTGTCATAATAAACCTACTTATGAAAAAAATACTAGTCATAGTTGTCCCATCTATGGTATTTGTTGCATTGCTTTTCTCTTTTGCCTCTGGAGAGCATTCAGAATTGTCACAACAATCTCAAGCTGAAGAACTTCGCGAATCATTACCAGATGTCTATTTTCCTACCTCACACAAAAAACGATTGGTGGATTCAATTCAGGCATATTTTGATCAAGCTTTACATCAAAATCAAATCGTAGGAGCTTCAGTTGCAATTGTAAAATGTGATTCTATCATTCACTTGGGTGGCTATGGAAACAGAAATTCAACTAAAAAGGATATCGTTAATGAAGAAACTATATTTAGAATCGGTTCTTTGTCCAAAGGGTTTGCAGGAATATTAGCTGGAATCTGTGTAGAAGAAGGATTGTTGAACTGGGAGGATAAAGTTGTGAATTATATTCCTAACTTTCAACTAGGAAGTAAGGAACAGACAGAGAGTGTTACATTATCACATGTTTTATCTCATAGCACGGGTTTACCTTATCATAGTTTTACAAACCTTGTAGAAGATGGTGTGCCAATAAGAAAAATAGTAAATCAATTTAAGGAATTAGTTCCTGTTGCAAAACCTGGAGGGATATACAGTTATCAAAATGCAGTATTTGCTTTAAGTGGAACTATTGTAGAACAAGTAACAGGTAAGTCTTTTAGAGAAGTTCTTCAAGAAAAGATTTTTGATCCTCTTCATATGTCCTCTGCTTCCTCTAGTTATGAGACTTTAGTACAATCAAATAATATAGCAGAGCCGCACCAGCGTGTAAGTCACGGATGGGAACCAATGAAATTAAATAAAAAATATTATAGTAATGCTATTGCTGCTGCAGGAATTAATGCGAGTGCAAGGGATATGGGAGAATGGATAAAATTTCTGTTAGGAAGTAACCCAGAGGTTATGATGCCAAGTTCTATGCAAGATGTATTTACACCAAAGATTCAGGTTGGTGGAAGAAGACAATATTACCAAAAATGGTCAGGGTATTCATCTTCTTTTTACGGGTATGGATGGAGAATTCATAACTTTGTAGACAGTCAAACTAATGACCCTAGTACTATTGTTCATCATGGAGGTAGCGTGAATAATTATAGAAGTGAAATTGCAATTTTCCCTGAAGAAGATTTAGGAATTTGTGTGCTTTTTAATAGCCAAAATAGCCTTGCCAGAACATGTATCCCTGATTTACATAAAATAATACAGGAGATTATGAAAACAACAGAAGAAAAGGACATAAAAGAATCTATGGTTTTATTGTAAGTTTAATAAAATCTTATTTTAATATAAATGCTCCCTTTTTATCTGTACGATGAAAAGGGATGTTTTGTTTTTTACAACTAACCTCCCATTGATCAATATAACTTTTGTAATTACTTCCATCGGCTATAACTTGTCTGGGTTGAAGACTGTCTATAACTCTATTCAGATGTATCTTTGGAGAATCGGATAACAAAATAATAGCAGGTCTTATTTTGGGTATAGAATACACACTTGTACTATCAATTATCAGAATAACTTGTTCTTTGTATGTGTAAACATTTTTTAACAATAAGGATGTGTCTATGGTAGCTTGATTATTAATAAGATAATTGCCAAATAGAAAACGTTCTGTTGTATTAGAAATAATAGCTCTGCTGTAAAGCTTTAATTTTTTGCTTTCTAAAACTCCTAAAGTAGTATTTCTATGGTGATGAAAAATAATAAACTCTTGTTTGTCAATGAGCAGATGTCTTTCAAAAAGCATAATGGTAAACAACATGATTAGAGATGTCATTACATATACTATTTTTATGTTTTTATATCGTTGAAATAGTAATGTTAAAGCTATAATAACCAAATATAGCCCTAAGAGCATTCTCGAGGAAAAATTAATATCGGTAATTAAAAATTGTTCTTGTTGCGCTACCAAACTTACGCAAGCATTCATTAGATCTATGCAACTCCCAAATAGTGTTGCAATATATTGAGGAAGAATATTGAGATAAGCTAATATGATTATGATGATGCCAAACCCAAGGATACTGCCCAGAAAAGGAATAATAATTAGATTAGAAACAAAAAATAAAAGCGGAAACTGATGAAAATAAAACAATGTAAGTGGTAATAATCCAAATTGTGCGGCAATAGTGACAGTAAATGTTTCCCAAATCTTTTTGGATACATAAGTTTTTGGGTTATATCGATATGCAATAACTGGTTGTATCCATATAATGGCAAAAACAGCTAAATAACTGAGCTGAAAACCAACAGAAAATAACAATAAAGGTTTAAAACAAAGTAATATAAATATAGAAATAAATAATGAGTTATAAATACTTGTGGCAGATCTAATTTGTATTCCTATTGCAAGGAAAGAAAACATCGTAACTGCTCTAAGAACTGATGAAGATAGTCCTGCGATTATGGCAAAACACCAAAGAAAAAAAATGATGAAGATCAATTTAATGATTTTACCTTTTCTACCAAACCTCTCTATAGGCTTTAATACTAGGTTTAGAATCACTAATATTATACCAACATGAAGTCCAGAAACAGCAAGAATATGAATAGCTCCAGAATCTCGATATTGTGCAAAAGTCTCTTGACTAATATCCTGTCGTTGTCCAAGAAGTAAAGCGTTAATAATTGATTGCTGTTTTGTGTCAAAAGCATACTTTGATAACTTGAAATTAATATTTTTTCTAATTTGATCAGCTAAATAATATAAAGACCAATCAGTTTCTTGATTTTCGATCAGCTGATGAGTTGTTGTAGTGATTTGATGATATATGTACTGTTTGCTTAGATATTTTGCATAATCAAATTGGTCAGGGTTTAAAGGGCTGGGAATGGGTTGTAAATAAGTGAAAACAGTGTATCTTTTACCAACATCTAATATATTGCTATCTTTTTTGACCTTAAGTAAAATACTTCCTTGTGTTGCTTGATTTCCTAAAAATAAAACAGAAACCCTATATCTGTTGTAGTATGAAGTAGGTTTTAATCGTTCTTGTATAGAAAATTGAATTCCTGTTTTGTGATCTTCTATATTCTGCAATTGTATTTTATTACTATAATGACTAGTATAGTTCTTTGGATTATGTATTTGAACTAATGTCAATCCAAAAAGAATGAAAACAATTACCATTAAACAGGAAAAAGAATACCCCTTACGAAATATTTTTTTTGACCTATACCAGGAAATGGCTAACCCTGTCATAGAAATGAATAACAAAATAAATATTATATGTGGCGAAATATTAAAATAATAGCCAATTAAAATTCCAATTACTATTGATATAGTAAGAATTAAAAAAGGAACATTAAGAAGTTTCATGTTAGTCAATTAATTGAAGACAAGTATAACGCATATTAGTTTCATTTTTTGAAACAGATGTTTATTGGTCTCAAATTCGGGTAAAAACCCTGCAATTTCATTGCAGCACTTTAGTAATGCGAAAAAATCTATATTTT
>CANMLS010000009.1 GCA_947498785.1 uncultured Aquimarina sp. | reverse complement strand
TTTAACCGTAGCTTTGAAGCTTTTATTGCTGAAGCTCGTAAACAAAGAAAAGGTAATTGGCGTACAGAATTCACTTCATTTGGTATCAACAACTATATTCGAGAAGGATATGGAATGACACCTAATAATCAACCTGTTGCTGTTACTGGTGTAGCATTTAATACTCCACAAACTAGTCTCACTATGACTTCGAATGAATCTTTTGAGTTATTCCCTGTTATTTCACCTAGTAATGCAACTGATAAATCGGTTACTTGGTCTTCTAGTGATACCTCTGTAGCTACAGTAGATAACAATGGGGTGGTTACTGCAATAGCTGAAGGTAGCGCAACAATAACAGTAACTACAACAGATAAAGCTTTTACTGCTACATCTAATATTATAGTTAATACAAACTCATTTTTGTCAACAGTTCAAAGTGAACCAATAATCTACCCAAATCCAATTTCAGCTCAAGATATTCTTAATATTTCTTTGAATGCTATTAATGGAAGTACGGTGCGAATTGTTGATTTAAAAGGTAGAGTTATTTACAGTAATAAGCCAAAAAATAATCATATGGCTATTGAAATAAACAAAATATTAATACCTGGTTTTTATACTATTTCAGTATCTATTCCTAAAGGTAAAACTTATACAAATAAGTTAATTGTCAAATAAATTATTAGATCAAAATCAATATAAAACCATAGAGACTCTGTCTCTATGGTTTATCAAATCACTCTCAAATCACTCTCAAATCACTCTCAAATCACTCTCAAATCACTCTCAAATCACACTCAAACCACACTCAAACCACACTCAAACCACACTCAAACCACACTCAAACCACACTCAAATTATGAAAAAACATTTTGCCCCAATCCCATACCTAACGGTATTTCTGTTACTTTTATTAACGTTTCCCGTTTCGGCTCAAAACCTATCTCTTGATGCCGAAGGTTGGACCGTTTTTAACCCAAGTACAGACAGTCGTATCATTTATGTAAGTAGTACAGATGGTAATGATGCTACTGCTGTAACTTATACTGCAGCCCAGGTAGGAACTCCTTTTAATCCTACAACTACTATTAAACCATATAAAACAGTAGCTGAAGCAAGGAAACAGCTACGAGACAATCATCCTGATTGGATATTGTTTAAACGTGGAGATGTATGGTACGAACAACTGATAACAAATTTTAAGCATTCGGGAAAATCTGTTGATCAGCCAATGCTGTTTGGAGCCTATGGTGATATAAACCTTGACCGACCCATGTTTAAAACAGGAGAAGCCAGCCTTCTTACAACAGCTGCTAATTCCCCATCAACAAGTGGTAACAATTTTTCGAATTTTGTAGCTTTTGTGAGTTTACATGGTTATGCCCAAGAAAGAAATCCTGATGATCCTGAATATATAGGATCAAAAAATACTGGATCCTTTGGTTGTAACTGGGCACGAAGGTCTGATAGTATTCTATTTGAAGATATGAAATTTGATTTTTATACAACCAATCTGATATTTCAAACATCTTGGACTACAAATGAATTAGCAATAAAAAACTTAACCATTCGCCGTTGTGTAATAACAGATGCCTATATGGAAGGGGCTCACAGACAAGGGATGTTTATTAATGATAGTGAGCATGTTTTAATTGAAGAAAACGTAATTGATTACAATGGTTGGCGAGAAGATATGTCTCACACCTTACACGAAAGACAATTAGGACATAATATTTATGCTCAATATCAAAATGGACCAGGAACTTTTACCGTACGTAATAATATCATTACACGTGGATCTAGTCATGGCGTTCAATTACGTTGTGGAGGAATTCTAAATGGAAACTATTTTGCAAGAAATCCTTTACATTCTTTTAATAGAGGTGATTTTTTCCCTTGTATTAATAATGATAATGTATATCAAGAAAATGTTGATATTGTTGCATCAAATGGGGAAACTCCTCGTGGATTAGCTTTAGAGCTTTTTGACTTACATCCTGATTATGAGCATGAATGTAAAAGAAACATTATTTCAAATGACCTTAGTGGAGAATATAATTCTTTTGCTATAAAAGTATCAGACTATTCTGCAGCACTTATAGGACAACCAGAAACAGATTATAAACAAGACTGGCCTTCATATGCTTATAACCTTACGGTAGAAGATAATATCGTATATAACCATAGAAGAGGATTATATTTTTTATCAGATACTTCAGATGGGATTACAGTAAAGAACAACATAATACAAAATCCCGATTTCGATAATACTGTTGCAGAACAAACTTCAAGTAGCAATCATTCTAATATGATTTTTTCTGGGAATAAATATTTTTCTGGAGCAGCAGCAAATAGGAGTTTCAGACGGGATAGAACATTTATGAATTTCAATCAATGGACTAATGCTGTTGGAGATAGTGGTTCAGTATTTGAGCAAGTTACTTTTCCTGATCCAGGAAGAACTTCTGCAGAATATGCTGCATCATTAGGCTTTAACCGTAGCTTTGAAGCTTTTATTGAAGAAGCTCGTAAACAAAGAAAAGGTAATTGGCGTACAGAATTCACTTCTTTTAACATCAATAATTATATAAGAGAAGGATATGGAATGGATACAGGAAATGAATCAATTGCTGTAACGGGAGTTGAATTTAATGTACATCAAACCAATATCACTATTGCATCTCAAGAATCTGTTAAGTTACTACCTATTATTTCTCCTTCCAATGCAACTAATCAATCTATCACATGGTCCTCTAGTGATACTTCAATTGTAAAAGTAGATAGCAATGGATTGGTTACTACAGTATCTCCTGGAGAAGCTATCATTACTGCAACTACTGTTGATGGAAATTTTACCGCAACCAGTAACCTTACCGTTACTTCTGCAAATAGTGATATTTCCTACAGAGATATTGTGTACAAAACCACTAATAATAGAGATGTTAGCTTAAGAGCTTATTACCCTGGAAGTTGGAAAGCAAGTGATCGTCGTCCAGTAATGTTATTATTTCATGGTGGAAGCTGGGTAACAGGTCATCGGTTTCAGATGTATAAATGGGCTAAGTATTTTGCTGCTCGTGGCATAGTAGCTATTTCTGCTTCCTATACTTATGGAACTGTTTCTAGTTGTGTTATTGATACGAGAAGTGCAATGAGATGGGTAAAGGCAAATGCTTCGACTCTTGGTATTGATCCTAATAAAGTTATTGCCGGTGGGTCATCCGCAGGAGCACACCTTGCGGGTAGTTTATATTCTATAGATGGGATAAATGATCCTAATGATGACTTATCTATTTCTACAAAACCTAATATACTGGTATTCTTGGATCCTGCTATAAATTTAAATAGAACTCAAATCAACGATTTAACAACAGAATGGAGTCAAACTATAGCCAATGAAGCACAATTTTATACCAATGGTATAGACCAAAATACTCCTCCTACTATTTATTTCTGTGGTTCAGACGATGAGCGAAGTAATTTAGCACATATGTCAAGACAACTTTCAATTCCCTATAATATAGAATCCGAGTTTTGGGTAGGAAAAGAAGGTAGGCATGGGTTTGCTGATGAGGAAGTTTTTTTCGATCCAATTGCCTATAGATTAGACAAATTTTTAATTAAACATGGTATGCTAACAGGAACTCCTACAACCCAAGTAGAAATACCTGAATTATATGAACATTTTATTGCTGGAGAAAAAACAAATTTAATTCAACCAGCATCAGTAGTGTACTCAACAGCAGAAACAAGTACGTCACCTGCTATAAATCTAATTAACGGAACAGGTTTTTTAGATAATCCTGCGGTACAAAAAACTGCTCATAGTAATGAAGAGTCAGATATGTGGAAATCTAATGCTGGAATTACTGCTGAAGTAGGATTTGATTTGGGAACTAATCAAGATCTTTCAGAAATTCACCTTTGGAATTGGAGTGACGACAATCCATCACTTCGTTATGGCGTTAAAAAAATTGAAGTATTAGTTTCATCAGATACTGATTATGATACTGCAAATTTCACTCTTGCCGATTCTATTGTAGTTTTTAGAAGTGGAGATTATGCTCAAAATTATAAAATCGAAGAACCTAATGTAAGGCTTGTTAAATTTAATATATATGAAAGTCAGTCATCTAACGGGTCTATAGGAGCAGTTGGTTTTGCAGAGATTCGTTTTTCTGGTGATCATATATCTACTACAATTGATGTAACAGATGTTTCTTTAAATCAAAATAATTTAAATCTTAATATCCAAGAAACTTCTAATTTAACAGAGACTGTATCACCAGCAAATGCAACGAATACATCAGTTGTTTGGAGTTCATCTAATACTGCTGTAGCAACAGTTGATTCCAATGGACTTATAACAGCAATAACTGAAGGTATAGCAACAATAACTGTTACCACAAACGACGGAGCTTTTACTGACTCTTGCGAAGTAACAATTAATGCAACAATAGATCCAAATGTTATTAATTTTAATGCACATACCATAAGTTCTTATGATGATCAGGATGTAGCGGGGACTCATGAAGTTCTAGATGGTGGAGCTACTATTCGATTAACTGGTAATTCATGGAAAAAAATTGATTTTGAGTATCCTGTTACTAAAAATACTGTTATAGAACTAGAAATGAAAGCTCCTGTTCGAGGAGAAATTCAAGGTGTAGGGCTTGATGAAAATGATGATTTTAATAATAGCGCAGCAAACGGTAATTTTGAAAAAAGAGTTTTTGATCTATATGGAACTCAGAATTTACCAGCAATCATCAATGAAAGTGAAAGTGGTCTATCCTATACAGGAAGTGGAGATTACGAGTTGATCACAATCTCTGTTGGGCAATACTATACTGGGCAAATGAATTATTTTGTTATTGCCAATGACCATGATATAAATCCTGCCTCTGCTGATTTATATGTTAAAAATGTAAAAATATATGAAAAACCAGTAATTCCTTTAAATGTAATTAATTTTGATACGCATACCATAACTTCTTATGATGATCAGGATGTAGCGGGGACTCATGAAGTTCTGGATGATGGAACTGCTATTCGATTAACTGGTAATTCATGGAAAAAAATTGATTTTGAGTATCCTGTTACTGAAAATACTGTTATAGAACTAGAAATGAAAGCTCCTGTTCGAGGAGAAATTCAAGGTGTAGGACTTGATGAAAATGATGATTTTAATAATAGAGCAGCAAACGGTAATTTTGAAAAAAGAGTTTTTGATCTATATGGAACTCAGAATTTACCAGCAATCATCAATGAAAGTGAAAGTGGTTTATCCTATAAAGGAAGTGGAGATTACGAGTTGATCACGATCCCTGTTGGGCAATATTATACTGGACAAATGAATTATTTTGTTATTGCCAATGACCATGATATAAATCCTGCCTCTGCTGATTTATATATCAAAAATGTTAAAATATATGAAAAATCAACAATCGCTTCTTTATCAATTGATCAGAATAAACCAATAATTTACCCTAATCCAATTTCTAATCAAGAAGTTCTTAACATCTTTTTGAATAGTTTTATTGGTAGTACCGTAAGAATTATAGATTTAAAGGGTACTATTGTTTACTTTGATAGACCAAAAACTAATCATATAATCATTGAGTCAGAAAAAATATTACAACCTGGTTCTTATATTATTTCAATATCTGTTCCTAAGGGCAAATCCTTTTCGAACAAATTAATTGTTAAATAACATTAAGAATTTTTAATAATTTATATCAAAGAGGCTGTTTGAAAAGACAGTCTCTTTTTTTTGATCAAAACGATTTTGATTTTTATAATTGTTAATACCCTTTATACCTTGAATAGCATAATTAAATTCTCAATATTTTTATCAAAGTTTAACTATAATAACACCAGTTTAGATTTTCAATAATTTAAAAAAACTTAAACCAACCCTAAGGAACGGGAGTATCATAGAAATTGTTTTATTGTCTTCTGACTAGATTAGTAAATACTCATTTATAGGTATTTATATTTATACTTTTTTATAGTGATGCATATAATTCCGTTATAACATATCTTTGCACTGTAATAATTGTAATACTATTAATAAGTTTAGAATTATAATAATCTAAAGAGTTTATAGTAATTAAAAAATAGTATTGCATGCAAATAACGGTAGGTGATAGTATAAAAAAACATTAACTTTTAAATTGATAAATTTTTATACTACGCATACAAAGTTATTAAATTTATAAAAATTACCCCTACCCCAATACCTAGCGGTATTTTTATTTCTATTATTAACGTTTCCAGTCACGGCTCAAAACCTACCTCTTGATGCCGAAGACTGGATCGTTTTTAATTTATATTAGGCATCTCAATGGTTAATTCATATAATAAACTAATCAATAAATAATCTTATAGATTATTTATTGATTAGTTCTAAATTCAAATACAGATGATTTGGTAAAATTATTATGTAAATCCTTGGTTACAACCTGCCAATAATATCTTTTATTTGCTTGTATGCTAACATTCTTAATTTCTGATTTTGTTACAGTATTAAGTAATGTAACTGGCGGATTATTATTATCCAGATAGACTTCATACTCATCGATATCTCCATCTACATCGCTGCCTTTCCACAATAAGTCTATCGCAGTAGGATCAGTAATAGTTAATCCCATGGGTGGACTAACTAGTTCTGCTGGAAATGGTACATAGTTTTCTACCCCTGATCCAGCATTAAATAGCTTCCACTCTTCGCTCTCTGCTGTACTTGTTGTAGTATCTGAAGAAGATGTTACTTTCCATGAATAAGGTGTCCCAAGTAATAAAGCTATTTCTAATTCTGTATTTGTTGTTTCAAAAGTTTGAGTAGCTTGTGTGTTAAGATTTGTGAGCAATAACGTATATTTTGTAGTAAAACTTGAAGGGTTCCATTCAAAAACCACTGTACTCTCTAGATTCGAAATAATTTTTCCTGCATTACATTCTTCATCTTTTAAAGGAAAAATCAAAACTGCGGAAGTTGGAGCATTACCTGTTTCTCCTCTATCTGGTTCACCAGGTCCCTCTCCTCTATCATCACTTCCTCCACAAGAAAGTATGGATAAAACGAAAATTAACATTATATTATTTTTCATACGTAATATTTTTAAGCTATTCAAACTAAATGTTATTGAGGTGAATAAATATTTTAATGCTTTATTATTTGTTCATGCATTACTGTATCAGGTGCAGAAACTTTAAGAATATAATTCCCTTTGGCGAGAGCAGATATATCAACCACTATATTTGTATTAACAACTTGTCGTTGACCGTGCAAAATACGTTTACCTTGAAAAGAGAAAAGTTCCCATACAATATCAGCTTTAGACTCATTTGCTGCAACAACAATATTCAACACATCTTTTACTGGGTTAGGAAATATATACATATTTCGATTGTCACTAACATTTATATTTTCTTTATGTATTCCTTGGCAATCCTTATCTGTTTTTACTAAGAGAGAATTTTTTCCATTTCTTAAAGAAAGTATAATTTGGTTTTTATCGGTCACTATAACTTCATTATTTAATTCAATTTTATATCGCTTCCCTCCTTCTAGATCAAGAGAAATTTCTTTTGAAAAAGCATCTATTCTTGAGGTTACTTTTAGAGGAGTTGGTGCATTTATAACCACAGAAAAACATTGTTGATAATTGGTCTGGCCATCAACTTTAATACACAATGTATATGTACCTTCTCTTAAACCATCAAATATGGTTGTTGTATTAGCAACAAAAGTTTTGGTAATCTTATTTTCCTTAATTTCTGCAATATAATTATGATTTTCCTTAGCAGTAATGATTATACTTCCATTAGCTCCATTGACACAGCTTTGTCCTGTACTCAAAATACTAAAATTAGTAGATGGTAATGTAAATATTGTACATCCATTGCTATCCACCGTATCATTTTCAGGAGTATTAGGGCAGTTATCATTGGCATTATCCACTCCGTCTTTATCATCATCATTTTCTGGTAAAGCAATACAATCTTCGCCTGGTAAACCATAGCATCCTAATCCCGAAGGCCCTAATTTAGTATTCCAATCAATTCCTGCAACCCAATTATCTCCTCCATATTCATATGCGCCAATATCTGGAGTATTACTACTAAATCCATCTGTTATACCATTAATTATTCTTCCGGCGTCGACGGCTTCTGAATTAGGTTTTAAAATAAAACTTGCATTAGAAGCATTAGCAAACGTACCAGAAGTCACTACCAAATTGTTTTGCTTATCAGACTGTGGTTCCCAGTT
This sequence comes from uncultured Aquimarina sp., assembly GCA_947498785.1. Classification (GTDB taxonomy): domain Bacteria; phylum Bacteroidota; class Bacteroidia; order Flavobacteriales; family Flavobacteriaceae; genus Aquimarina. Next base: position 140,708 of record CANMLS010000009.1, on the reverse strand, counting down.
TCCTTTATCTCCTAGGTTATTCCATACCTTCACATTTGAGAAAGCAGTACCTGTAAGATGCCATGCTCCCATTTCTTCAGAATTATTCCAAAATGTATTATTGAAAATATCTATATCCGTACCGTTCCAATTAATCTGTACAGCTGTCCATTCTGTGTTCCAGACTACGTTATGATGAACAGAAAAACTTTCTGCATTATTATCTAAATAAATTCCTGCTGCTTTTGTTTTTGTTCCACTAGATGCAGCATCATGAAACCAATTGTGATGTATTTCTGTATTTGGTTGTTTTCCAACGGTATAAAACAACCCACAATCATCGGCAATAAGATTACTATATGAAACATCATTGTAAGCAATTTCGCATCGTTGACCGTTATAATTTATTCCATCTCTACCCCCATTAAAAATAGTGTTTTTTATAATTTTATTATCGGTACCACCTCTAGCTACTAGAGGAGCATCATAAGAGCCCAAATAGTTAAAATCATGAATATAATTATTCTCTAATTCATTAAAACTACCCGCCATCCGCATACCAGTAGCTGCACTAAATGCGATCTCACACTTTTCGATAATATTTCTGGTCCCGTTAACTTCTACACTAGGTTTACCTGCGTTAAATCCTGTAAAGATTCCCTGAGTATGATTTCCGTAAAAAGAAGAAACTCTATATAACTTATTATTGTTAGAATTTGTTTTCAATTCAATTACTCCTCCAAATACGGCTAGGTTTTTAATTTCTATGTAGCTTCTATTATTAAGATTAATAGTCTGTCGTCGTCGTCTCATTCTTACCAAACCATCCTGAGGAATAGTTCCTCCTGGTAGTTGAACAAACAATTCATTAGTACTAGTATTAAACCACCATTCATTTTCAAAATCCAAAGCTCCTTTTACCCCTTCTAAGTAGAAATCCCCTTTATCCATTGGTGGATGTGCGGTATATATCCATTTTACTCCATTTTGCTTAGTAATATTAAAGTTTACTCGACCAGAACTACTACTTGTAATAAATTCTTTCCAAGCCAACCAACCTGAACCTGATCTATCTCCATAAAAAAAAAGTGAACCACCAGTCCAATCAATATTAGGAATATCGGTTGAAGTTAAAAAACCAACTCGACTATTAAAAGTCCCATCTGATCCGTCACTTCCTCCTAAATTTCGTCTCGAATTAAGAGTAAAAGGCAATCCATCTTCATTATTTGGCCAACGAGCTAAATCCATGGCAACATCATTATTCATTACAAAATTTTCTTGCCCTAAAGAAGCAAATGGTATTATTGTCTTATAAATTGACCCAGAATCATTGATCCAACCATTTAATGATTGCATAGCAGAGATAATTACCTTTTCTCCAGGAAATGATGTAAAAATTATAGGATTGCCAGCATTTCCAGAATTTGCTGGATGTAAAGTTTCTTCATATGTTCCTTCTCTAATATATACTATGTCTCCAGCTACAGCCTCGTCTGCAGCCTTTGTTATAGTTAAATATGGACTATCAATTGCTCCTGTATTTGTTAGATCATTTCCATCTTTTGCTACATAAATATCTTTTGAAAAAGAAAGAAATGAGATTAAACAAATAAAGGTTATCAGCAATTTTTTTTGTAGAAATCTCATTTTTAATATTTTTTTAACAAAAATATAAGATAAATCCTAAGTAATTTGCAACTAATGTTTATAACAAGAGAACATATGTTTAATCAAAAACTATACGATTAATGAACAAAGTATATTTCTAAAAACCCAAATAATATCCCTGAAATTGTTTTCTATTCAATAACAAAAAACGGGAGATCATAAAAATCATACATCTAGCTAACCTCTTGTTTACCCCTTATACCCTACTATATTTACTGTTATCCCAGCCCCTATCTTTAAAATAACCATTTGTTGTAATATTTAAGACATTCGTCATTTTACATGCCTCTTAAAAACATCAATTTAGCTAACCAAAAAATGCCCCATTATTTTTTCATATTTAATCAATTAAAAATGACATTTAGAAAACCATTATTTATTTTAATACTCATGCTAATCTTCTTAGCAGCTTGTGGACCTGAAAAAGATAAGAAACTAGCTCAGGAAACAGATCAAAAAAAAGTGACTGATACTATCAGTATTAAATACCAACCAAATTGGGAATCTATAAAAGAAAACTATAAAGACCCAGAATGGTTTAACAATCAAAAATTTGGAATTTTTGTGCATTGGGGAGCGTACAGTGTACCTGCATTTGGTTCTGAGTGGTATCCAAGACAAATGTATATGGATTCTGCTAATTTTAGTGCCAGTTTAGAACACCATAGTAAAGGATCCACTAAAGAATTTAAACATCATAAAGAAAAATGGGGAGATCATAAAAAGTTCGGATATAAAGATTTTATTCCGATGTTTAAAGGTGAAAACTTTGATGCCAAAGCATGGATAAGTTTGTTTAAAAAGGCTGGAGCAAAATATGTAATTCCTGTTGCTGATCACCATGATGGTTTTGCAATGTATAAGTCAAATACTACTCGGTGGAATGCTGTTGATATGGGGCCAAAGACAGATGTTTTAGGAGAGTTATTTACGCAAGGACGCAATCAGGGAATGATTATGGGAACTTCTTCTCATTTTGCATTCAATTGGTCCTTTTACAATAAAAAAGATCACTTTGACACCACTGATCCAGAGTTTGCCGATCTATATAGTTCTAAAGGCAAAGATTTAACCCAGCCCGTATCAGAAGAGTTCAAAAAAAGATGGTGGTTAAGAATAAAAGATATTATTGATAATTATCAACCTGATATCCTTTGGCTAGATTTTTATGTAGATATTCCTGATTTTAAAGAATACCGACCAAAATTAGCCGCATATTATTACAACAAAGGTATTGAATGGGGAAAAGAAGTCGTTCTTCAGGATAAAAATTTTAGTCATGAAGCTTTTCCAGAAGGTACTGTGGTTTATGATTTGGAAAGAGGAAAATTACCTGGTATTCGAAAACTACCTTGGCAAACTGATACATCAATCGGTAAAAATTCTTGGAGTTATGTATCCAATTGGGAATCTAAAACTGCAAATCAACTCATTGATGATTTAGTTGACATTGTAAGTAAAAATGGCAACTTATTATTGAATGTTGGTCCAAAATCAGACGGTACAATTCCTGATGATCAAAAACAAATTCTATTAGAAATTGGAAAGTGGCTAGATGTTAATGGAGAAGCAATTTATGATACAAAATATTGGAAAACTTTTGGTGAAGGTCCTACCGGTGTTGAGAAAGGACATCATTCTGAAAAAAACAATAAAGAATTCACTGGGCAAGATATTAGATTTACTAAAAAAGGAGATAAACTTTATGCTATACTTATGGCTTGGCCAAAAAATAATATGGTTCAAATAAAATCTCTAGCCAAAAACTCTGAATATGCTAAAGATTTAAATATTAAAAATATAAAGTTATTGGGTAACGATGACTCAAAATTAACTTGGTCTCAAGAAAGCGAATCATTAGAAATAAAGTTACCAAATCAAAAAACAGGCAATCATGCTCATGTACTAGAAATCAATATCTAATGATAATGATACCTTTTTGGACTTGACTTCCTTAATTAACCATAATGTTGAAATGGAGTAAACTTTTTTAATTCGCTATACAATGTTTTTTTTCAGAATCAAAAAAGTCTACTTCTCTTCAATACCATAAATCATGCTTTTACTATTAAAAGTTTATTTTAGTAAAAATTATTTAAACATCCGTAATTCATAATACTATACTTGTCTTTCTAAACTTTATTTTTAAAACTTCATTTGCATAACCCTAATTACTAGAAAGATAAAATGTTGAAATAAATTCAACCTAGCAGAGTAAAATATGATATAGAAATGGATAAATGAACCGAAGAAAACATATGAAATATATTGTTTGCGAAAAACCTGGTGAGTTTCTTTTAAAAGAAAAACCATCTCCCATTCGTAAGAATGATGAGGCACTACTGAAAGTTAAAAAAGTCGGAGTGTGTGGCACCGATTTACATGCCTACTCTGGTAATCAGGCATTTTTTAAATACCCCAGGATTTTAGGACATGAATTGGCAACAGAAGTATTAGAAATTGGAGATAATACAAGAGGGATTAAAGCAAGAGACAAAGTTGTTATCATGCCATATATAAGTTGCGGCAAATGTATTGCTTGTCGTAATGGAAAAACCAATTGTTGCACTGATATTGAAGTGTTAGGGGTACATACTGATGGAGGGATGCAAGAAGAAATTACTGTAAGAACAGATTTATTATTACCTGCAAATCAATTATCACATGATGAAATGGCTATTGTAGAACCTTTGGCTATTGGAGCTCATGCAATTCGCAGGGCAAATATACAACTCAACGAAATTGTAGTGGTGGTTGGTTGTGGACCTATTGGAATAGGAATTGTAAAATTAGCACAAATTGCAGGAGCAAAAGTTATTGCTCTTGATACAAATAATAATCGTCTTGAGTATACCAAAAATGAAATTGGTGCAGATTATGTGCTTAATGTACTTGAAAATCCCATAGAAAAGATTTCCGAAATTACTAACGGAGATATGGCTACAACTGTTTTTGATGCAACCGGTCATAAAGGAGCATTAGAAACAGGTCCAGATTATATGGCACACGGTGGTAGATATGTATTAGTGGGGCTTTCTAAAGGAGAATTAGTTTTCACACATCCAAAAATACATGCAAAAGAAACTACTATTTTGTGCAGTCGTAATGCAACTCTCGAAGATTTTGAACATGTAATTGATGTATTGCATCAGTTCCCAACAACGTCATTTATTACACATAATGTTGGTTTTTCCCAAATGATAAATAATTTTGATAGTTGGATCAAACCTGAGACAGGAGTAATTAAAGCAACTATAGATTTCTAAACTATATAATGTATGGATAATGTAGTTACATTCGACGAAATATTAATGCGGATGTTTTCTCCTAATAACCTTATGTTTAATCAGACATTAGATGGTGAAATAATAACGCTCTTTATTGGTTACAACTATAATTCTAAATTCCTAAAAGGAATCAAAGAATCTCAACTCTGGACTAATACTATAATTACTAGAACAAACAGCCTTAAAAAATGGTTTAGTGCAGATGCTATTTGTTCTGAAATAGAATTTCAATTAATTAATAAAGAAATTCTTAAATCTGAAATAAACGAAACAATGCAAATCGTTAAAAAAAATAGAGCATAAATCGTATGGTACTCAATTATGTTCAAATAGATCCAAAGGATAATATCATTGTTGCGATAGATTCGCTACCAAAAAATACATTGATCGATATTGCTAATAAAACCTTTACTCTTACCGAAAATATTCAACAGAAACATAAATTCGCTCTACTAGATTTTAACATTGGAGATGAAGTATTTATGTACGGTGTTCTAGTTGGTAAAGCCGTGCAATCAATTAAACAAGGCGCTGTAATTACTACAGAAAATGTAAAACATGCCTCAGCTTCATTTAATGCTAATCAGGAAAAATTTAATTGGACAGCACCTAATATTTCAAAATTCAAAAACAGAACATTTAATGGGTATCATAGAGCAGATGGTAGTGTAGGAACACGTAATTATTGGTTAGTTATTCCTCTCACCTTTTGCGAAAACAGAAACCTTGATGTATTAGAAAGTGCTTTATTAGATGTACTGGGATATCAAACTAAAAAAGATTTTGCAGTAAACACACAAGCTCTTATTGAAAAATATAAAGCTGGTGCTTCTTCAGAAGAACTTTTTAACACTAATATTATAGCCACTCAGGAAGAGATTCATAAAAATCGATTATTTTCTAATGTTGATGGCATTAAATTTTTGAAACATGATGGAGGTTGTGGAGGTATTCGACAGGATTCTGAAACACTTTGTCATCTCTTAGCTGGGTATATTACGAATGCTAATGTAGCTGGAGCGACTATTTTTAGTCTTGGATGTCAAAATGCGCAGATAGAAATGCTTCAAAAAGCAATTGAGGATCGAGATTCTAATTTTGAAAAACCAGTATACTATCTAGAACAGCAAAAAAGTCAAAGTGAAAGACACCTTATCGAAGAAGCTGTAAAACATACTTTTATTGGATTGACTCAAGTCAATACCATTAAAAGAAAACCAGCACCTATTAGCAAACTAATTTTAGGATTAGAATGTGGCGGATCAGATGGTTTCTCGGGTATTTCTGCAAATCCAGCGTTAGGGTATGCTTCTGATTTACTTACTGCTTCAGGAGGTTCTCCTGTATTATCTGAGTTTCCAGAGCTTAATGGCGTTGAGCAAGAATTAGTGAATAGATGTGAACAAAAAGAAGATGCTGAAAAATTCACTTCGATAATGAAAACATATGCTGCTAAAGCCATAGCTGTTGGTTCTGGGTTTGAAAACAACCCATCTCCTGGTAACATAAAAGACGGGTTAATAACAGATGCTATGAAATCGGCAGGAGCAGCCAAAAAGGGAGGAACTTCTCCTATAACTGATGTTTTGGATTATACCGAAAAAGTAACTAAAGCAGGATTAAACTTATTATGTACCCCAGGAAATGACGTAGAAAGTACGACAGGTCTTGCTGGCAGCGGGTGCAATATCATTGTTTTTACTACTGGTTTGGGTACGCCTACCGGAAATCCAATTGCACCTGTCATAAAAATGTCAAGCAATACAAGCCTTTCAGAAAAGATGAGTGATCTTATTGACATTAATGCTGGAACAGTAATTAATGGTGAAGATACCATTGAAACTATGGGCGAAAAAGCTTTAGAATATATTATTCAGGTAGCAAATGGTGAAATATATACAAAAGCTGAACTGAAAGGTCAAAACGATTTTATCCCCTGGAAACGAGGAATATCATTATAAGTCAAAATGTTAAAAAGAAATAGTCTTTTAAATGAAACCACTAAATAGAACTACATCTAATAAAACTCAAAAAGCTCCTGAGCGGATTATACAGTTTGGTGGGGGTAACTTTTTAAGAGCATTTACCGATTGGATGATTGATATCCTAAATAAAGAAACAGATTTTAATGGTAGTGTTGTTATTGTAAAGCCTACAGAAAAAGGCGATTATGATGCTCTAAAAAAACAAGAAGGGCTTTTTCATGTTGCTATCGATGGTGTTAGAGAAGATGCTTTAGTTTCCAAAGTTGTTTTGGTTGAAAGCGTAAGTCGAGTTATTCAACCCTATACACATTGGGATGAATATTTGGATCTTGCAAAAAACCCAGACATGCGTTTTATTATTTCTAATACAACCGAAGCTGGTATAAAATTCTCTACCTCAGATACGTTGCAAAATATTCCCCCAAAAGAATTTCCCGCCAAATTAACAATATGGTTATATCATCGATTTCAACATTTTGAAGGCGCAATAGATAAAGGTTGTATTATACTCCCATGTGAACTTATTGAACAGAATGGTGACACTCTTAAATCTACTATTCTCGAATATGCCACGCATTGGAATTTGGGCGTTAAATTCATTTCCTGGATTAAAGAATCTAATTATTTTTATAATACACTAGTAGATCGAATTGTTTCTGGATATCCAAAAGAACGTTCTAAAGCTATTTTGGAAAAAACTGGATATGAAGATAGCCTTTTGGTAGCCGCAGAAGATTACCATAGTTGGGTAATACAGGGCGATAAAATTATACAAAAAGAATTACCTTTTGCACATACCTCGCTAAATGTAAAATTTGTTGATGATATAAAAGCATTTCGCGAGATGAAGGTTAGAATTCTTAATGGTGCACATACTTCAATGGTTCCTGTAGGATATCTATCTGGCCTTCGCACGGTTAAAGAAGTAATGGATGACTCCTTAACAAATCAATTTGTTAGTGAAATCCTTTCTCAAGAAATTACAAAAACACTTCAAGGTTTTTCAACATCAGAACTTGATGATTTTGTAAAAACTACACTTGATCGATTTCGAAATCCCACATTAAAACATTTCCTGATAAGTATTTCGCTTAATAGTACATCAAAGTTTGTAGCTCGATTATTACCGGCATTAAAAGAGTATGTTGTTGCTAACAATCATTTACCTAAGCGTATTGTTTTTGCCTTGTCTTGTTTATTTAGATTTTATCAAGGAACTTATGATGGTGAAAATATAGCTTTAAATGATAATCCAATTGTATTAGCTTCTTTTGAAAAACAATGGAAACTACATTTAACAGAAATCATTACTTACCAACAAATGGTATCTTTTTTATTAAGAGATGTATCCATATGGGGAGAAAATCTAGATACTATAAATGGTTTATCCGAGGCAGTAACAGAAAACCTAAGAGCTATAGAACAACATGGAGCAAGAAGTGTTATTAAACAAATTACAGATCATAAATTTTTAGTATGACTATAGATTCACATCAACATTTTTGGAAATATGATCCGGTAAAACACAGTTGGATCAATGACGAAATGTCTGTACTGCAACAAGATTATTTACCTTCAGATTTAAAAACAATCTATAAAGAGGCTAATATTGATGGATGTATTGCTGTTCAAGCAGACCAATCAGAAAAAGAAACTGATTTTTTATTAGATCTCGCTAAAAAAAATGATTTCATTAAAGGAATAGTTGGATGGGTAGATTTACGATCAGACACTTTAGAAGATCGCTTAAAACATTATTCTAATTATAAAATCATAAAAGGATTCAGACATGTTGTTCAGGATGAGCCTGATCCAGATTTTATTATTGGAGCGCAATTTAAAAAAGGAATTGCGCTACTAAACCAGTATGGATTCGCTTATGATATTTTAATTTTTCCGCATCAATTAGAAGCTTCTTTAAAACTGATAGAGGAATTTCCAGAACATCGTTTTGTTATCGATCACATTGCAAAACCCAAAATAAAAGACCAAATAGTCGATGGTTGGCAAACAACTATACAAGCAATTGCAAAGCACAAAAATGTGTATTGTAAAGTCTCGGGGATGGTTACAGAAGCAGATTGGATCAATTGGAGACATGAAGATTTCGTACCCTATCTTGACATCATTTTTAAAGCGTTTGGTAATGACAGGATTATGTATGGTTCTGATTGGCCTGTATGCTTACTAGGAGGTAACTATTCTAAGGTTAAAGGAATCATTGATCAATACATCAGCTATTTTAGCGAAGAAGATAAACAGAAAATCATGGGTAGAAATGCTATTCAATTTTATAAAATTTCCTAAACCCGTCATAAAAAAAGAATATGGATTTAAAATTAAAAGACAAAGTAGTAGTCGTTACCGGAGCTGCAGGTATAAAAGGAAGTATTGGAGAGACGATTGTGCAATCTTTGGCTAATGAAGGAGCTATTCCTGTGATTGTTTGTCGTAATGATCGTGGATTTGGATATGAAAAAGAGTTACAAGAAAAAGGGATTGATTCTTTGTTTGTAAAAACGGATCTTTCTGATGTCAATCAGATTGAAGTCGCCGTAAAGAAAATAGGAGAAAAATATGACCGTATTGATGCTTTAATTAATAATGTTGGAGTAAATGATGGTGCAGGGTTAGATTCTTCTATTGATGATTTTATGTATTCTCTAAAATTAAATATGGTAAGCTTTTTTGCTATGACCAAATTCTCTTTGCCTTATATCAAAAAAGTAAAAGGAAATATCCTTAATATCGGATCTAAAGTTGCTTTGACCGGTCAAGGAGGGACTTCAGGATATGCAGCTTCCAAAGGAGGAGTGTTAGGATTAACAAGAGAATGGGCTGTAGATTTGATTAAAGACGATATTAGATCTAATGCTATCATTATTGCAGAAAGCTGGACTCCTGCATACGATAACTGGATAAAAACCTTAGAGAATGGAACAGAAAAACTACAATCTATTGTCAAAAAAATACCATTAGGTAATCGTATGACAACCCCAGAAGAGATCGCAGATGCTTGTCTATTCACAATTTCAGAAAAGTCTTCACATACTACTGGACAGTTTATTACCATTGATGGAGGTTATGTTCATCTTGACAGGTCTCTTTTAACCGAATAAATAATCTTTAACATTTTTAAAACCTTGAGATATTTAAAAAATTAGATTCCATATTGTTCAATTATCTCATTATAAAATACTAAACAAATAATCGAATAACTAAATCTGAAATCATGGACATAAAGAAAAGAATTCCTGTAGTTCGTAAAGAATTGATTTTTCCATTTATCATCATCACTTCACTTTTTGCACTATGGGGTTTTGCCAATGATGTAACCAACCCAATGGTAACTGCTTTTAAAAAGGTAATGCCCGAATTAAGTTGGTTCCAAGCCTACTTAGTTCAGTTTGCTTTTTATTTTGGTTATGGCTGTATGGCTATTCCTGCGGCATTGTTTTTACGTTGGAAAGGATATAAATCTGGAATTGTCTTGGGGTTAATACTTTATGCAGCTGGAGCTTTTATGTTTTATCCAGCCTCTTCACTAGAAAGCTATGGTTTCTTTTTATTCTCTTTATACATCATTACTTGTGGATTAGCATTATTAGAAACTACTTCTAATCCATTAATTCTTTCTTTGGGAGCTAAAGAAACTGCAACTCAAAGATTAAATCTTGCACAATCCTTTAATCCTATAGGCTCACTATCTGGGATGATGGTAGCTCAATTTGTAGTCTTAGGACAAATACAATCTGCAAATTATGATGATAAAACATATGCCGCATTAGATCAAGTAACCAAAGCTGCTATAAAAACAGAAGACCTTGGTATTATTAGTTATCCCTATCTGGGTGTTGGCGTAGTTGTACTTGTTATTCTGATCATAATATTAAGAACAAAAATACCAAATGTGCAAGAACACGTCTCTTTAGGGTTTTGGGAATCAGTAAGGAAAATATTTTCCAAAAAAACTTTCTTTCCTGGTGTAATTGCCCAAATGTTTTATGTTGGTGCACAGATTATGTGTTGGACAGCAATTTTTCAATATGTGCAATATATCAACCAAGGGAGGGCTTCGGGAGAAGAACTCAATGCAACGTATTGGAATATGATTGCTATGGGAATATTTTTAGGAGGTCGTTTCTTAGGAACAGCTTTGCTCAGTAAATTAAAGGCGCCTAGATTATTATCCTTATTTGCATTATTGGCAATTATATGCTGTACTGGTGCTATTTTAATTCCTGGTATACCAGGTTTAATCTCGTTGGTTTGTATTTCCTTATTTATGTCTATCATGTTCCCTACTATATATGGTATAGCATTAAAAGATATGGGTGATGAGGCAAAAGTAGGTTCTGCATTTTTGGTAATGGCTATTGTAGGAGGAGCTATTTTTCCTTTAATTCAAGCCTCAATCATTGATATAGGTGGAGACAAATTGGATGATACTATAATTGCTGGGGTACCAGAAGTAAAATTTTCATTTATAGTCCCGTTATTATGTGTGGTGGTGGTAGGCTTATATGGTCTTTTTGTTTCTAAAATTCAAAAAAACGATTAAATGAAAACACAAAGATTTTGTTTGTCTTGTGATCTCAAAGATGATCCTAAACTTATTGCAGAATATAAAAATTATCATGCAGAAGGTAATGCATGGCCAGAAATTACTAAAAGCATTAAAGATGCTGGAATTGTAGACATGCAAATCTATCTTACTGGCAATCGTATGTTTATGATTATGGAAGTCGATGAAACATTTGATCCTGTAAAAAAAGCAGAGATGGATGCTAATAATCCTAAAGTACAAGAATGGGAGCAATTGATGTGGAAATATCAGCAAGGATTACCATGGGCAAAAGATGGAGAAAAGTGGATTATGATGGAGCAGGTTTTTAAATTATAAAAAAACTAATAAAATAGAAAACAGGGACAATATATGCATTGTCCCTGTTTTGTTTTTACACTTCAACAATAAAAAACAAACAGACTTTTGCTTATTAATTTTAGCATAAGTCTTACACTATTTATTATTTCATTTTAAAAAACTATAATAAATTTCCTTTTTACTTTCTATAATAGAGCTTTATAACCCCCTTTTTTAACGAAGTAGTTTACACAAAATAAGAATCTAATGAGATTATCTGTATTAAGTGTTGTAAATTATTAATCATTCCAATGCTGTTCAATTACTTTTTGGATATGGGGATAACTAGCATCTGTTTCATTCAACTCTTTTCTCATTGTAATAAGTTGGCTTTTTAAATCAGCAATTATAGACTTATATTGAGGGTCTCCATATGCATTATTCATTTCTTTAGGATCTTTTTTTAGATCATAAAATTCCCATGCCACAGGGGTATGTCGAGTAAAGTCATTACCCCAACTCTCTTTATTCCATTCTGTACTTGGATCATCAGTATCTACCCAATATTTACCATAATAAAAAATCAATTTATGTGTTTTGGTTCTAATACCAAAATGAGCAGGATTAGCATGACGATGCGCCATATGCATCCAATACCTATAATACGTAGCCTTTTGCCAATCCTCTGGTTCTTTTCCAGTTTCTAAAATAGTTTTAAAGCTTTTTCCTTGCATATAATCTGGACTATCTCCTCCTGCCAATTCTATAAGTGTAGGTGCAAAATCTGTATTATTGATAATCGCATCTGTTCGAGTACCTTTTTTAATTGATTTAGGGTATCGTATAAAAAAAGGCATTCGCAATGATTCTTCATACATCCATCGCTTATCTATATAATCATGCTCTCCTAACATAAATCCCTGATCTCCTGTATACACAATAATTGTATTATCTAACAACCCTTCTGATTCTAAATAATCTATAAGACGTTTTACATTATCATCTACTCCTTTCACACAGCGTAGATATTTTTTAAGGTAATCTTGGTATACACTACTCGTATATTCTTTTTCTTCTGTAGTATTATTAAATTTTTGGTGTTTATTAACTAGGACTTCTTGTGCATTTCCATATTTCTTGTATACATCAGTTCCTGGATAAATATTCATCGCTTGATTTCTGATCACATTTCGTCGTGAAACTGATGAGCCTATAATACGCGTTAGCGAATCATTCTTACCTCTTGTTGCTATCGATCCATTATTATCATTATCATATAAACTTGCTGGTTCTGGGATAAAAGTATCTTTCAGATATTCGTCATATCTAGGAGCATTTTCAAAATCATCATGTGGTGCTTTAAAATGATGCATTAAGAAAAATGGAGTATTGGGATCTCTTCTATTTTTCAACCAATCTAATGTTATATCAGTAATCACATCAGAAGAGTGCCCTTTAGTTTTAACTACATTCTGTGGCCATGGTTGATCCCTTCTTATTCTAAAATCTGGATTAAAATACTTACCTTGAGATGGTAGTACTTTATAATAATCAAATGCAGCAGGTTCTTCATGCAAATGCCATTTACCAACAATTGCTGTTTGGTATCCTAATTTTTTCATTTCCTTAGGCAAATACTGCTTTTCTGGAGGTAATATTCCCTCAAGATCTATTACTCCATTAGTTTGTGCCCGTTGTCCTGATATAATAGCTGCTCGACTAGGAACACAGATGGCATTATTAACAAAACAATTATCAAAAATCATCCCTTGATTAGCTAATTTATCTAATGTCGGAGTTGGATTAAGGCTAGCTAATCGACTTCCATAAACCCCAAAAGCCTGAGAAGTATGATCATCTGCCATAATGTAAATTATATTTGGTTTTTGGGATGTAGAGGTTATTTTAGTTTCTTTTTTACAAGAAGCTAGAGTAATTATCAAAAATGATATGACTATATAAAAATAATTGTTTTTTTGCATAATGTAGAGCTGTAAATATCTATGACAAAGATTATGAATTCAATGATAATGGTCTAAAAATGTTGATTTATAGTGTATCACAAATGGTCAGAAATTATATTTCAATTTATAATAAAAAATTGAATATCGTATCCGCTATGATATGATAACCATTAGTATTAGGATGAATGGGGTCCTTATCATAAGCTTTATCCGCCTGCTGTAGTAATGGAGTATGGATGGATATCTATTTTTTATATTACGGCAGGATGATCGATTTCTAAAACAATTTCTTTAAACTCCTTTATTACTTCCTCATCATATCGTTCATATGGATTTTTCCAACTATACACATCTTCTTCGGATAATGTTATTCTTCCATGTGCATTTGCCACATCCAAAGCCAATGGTGGGGGTGTCATTAGTATTACGTCTATTCCATACTGTTTCATGGTATCCAAAAATAATATTAATCTATTTTTATAGTTCATAAAAAGCTCTTCCGAAGGAGGTCCATAAATTCCACAATTCATTCCATAACAAAAAGTTACTATGTCTGGTTTTGGTAATAATGTTAATAAACTATCTAATCTGTCAAACAAAAATGGTCTTGTCCCTGAATGTCCAGTTTCTGTAAGATGTGTTATAGTTTCACTATTCTTCCCCCAGTTTAAAAATGTTACCTTTTTTTCTGGCACACTATCATTCATATATTTTTGTAGATATTCTACATATCCATGTCCTCCCCCATAGGTAACACTATCTCCAATACAAGCAATTACTGCTTTGTTTTTTACAATTGAATCTTCCTTTTTCCCACAACTAGCCATTAGGATTCCCAGACCTATTATACTTATTTTTATGGTACCATTTCTCATTATCAAAAAATTATGTTTTGTGTTGTTTTTATTTCAGAAAGTATAGCCTTTAAAATTGCTTTGGAACTATTATCCTCTTTTTGAAGTATAACAACACATTTACCATTATATAATTTTCTATAATTTGCTACAAAAGGTTCCAAACTTCTATTATTTCCATTACCTACTCCAATAATTTTTGCATTTTCAACTTCAAAATTGATCAAATCATCTGCAGTTGGCACAAAACTACCATTTACATCTAATGCAGTTACTTCTATATAAGTAATCTCACTACTATCTGTTACCTCTAGTTTTAAACCATTAGTAGCACCTTTAGTTTTAATTTCTTCTTCAACTATCTTTTTATTGTTATTATACCCTATTGCCTTTACCGTACCTGGTTGATAAAGCACTTCCCAATCAAGAATATCTGAATTACCTGTATTATTTACCTTCTTCCCTTTAGAAACACCATTCACAAAAAGTTCCACTTCTTTAGCATTCGAAAACACATTTAGATTTATTTTTTCTCCTTCATGACCTTTCCAATTCCAATGTGGAAAAATATGTATAACAGGTTTATCTAACCATTCTGATTGATAGTAATAATACCCATCTTTTGGAAAACCTGCTAAATCAATCACCCCAAAACTGGAAGAACGTGCTGGCCAAGCGTAAGGAATCGTTTCTCCTAAATAATCCCATCCTGTCCAAATAAAAGCTCCCATAATGAAAGGTCTATTTTTCACATCTTGCCAAGCTTGCATTCCTCTTTTATAAAAGTTTCTATTCTTTAAGAATTTCTCAGTATCTGGATGTGCTATGGGTAAATCTAATTGTAATGCCTGATCTTTATTTTTAAAAGGATAGTATTCTCCTCTATTGGCTATCATTTGTGCAGAAGCATGTTCTGTTACAATCATTTTTCGATTTGGAAAATCATCGTGTTCTTTATCATAATTTTCACCTTTTGCATAATTATACCCTGGTACATCTATTTGGGCAACAGCAGGCTCATGAGGCCATTTTCCCCATCCATAACCATTTACACCACAAGTTACAGGACGGTAGTCATATTCATGAATAATATTTGATAATCGCTTTGCTATTGCAACTCCAGACTCATCACGCATCTGATCAATTTCATTACCAATACTCCACATAAAAATACTTGGATGATTGCGATCACGTAATACAAAATCAGTCAAGTCTTTATCGCTATATTCTTTAAACAGATGTGCATAATAAGTAACTGGTATTCTAACTTTATTTCCCTTTTCTCTATACGTTTGTGGCTCTTTTACTACCTCCCATTCATCAAAAGCTTCGTTCATCACTAGCATTCCCATTTCATCACAAACCTCTAAAAATTCTGTATCAAAAGGATTATGAGCAGTACGAACAGCATTAGCTCCCATCTCTTTTAGTATTCTAATTTGACGTTCATAACTGGTTTTACGTGCCGCTGCTCCCAAAGAACCAGCACCATGATGTAAACACACTCCTTTTACTTTTAATGGTTTGTCATTAAGTACAAAACCTTTATCAACAGTATATGTCATACTACGAATACCCGTTTTTACTGTTTTGGTATCTATAATTATATCACCTTCTAATAATTCAACCTTAACAATGTATAAATTTGGTGAATCGATATCCCATAATTTTGGAGTATTTAATATTAACTGAATCTTTTCTTTTTGCTCACTCTCTTGCTTTAGTGCAACTTCTTTCTGTTCAGTAATTACTTCTAATCCTTCATCATCAATAACTGAAATTTTAAGTATTACTTTTTCATCTACTACTTTTGTATTTTTTATTGATGTTTCAACGTTGATTATAGCACTATTTGAATTTACTTCTGGTGTAGTCACATAAGTTCCCCAGGTAGGTATATACACTTCATTTTTAGTAATTAAATATACATCACGATAAATTCCATTACCCGAATACCAACGTGACCCTGGTTGCTCTGAGTTATCCAATTTGACCGTGATTATATTTTTATTTTCACTAGAAATAAATGATGTCAATTCATACTCAAATGCTGCATATCCAAAAGGACGTTTTCCTAAATAATGATTATTAAACCATACTTCTGCATTACGATAAGCACCTTCAAAATGAATAAATACTTTTTGATTATTTTCTATTCCTGATAAATCTATTTTCTTTCTATAATATGAAATTCCAGCAGGAAGCCATGCACCACGAGAAAATGAAGGGTTTTCTTTAGAAAAAGGTTTTGATATGCTCCAATCATGAGGTAAGCTTACCGTCTTCCAATTGGAATCATCAAAATGAATTTCTTTTGCCTTTGGGACATCTTCTTGAATAAATTTCCAATTGTCATTAATTTTTATAGTTTTTGCTATACTACTTTGTTTATCCTGACAACTTATAAACAGCGAAATTACAAAGGAGTAACTCAACATTTTTATATAAAAATTCATAAACCTTACTTTAATTATTTAGTAATCCTTAGATGCAATTTCAAAAACTTAATTTTATAATAAATAACACAAGAAACATGCTATATCCAGTAAATTTCAAACATTTAGATTTTTTTCACTTAAAATTTTAGAAATGTTTTCGTAAATACGTAATCCATAATCAGGCTTTTAGTTCTTCTAAAAAAACTGGTTTTATGTTTCCATTATAAATTCACTTCTATGTCAGAATCTTGGGCTGCCTTATATGCGATTACATCTTCCCTTGTGATGTTTGTGTTCCAAACGTGTATTTTTTTTAACTTCGGAAATTTATCTAATTGTGTTAATGAAAACTTCGTGATTTTTGTACCGAAAAGATTTAGGGATGTTAAATTTTTTAATTCTGGAAAAGATGATATTCCTTCATCTGTGATAGGATTTCGCTCTAATTTCAATAATTGCAAATTCTCAAATCCATTAAATACTTTTAACTCATTATCTGTAATATGATTCCCTCCAATAGAAAGCCACACTATATTATTTTTTAGAGGTTGAAGCAAAGCCAATTTAGATGATAGTTCTTCTGAATTTTCTTTTTTGATTTTACCTGTTGGTAGAATCACATCAAACAAATTTGATTCTGCGACCAGTTCTCTCACTTTAAAACCTGCGTCTATTAAAGCTTTGACATCCTTTTCTGCCGGTGCAGGGACATTAGCCAAAGCCGAACTAGCTTTAGAATTAGCATCCAATCCTAACATTATAGCTGCGTTTTCTTTTATCTCTTCATTAGATTCTATAGCTCCAAATTTAGTTTCAAAATCACCTTGAGCTACTTCAATCCAATGCTCAATAATAGCAATTTCTTCTTTTGTCAAAGGAGTTTTACCTTCGGGAGGCATAAATTCTTTATCATGAGCATCTAGTAGTACTCTACGTATTATTTCAGACTTTGAAGCATCTCCTGCAATAAATGTTACACCAGTCTTTCCTCCTTTTAATATCGCTTCTTCACTAGCAAATGATAATTGTCCTTTTTTCTTTGATTCATTATGACAACTAGTGCATTTATTCTGCAAAATTGGATTTACCAAATGATCAAAAACAACAGCTTCTTCTATAGAAGTTACTGCTACCAAATCTCCTTTCTTTTCTTTACCAAAAGGCATGTATGCCGTTAAATAATCAGATCCATGTGTTAGATTACCTCCATAGTGTCCCGTAACACTTAATAAAATCACAATCAATGTAAGAGTAGCCATATATGGTTTCCCTTGTTTTAAAACTTTTATCTTTAGTCTTCCTACACTAATCAACCATGCTAAAAAAGCGATTACTGTTGTGATTACGCCAAACCAAAAATGAGTATCCAAAGCTCCTTCTTCATAATCACCACTTAGTGATAACATATACCCTAACACACACGCTACCAAAGCACTACTTGCTCCTAACAATAATGCTAACGGTACAGCAGCGGTAACGGTATCATTTTTCTTCCAACGGGCAAAAACCTCCAGAATAAAAGCAAAAAAAAGGAATCCAATAGGTAAGTGTACTACTAAAGGGTGA
Source organism: uncultured Aquimarina sp. (assembly GCA_947498785.1). Classification (GTDB taxonomy): domain Bacteria; phylum Bacteroidota; class Bacteroidia; order Flavobacteriales; family Flavobacteriaceae; genus Aquimarina. The sequence continues at coordinate 122,100 of CANMLS010000009.1, read as the reverse complement.
AATCTACCGAAAAATAATATGATATCTGATACTTCGTTCATTTCGTAATTTACATTTTGGTTCATTCAAGTCCCTAAAGACTTCTGACAGCTAAATTATTATACTCTTTCTAATTTTATTGGAGGTGTTCTATGCGCATTCCACTGGCAGATATATAAATTTTTATCTTCATCAACAAATACGTCATGTCCATGATTAAAAGTTGGCTTTGGTGCTTGATACATTTGTTGTAAAACTCCATCTTTATATACAGGTGCTTCTCCTCCCGGGTTAGAAACTACTTTATTATTTCCATCTAAAATAGTCACAAATCCTGTATCTCGAACCCAATTTTTTCCTTTGCGCGTTGTTGACCAACATACTCCTGCATAGATATTGTTATCATCTAATACCGGTCGACATACAAAAGCACCAGGCATATGAACCGTTTTTATATATTCTCCATCTAACGTATACCACTTAAATGAATGTTCATTGCGAGAAGTACATACCACCACTGGATTATTTTTATCTCGATAATCAATCGCTACACCATGTGTTTGATTTAAATTATGTTCCTTATCTTCATTCTTCATTCCTCCGAATTTGCGAATAAATTCTCCCTTATGGCTAAATTGTAATACATAATTTGATCCGTATCCATCAGCTATATATACATCTCCATTAGGCCCAACACACGTTTCTGTGGGCATATATTTCATATCATGAGTATATACTCCAATTGTTCTTGGATCAGGAAAAGTGAATATCAATTTTCCATCAATTTTAGTTTTATGTACAGTTCCTGCTTGTTCGAACCATACACCGCCTTTATCTTGTCCCCATCCCGAATCACAAATATATAGTACATCTTCTCCTCCTTCATCGTGCAAAGTAAGTCCATGACCACCTGGATATCTCGTTCCCCAGGTATCAAGTAACTTTCCTGATTTATCAAAAACAAACATATTGTTTGCTGTATGATCTCCAAGCATTAATAGACGACCTTTAGAATCCATTTGCATTTCATGGCAATTAAAAATTGGATTCTGACTAATACTCATCTTAGCCCAATCTCGATGTATTTTGTATTTATAATTACCATGACCTATAATCTGACTATCATCTGGAGCAATTCCTTTTATTACATTAAATCCAAAAGAAGGTACCGTAGAAAGTGCAGTTCCTGTTATAAATGTATTTTTTAAAAAATTTCTTCTAGAACTCATGTATATTGTTTGTTTATCGTGCTACTAATTGTTTATCATTAATATTTAATCAGTATCTTTTGAAAACTTCGTTTGACTAAATACCATTAATTAAATATTGACCTGTTTAAGAAAGAATATCTTTAACTACATGGCCATGCACATCTGTTAATCTAAAACGACGTCCTTGATGTTTATAAATTAACCGCTCATGATCAATACCAAATAAGTGCATTAATGTAGCTTGAAAATCGTGTGTATGCACGGGGTCTTTTACAACATTATAACTAAAATCATCAGTTTCTCCATATGTAAATCCTGGTTTTATACCTGCTCCAGCCATAAACATAGTAAATGCTTTTGGGTGATGATCTCGACCATAATCAGTTGCCGTTAATTTTCCTTGAGAATACACTGTTCTCCCAAATTCTCCTCCCCAAATGATCAGAGTATCTTCAAACATTCCCCGTTGTTTTAGATCTTTTATCAAAGCTGCATTTGCTTGATCTGTCTTTCTCGAATTCATCATTACTCCGCCTGGACATCCTAGATGCTGATCCCACCCCTGATGATACAACTGTACAAACTTTACATCCTTTTCTAATAATTTTCTTCCCAACAAACAATTGGCTGCATAAGTACCTGAGTCGCGACTATCTTCTCCATACATTTCAAAAATATACTCTGGTTCATTGCTCATATCTGTAATCTCTGGTACTGATGTTTGCATACGAAATGCCATTTCATATTGTGACATTCGGGCATTAATCTCTGGATCACCATAAGAATCATTCTGAATATTATTTAGTTTCCTTAGATAATCCAACATATGACGACGGTCATGTCCATCATAATTTTCTGGATCTGATAAATATAGTACTGGATCTTTTCCACTTCTGAATTGCACACCTTGATGCTCTGTTGGTAAAAAACCATTACCCCATAAACGAGAATACAATGGCTGTCCTCCTCCATTTTTTGAAACCAACGAAATAAAAGTAGGTAGATTCTCATTATCAGAACCTAAACCATAGCTTAACCAAGAACCTATTGAAGGTCTACCTGGTTGCTGACTACCTGTTTGAAAAAAGGTAATTGCTGGATCATGATTGATCGCATCAGTTTGCATTGATTTGATGAAGCAAATATCATCGACTACCTCTGATAAATACGGCATTGCTTCACTTACCCATGCACGTGATTCTCCATATTGTTTGAATTCTAATGTTGAAGCAGCGATCGGAAATGATGTCTGATCAGCACTCATACCAGTAAGTCGTTGTCCTTTTCGGATTGACGCTGGTAAATCTTTACCAAACATACCCTTCAATTTAGGCTTATAATCAAATAATTCTAATTGTGACGGTCCTCCACTTTGAAACAGATAAATTGCTCGCTTAGCCTTTGGCATATGATGAGGTAAACCAAGACTGTTTCTACTAAACATTTCGAGGTCTGGTTTCTTATTATTTTTAACATTACTCCATGCCTTATCAGCATTGAGTAATGATCCAAAAGCAATAGCCCCTAATCCTAAAGAGGTTTTTGTTAAAAACTCTCTACGATCAAACATTTTTTCTACTTCCTGGAGGTCTTCATTATTTGACCTTAATTTATCATGGTGATCACACATAGCTTATCTTTTTGTTATTGTAGCATCCGAATTCATAATCGTATTTGCAACCACAGCATTAGCAGCTATTAGTGCCTTGTTTTCATTTTCTTTTATTCGGAATTCTCCGGAGTTTAACCACCCCTTCATTTTAGCTTCATCAGAAGCAAATTTCTTATACTCATTATTTTTTAGTTCAAGTAGTAGGTTCAATTCTTGTTTTGTGGGTTTTCTACCAGTCAAACTTCTAAATACATTCATAATCCCTTTTTCTGCATCAGCAGAATCTGTTATTTTCTTTCCTAAAACCCTAGCTGATTCTATGTACGTAGGGTCGTTTAAAAGCACTAGTGCCTGTAACGGAGTATTTGTTTCTTGTCTTCTTACTATACATACATCTCTTGCAGGAGTATCAAAAGTAGCTAGTGTAGGATGTGGTACCGAACGTTTCCAAACGGTGTACATACTTCTACGATATAACTTTTCTCCTGTATCTTCTTTATATGTTGCATTGTTCACTTTCCATAAACCTTTGGGTTGATATGGTTTTACACTTTCTCCACCTATTTCATTATTCAACAGACCACTTGCTGCTAATGCATTATCTCTTAACATCTCACCTGTCATGCGCTTTGCTGGCCCTCGTGCCAATAGTCTATTTTCTGGATCCATCATTCTTAATTCTTCAGAAACTCTTGAATCTTGACGATATGTGCGAGACATAACAATCATCTTGTTAAACGCTTTCATATCCCAATCTTTTTCCATAAAATATGATGCTAAATAATCTAATAACTCAGGATGACTTGGCATTTCTCCTTGATTTCCAAAATCTTCTGAAGTCTTTACTAATCCGGTACCAAAAAAATGTTGCCACATACGATTTACCGTCACTCGAGAAGTTAAAGGATGCTCTTTTCTAAATAACCATTGTGCAAACCCAAGACGGTTTTTTGGGGCACCCTCTACCATTTGAGGTAAAAATTCTGGTGTATTAGGATATACTTCTTCTGCTCGTGCATCATAAACTCCTCTTTCTAATACATATGCCTGAACTGGTTCTGATTCTTTCATGATCATTACCTCTTTTATAGGCTCTATACTATCAACATAGGCTTTTCTTACTTTGACAAGTTTTGTATATTGTTCTTTTATTGAACGAGCATTCATTATATAATGCTGCCGTAAAAGTTTTTTTTCTGATGCCTCTAATGTTTCTGGGGCTTTTGCCAACAGTGAATTCACTTCTGTATTCTCTGCTAGCTGAAGCATCTCTATACCAGATAGTTCTCTGTTATATATATTGATATCATCTATAACTCCTCCAGCAATACCTTTGCCTCTTAATCGTGCTCCAAACTGAAGTGCAGGTTCTTTTTTTCTACCAAAAAGAATATCTTTATAAAGGTTATCATCAATAACCTCTGTTTGGAGTTCTTTTCCGTTTACATAAACTTTATATCCTGCAGCTTTACTTGATCCGTCATATGTTACCGCAAAATGTGTCCAAATTTCTTTAGGAATATCAATCTTAGTATGTTCCTTAATTGCATTATCTGGTCCTGTATGTGCCATTAAAAGCTCTAGCTTATTATTAACAATTTTTAAATGATATCCTCTCCAAGCATGTAAAATTGCCCCATCACTTTTATGAAAGATATTTCCATCAGTCACTTCCTCAGGGATTTTTGCCCAAACTCCAACAGTAAATGGTTGATGACGCCCAAAAACCCCTACTTCTTTCAAATCCAACCAGGTGTCCCCATTAAATTGTACTCCTTTTCCTTTTCTACCTGAGACTAAATCGACTGGCTGACCTTCAGCGTACTCACGCTTCATTGTAGCTTTTTGTGATGGATTTATACTATTAATCAAGGAATTATTATTTAGATTATATGAACCTATTAAACCTTTTTTAGAAAGCTTTACCGAGGCATATTTTTTATTGACAACCCATGTATCAATTTCTGGTGAAATTTCTTGTATTGTCTTTTCTATATCAGCTTCTGTTTCTTTAACTAGACTCTCCATATAAGTCAACATTTTCTCCTCCTCTTCATTAGTCCATAACATTGTTGGTGTTGGCATTGCATCATTCCATGAAATTTGACCAGACTCATTTACGTTATTAAAGAAAGTAGTCATTTCATAGAAATTCTTATGTGAAATAGGATCATATTTATGATCATGACAACGTGCACAAGCAACCGTTAATCCCATAAGCGCCTGACCTGTTGTACTTGCTCTATCAACAGCATATTCGATTAGGAATTCTTCATTTACAATACCTCCCTCCATATTTTGAGGGTGAATACGATTAAAAGCTGTTGCTAACTTCATTTCGCGTGTAGGATTCTTCATTAAATCTCCTGCTAGCTGCCATGTTACAAATTCATCATAAGGTTGATTTTTATTGAATGCATCAATTACCCAATCACGCCATGGAGACATATCTCTATATCGATCTACACTATATCCATGAGTATCAGCAAAACGGGCTACATCCATCCACTCTAGTGCCATTTGCTCTCCATATCGTTTTGAGGCAAGCAAACGATCTACTTGTTTTTCATAAGCATCTTCGCTTTTATCAGCTAAAAAATCATCTATTTCTTTTACTGTTGGCGGCATTCCAGTAAGGTCAAATGACAAACGACGTAATATAATTTCTTTATCTGCTTCTGAAGCAAATTCTAATTTCTTATCTTCTAAGACCGAAAGAATATAATTATCAATGGGGTTTTGGATTAATTCTTTCTTTTTTACTTTGGGAGGTGGTGTTTTTTTAATTGGAATAAATGCCCAATGATCCTTATACTCTGCTCCATCTTCAATCCATTTAATCAAAATTGCTTTTTCTCGTTCTGTAAGACTCAAATGGGATTCTGGTGTTGGCATTATTTCTTTTGGGTCTTCTGTCATGATTCTTCTAAACACTTCAGAATTCTTAAGATTGCCTGGATCAATAGCAAACTTACCAGGCGTTTCTGGAAGTTCTAAATATGCCGTTTCTGAACTATGAAGTTGCAGACCAGCAGATATTTTTGCTTTATCTGGACCATGACACAAGAAACATTTATCCGATAATATGGGTTTTACATGTTGATTAAAATCTAGTTTTTCAGGAAGTTTTTGATATTCGATATCAACCAATTCTGGTAAATCTGGACCTCCACAAGAAACAATAACAACAGTAAATAAGAATAGGGGTATACTTTTAAAAAACGACATTAAAACTATAATTTTATATACTTCCAAATTTAAAAGTTAAGTTCAACAAATCTTTGCCCAAAAAAGGCTATACAATGTACATTTCCGACATAATCAGACCAAAATCATTATTTTTTTTGCAACAAAAACGACTTTTAGTAGAAAAATTTTTATTTTCACCTATACATTACAATCAATGAAATCTATTTAATGCATAAAGTCCTACAATCTTTACAGCTTTCTTTACTTAATGTTGGCTATGCACATCTAGATACTCATTGGAATTATGACAATGTAGTAAGCCCATTTACCAGAATGTATTATATTTCTAAAGGTTCTGCAAAGGTATATCACAATGATCAGACTTTTGATTTAAAACCAGGGTATATGTATTTAATACCTAGTTTTACTTATAGTAGATATAAGTGTGATGAATATCATGAACAATATTATATAAGTTTCTTTGAGGAGATAAAAAATGGATTATCCATTTTTAATTTAAAATCCTTCGTTTATGAACTCAAAGCTAAAGACACTGATATCGCCTATTTTAAACGTTTACTAGAAATTAATCCTAATCGTGCATTAGTCAATGATGATCCAGAGGTTTATGATAACAGACCCACTTTACAAATCTTTAAAAAGAAAAACGAAAAACTACCATCTTCTACCTACCTAGAAACCAACGGACTACTATACATTCTTCTATCAAAATTTATTAAAGATCATAATCGTTTAGTTGTAAAAAACACTACTCGTGATAACTTAAGTCAAGTATTAAGTCATATCAGTGAAAACCTAGACAAAGAACTCACCATAAACAAATTAGCTTCATACTGTCATTTAAGTACGGATTATTTTTCCCGAATATTTAAACAAAAAATTGGTATGCGACCAAATAAGTATATTCAATCAAAAAGAGTCGAAAGAGCCCAATTACTATTGCTTACTACAGATAATTCTTTAAAGCAAATTGCTGAAAAAGTTGGTTTAGAAAACCTATCATATTTCTCTAGGGTTTTTAAGAGTTTTACTGGAAAAACTCCTGGAAATTTTCGCAAAGAAGAATTGAATGTATAAAAATGAAACCAATAAAAATATACACAACGCTAATATTTAAATAATTCATTCAAAATGTTCAAATACATACTCCTATCGATATTAATACTACATGCTCTAAATTCATGTACATCTACAAAATCAGAAAAAGATATCAATACTGAAAAATGGATTTCCCTTTTTAACGGTAAAGATTTTTCGGGATGGGATATAAAAATTTCTGGTTACGAATTGAATGACAATTATAAAGAAACTTTTATAGTTCAGGATAGTATGATTCGAATTCAGTATGATAATTATGAAACATTTGATGATGCTTTTGGACATTTATATTACAAAACACCTTTTTCTTATTATAAACTAAGTTTTGATTATCGGTTTACAGGGGAACAATTAGAAGGTGGCGCACATTGGAATGTTAGGAATAGTGGTGTGATGCTACATTCGCAATCTGCAGAAAGTAATGAGCTTCAGCAAGATTTTCCTATTTCAATAGAACTACAGACACTGGGAGGGCTGGGTAAAGGAGAACGAACAACAGCAAATGTCTGTACTCCAGGAACTGCAATAGAAATTAATGGTACGGTTGATTATACGCATTGTATAAAATCAACTTCTAAAACCTATCATGGCGATCAATGGGTACATGTTGATGCAATAATAATGGGTGGTGAGTATATGGAATTTATGGTAAATGGTGATTCTGTTCTAAAATTTACAAAACCCCAAATCACAGGCGGAAAATACAGTATTAATAGTTCTGAAACGAATTTAGGAAATTTCGGAATCCATAGAGATCTAGACTACTGGATGTCAAAAGCAGGCACCATATTAACAGAAGGATATATTGCATTGCAAGCAGAAAGTCATCCCATAGATTTTAAAAACATCAAATTACTTGACCTGTGTGGTTGTATGGATGAAAAAGCAAAAAATTACAAAAGTTACTTTGTTAAAAATACCCCAAAAAAGTGTATTTATTAGTGTTTAGTTTTCTACATGCAAATTGGTGTCATCTATAACTATTAATTCAAAACTAAAATTTGTTAGTTCTTTACAGGTTACATCAAAAAGTGTAATAAAGTAATTCAAACTTTTTTTAATGATTAGGTTTTTCTTAGTCAAAAAAGGAACATCAAAAAAATACCATTTGTAAAGAAAACTATCTATATATTTAGGCTTAAAATGTAATTTACAAATGATATGAATCAACCTAAAACTCCTTGGTACTTTCTTTTTTTGGTTATTTTGGCTGGGGAATCTGTTTTCATTCTTCCGTTTGTTCTCTCACGAATATTTCGACCAACGGTACTTGAAGTATTCAACTTAGATAATGTTCAGCTGGGAGCATGTTTCTCTATTTATGGAATTGTTGCCTTGATATCCTATCTTTTTGGTGGTGCATTAGCAGATAAATTTCCTCCAAGAAAATTAATTGCGGTTGCGCTATGGATGACTTCCTTAGGAGGATTAGTTTATGCAACTTTTCCTAATTATTTAATACTAAAAACGCTTTATGGATATTGGGGTTTTACAACTATATTTTTATTCTGGGCTCCTATGATTAAAGCCACTCGTGTTTGGGGCGGCATTAGTTCTCAAGGTAAAGCGTTTGGGTTTTTAGACGGCGGCCGAGGTTTGGTTGGAGCTCTGTTCGGAACTCTGGGAGTGCTTATTTTTTCGTTATTTATAACCTCAGAAATCTCTGAAGCAACCTCAACCGAAAGTAGAGCAGCATTTAGATATGTGATTTTAGTATCTGCTGGAATTGTTGCCTTTGTTGGAATATTAGTTTGGTTCTTCATGAAAATGAATCATAAATTAGAAAAAGAAATTGTAGTGGAGAAAATCACAATATCTCAAGTACGAGAAGTATTGCGTTTACCTTCAGTATGGTTACTCATGATCATTATTTTATCTGCCTATGTAGGTTACAAAATCACCGATATATTTTCATTATACGCTCAAGATGTAATGTTATATGACCAGATACAATCGGCGCAGATAGGTACATTTTTATTATTTTTAAGACCTCTTATTGGTGTTTTAATTGGAATATTAGCTGATCGTACACAAACTACTTTTTGGTTGATAGTTAGTTTTATAATTTCATTTTTTGGAGCGTTACTATTTGCTTCTGGTCTAATTTCAAACTCAACTACAGCTTTATTTTTCATATCTATTTTGATAGTAGCAACTGGAGTATATGCGGCTCGTTCTTTATACTTTGCAGTAATGCAGAAAGGAAAAATACCTTTAGTTCTTACAGGAACTGCAGTTGGTATTATTTCTCTTATTGGTTATACTCCTGATATATTTGCAGGCCCAGCGATGGGATACCTTCTAGAAAATTCACCTGGTGAAGAAGGTCATCAACATGTGTTTTGGATGTTAGCTTTATTTTCTCTTATAGGTAGCTTAGCTTCTTGGTATTATTATAAGTTATATAAAACAGAAAAACAATTATCATAAAGTCTCTAAAATTAAAGTATTGAGAATAGTATTTTGGATCAAAAAAACTATTCTCGATACACTTCTCTCCTAATGGTTATGAGGATTGAAATCGAAGTGGTAAATTGATTTAAAAAAATTTAAATGCGCAACGAGTGTCATTATTCCTTAGTACTCATTGAGATTCGATTATAGAAATCTCTTAAATCCAAAGGATCATTTTTTTGTTTTTGTATTACAATTAATTCTTTAAAAAGTTCATCTACTTTTGTTCTATAATCTGGATAAGCTGAAAGATCATTCATTTCTTCAGGATCTTTTTGCATGTCATAGAGAAGTATTTTATCCATTTTTGGATAAACAATTAATTTATAATTATCTTTCCTAATCATTCGTTGTAAATCAATATATCCTCCATAAATAGCTTCATATGGGCTTTTCTTTTTCCCATGTACTATATCCAGAGCACTATTAAACTCAACATATTCGGGTTTATCTATACCTGCTAATGCAATACTAGTAGCCATTGCATCCTGAAGATAGATATCTTCTCCTATCTTTTTTCCTTTGGGAATATCAGGTCCCATAATCATAAAAGGTGCACGTATACTATGATCAAAAAGACTTTGTTTACCTATCAATCCATGTTTTCCCATTGCCAAACCATGATCTGCAGTAAAAATGATGTAGGTATTATCCATTTTACCTGTTTTTTCTAATGTATTCAGAATTTCGCCTATTTGATCATCCATATGAGTTATCAAAGCATAATACTCCTGTATATGCTTTTTGGTGGCATATTCTGTTCTAGGAAAAGGTGCTAATGCCTCATCTCTAAGATCTTCTGCATTACCCATACCTTCTTTAAAAGGATATTCTGCCAACCAGCTTTTTGGAAGACTAATAGATTCTAATGGATATTTATCAATATATTCCTGTGGTGCTTGTCTAGGGTCATGCGGTGCATTAAAGGCCAAATACATAAAAAATGGATTATCCTCTTTTTTTGCCTTATCTATAAAATTAAGGGCATCATCTTTTAACACTTCACTCCAATGTTTTCCTCCTTCCCAATATCCACCAAATTGTGGATCTGATGGAGACCATATGGTATCGTTTTCACTAATAGGGCGATTATACCCTATAGGCATAATATCTTTAGGAAGCGTATCTGTTCCTTTTATATTCTTGAATCGTTCCACCATTTTAAAATGATCCCAGGCGTCTCCAGGCATTCCTGGTCTTACATGAGTTACATTTTGAAAAACACTTTCTGCTTTTGCATCAACATGCCACTTACCTGTCATATAGGTTGTATATCCTTGAGATTCCATAAGTTTTCCCCAAGTTTTATCAAGTTCACGTCCATTGCTCCAATTCTGGCGAAATTGATTTACATTCCAAACGCTACGTCCAGAAATGATCATAGCTCTCGATGCAGCGCAAACAGCCCCATTCCAAGCTCCCATATTATAAGCATGTGTAAATGTAGTTCCTCCATCTACCAACCGATCGAGGTTTGGAGTCTGTATCTCATTATTGCCTAATGCATTTATAGCAGAATACGTTAGATCATCTGCAAAAATAAATACAATATTAGGCTTTTTTACTTGTGTTTCTTTAGGATTAGAACATCCTACAATAAAAACTAAAAACAATAACGTAACTAATTTATTCATGTGGTTTTATAATTTCTTGATTGAAGTATAATATGCAGATTTTTTTTCTCGTCTTCTTGTAACATATGACCTCCAACAATAGTATGCCATTCATTATTTTGGTTTACATTCTTACCAGTCACAATACCTACTATGGTTGAAGTACATTTTGTATTTACATGAAGATTAATCAGTTCTAAAGATTCTCTCAAAAATTTATCTATGTTGGGTATTTTTATGATTGAATCATCAAGAACTCTCAAATCTTCTCCATATCTTTTATTTTCTATTACGATTAGAATAACATTAGGTTTTGAAAGAGTAATATCACTGGATACAACTTTGCTTTCTTTTGATTTCTCCTTATAAGAAATTAATATAATCACTAGTACTAAAAACGATATTTTTTTTATAAAATTCATTTAGTTTAAATATTTCATCTATTCTAAATTATGGGCTATAAATATCTATAATTCGGTGTTACTAAAGCTTTATTAATATCCATTTTTTTACCACAAATGGTTAGCATTACCCATACAAGAAACAGCACTATAACTAAGTTCTATTCTAAAAACAAAAAATACTACTTTTTTAAATTTGACAAAAGCAGTTCTACTTATTTTATATTAAGTGTATTAGGATTATTGGCAATTGTATTTTTATTTTTTCACCTTTTCGATCTGCCTGACATATTCACTTGGAACAACACCAAACTGCTTTTTGAAGCATTTAGAAAAGTATGATGCTGTATTAAACCCTGTCATATACATAATTTCTTTTACAGACATATCACTTTGATCCAAAAGCTGTACTGCTCTCTTTAATCGAATATTTCTTATGAATTCACTAGACGAAAGCCCTGTGAGCTCTTTAAATTTTAAATATAGATTACTTCGACTATGACTCATTTCTTTAACAAGCATTTCTACATTAAAATCAGTATTCATCATATGCTTTTCAACAATTTCAATTGCTTTTTGTAAAAACCTTTCATCTGTTGATGTTACTGTAACTTCTTTAGGTTTTAATGTAATCTTACGATTAAACACTTTCCTTAGCTCCTCACGCTGTTTGATAATATTTGATAGTTTTAGTTGTAATAGATCCATATCAAAAGGTTTCCTGATATAATCATCGGCACCTGTTTTAAGCCCTTCTACTTCGCTCTCCTGTGATGATTTGGCCGTTAACATTAAGACTGGAATATGACTTGTTTCCTTTGTTGTTTTAAGTTTTTTACAAAACTTGATTCCATCCATAATTGGCATTAAAACATCTGTAAGAATAATGTTTGGAATTAGCTTAGAAGCTACTTCAAAACCATGTTGTCCATTTTCGGCTTCATGGATTGTGTAATTTTCACCTAATGCTTGTTTAATAAAACTTCTGATATCAGCATTGTCATCAACGACAAGTAATACCGGAAGTTTTGATCTAGATTGTGATAAATTTTGATCTACGATCTCATCATGAATACCAATTGCGAAAGATTCTGTCTCAGACGAGCGTACCAAATAATCATTCTCAGTATCTTCTTTACAACTTATACCTTGAATATTCTCATAGGCTTGTTTGTCCATTGGCAATCTTACTATAAAATTAGTTCCTGCACCACTTTCACTAATTACATTAATCGCTCCCTGATGAAGTTCGACAAGATTTTTGACAAAAGAAAGGCCAATACCAACTCCTTCTGGATTTCTTTTATCTTTATCTTTTGTCATATAAAATCTTTCGAATATGTTTTCTACTTTACTTTTCGAAATACCTTCTCCTGAGTCTTTTACTTGTATTGCTACATACTTTTTTGTAGGATCAAGGTTTGTTTTTAAAACACAAGTCTGTTGTAATTCTTTATCCTCTGAAATTTCTATTGATATGGCACCATTCTCAGGAGTAAATTTAAAAGCATTGGATAAAAGGTTATTCATGATTTTTTCTAAAGCATCATGATCAAACCAAGTTATTAGTGAATTGTTTGATGTATGGATTGCAAAATCAATTTGTTGATTATGAGCTAAAAACTGAAAAGGTTCTCCTACTTCCTTTATAAAATCTGTAATATTACTAGGTCTCACCACTAATCTCATTTTCCCTTGATTCATCTTTCTAAAATCCAATAACTGATTTACAAGTCTAAGCAGATAGTCAGTATTTTTATGCATCAAACCATATTGTTCTTGCAATACCGATTCTTCTATCTTAGAGCCCCTTTTTTGAAGATATTCTAATGGTCCCTTTATCAAAGTTAACGGAGTTCTAAATTCATGAGAAATATTCGTAAAAAACTCTAGTTTCATTCGCTGTACTTCTTCGTGCTTATCTTTTTCTAAATCATCTAGTGCAGATTGATGTTTTTTGGTAGTACGATTTACTATATTCCTCCAAAAACCAATCAATAACCCTAATCCCAGGAGACTATAAATCACATAAGCTATTTTGGTTATCCAGAAAGGAGGTATAACATTGATTTTTAACTCTGCCGGTGTTTTATCCCATACTCCATCATTATTCGAGGTTTTTACTCTTAAAGTATATATCCCTGGTTCTAGGTTTGTATAGGTAGCAAATCTTTTATCTGCTGTAGTAAACACCCAATCATCATCAAACCCATCCAACATATATGCAAATTTATTCTTTTGCGGTGATGCATAATGCAATGCTGCAAACTCAAAAGAAAAGTTGTTCTCCCAGTATTTTAATTCGACTTCTTTTGTGTCATTTATAGGTTCTTCTAAAAGGATACGACCGTTAATTTCCTCTCCTATCTGTACAGAATTATTTGAGATCATAAAATCAGTAATAACAGTTTCAGACTCATACGTATTATCTCCTATATGTTTTGGATAAAATGCATTAACCCCATTAATTCCGCCAAACAGCATTTCTCCATCACTTCGCTTTAAACAAGCTAATTCTTGAAATTCATTACTCTGCAAACCATCATTTACATCATAGTTTTTAAAGATTTCTTGTTCTGGATTAAATCTCGAAAGACCTTGATTTGTCGATAACCATAGAGAACCTTCTTCATCTTCAAGAATTCCTTTAATAACATTATTTGGCAAACCATTTTTCTCTGAATAGGATACAAATTTTTCCTGTTTTCCATCTACAGATGGAATAAACTTACTAAGCCCTCCTCCAAATGTTCCAATCCAGATATCACCTGCTTTACTTTCATAAATTGTTAATATATAATCATGACTTATCGTAGTAGAATCCCCTTGAATATTATTGTAAACTATAAATTTGGGATGTTTTTTGGTTGCTTCTTCTTTTGTTAATTTGCAAAGACCATTTCCTGTGGCAAACCAAATGTTGTTATTTTTATCTTCATAAATATTTCTAATGATATTGCTTGATATCGAATTAGCATTCGTTGAATTTTCTTGTAAAACCTGTTTATCATATTCTTTATCATCTCCTTTATAAGTCCATCGGTGGATTCCTCCTCCATAAGTTCCTATCCAAATGTTTTTCTGGTGATCTTCCAACAAAGTGAATACACTTTGATTGACTTCTGGCATATATATTATATCACTCTCTACAACTTTTTTCGGGTTTGAAATGTCTAACAGCAATAATCCTGGAACATTTTCTACTCCAACAAATAGCGTTTTCTTTTTCTTGTATTGAATTTCAGTAAGAGCAAATGATTTGAAAATTGTTGGAAAATTTTTAAAACCTGTATATTCATCATTACCTTTGTTTTTGAGCAGCATATTTAATCCTCCTCCTTCGGTTCCTATCCATAAAGTACCATTACTATCTTCGTACATTGATCTAATTTTATCATAACTAAGACTTGTAGGATCTAATGTTTTTCTGATATGACGAAACTGTTTTCTTTCTGGGTCAAATTTATTTACTCCCCCTCCATTAGTTCCAACCCAAATGATACCTGTTTTATCAAGATATAAAGATTTAATAATATTTTTAGTAATGCTATTCGGACTTCTTAAATCATATGTAAATTTACTTATAAACCGAGGAAATTCATTTTTTGGTGAATTATCAAAATATAATAATCCGTTATTTGTACCACACCAAATATTATTATTATTATCAACCTGAAGTACGTTAATATTAGATTGATGTACTTGATGTACAAGTGCAGAATCATCATTTTTTGATTGACAATACAATCCTTTATCAGTTCCTATGAGTAGTTTTCCTGATTTATCTTCACCAATACATTGTACAGGTATATTTGGCAAGCCAATAGTTTTATTAACTAATCTAAAATATAAATCTCCATTCTTGTCCCTAGATAATTTATATAATCCACTACGTCCACCTGCCCATAACCTATCTTTACTATCTTCAAAAATAGCACTAATCGAATTCCCTTCCCAGTTTTGGGTTAATGATTCCTGTTCTGGACTAAAATGTTTAAATTTTAGGGTATCCGAAGAATTATTAAGATCAACCATACTAAGACCACTAATCGTACCAACCCATAATCGATTTTTACTATCCTTATAAAGAGACGTTATGTGGTCATTACTCAGACTCTCTTTATTATTTCTATCATGTTTATATTGTATGAATTTTCCAGTAGACCTATCAAAAAAGTTCAATCCACTTCCTGTGGTGCCTACCCAAAGATTCCCATTTTTATCTCCTGTAATTGCAAAAATTAAATTACTACTTATATTACCTAACTGCTCATTATCAGGTTTATAAACCGAAAAACCATATCCATCATATTTATTCAATCCATCATGAGTCCCAAACCACATAAATCCTCGGTTATCCTGATAAATACTGTTTATATCACTCTGGGATAAACCATCATTGGTCGTAATATGATCAAAATGAATTGGATCTTGAGTATAACCATTAGTAATGCATCCCAAAAGAATAAACCAAATGATTAAAAATTTATGCAATCTAAAATTCATAGTATAGCCATTATGTTACTTTAATGTTTTAAATTAAAAAATAGATAGATAAGTCAAAAACCATAGACACTATAGCTTTAAAATCTGAAGAGCTTAATACTACCAAAATAATATGTCTTCTAAATCTATTAATACCGATTCTAATAGGTAATTAGAAATATTCATCTGCAAATAAACTAATTTTTAATTTTCAACTATCGAAATATATTAAACAATTATTTGGTTTTGAGAATTTAACAATAAAGGATTTACACTTCTGAACATATGTTTTACAAAATCAATCATATGCTATATCTTTTAGGTAATTTAAGTCTTTATTTGAGTTTTGTTTCAATTAAATTTTAACATTAATTCTTTCCAACTCTTGTTTGCGATGAATATATTGGAGTATGAGTTTTTTCTTTGGGTTGATATTTACTACCGCTAGCCCATCTAATTCCACGTGTTAAAAGTTTCCATGCACTTGGTGTATCAAAATCCTTTGGATCATGCCCTATAGAAAGATAAAAAACACGTCCTTTTGCATAATGTTTTTTCCATGAGACCGGCATTACTGCTCCCTCTATCCATCCATTGTGTTTATTTCCAAATGTGGTGGTAGCCAATACTTTTGAATTAGGATCTATATGCATATAATATTGCTCAGTATCTTTAATATCAAAATCAACCAGTCCCTTTGTTATAGGGTCATCAATATTTGAAATATCAATTTTATAGTTAATTTTCCCTCCTGGATGAGCTACCCATTGACCTCCAATCATGTATTGGTATTCTGTATTTTTTCTGAAAGAATCTCCTAATCCACCATGACATCCTGCTATACCTGTACCATTTTTAACTGCTTTTAATAACCCTTGTTCTTGTTCTTTGGTTATCTCTCCCATTGTCCAATACTGAATAATCAAATCAGTCTCTGACATTGTTTTTTCATTTGTATAAATGTCTAACGAATTCGAAACAGTTACTTCCGCTCCTTTTGTTTTCAACCAAGCATTAACTCTATCTGTAAACATTTTAGGGTGATGTCCATCCCATCCTCCATAAACCATAATAACTTTTTTTCCATATAAATATGGTAAACCATCCTTTTCAGTTTTCTGAGCAAATATTTTTGTTGGTATTAAATAAAACATCAAAAATGCTAGAAAAATCAATCTAAAATATGGGGACATAGTTACTATCAAATTTTGATTAATATACTTTTTTAAAACAAAGAACTATAGTTTTGCTTGTCTCTTATATTCTTTTGGAAACATCTTAATAGATTTGATCTGAATATCTTTATAATATGCCTCTGCTCCCTCTGACTGTAGTTGTATTTTACCCTTTGTAAGGGTTATTTCTTCTCCATTAATCACTTTACGAGCATTTTTTACAATCATCACTACTTTACCATTTACAACATGAATACTTTGATTATCCACGCATATTACCTCAACCATATTCCATTCTCCATTTGGGTTCTCATTAAGAGAATTTATATGACAATATCCAGGATTTCCGTTTCCTGCTCCATATGTTATTGTTTTATCTTTTTCTCCTGTTACCTTGTATAAATTATTTTTTATTTTTGTTGAAACCACATCTGCTCTAGCATTTACCAAAGTCACAAAATCCCCCGTATCTCCTTCTTGTATTTGACATTCTAATCCAGACATCCAAACATTCCAAAATGCACCATGATCTCCATGACAGTGATACAATATTCCGTTGTCTCTTTTTTTATTTAGTCTTGGTTCCCATTTCTTTTCTCCCCATTTAAACAGGACCTTTAAATGATAATCACCAAACTCCTGAATTGTGGTTAAGCCCGCATAAATTTCTCCTGAAACTTTTAGCATCATTTCTCCATTCTCCTCAACAATTGAAAATACATTTTTAGGATCATTATTTAAGCCTATAGGAGTTCCCTTATGCACGTCCTCGCTTTTGGAGTAATCTTTTAGCTCTACACTTGTATGTGGTACCCCTACAAATGTTTCCCAATTCGAAAATTCTTTGTCCAGAAGATTTTGCCATTCATCACTAATCTCAAAACTACTTTGAGAAGCTTGTTGCCCAAAACAAAAAGCTGTAAAACCAATAAACAGTGGGCCTATTATTTTTTTCATAGTACAAGTTAAATTCACAAATAATGTCTTACTTTTTTATGATTAATACATTCTATCTTAAAAGAATCACCCCAAGCCTGACATACTAGTCATACCTGGGGATAATAATTTATTAAGCATTTTATTTAACAAACCTCAACATTCTGCTTTATTGATTTTTTTTCAATAATATAAATGTTATTTTTAGTTTGCATTAACACTTGTAAAAGTAGATTTATTCTACATTGTTAGATACCCCTAATGATCAAAATGTAATAACATATGACCAAATTTGGTACGCAAATCGATTGATATATCATTTCTTGATATGTCTAAAGATTCCCAAACAACTATAATTCATCCTAAAATTCGAATAAACAACTGATATACATTTAATTAACAACACAATTAACCTATATTTAGTTTCCCAAATGGATCGTTAATATGGTAAAAGAAGTTCTTATTAAACGCCTCAAAAATATAAATTGAATTGAAAAACGAACTTTTATAAAAGTTAGGGATAAGTAATTTCTAAACTGATATATTAAGGAATCGAAAAAGATATAATTAAAATTTTAAGGCATGATTTATCATAATGTACATCATCCTAAACTTGATTAAGAATTTTACTCATAAAAGACTAATCATTAGAAAGGAGATATACTGAAATAAATTAGGCATTATCAAAATAGAAACTTTTAAATCACAAAATTATGGAAACATTTTCAATCTTTCACGACCTGTTTATTAAGGCTTCTTCAAAAAAAGTATTTGACGCAATCACAATACCCGATCATTTAATTAACTGGTGGCCACTAGAATGTTCTGGAATACCCAAAGAAGGAGAAGAATACAATTTTTATTTCAGCCCAGAATATGATTGGTATGGTAAAGTTAGTACTTGTACTCATCACAAACAATTTTATATAACTATGACAAAATCTGATAAAGATTGGAACAATACATCTTTTGGATTCGATTTAGAAGAAATAAAAGAAGGGATACAGCTTAAATTCTGGCATAAGGGATGGCCAAAATGTAATAATGAGTTTAGACAATCCTCATTCTGCTGGGCAATATTACTTTCGGGTTTAAAAAATTATATAGAAAAAGGAATTATCATACCTTTCGAAGAACGAGAATAAAATAAATCTGATACAAAAAATGTATTTTTCAAATCATTATTTCACACTATACTTTACACACTAATTATTAAACAAAACGAACAATTATTTTATAATAAATATCCTTTGTACACAAATTGTTATTTAACACTATCTAGTTACTATAGAACTCCTTATCCCTATAAATTTCAAATTTAAAAACAAGGGCCAATAAAAATTACAAATCATTTTGTAACTTTAAAATGGAATTAACCTACGTTTATGCCTTTTACATTAGAACAATTTGAAATTTTATCGGAAAAAACATTACTTTTTCTTTTTATTTTGAGAAGAGATGGAAAGATAATTGCATCCAATAATAGGTGTGAAGTATTATTTCCATTTGAGAAAAGTGAAATTAAGGGAAAATACATTACTGATTATATTATTGATGAAGATGTTCCCATATTTCAGAATTCTGTTCACTGTTTATCAGAAAATAACCAAATGATAAACGAGTCATTTAGTTTTCCTTCAGGAAAAGATGGTGTTTTATCTTTAAAATTTGATTTTACCCTACACAACAATCTAATTTATGCCGCTGGAATTAATACTACAAAAGAGCATAAAGAACATAAAGCATTATTAACAATTTCTAAACTAACCAAAACTGGCGCATGGTATTTTAACCCAAAAAACAATGAAATGTACTGGTCAAATGGATGTTATCTTATTAAAGAAGCAGACCCAAATACATCTATGACCAGAGAAAAAGGAGCTAGTTTTTATCCAAAAGATTCTAGAACAAGAGTCGAAAGCTATCTTGATACACTCATTAAAGATAAACAACCCTATGAGTATACCGAAAAAATTATTACTGAAAAAGGAAATGAAAAATGGGTAAAAGTAGTTGGCCAACCTGTTATCTATAAAAATGAAGTGATTTTTGTAAATGGTACTATTACCGATGTCACAGACAGACATAATTATATTGAACGATTAAAATATAGCGAAGAAACCAAGCACTTAGCTTTAAAAGGAATACAATCTGGATTATTTGATCATCACATCACAAAAAATGAAGTTTTTTATAGTAAAGATTTCAAAAAAATGTTGGGGTTACCACTCGATCAGGACTTTGTTGCCGAAAAAGAGTTTACCAAAATGATACATCCTGATGATGTGAAAGACTCTAATCAAAGGCATTTCGAAAATCTTAATCAGGAAGGAAATCATTATTATAATCATTATCGTCTAAAACATCTTCAGGGAGGATTTCGACATTACGAGGTTTATGGTTTTCGTAGAAAAAATAAAAAAGGAGAGACCATAAGAATGATAGGTAATCTCATTGATGTACATCAAAAAAAAATCAATGAGCGTACTATTGCAGAAAGTAAAAATAGATTACAGGCAATGGTCAATAATGGATTTGCATATACCGTTCTGCTTAATACCAAAGGCGAAATTCTAATGACCGATGATAAATCTGTAAAAATTATAGAAAGAGATTTTAAAGTAAATCCCAATAAAGTACAATCTCGTTTTATCGATGTCATGCCTCTCAATTTTAAAAATTCCTTCGCTCACGAATTTAATGAAGCGCTTAAAGGTAATATTGTTAAAAAAGAAATTGAACGTATTACTCATAAAGGAAATACACAATGGTTAGAATCGAAGTATACTCCTATTTTAGGTCAGGAAAATACGGTAAATTCTGTCTTAGTTAGTTTTCATGATATTACAGAACAAAAACTTGCAGAAATAGCCATTAAAGAGTCTCATATAAAAGAACAAGAACTTAACAGTCTCAAATCAAATATATTATCCAACTTCAGTCATGAAATTAGAACTCCTTTAAACGGTATAATGACCGTGAGTAAACTTTTGCTTGATGAAGACAAACCTGGAGAAAGAAAAAAACTATTAGAATACCTTGATGAAAGTAAAAACCGACTTCTAGACACCATAAACAATTTATCAAATTTTAGCGAGATTGAAGCTATAAAAAACAACCTTAATTTACAAGAAGTAGATACCAATTACACTGTCGAAACTTCGTTTAGAGAATATAAACACATGGCAGAGGCAAAAAAATTAAATTATCACTTAGAATTAGATAAAACCTGCCCTCAAATAAATATTGATGAAGATCTGTTTAGAACTACCTTAAATAATATCATACATAATGCAATAAAGTATACCAATACTGGAAGTATAATTATAAAGGTCGAATCAGAAAAATCAAAAAATAATGTTTATATTTCGGTAATCGATACTGGTATTGGAATAGATAACGAGAACCTAAATAAGGTTTTTGACCCTTTTATGCAAGAAAGCATTGGCCTAAGTCGAAAATATGAAGGAACTGGTATGGGATTAAGTTTATCAAAACGATATATAGAAATATTGGATGGAAAAATCAAAGTCAAAAGTAAAATAGGTAAGGGTACCGAGTTTAGAATTATAATTCCAGAATGCCTATGAATGTTCTTTACGTAGAAGATAATAAAATAAATGCAATGGTAATGGATAAGATGTTATCCAAAAATGACTCTAATGTTATCATTGCAGAAAATGGTTCGCAAGCGCTAAAAGTAGTAACCGAAGAAAATCTTGATCTTATACTAGTTGACATTAACCTAGGACTTAATCAAATGGATGGTTGTGAACTATTACAAAGATTTCGGAAATTAGATATTCTTAAAAACATCCCCGTATTTGCCGTAACTGCTTATGCTATGCCAGGAGATGAACAACGTTTTATAAATATTGGTTTTGATGATTACTTTTCTAAGCCTGTAAATTTTGACAAACTTATATCTGTAATATCAAATATAAATCCCTCACTTGATCAAAGAAGGACCTCATAATTTAAAAAGTATTTTTTAATTATCGAATCTGACTAAAACGTATTCCCAATTGTTTTTCTAAATCTCGAATAGTCTGTACTTCTGATTTGGTCACTAATGCTAAAGAAATTCCCGTTTTTCCTGCTCGTGCAGTTCTGCCACTTCTATGCGTATAGTACTCTGTTTGATCTGGTAATTGGTAATGAAGTACAAATGATAAATTTGCAACATCTATTCCCCTTGCAGCAACATCTGTAGACACCAACAACTGCAATGTTTTCTTTCTAAAAGCTCTCATCACTTTATCTCTATCTTTCTGAGTCATTTCTCCTTCAAGCAAACCAACTTCATAATTCTTAGTTTTTAATTGCTTGTGAAGTGTTCTTGCAGCAACCTTTGTTCTTGTAAAAATAATACCCCTCCCTTCTTTTTGAGTTTTCAAAAAGTAAGTAAGCGTATCTAATTTATTAATTTCATCACCCACTACAAATTGATGATTTATCCCCTTATTCACCGCATCATCTTTATCTATACTAACTCTAATAGCGTTTTTATTAACGTAAGAATCAATAATCTCATTTAAAGAAGAAGGCATTGTAGCCGAAAAAAGCCAAACATTCCTATGACCTTTAGTTTTGCTTAGAATTGTAGCCAACTCCTTTTTGAATCCCATGCTTAGCATCTCATCCGCTTCATCCATAACAAGAGTATCTATTTTAGAAATATCTACAGCCTTTCTCTTTATAAGATCAATAAGACGACCTGGAGTTGCCACAACAATATGAGTCGGTCTGGTAAGTCTAGAGATTTGTCGTTCGATTTTTTCTCCACCATAAACAGATTCTGTAAAAATCTTATCCGTATACTTAGTAAACTTAAAAAGTTGTTTTGCTATTTGTTGTCCTAATTCACGAGTTGGTGCTAAAATTAAAGCTTGGACGTGTTTTTTTGAAGAATCTATGTGTGATAACAGCGGAATTCCAAAAGCTGCTGTTTTTCCTGTTCCAGTTTGAGCCTTTCCTATAAAATCAGTCTGATGATTCATCAGAACCGGAATTGATTGTTCTTGAATCTTTGTAGGAATACTAATCCCCATTTCCTTAAGACCTTTGTTAAGGTCTTTGGAGACCCCTAACTCTAAAAATGTCATACATATCTGATTTAAGCTGCAAAAGTAAATTAATATCTTTTCATAATTCAACTTAATCAGAAAATAACGTATTTAAGTCCTATAAACTAACAGGAGATACTCATGAAGTATTCAAAAAGTTGCTTTTTTAAAGTCAAACCTTTTTTGTGTAAATGAGATCTATTCATACAAAAACCTCCAGAGCAATTAAAATCTGAATTCTCTTCAGAAGAAATAATATCTAATAATGTCAGCTTATGATCATGCATATGAAATTCGTCCTTATGATCATGATCGTGTTCCTGAAAACCAATATCGTAAGAAAAAACTTTCTTTTCAAGTTCTATCAAGCTCAAAATACTTTTTGCTGGTGACGATAAAAATGAATGTTTTATAGAATGATCAACTATATGTTGACTTTGTACATTCATAACACACAAATTATATAAAATAAAAAATAAAGATATAGTACGTAGTTGTTTAGTCATCGGGGGTATGATTTTATAATTATTCGCTATTAACTTTCCTTTTCAAAGTAAATCATCTCTTGAATAAAAACGGATTTAAACTTATTCCATTTTTAATAACATCGCCAAAGTACAAATAAAATCGACGAAATACAAAATATCTTGCTTTTTTAACAATGCAGTACGGTAAAACAGTACATTACATTATCCAGATTCTATATTAGAAATAGTTGTATACACTCTTAAAAAAGAGATAAATCATCAGATAGATGACTAGGCAAATCTAAATCGGTATTCAAATGTTTATTTAATTTAGAAATAAAATATTTTGACAATAATGGAGATTCCTTTTCAATATTCTGATGCACAAAAAAATGGATATGACAAATTCCTTGCTCTTTCCATACACCAAGGCGTTTAACCCAATCATCAAGTCGTGTATAATCAGTTTCATGATTTGCCCCAACATATCGTATAAAAGCTTCATTATTGGTCAAGCGCATATGCAATAAGTCTCTTCGTCCTGCGGTATCTGTAATAATATTAGCAATATTGTTATTTTCAAGAAGGGTGTATAACTCATTTGCTATTGAAGTATCATTAAACCATTCGGTGTGTCTAAATTCTACAGCAAGTCGTATTTCTTTTGGCCATTGTTCTATAAACCGGATTACTCTATCAAAATTCTTTGGACCAAAATTACCATGTAATTGTAAAAATATAGTTCCCAGTTTTTCTTTTAAATGAATCACATTAGACAAATATTGGTCTACATAAGGTTGTACATCTTCATTTAATCTTTTCAAATGTGATATATTTTGTACAAGTTTGGGAAAAAACTTAAATCCAACAGGAGTTTTATCATACCATTTTTTAAATTGTTCTTCAGAAAATATTCTATAAAAAGTAGCATTCAACTCTATACAATTAAATTGTCTGGAATAATATTCTAATTCATCCTTTGTTCCTCTAGGGTAAAAACCTTTTAGATCCTGTCTATTCCATTTTGCACAACCAACATGAATAGATAAATTTTCTGTAGTCGTTTCTTTTAAAATTCTTTGAGTATTCTTATCATCCTCGGGTAATAAAAAGTCAATAGTTTCAGGATTTTCTACTTTGCCAAATTGCATATTAATTATCAAAAAAGTTAACATAAAGTGTAACAAAAATATGATTTGGTTAACTAACTTTATAACAACATTATAAAAACTTACAATAATGAACGCTTTAAAATCAATTTTGGTAGCTTTTGTTTTAGCTATATCATCTTCTTTTTATGGTCAGACAGCTGACGAAATCATTAACAATTATTTTGAAAATACTGGTGGCAAAGAAAACTGGGAAAAACTGAAAGGTATTGAAATGATTGGAGTGATGAAAATGCAAAATATGGAAATCCCTTTTGAGCAGCTAGCAACAAAGGATGGTAAACAAGTTGTAACCATCGAAATTCAAGGTAATAAAATGGTATGGTCTGCTTTTGATGGAGAAACATCATGGCAAAGAAATCAAATGACCATGGAAGCAGAAAAAAGTGATAATGAAGCAACCGAAAATATTAAAAAACAAACTAAAGATTTCCCAGATCCTTTATTAAACTATAAAGAAAAAGGATATACTGTAGAATTAATCGGCAAAGAAACTATAGATGGTACAGAAACATTTAAAATAAAACTTACTAAAGATCCAATTCTTATCAATGGAGAATCAAAACCTAATATTTCTCATTACTATTTTGATACAGAAAACTTTGTTCCTATAATAATAGAATCAGAAATCAACGAAGGTCCAATGAAAGGTCAAACCGTAAAATCTTCCGTTAGTGACTATCAAGAAGTAAACGGAGTATATTTTCCATTTACTATTAGTAATCAATTTCAAACTATGGGCTTTAAAGAGATTAAATTAAACCCAGAAGTTGACACTACAGTTTTTGCTTTTCCAGAAAAAAAATAATTAACACCTATTAAAATCCTCAAAAAAATAGATTTTTTGAGGATTTTTTTTATTCTAAATAAACAA
Organism: uncultured Aquimarina sp.; assembly: GCA_947498785.1. GTDB lineage: Bacteria > Bacteroidota > Bacteroidia > Flavobacteriales > Flavobacteriaceae > Aquimarina. The sequence continues at coordinate 96,350 of CANMLS010000009.1, read as the reverse complement.
CCAGTAATTATGAACAATAAATTTATAATTGCGAGCTTGACTGTACTCTTATGCATAAACTTGCATGCACAAGAAGTAGTTTTAAAAGGGAAAGAATTATTTGGTAACCTTAAAGCTCGACAAATCGGTCCTGCTCTTATGAGCGGTAGAATAATTGATCTAGAAAATCACCCTATAAACCCTAAAATAATTTATGCTGGAACCGCAGGTGGTGGTGTTTGGAAATCTGAAAACGCAGGTACTTCATTTACTTCTGTGTTTGATGACCATGCTCAATCTATTGGCGTCGTTGCTATTGACCCCAATGACCCTGATAATACTGTATGGGTAGGAACAGGTGAAATCTGGACAAGAAATAGTGTTTCTATTGGTGATGGTTTATATAAATCTTCAGACGGAGGTGCTAATTGGAAAAAGATGGGATTCGAAAACTCAGAGCGAATTAGCAGCATTGAGATCAATCCAAAAAATTCTAACGAGATATATGTTGGTGTCATGGGTGCTCTATGGGGCGATAGCCCAGACAGAGGAGTATATAAGACTACAGACGGCGGAAAAACATGGAATAAAATATTGTATGTTAATAAAAAAACCGGAGTTAATGATCTCATCATGGATCCTAATGATCCAAATACATTGTATGCAGCAATGTGGGAATTTAGAAGAACCGCATGGGGTTTTAATTCTGGAGGCTCAGAAAGCGCATTATATAAATCTATTGATGCAGGAAAAACATGGAACAAAATCCATAATGGTTTCCCAAAAGGTGATTTAGGAAGATTTGCTATTGCTATTGCTCCTTCCAAACCAAAAACAGTATTTGCTGTTGTAGAAAGTAAAGAAGACAAAGGGTTATATCGGTCGGATGATGCAGGTAAAAACTGGGAACTCCTCAATGGAGATTTTGGACTCGTAGTTAGACCTTTCTATTTCTCAAGATTAGTAGTTCACCCAACAAATCCTGACATTCTTGTAAAAGGAGGCTTGTTTGGATCCATATCCAGAGATGGAGGAAAAACATTCAAAAATCTGGGAAGTATGCACCCAGATATCCATGATATTGTTTTTGACATTAATAATTCTGATGCTATGTATGTCGGAACCGATGGTGGTGTTTACAGAAGTTGGGATGGTGGGGCTACTTTGGATATGGTAGATAATCTGCCTATATCACAATTTTATCATATTAGCGTAGACAATGAAGAACCTTATAATATTTATGGAGGACTGCAAGACAATGGATCATGGTGGGGACCTTCTTCTTCTCCCGGAGGAATAGAGGCTCGTGATTGGAAACGCGTAGGTGTTGGAGATGGATTTAGAGTATTAAAACACCCAACAAAAAACATTATTTATTCTGAGATGCAGGGAGCGCAAAATGTATGGAGATATGATGTAGATAAAAATTACACCAAAAATGTACAACCTCTCCCTATCAAAGGAGAAGCTGATTTACGCTTTAATTGGAACGCTCCGATGGCAGTAAGTAATCATCAACCCAATCGTTTTTATATGGGAAGCCAATTTCTTCATATAAGCGAAGATATGGGAGATAATTGGAAAAAAATATCTCCTGATCTTACTACAAATGATCCTGCAAAACAAGATAAAGAATCTGGAGGCATCTCGATAGACAAATCAGGAGCAGAAACACATACAACGATTTTTACAATTGCAGAATCTCCTATCGATCAAAAAGTTATTTGGGTAGGAACCGATGATGGTAATGTACAAGTAACGCGGGATGGTGGAGCAACATGGACAAATACAGTAGCGAATATCCAAGGATTACCAAAAAATACTTGGGTATATCACATCGAAGCCAGCACACATAATAAAGGTACTGCATATGCTGTTTTTGATGGTCATGCATCTGGAGATATGACAACCTATGTATACAAAACTTCTGATTTTGGAAAAACGTGGAAATCCATTATTACTGATGAAATTATTGGTTTTTCAAGAAATATCCAAGAAGATTATGTAAATGAAGATTTATTATACCTTGGTACCGAGTTTGGATTATTTATCACTATTAACGGCGGTAAAAACTGGTCTCGTTTCACCAACAATATGCCGGCAACAGCTGTTCATTTTATTGATTTACAGAAAAAAACTAATGACCTTGTTTTAGGAACTCACGGAAGAGGAGTTATTATTATAGACGACATCTCTCCTCTGAGGCAAATCAATCAGGAGGTACTTGTTAAGGATGTTCACTTTTTTGATACCAAGTCCTTTGTTATAAAAGAAGAAGGTGGTTTTGGAGGTGGAAGCACAGAACTTCAATTTGTAGGTGATAACCCAAGTGCTTCGGCAAAAATCATTTATTACCTCAAAAAGAGGCATACCTTCGGAAAAATGTCTCTTTCTATTCAAGATCAAAATGGAAATGAAATAGTCAGTCTTGTTCCTGGTAAAGGTAAAGGGATCAATATCGTAGATTGGAATTTTAGAAAAAAAGCTCCAAAAGTCGCAGCAGGGAAAACATTTACTTTTGGAGGGTTTACAGCTCCACGAGCTTCTTCTGGAATCTATAACGTTATACTTACCAAGGGTAAAAAACAATATAGAACCTCTATAACATTACAAAATGACCCTAAATCCTTAATAACAGAAAATGATAGAATTGCACATCGCAAAATAACACAAGAGTTATTTGATGACATGGAGGATCTAGCATATCTAGTATATAAAATTGATCAGAACATCAAAAAAGCCGAGGAAATTGCTAAAAAAGATCCTGCATCACAAAAAATAGCTTCTGCAGTAATTAAAGAACTAAATATCCTAAAAGAAACTCTAGTGGTCACGACAGGAGATAATTATGTTAACGAAGCAGAACCTCAACTAAGAGAAAAATTATCAAAATTGTATGGAGAGGTTGCAAATCAGTTTGAAAAACCTTCTTTTTCACAAATAGAAAATAAAGAAGTTTTTGAAAAAAAACTAAATGAAGGCAAAACCGCTTATGAAAAAATTAATAGCAAACAAATTACAAAACTTAACAAATATCTTGAAAAATCGGGAAACACTATTGCAAAAATTCTAGATAAAGAAAAGTTTTTGACTAAATAACATTCGCTTATTTTTATAGTACATTATAACCCCTCTAGAGGGGTTATAATGTATATATAAGTTAGCATTAAGATAATATAGTATCCCCATAAAAAGATTACATTAGATAATAATTTAAGTCACAATTGTTTATAAATAGTTTAAAACTCTAATTCATATCTTGATTTTGAGTGCCTCAATTAAGTATTTTTAGTAAACCTTCTTTATTATGGAAAACAGGGAATCAAATTTATTGGCAATACGTCCTCAATTATTAAATGCAAAAGTTTCTAAAAACATGTCTAATGATGAGCAGTTTCAAAATAAAACAATTCGGCCTATCATAAAACTACAAGGAGAACTTTTTATTGAAGTATTTAAGAATTACATTACAAAAAGAAAGAATACATTCTATGAGCTATCATTAGAAAAACGTTTCGATTTTATTGAGAATGCTATTCAAAAGGATATGAAATTCAGAAATAGTCTTAAGGGAATGATTATTGGGCAATTCACAGTAGAAGAATATCTCATTTATATCAAAAATTCTTCGGCTTTAAATAAACGTATGATGAATATTGTAAAAGAACGTTTATATGATAGTGTGCAATTACTAGAATATAAAGTTGCCTGACTGCTTAGCAACTTTATTTTAAAGCATTTTATTAAATACGAAATACGTTTCAAGTAAAACTGTTAATTGCGGTTATCGCGTATCAAAAAATCATATATTTCATATACCTTTAAAACAATAATAACTTTTAAAACCAATAGCATGTTAAAAAAAATAATAAACCTTAATGGTATTGAAAAACTAAACAGAAAACAACAAATATCTATTAATGGAGGGAGAAAACAATGTATTGATCCAAGGACTGGATTATGCTCTGACTATGGTCCTCATTGCGCAGAATTAATATGTATTTTTATCCTTGATTAATTCTTTATTTTTTGTAGAAATAAAAAGCTGATCTCTTATAAAAAAGATCAGCTTTCTTTTAAATTTTAAAAGCAGAAAAAAGAATACATTTATAAATATGCCAATACGTTCTTTTCTATACGCTGCTCTATATTGGTAACATCTCCTTTTTCAAAAGGAATACCTGTGATATTTTCATATAATTCAATATAACGTTCAGAAACCGAATGAATATATTCATCAGTCATTTCTGGTATCTGCTGACCTTCTTTACCTTGAAAACCATTACTAATCAACCATTGTCTTACAAACTCCTTTGATAATTGCTTTTGTGACTCTCCTTTTTGCTGTCTTTCTTCATATCCTTCGGCATAAAAATATCTAGAAGAATCCGGAGTATGTATTTCGTCTATCAAAACAATTTCTCCTTCTTTAGTTTTTCCAAATTCATATTTGGTATCCACCAAAATTAATCCACGCTCTGTTGCTATTTTTGATCCTCGTTGAAAAAGCTTGCGCGTGTATTCTTCAAGAATCACATAGTCTTCTTCAGAAACTATTCCTTTTGATAATATTTCTTCTCTAGAAATATCCTCATCATGTTCTCCATTATCTGCTTTGGTAGAAGGAGTAATAATAGGTTCAGGAAATTTATCATTTTCTTTCATTCCATCAGGCATATTAACTCCACATAGTACTCTTTTTCCTGATTTATATTCGCGTGCAGCATGACCAGAAAGATATCCTCTAATCACCATTTCTACTTTAAAAGGAGAACAAAGATAACCTACAGCAACATTTGGATCTGGAGTAGCTATTAACCAATTCGGCACCAAATCTTCTGTTGCATTCATCATTTTGGTTGCAATCTGATTAAGTATTTGACCTTTAAAAGGAATACCTTTTGGCATGACCACATCAAATGCAGATAAGCGATCTGTAGCTATCATAACCAAGAGCTCATCATTTATATTATATACTTCTCTCACTTTTCCCTTGTAAACAGATTTTTGGTTTGGGAAATTATAATTTGTATCTGTTATTGTATTCATATGTTAGTATGTGAGTTTTTGAGCTGTTAAGTCTGTGAGTATTTTAAGGTATCGTATTTATATGCCTAATAATTTTTCATACAATTATTAGTTAATTGATTTCACCTCACATATACTAATCTACTCAATCACCAAAATTATCCATTTCTATTTTCTATATCCTTATACGCTGCAATTACCTTTTTCACTAGTCTATGACGAATCACATCTTTATCATCAAGATAAATCATACCAATTCCTTGAATATTTTTTAGTACCAGTAAAGCTTCTTTAAGCCCAGAAGTAACTCTTCTAGGTAAATCTATCTGCCCAGGATCTCCTGTTATAATAAACTTCGCATTCTTTCCCATACGAGTTAAAAACATTTTCATCTGTGCATGTGTTGTATTTTGTGCTTCATCAAGAATGACAAAAGCATTATCTAATGTTCTTCCTCTCATAAATGCCATTGGTGCGATCTGAATGACTCCTTTTTCTATAAAACTATCCAGTTTTTCACTAGGAATCATATCCCTAAGAGCATCATAAAGTGGTTGCATATAAGGATCTAGTTTCTCCTTTAAATCTCCTGGTAAAAACCCTAGATTTTCTCCAGCTTCTACCGCAGGACGAGTAAGTATAATTCGCTTTACCTGTTTTTCTTTTAATGCCTTGACTGCAAGAGCAACCCCTGTATACGTTTTTCCTGTACCTGCTGGACCAATAGCAAAAACCATATCATTTTTGTTTGAAGATTCAACAAGTTTACGCTGATTAGCGGTTTGTGCTTTGATTAACTTGCCTCCTACTCCATGTAATAATGTTTCTCCACTATTTGCAGATGTCTCATAATCTGCTTTACTTTCACTTGTCAATATTCGTTCAATTACATTTTCATCGAGTTTATTATACTTTCCAAAATGCTCAAGTAACATATTAAGACGTATATCAAACTCTTCGAGTAAATCCTCATCTCCATATATTTTCATTTTACTTCCTCTTGCAACAATTTTTAACTTCGGGAAGTATTTTTTTAATAACTGAATATTGCTATTCTGAAGTCCGAAAAACTCTCTCGGATTAATTTCTGTAAGTTCAATTATGAGTTCGTTCAAAAGCTATGTGGATTTTAGTATGATTTTTTTTTAGGATTGACTAAGTTTGCTAAAGTTGTTTGAGTTTTGTTGGGAAAGCAAAATAAAAAGTTAAAACGAAGCAAAATGCTTAAAGTATCACTATTAATGTAGTGATTCAAAAACAGTAAATACGATGGTTTTATCATCATTTTGTAGTCCAAAGAAAAACTTTGAGTAACTTCAAAAACAAATTTACATATTTTTAAGCGCTTACAACCAAAAGATATTAACAATTCTTGTACATGCCAATTATCACCTTAACTACAGATTTTGGAATCAAAGATCATTTTGTATCTGCTGTAAAAGGGGCTATTTATACTGAGTTACCAGAAGCAAAAGTTGTTGACATATCTCACGAAATTTCTCCATTTCACATTACAGAAGCAGCTTATGTCATACAGAATGCATATAAAAGTTTTCCAAAAGGTAGTATACACATTGTTGGTATTGATAGTGAGCTTAATCCAGAAAACAAACATATTGCCGTAAAACTTGATGATCATTATTTTATATGTGCTAATAATGGACTTGTTTGTTTGATTACATCAGAGTTTAATCCAGAAAAGATTGTAGAAATAAACATTCATGATGCTATTGTTTCGAATTTTCCGGTGTTAGATGTTTTTGTAAATGTGGCATGTCACATTGCTCGGGGAGGCACTCTAGAAGTTATCGGAAAAACAATTACCGAAATTAAAACTATCAAAGGAATGACTCCAATTGTAAACGTTGGAGGGACTCAAATTGTTGGAAGCATTATTTATATTGATAATTATGGAAATTTGGTCACCAATATTACCCGAAAACTATTTGAAGAAATTGGTAAAGGAAGAAAGTTTAAAATTACTGCTCGTACAGCAGTATTTGAAAATGTATATGAGCGGTATAGCGATGCCATTAATTTTGATATAGAAAAAAATAAACGAGAAGAAGATGGAAAAAAACTAGCTGTCTTCAATTCTTCTGGGTACTTAGAATTAGCAATTTATAAAAGTAACCCTAAAACCGTTGGAGGAGCTTCTAGTCTATTTGGCTTATATTATAGAGATACCGTTAGTATTGGTTTTGAATAATTAAAATCTTAAAAACAAACATAAGTTGTAACACTTTATGTTACCACTTTTAAACTTAAAAAATGATCATACGAATTGTAAAAATGGGGTTTATACCTGACCAGATTGATGCCTTTTTAGAAGTTTTTGAGCAAAACAAGGAGAAAATTCAAAATTTTGAAGGTTGCAGCCATTTAAAACTGTTACAAGATATTAAGAATCCTAATCAATTTTTCACCTATAGTCATTGGGAATCCGAAGAACATCTCAATAACTACAGAAACTCTACGTTATTCAATGGAGTTTGGAAAAATACCAAAAGTAAATTCAATCAAAGACCAGAAGCTTGGAGCGTAATAGAATCATAATTTTTTCAGATTGTAAATATTACGTTCAGCTATTTTAAAGACTAGAAATCAAAAAAATATGTTTGCATTAATACGTAAAGAAATTAACACCTTTTTCTCCTCTGCTGTAGGATATCTTGTTATTGCTATATTTTTAACTCTTAACGGCCTATTCTTGTGGGTATTCAAAGGGCAGTTTAATATCCTTAATAGCGGATTTGCAAATCTATCTCCTTTTTTTCAAATTGCTCCATGGATACTGTTATTCTTGATTCCGGCAGTGACAATGAGAAGTTTTGCAGAGGAGAAAAAACAAGGCACTCTTGAAGTATTATTTACTAAACCTATACAAAAATGGCAATTGGTAGTAGGAAAATATCTAGGAAGCCTCTCTTTAATCGGTATTGCTATTATTCCTACATTGTTATATATTCTTACCATATACCAACTTGGAAAGCCTATTGGTAATTTTGACATCGGTAGTACATTAGGATCATACATCTCATTACTTCTTCTTGGTTCATCATATACTGCAATTGGCATATTCTCTTCTTCAATTACCAATAATCAGATCGTTTCCTTTTTAATAGGTTTATTTCTATGCTTTGTTTTCTATTTTGGATTAAGTGGTTTAGCAAATTATACATTATTAGGATCTCCTAATACAACTTTGGAGCAATTTGGAATGCAATTACATTATGAGCGCATGAGTGAAGGGGTTCTGGACACAAGGGATGTTTTCTATTTCCTAAGTTGTATATTGGTATTTGTTGTACTTACCATAGTAGCCCTAAAAAAAAGTTCTTTAAAGCAAAAAATTAAACCCGCAATTATTTTAGTAGTATTTGCTGTTCTATTAAATCTAACTGGGAATACTATCTATAAACGTTTTGATCTCACACAAGATGAGCGTTTTACTCTCTCTGAAACTACAGAAAATATAATACATGAAGCCACTGTTCCTATATTGATAGAAGTTTTATTAGAAGGTGATTTTCCTTCAGAATTTAGGCGTTTACAATCAGAAACTAAACAATTACTGGAAGAATTCAATGCTCTAAATCCCAACATACAGTATATTTTCACGAATCCACTTGAAGAAGAAGAATTACGTTCTCAAACCATTAATGAGTTACAAAGATTTGGTTTGACCCCGATGGAAGTTAGCGTACAGGAAAGTGGAAAGACAGAAATTGAAACCGTAGTTCCTTGGGCGCTTATAAGTTTTCAGGATCAAAGTGTAAAAATTCCTTTAATCAAAAATACCATTGGAGCGACCACAGAAGAACGAGTAAATAGTTCAATACAACAATTAGAATATGCTTTTATAGACGGATTAACCAAACTACTTCATCCTAAAAAACATAAAATAGCAGTACTAAAAGGCAATGGTCAGTTACCAGATATCAAAATTGCAGATTTCATTAAAACACTTCAGAATTATTATTTTGTAGGTGCATTTACTTTAGATTCTGTCGCAGGAAATCCAGAAAAAACACTAGAAGATTTACAAAAATTTGATATGATTATCAATGCTAAGCCTACTATAGCTTTTTCTGAAAAAGAAAAATATGTATTAGATCAATTTATCATGAATGGTGGTAAATCCTTATGGCTTGCAGAATCTGTGACTATGGAAATTGATAGCTTGATGAATCCAGAAGGAGCTTCTGTAGCAATTATGCAAGATTTACGACTAGGAGATGCATTCTTCTCATATGGTGTAAGAATAAATCCGGTTCTTGTAAATGATTTATACTCTGCTCCGTTAGTACTTGCTTCTGGGCAAGGGAATGAAACTCAATTTACACCTTACCCTTGGTTTTATGGATCATTAACCAAAAGCACTAGTAACCATCCTATCGTAAAAAATATAGAATCTGTAAAATTTGATTTTTCGAATCAGTTAGATACATTAAAAAATAATATTAAAAAAACCGTGCTACTTACAAGTTCTGATAAATCAAAAACTGAAGGTGTGCCAAAAGAAATCAGATTAGAAAACATTATACGTAAAAAACCAGACATTACCAGTTATACAGAAGGCCCTCAAAACCTTGCTGTACTTTTAGAAGGAAGTTTTAAATCTGTATACAAAAGTAGAATAAAACCATATAAATTAGCATCACATATAGATGACAGTAAGCCCACAAAAATGGTCGTTGTCGCTGATGGAGATATTATCAAAAATCAAGTACGTAAAGGACAACCATTACCTCTTGGGTTTGATCCTGCTATGAATTTGAATTACGGTAATAAAGAATTTCTATTAAATACAGTAAATTATCTCTTAGATGATTCTGGCCTTGTAGAAATTAGAAGTAAAGAAGTTAAAATTTCATTTTTGGATATCGAAAAAGTAGTTAACAATAAAACCAAGTGGCAAATGATCAATATTATAGTTCCCTTACTTATTCTTGCTTTATTTGGATTGTCATTTGCATTTATCAGAAAGAAAAAATATAGAAACATAGAGAGATAACATCTATTATTGTTTGATTTTATCGTACAATCATCTCCTTTTTTCTAGCACAATTTCGAGAAAACTTATACCAAAATACGATATAGTTTATGCTGATGATTAATGAACAGGGTAGCATAAACTTAAGAATTCTAAACTAAAATGAAAATAGAAAAACATAATATAAAAGACTTACATATTGCCGAGTTGATTTCGGATAATATTATAATTCTAAAAAACGAAGATGGTTTTGATTTGCTTGGAAACTTATATTATCAGGGGTTTAACAAAGTGATCATTCATGAAAAAAATGTAACACCAGATTTTTTCGACTTGAAAAATAAAATGGCTGGAGAAATACTCCAAAAATTTTCAAATTATAGGGTTAGGCTTGTCATCGTTGGAGATTTCTCAAAATACACAAAAAAAAGCATAAAAGATTTTATATATGAAAGCAATAATGGAAAACAAGTTAATTTTGTTCCTTCAATAGATATAGCTTTAAACGTATTAACAAACTAATAAACATTGGCAAATAAACATCCTTAGGATAAGTCTACAAGACTGTATTCAAAGGAAAATAACTTTTACCTCTTGATTTTAACGTATAAAACTCTATTTTCACCCATACTTCAACCTAAAAATTAACTGTAAATTATAGCTATTCATCAATTTTGTGTCGTAAAACGTAATATGAGATCCAAAGAGACAATTTTATACAGTCATCTCATGTGGGAAGTGTTGCTACAATCAACAAATGGGGATGTAAACCAAAAGTGAAATCTAATAAATCTCTCAACTATATTTACATGTGGAAGATATGACATGACCTTATCTCATAATTTCTTCAGAATACATTAGTCATTTAAACCATCATTAATTTTTCTATATTTGATAAAGAAAAGTATTAAACTACCTGTTGTGCATTTAGGCAAATTAATACGAGTAAAGCGTTAATTCGAGTATTTTGTTGTAATGAAATGAAGAAAAAATGTATTAAAGAATATCTTTTTGAGATCCAAAATCTTATTCTTGTTATACTTTTTCTCAATGGCTATTAGGATTATAGCATTCGAATTGATGGATTTTGATTTAAAAAACATCTAAATGTACTATGGGTATAAACCTGAAATTTATCGATCCTGAAACCTTAAATATTGTACTTAAGACCGAAAATCTTTCTATTGGATATCGAACCAAAAAAACGCTTAATGTAGTTGCAACTGATATCAATTTAAAATTACACGAAGGAGAACTTATCGGTTTGGTAGGTGCTAATGGGATCGGAAAATCCACTTTGCTTCGTACTTTATCACATGTACAACCTTCGCTTCATGGTAAAATATTACTATCTGATAAAGATTTATCATCATATACATCTATAGAATTAGCTTCTCAACTAAGCATTGTACTTACTGAGCAAATTGCCTCAAAAAACCTCACGGTACAAGAGTTAGTTGCGTTAGGCAGACAACCTTATACCAATTGGGTAGGTAAAATGGCTGATGAGGATATAGAAAAAATACGTAAAGCTATAGAAGTAACACACATTAATGATTTGGTAGAAAAAAGATGTTTTGAGCTAAGCGATGGTCAATTACAAAAAGTACTTATTGCTCGTGCAATAGCACAGGACACTCCTTTTATCATGTTGGATGAACCCACTACCCATCTGGATATTTATCATAAGGCATATACTCTAAAGTTATTGAAACGTCTTGCTTTTGAAACCAAAAAAACTATTCTTTTCTCTACACATGAGATTGATTTTGCCATACAATTGTGTGATAAGATGATTGTAATGAATCAAGATGGTTTTGAATTTGGAAGACCCAAAGAACTAGTTCAGGCAAGAGCATTCTCTAGTTTATTTCCCGAAGACCTAATAACTTTTGATTCCAAATCAAGAAGGTTTAAGGTTAGAAACTAAATGCTCGTAAACCATCTTCTCCCTCTACTTCTATTTGCTTAATCACACTTTATCAAACAAAACTTTAAATCAAGGGAAAACTGTAAAAATTTGAAGTCAATAACCTCATACAATATTACTGGAAATCTATACTTTTGGCCAAAATAATAAAACAAAACCTAATTTATGAATACTATGCTAAAACTCAAATCAATTGTAGCTTTATTAATTATTGTAACTTTCACATTTAGTTGTAGTTCTGACGACAATGATGACATTATACTTGTTCCTGGTGAGGTATTTGATGCAGAACTTATCGTATCAGAATCTGGTGTTGGTGACAAACGTTCCGTTAATGTTACTGGAGGCGCTACTGAAACAAGTATAACATCAAAGGTGAAATTTTCTTCTATATCCAAATCAATGAGAAGGTTATATATCACTCAAGATATTAATGGTACTGGAGAGGAACCTTTTGTATTTACATCACAAGAAGTTGATGAAAAACCTGATGGATCTTTGGATCTTGTGGGTGGAGACAAAAAAGATTTTGAATTTAAAATCGAACTACCTACACCAAGTATGACCAATGGTACTATTGTATATAAGTTCTGGGCAACTACAGGAAGAGGTGATTTTAGAGACATTACAAAAAGAAATGCACTTGGAGATAATATCCTAGGTACAATTACTGTACAATATGGTTCTGGAACAAATAGTGGTTCTGGTATTAAATCTTTTACTCAAACTATATTATCTGCCCCTCTGGCAAGTGGAGATTCCAAAACGTTTATTTCTTTATTCAATGAGACAGTATATAAAATAAACCAAGGTGAGGAGTTTTCTGCGTTATGGGATTTTGGGTATTATTATGGTCTTACAGGAAAAGCATCTTTGGCCTCTTCTAACAACTACCCTACAAATATTATAGATGTACCAACCATAGGAGGTGTTACCGCTGATGAGTTAAACAAAGCATATTTTGGATTATCTTCTAAAACAGTAGCCGAATTTGATGCTATAAGTAGCAGAAGTGAATTAGATTTTGTTGTACAACCAGAAAACCAAAGAATTAATAATTTAACTACTAATGCAATAATTGACTTTGTAGACAATTATGGAAACAAAGGACTAATTAAAGTAGTAGAAATTTCTGGTACTGACGGTACTGGAGATTTTATTACGCTAGATATTAAAATACAAAACTAAAATCTCAATACACAAACGAAAACCAGTTCTTCTAAACTTCTGAAAGACTGGTTTTTGTTTTTTATGATGATACTATCTGTATCAAAAACGACAATTACACTACTTTTCTTTTTTTATTTATCTCGAAATTATACCACATCCAATATAAATCACTCTAAGCAAGCAAGTTATAACACAGATTTTATACAAGAATTTGACACAAAATTTATTGACCTTCTCTACAATTTTCTATCAAAAATCACCCTGACTGATGTAAATTTTCTTGATTTGTTAGTTTTTAAAATACTGGGAGAAATATTTACTTCACTGATACACATCTTTTGAAGCCATGTATATAAAATGTAATTCTAATCTGACCGAACCTTTTCGAGTGACTTATATGGTTGTGTAATCACCTATATATATGAGAAAAATACTGCTAAAAAATTATGATAGATTATATTATCCCAAATTCTATAATCAAAAATGGACAGATAACTTCCGTTATTTAGTGGCCAAAAATCTATCGTCTCGAGAACGTCTTACATTGAATGAATCGTAATAAAAAGAAGAAAAACTTAAGTTTACTTCCATCATTATTTTGATTGCTTATCTTTATCTTTGAGTAAACAAAAAATTACATGTTAGAATACACACCGATCATTATTGCCATTGGGGTAATTATTATATCAATTATCACAGGTTTTTTTATTGGTAAATATGTTGCTTCATTAAAAAACAGAAGCGAAAAAAGCACCGTTAATGAAAGAGCAAATCAATTGCAGTTTCAACTAGAGGAATATAAAAAAACTACTGAAAATCAACTTACAGAAATCACTAAACAGAGAGAAGAGATTCGCAGAGAAAAAGATTTCCTTAATACAGAACTTACCCGTCGTAATGCCGAATTTGAGAATCTTCAATTAAAAAACCAAGAGCAAAAAGACGAGGTAGAAAAATTACAAGAAAAATTTACCAAAGAATTTGAAAATCTAGCCAATAAGATTCTGGATGAAAAATCAAATAAATTTACAGAACAGAATAAAGAAAATATCAAAAACATTCTTACCCCTCTACAAGAGAAGATTAATACATTTGAAAAGAAAGTAGAGCAAACTCATAAGGAGAGTATAGATTATCATGCCGCTCTACGACAACAGATTCTCGGACTTAAAGATCTTAACGAACAAATGAGTAAAGAGGCTACCAATTTGACCAAAGCACTCAAAGGGGATAGTAAAATGCAAGGAAATTGGGGAGAATTGGTTCTAGAGCGAGTTTTAGAAAAATCAGGACTTGAGAAAGATCGAGAGTATTTTGTGCAACAAAGTTTTACCAAAGAAAATGGAGAACGGGTTTTACCAGACGTAGTTATTTATTTACCAGATAATAAAAAAATGGTTATAGATTCTAAGGTAACCCTTACCGCTTATGAACGTTTTGTAAACGAAGACAATGATGATTTAAAAGCTAATTACCTCAAGGAACATATCAATTCTCTTAAACGTCATGTAGATCAACTTTCAGAAAAAAACTATCAAGATTTATATGATATCGAATCTCCTGATTTTGTATTACTTTTTGTACCTATAGAGCCTGCTTTTGCTATTGCTATTAACGAAGATAACAAATTATACAACCAAGCTTTTGAGAAAAATATTGTGATTGTTACTCCTTCTACCTTATTGGCTACTTTGCGTACTATCGATACGATGTGGAATAATGAAAAACAACAACGTAACGCAATTGAGATTGCAAGACAAGCAGGAGCATTATACGATAAATTTGAAGGATTAGTAAAAGATCTCACTGGAGTTGGTAAGAAGATAGACGATGCCAAAAAGGATTATTCTGCTGCAATGAATAAGCTCGTAGACGGTCGGGGGAATCTAATAACAACAGTAGAGAAACTTAAAAAAATGGGAGCTAAAGCCAAAAAATCTTTACCAGAAGCGATTATTAAAAGAGCTACTGAAGAAAATGATAACTAAAAAACCATATGGATGGAATTAAGTGTTCTAGAAATTATCAAATACATTCTCTTTGGTCTTTTGACCTCTCTCCCAAAAATACTTATAATAATATTATGTATACATTATCTATTTAAGGTAAGAAAAAAAGCTAATAGTATTTTATTAACAGCAGGAAGTATAATATCACTATTGTATGGTATTGTATTGTAGATGTGTTAGGTTTTACATATTTTAGTAGACCTGAAGCAGATAAACATTTGATTTTCAATTATACTACACAAAGCTTTTCTTTTCTTGGATTTGTCCTTTTGTTATTGGATTTTTCTTACTAATTAGAAAAACAGTTAAAATAAATTATTATTAACAAACTAAAATTATTATGGGATTTGATTTTTCTGAAATTTTACTAAGAGTCTCAGGGGCTTTATTTTATATTTTACCAATTATACTCTTTATCATTCTTGCTATATATTACAATAGTAAGATAGGATCCACAAAAGAGGGAATTTTGATACTTGTAGGTAATATCCTTATACTAATCGTAGCAATTCTACATCAATTTTTGTATACATTGGTCGAATCATGGGGATTTGAGTTATATGCCATTATTAATTTTGGAGTAAATGCTATTTCTTTTATAGGGTCAATATTATTTTTGATAGGCCTATTCTTAATGATGAAAAAACTTATTAAGGCAAAACAATAACTCAGCACAAATACTATGAGGACTATATCTATAAAAATCTTTTTCTTAATCTTTCTTTTTGGAAGTAGTTTTCGGAGTACAATTGCACAACAAATGTATTTCCCCGAACGAGGGAATTGGCAGGAAAAAAGCCCTTCTGATTTTAATATTAGTGATCAAAAACTTCGGGAAGCTGTGCAGTTTGCAAAAGATAATGAATATTCTGGTTCAAGAGATCTTCGTGAAGCAATTGTAAAAGGCTTCAAACGAGAGCCTTATCACAAAATTTTAGGTCCAACAAAAAAAAGAGGCGGTCCGACTGGATTGATTATTAAAGATGGATATATTATATCCAAATGGGGTGATATCGATAGAGTAGATATGACATTTAGCGTCACCAAAAGCTATTTATCTACTATCGCTGGTTTAGCGGTAGATCATAAGTTAATTCCTTCTATAGATGATTTTACATATAAGCATATCTGGGACAATACTTTTGATGGCAAACACAACAAAAAAATTACTTGGAGGCATTTACTCACTCAGTCTTCTGATTGGTCTGGACAATTATGGGGTGGATATGATTGGGCTGATCGCCCTCCAAGAGATGGTGGTATAGATGATTGGAAATATCGAGAATTTAATGATCCAGGGACAGTTTTTGAATATAATGATATACGAGTTAATTTACTGGCTTATTCTTTACTAAATGTTTGGAGAACTCCTTTGCCACAAGTATTAAAAGAAAACATTATGAATCCCATTGGTGCCTCCACAACATGGAGGTGGTACGGATATGAAAATTCATGGGTTACTATTGATGGGCAAAAAATGCAATCCGTAAGTGGTGGAGGTCATTCTGGCGGAGGATTATTTATAAATACGTTGGATCATGCTAGGTTTGGTCTTTTATTTTTAAATAATGGTCAATGGAACGGTAATGAATTAGTATCAAAACAATGGATAGATGAAGCGATTCAACCATCAAAAGCGAATCCTAATTATGGTTTTATGTGGTGGTTAAATCAAAAAGGGCCCAGACATTGGAAAGGGTTACCAGAACATTTGTATTATGCCGCAGGCTTTGGAGGTAATTTTATCGTTATTGATCAAAAACAAAATTTGGTAATAGTAACAAGATGGTTAGAACCAAGTCAAATTGATGAATTTGTAACTAAAATTTATAACGCATTGTAGTAATGAATCAAGAATTTTCTGAAATATCAACATTAATTAGAGGGTTAGTTATTATTTTTCCACAAGTACTCATCTTCATTATATCTATTTATTACCTCATAAGATCTGGTTCTATAGATTCAATATTAATGACTATAGGAAGTATCATAAATGTAATGTGCTCTGTTTTTTTTGCCATTGACATATATTCATATTTGGGAGATTATAGTTCTTCTGTCGATATGTTGTATTATGCTGTGGATATATTTTTATGTATTGGATTAATGATTTTCGGAATTGGTCTTATTATTTTAATCAATCAAAAACTTAAAAAATGAAAAAAGTACTTGCAATAATTATTGTTATAATTATGATTCTTTTTGCAGGGTGGTACGCTTTCATATATTTTGCTTCATATAGTGAAGGAACCCGAAGTGGAGAACTTATAAAATTTAGTAATAAAGGAATAGTTTTTAAAACCTGGGAAGGAGAAATTAGTCAAGGAATATCTGGTGCTCAAATATTTAGCTTTTCTGTTGAAGACAAAAATGTAATTAAAAAACTTGAAGAATTTCAAGGTAGGTATGTAAAATTAAAGTATAAAGAGCGCTTTGCTAAAGTATCCTGGCTTGGGGATACAAAGTATTTTGTAATAGAAGTAGAGGAAGAAGAATCTCCTCATTTTAGAAACAGGTAATAATAATATAAATGAAAAAATATAAAACTAATTTAGAATCCAGAGTAGTGATTTCAGAATTAATGCTTCCCTCTCATTCTAATTTTAGCGGAAAAATACATGGAGGATATATTTTATCGTTAATGGATCAAATCGCTTTTGCTTGTGCTTCTAAACATTCTGAAACCTATTGTGTCACAGCAAGTGTGGACAAAGTAGATTTCTTAAAACCTATCGAGGTTGGTGAACTTGTTACCTTAAAAGCATCTGTAAATCATGTAGGAAATACTTCAATGGTTGTGGGTGTTCGTGTAGAATCAGAAAACATCCAAACAGGAAAAATGAAACATTGTAATTCTAGTTATTTTACGATGGTTGCCAAAAATGACAATGGAAAAAGCATTCCTATTCCTGGATTAATTTTAGAGAACAAGACCGCTATTCGTCGTTTTGTAAGAAGTATTATTCGCAAAGAAGATGCGCATATCAGACGTAATCGTTTTAAAGCTTCAGAGTTTGAACTAGAATCTCACTTGGAGATACTTAAAGAATATAATGTAAAAATCACTTTATAATTAAACGGAGATCATTACGTTATATCTATTAATTATTAAAAACTTTGTATATTTCCTAATAAAACCCCACGTTATGAAAAATAACACCAAAAAGTTTCTTCTACTATTAACCGTTATCTTTTGTTTTAATTGCAGTAGTAGTGATGATACTGAACCCATGCCTGATGGCGGTCCAGAACCAGAAACAAATCCTAACCCAAACAAAATAACGACATATGATGCCGATGTAAAGACAATCATAGATGAACAATGTTTACGTTGTCATACTATTCCATTGGCAGAAGGAGCTACATTTCCGATGCGTAATTATGACGAAACCATTGATGGTATAAACAGAGATCTTCTAAAGTTTGTTCAATCTTCTGGCGCCAATGTGATGCCTCCTAGTGGGCGATTACCACAAGCAACAATTGATATTATTTTAGATTGGGATGCAGATGGACTTAGAGAGAATTAGTTTTTTTATAAATCAAAAACTCTACTTAGGTTAAATCCAAAGAAGAAATCTCCATCACCCCAATCTCCCGAAGCCTGACCTAAGAAACCATTTTCAAACATAGGCTGTGCATTGGTAAAATGGAGTTGAAATACATGGCCTCCTGTTTCTATATCAAACCCTATAGATAGTGGATTTTTAAATGTAGATGTAGTACTCCTATTTAAATGTACTCCATAATCTATATTTAGACTAAAACGCTTGGTTAGTTTATATCTGCCTCCCATACCCATAAGAAATTGGGAATTATCTTGATCATCAAATCTAACATAGTTTTCGTGCAGATAAGATGGTACCAATTCTAATGACAAATTTTTAGTTATTTTCTTAGAGATTAAAATCTGGGATGTATAAGAAACTCTATTACTAAACTCCAAATTGGGTAATAAATCCTTCTCCAAAGCTGTATTTATAGTAACTAGGTTATATCCAACAATGGTAACTGGAAACCCGTTTTTCTTCTGTCTTATCAATCTGTATTTAACATGTCCTCCATAAGTTTTCTGAAAAGAACTTCTTGCAATACCAATATTGATTGCATCAGTAATTCCATAAATAAACTTAAGTTGCGTAACTGCTTGATCCAATCCAAAAAAGTCATCTATCCCATTCTCTACACTTCCAAACCTGTGGGCTACAATAAAAAAAAGATTTTTTTTATTTACCAACTTGGTTGATTCAAAATTCACAATTTTTAACCCTTTAAAAGCAGCTTCAGCATAATTATCTTCTTGCACATCTGATTCTAATTCTTTAAGTAAATCATCTTGAGCAAATAATACATAAGGTACTACCAATAAAAGTATTAAAACTTTTTTCATAAGAAAGGTTTTATAAATTAGTAAAACAAAAAACTATTCTAATATTGAAGTCTGATCTAATTTTATGATTTCCAAGAGATCATCATACTCTATACATCTACCTTTAATCTTTAAAACGTCCCAAGAGTATACTTTGATTGATCTACATTGATATCAAATGTGCTATATATTATTTCATTCTGTATTATAGCATTCTCTTCAATTTCTGTAAGTTCTCCTTCTACAATAATAGTCTTATTTAATTTTTTTTGAAAAAATATTTTGATTTTTTGAAAATTCTATCACTATATAGGTAACATTTACTGTAAAACTTTCCTTTTTGTGTTGGATATCTTTGACAGGTGATTATATATATTTGTATCTAGAAACTATCTAAAGCAATAACTTATATGCTTATCAATATTTTTTTTATTGTAATATTTTTATAACTAATCTATCTTAAAAATATAATAGTCTCTTAATTTCGATTTTATTTTGGATATCTGTTATTTTTAATATAATTTCTAAATCTGTAAAAACTACTCCATAAAAGTATGAGAATATCAATCCCAAAGTTTATAATTATTGGTTTAATATGGATCACGGTTAGTTGTGAAAACGATAGTGAAAGTGATTTAATCAATGTTACTCCTGTAAACTTAGTCACATATGATAATGTTAAAAATATAATAGATAATAACTGTATTCTTTGTCATAATGATCCCCCAACAAATTTTGCTCCGATGCCTTTACTCACTTTCGAACAGGTAAAAGATGCTGTGGATAACAGAAATTTAGTTGATAGGGTATCCTCTACAGACATTAATTTTTTAATGCCTTCTGGAGGACCAAGATTGCCGCAACCTAGTATAGATATCATTATTCAATGGAGAAATGATGGATTACTAGAACAATAATTTAGCAAAGTATACCCCTGATAATGAAAAATATAATTGTATTTATTCTATTATTGACTACTTCATTTGTTGTCAGTCAAGAAAAATATTTTACTAAAAAAGGAATCATCAAATTTGAAGCATCAGTACCTCTTTTTGAAGAGATTAAGGCGAAAAATAGTGTCGCCACTGCTATTTTGAATACAGATAATGGTGAGTTTGCTGCATTAGTGCTAATGAAAAGATTCAGGTTTAAAAATAAACTAATGGAAGAACATTTTAATGAAAATTATGTTGAATCTGATGACTATCCAAAAGCTACATTTAAAGGTAAATTAATTGATTTTGATAAAAATAACTTGAAAAGTGAATACTATATTAAAGGTATATTGACTCTTCATGGAAAAACAAAAGATCTAACTGTAAAAGCTACATTAAATAAAGAAAAAAATGTAATCTCAATATCTTCTTCTTTTAAAACTAAATCAGAAGATTTTGACATCAAAATTCCCAGTATTATGAATAAAAAGATTGCTAACAATATTTTAGTTTTTCTCAATTTTGATTTACAAAAAGTTCTTTAGAAATAATAGAAAAATATATTCTAATTATTATCAATGACATCCGTCTTTCTTTGTTTGCTATAAAATGTTTTATGGTAAAAATTAGTAAATGATGTGATTTAAACTTTTACCAAATACGGAAATAAAAAAATTCCAATTTCTAAGCATACATAGAAACCTTATATCGAGAAGTCTAGATGAGTTATTAATGTACAATTGATCAAATACGCATCTTAAAGCATAGTATTTCTAATTATCAGTAGCAATTTTGACGAATTGTAAATAATTATTGTTTTTGGCAGCAATAATAAATTTAGAATCCTTCACCTTTAATGAAGATAAGTCTTTGACATCTCCTTCTAGCATCAAACCACTTATAGAGGGCGAAATGGGTTCGAACTTACCATGTCCATTACCTTTCATAAATAGTCCATAACTAGCATCATTTCGAGGTGTTTCTACCTCTGAAGCATATAGGTTTCCTCCTATAACTGCATCCAGATTGCCATCTTGATCAAAGTCTTCAACTAAAATTTGATTAATTGATGAAATTTGAGCTTCTGTCGGAAGCTTATGAATAACAAAAGTATCTCCTTGATTTTCTAAATAGATACTCGCAAAAGACTTTACCTGATAATGCAAAGACGATTCTAAGGATTTTTTGGTATAAACATCTACTAATGTAGCTTCAGAAAAGCTTTTGTAATCTTTAAACTTATGTTTAATTCCTGGGATTTGATCAGATGAACATTGCCTACCTCTTAACGGAAATTGTTCCCCTTCATTGTAATAACTAAGTACAATATCATTCTTATTATCTCTATCAAAATCACTTACATATATATCAAAAGTTTCTTCTACAGTAGCCTGATATTTATAATTTAGCCCATTATTACCAACTAGGTAGTCCATATCTCCATCCTTATCAAAATCTCC
Source organism: uncultured Aquimarina sp. (assembly GCA_947498785.1). GTDB lineage: Bacteria > Bacteroidota > Bacteroidia > Flavobacteriales > Flavobacteriaceae > Aquimarina. The sequence continues at coordinate 74,474 of CANMLS010000009.1, read as the reverse complement.
TGCGGCAATACTCCACCACCAACCTGTGGTATCTTTTGTTAATCCCAATTCTTCTGATACTTCTTTAAACCCTGTTTTTACATTTTTAAAAACACGAATTGGCATCCATTCTCCAACTATTATAATATCCAACCAATCATCATTATCAAAATCTGTAATTACAGCACTTGTAGCCATACCAAGATCTATAAATTCTTTTGCTTGCGAGTCAGTTACGTTTTCAAATTTTGCATTACCGTTTTTACTAATATTTTTTAATAAATAACTACTTGCCGGAGCAGGATAATTTTCTGGCACCTGACGTCCTAAAACAAGTATATCCTGTTTTCCATCTTTATCAAAATCTGCATGATACACTCTAGAACCACTAGTAATCATCTTAGGCAAAACTCCTGTCTCTGCCCTATCAAAATGTCCTTTACCATCATTAAGGTATACTCTATCCTGTAACATTTCTGACCTTGATGAAAATTCGTATCCGCCGCTCACCACATATAAATCATTATCACCATCCTGATCTACATCAAAAATGACAGCCCCTATATCCTCATTTGCTTTATCTTTTTCAAGAGCCTCAATTGTTTGTTTTTCGAATCCATCACCTTTTTGAAAAAATAAACTCCCAGAATAATTGTGAGCCCCTCCCACAAAATAATCTTCTAACCCATCATTATTTAGATCTCCAACCGCCATTCCTGGACCAAATTTCGACATCTTATGTGGAAGTAAGATTTGTTTGGAAAAATCATCATAACTATTCTCTTTATGAATATGCTCTGGAAAAAATTCGTTTTCTTTTGAAGTAAAATTTGAAGTAAAAAGTGTAGTTATTTCATGAGCTTCTTTTTGCTCATTTGAAGCTTCACTATGTTTTATAATTAGTTTTTGATTTGCATTGATATTTTTCAATACTTGCGATTTTCCGTCAGTCCAAACGATTTCTATTTCTTCAATTGTTTTTGATTGATTAACCCCAAAATGTAACTCTGGTGCAACAGAGGATTGAAACCCCCGAGTTAAAGTAAGTTCCTGCATTTGAATTTCTCCATTATTTTTTAAGTATGCTCGATTTCCTAAACCAAATGTATTATTAGAGCTACTTTCAAATTGGATCGTTATATAATTATTTTTTTCAGAACTTTTATTCTCAAAAACAGATGCGTAATCATCTATATTATTAGTAATAATCTCCAAATCTCCATCATTATCCAGATCAGCGTAAGCAACTCCATTGGAGAAACCTTCATATTGAATCCCCCAATCTTCATTAACCTTTTTAAAATCATGATCCCCGACATTGCGAAATATAAAATTATCGATCTTTTCTGAAGGGATTTTTAAACTTCTTTGTAAAAGGCTGTCTTTTATATTCTTAATTTTATCTAAACTTTTAAAATAATCGTTGTTATTTATTTCTCTTCTGGTACCATTGGAGACAAACAAATCTTTACGCCCATCATTATCAAAATCTGCAAAAAGAGGTCCCCAACTCCAATCTGTTGAAGAAGTTCCTGTTATTCTGGAAATATTAGAGAACTGTGGCACTCCGTCTTTAAGCACACCTGTATTGGATTGTAGACAATTATGCATATACTGATAATGAAATCCTGAATTGACAGTACTCCAAAACAGTTGTGGATTCATACTTGCCATATTCGACTTTTTGCGACGATTGGATTGGGCATCCATATCTACCTGAAAAATATCCAAGTTACCATCATTGTTATAATCTGATATATCTACTCCCATACCAAAAAACGCAGTATGTGCAGTGGCTTTTTTTACTACTTCCTTAAAAGTACCGTCTTGATTATTTAAATATAGAAAATCAGGAGTACTAAAATCATTAGATACATAAATATCAGACCATCCATCATTATTTAGATCTCCTATAGTTGCACTCAAAGTAAGACCAAAGTTTTTAATTCCTGAATCCTCGGTAACGTCTGTAAATACATTTCCATCATTTCTATATAAATGATCACTTTCATGATCTTTTACATTTTTCATTTTAAATTTATAGTAATAATTTGGAGCATTGAAACTTGTAGGAGGATAATTAGCTGTGTATAGATCTAAGTCCCCGTCATTATCGTAGTCAAAAAATGTACCTTGAACACTATTTCCTATATCGTCTATACCATATTCTGATGCTTTTTCAGAAAATGTTACTTGTCCTGAGCTTTTCGAAGGGCCATTGTTTAAAAAAAGTTGATTATTTTTTGTTCCAAACTTTCCTCCTACAGAACAGTAAATATCTAAAAGACCATCTCCATTAATATCGACCATTGTAACCCCAGTATACCATCTCTTATCTCCAGAGACTCCAGCTTTTTCAGTAACATCTTCAAATTTAAGGTTACCTTTATTTAGATATAGTTTATTCGATACTTGATTTCCAGTAAAATAAATATCTATTAGGCCGTCATTATTAATATCTCCAGTTGCTACACCTCCACCCATATATAAATAAGAGTAAGTAAAATAATTTAAAGAATCATTTTCTGTAAGTACATTATTGAATGTAATTCCTGTTGTAGAAACTTCCAGATTTTCAAATACTTTATTAGTAGTATTTACTATTGCCTCTTCTTTTCCTGTACAATTAACAAGAAAGAATATACTAACAAAAAACAGTAAACATTTATATATCATACGGATGTATTGTTATACGCAAAAAGACAACGTGCCAAAACACGTTGTCTTTAAAACTAATTCAAAATAAACTATTTTTAATATCCGTCATTTTGTTTGATAAGACCACCGCTTACACTAATTATGTTTTGTGCAATAGGGTATACCTGACTTCTCAATGAAAAAGATACACCACTAAGATGAGATCTTTTTGTAGACTCTTCTGCTAAATAGTTTGTCAAAATCGTTGATGCTTCGCCTCTTCTTACCAAGTCAAAGAAACGATGTCCTTCTAATGCCGTTTCTATTCTATATTCATGAGCAACTGCCTTTATAGCTTGTGCTTGTCCTGTAAAAGAACCATATGGGCTAATTACATAGTTCGCAGCTGGAGTAGCTGTCGGCATACCATCTGCATCCAATTCTTTTACAAAATCCTCAGGGTTTGCTGCACGCATTCTTACTTGATCCACTAAGGATACTCCTAAGTCTCCTTCTCCTTGTACTGCCATAATCTCTGCTCTCCATAACAGTATTTCGGCATATCTAATGATATTTGTATTAATCGAACTTACAGATGATGCCCAAGCATTAGATGCATCAATAGCTATATTGTTAAATTGACTTGCTCTAAATACCGTTATTTTCTGAAGATAAGGACCTCCATTAGCTGGGTTACGTATCCAAGATTGCCCTGGCATAATCCCCCAACCATTAAAATCTATACCTCTACGGCCAACCTTCCAATCTAATCTTGGATCCAATTCATCTGTATAGGGAGTAAAAACATCACTAGAAGCTATTCCATCATCATTAGTCACGTCTGAGTCATTGAAAGTATCTAACAAAGGTAATCCAGATGCATCTGTTTTATACGCATTCACTAAGTTTTGTGAAGGTTGAAAAAAACCACAACATGATCCTCCTGTTGTTCCTACAGGAGCCCCGTTTGGAAAATTGAGAGCATGACCCCAATTACCATTATCATCTCGAGAGGCTCCATCATTTACCGTATGCTGTACAGCAAATATAGATTCACTAGAATTTTTGGTTTCCGCATTAAAATTATCAGAATATTTGGTAGTCAAACTATATGGACCACTATTAATTACATCATCCAAAATCGGCTTAGCTGCATCATAATCTAATTGATACATATGTACTTTCGCTAAATACGATTTTGCAGCCCAGCTATTTCCAGATCCAACAAATTTAGATGTTTCAGGAAGGTTATTAATTGCAAATTGTAAATCTGCTTCTATGAGTCCCCAAGAATCCACATTTTCGTTAGATATCGATTCAGTAACGGTTTCATCAACAAATGGTATCTTACCCCAAATCTTTTTAGCTTCAAAATGGTAATGTGCTCTAAGGAATCTTCCTTCAGCCTCTAATTCAGCTGCTTCGGCAGATGTTAAATCCCCTTCTTCTACTCCTTTTTTTATACCTCGTATAGCTTCATTACTACGTGCAACTCCCTCAAAAATGGCATTCCATAAAAAACCATAATAATTATTTTCAGAAGATGTAGCTGTATATGCTTCTACATTATCAATAACGGGTTGATCTCCTGGATCACTTCCTTTATAGGCATTATCAGATGATACTTCTCCATAAATCCAATGCGAAGGATCAGAACGCCATGGATCGTTCGTAGCTGGATTTAAATCCAACATCGCATATGCAGCATTTAGCTGAAGAGTTACCCAATCATTATCAAAAATAATATCGCTATCATTAACCTGACCCTGCAAAGGAACTTCTAGTTCGTCTTTACAAGATTGGAAAATTATAGCAATTTGTAGTAAAATACCAATTCCTATTAGTACTTTATTAGCTTTTAACAATTTAAATATTTTTATCATTACAGCTTTTTTTTAAAATGAAACATTCAATCCTAGATTTACTGATCGCGACACTGGATAAGCTCCTCTGTCAACTCCGATTTCTAGATTTGCCTGTTGTTGATTGGAATAGTTTGATAAGTTAATTTCTGGATCCAAGCCATCATAACCTGTAAACGTTAATAAGTTTTTTCCTTGTAAAAAGATTCTTATTTTATCAACTCTTATTTTTGAACTTATCGCTTCACCTAAAGTATATCCAACTGAAACATTTTTAAGTCTAAGATAAGATCCATCCTCTATATAGTATGAAGATCCTCTTGCTTCATCAGCACTAAGTGTATAAGCTGGTAAAGAACCTCCTGTATTTGTTGGAGTCCAGGAATTCTGAACATAATCTAAACTCCTAGCTCCTTCAAAATTTGAAAAATCTGTCCAAAACTTGGTTAGGTTATAAATATCATTTCCTTGAGAACCTTGAAAAAGTAAAGACAAATCAAAATTCTTATATTCAGCATCAAAATTAATTCCATAGGTAAAATCTGGATGAGGACTTCCAATAATATCTCGTGAGTTACCAGTGATAATCGCTCTTCCTGTAGTAGGATCAATTCCTTCCCATGTAAAACCAACAAACGAAGAAATAGGCTGACCTGCTACTGTATTTGTAGTTTCGAAACCTGTTTGAGACCCTAAATTTGGATTAGCAATTACTTGATCAAGGTTATTTTTATCTAAGAAATCAACTTCATTTTTATAATGAGATATATTTGCTCCTATTGAATATGAAAAAGCAGCTTCTGAACTGTTAGAATATGAAATTCCTAAATCAAAACCAGTATTGGTCATTTCTCCAAAATTTCTAAATATCGAACCAATCGTATTTCCAAAAACTGTCGGATCCGTAGGTACTGCAAGTAGCATATCTTTAGTAACTGCACTATAAACATCCAAATCTATATCTAAAGCACTGTTAAAAAAAGATGCCGAAAGACCAAAATTAGTCGTTGTTGTAGTCTCCCATGTTAAATTTGGATCTGCAATATTAGTTAAGAAAACCCCTGTTTGTCCATTATAATCATAAAAATCTAAATTGGAAGAAAACGAAGTAATTCCTCTAAATGCAGGGACTGAATTATTACCCAATTGTCCCCAACTAAACTTCAGCATTAAGTTACTCACTATTGAAGAATCTTCAAGAAAACTTTCTCCAGAGACTCTCCACCCTAAACTAAAGGCAGGAAAAATAGCATCTTGATTACCAGCTTCAAATAAAGAAGAATTGTCTTGTCTAAGTGTTGCGCTAACCAAATATTTGTCATCATATGCATAATCTACCTTTCCAAAGACAGAAAAACTAGAAGATCTTGATTGCCCACTTCCAACAGTCTGAGAACCTGTACCAGCACTTAAAAAGGTAAAATCAGGATCGTCTTCTAAGAAATTTGTGATTTGCCCATAGAATTGTTCAAATCTATTCTTTTTAAATTCTGTTCCTATAAACGCATCAATACTATGAACATCTGCTAAGGTCTTAGTATACTGTAAGATATTATACCAGTTGGTATTGATAATGTCTGTGGATGTTTCTCTTAATAGATTTACTTGTCTCGCAGCAGAATTTTCTACATCTACTGGTCTAAAAAATGAGAATTTAGAACTACTCATATCTGCTGTATAAGTAGATTTAATTAGTAATCCATCAATAATATCAAATTCTGCATAGACTGATCCCAATGCTCTAATAGTCTCAGTAGGATTATTTGCATTTCTTCTTGCTACACCAATTGCATTCGAAGCATTACCTACTCCACCTATTGTACCTGTACCTGCGAAATTACCAGCAATATCGGTAACAGGGATAAGAGGATTACTTCTATATAGCGCTGCTATTTGACCTTCATTATCCTGATTACTAGAATTTCCTACCGGATCAATAACTCCAATTCTTTCTGAGTATGAAACATTTACCGATTCTCCTAATCTAAATCTATCAGTAACATCAAATTCTGAATTTACTCTTAAATTATAACGTTCAAAACTAGTAGCAATACCAACTCCTTCTTGATCTAGTACTCCCAAACCTACATATAGTTTAGAGTTTTCTCCCCCACCTGTTGCAGAAATATTATGCTGTTGTACAAAAGCAGGATCAAAAAATGCATCAAACCAGTCTGTTCCTTCTTTATTTGCTCTTGTAATTCTATTTCCAGGAAAGCTATATGTACTTTCATCTACAGATCCTACAACGCCTTCTGGTAAGATATAATCTGGTAGTACAGGATTACTCCCAAAACCATATTGTGGATGAGAAAGTGTTTGACCATCATTTGCTAAAGCTTGCCAATAAGAATCTGCTATTTGTTGTGGTGTTGCAAATTCTGGAAATACAGACTCTGGTATAAAATCAACTCCAGTTAAACCACTATATCTAAAAGTCACTTTATTGTTTTTTTTACCACTTTTTGTAGTGATTACAACTACACCATTAGCTGCTCCGATTCCATAAATAGAAGCTGCAGCTGCATCTTTAAGTATCTGAATAGAGGCAATATCATCAGGGTTAAGATCACTAAGTCCCTGACCTGTTTGTACTCCATCGATTACATATAATGGATCATTCCCATTGATAGTACCGTATCCTCTAATACGTACTGCAGAACTTCCTCCAGGTCCTCCTTCAACACCTACAGTAACACCAGCTGCTTGCCCTTGTAAAGCTTGTTCTAAACTTGTAGGAGTAGTTGAGGCTATAGCTTCTGATTGAACAACTGTAACCGAACCTGTAATATTTCTAGTATTCTGTTTTGTATACCCCGTTACAATAACTTCACTTAATTCACTTGCATCTTCAACAAGAACTACCTCAATAGGACTTTGACCAGAATATACTACTTCCTTTGTTGTAAATCCTACATAAGAAAATACAATAGTTTCTCCATTGGCAACTTCTAATTGATAATTACCATCAAAATCTGTTTGAGTTCCTCTAGATGTACCTTTTATAATAACACTCGCTCCTGGTAGTGGTCCTCCGCCTGATGTAGTTATCTTACCTGTTACAACATCCTGAACAGGCTCCTCTAATGGTGAAAACGTTTTCGTAATATCTTCTTTTTTTAACTTGGATACTACTATTTGTCTATCCAATATCTTATAAGTAAGATCTGTTTTTACAAATGCTCTATTTAAAACCTCATCAATAGTAGATTCCTTGAGATTAAGGGTAATTGTATTGTCTGTTTTTATGATATCATCTTTATAAAAGAATATAAATTCACTTTGAGAATGAATTTGTTCAAATAATTCTTCAAAAGTTGCATTTTTTAAGTTGACATTGAGTTTAGTCTGTGAATAAGAGCTATTAGCGTAAACGCTAGTTAATCCAAAGCATAGGAATAAAATAAAAACTCTCATAATAGTCAATAAAAAATTGATTTTCTTCTTTTTGGATAAAAAAGAAAGCCCATTAGCTTTTTTATTCATAATTTTGTTTTTTACGTAATTAAGTATTGCGATATCGCGATATTTTGATCTAGGTCAGAAAATGTTGCCGCATTTTCTGACTTTTTTTATTATAAAAAAGTTGTGTTATGTTTCTATATCATACGGTTGATGTTTTTAATTAATTATAAAATTTTTATTTTCTACTTTATATTTTAAATCTGTAGATTGTTTCATAACCTCTAATACCTTCTCTATACTTTCTTTCAAATCTAGATGACCCGAAAAGGTTTGACTTTTAAGCTCCTCACTTTCAATCGAAATGTTTACATTATAATATCGAGAAAGTTTCTTGATAATTAAATCCATTCTTTGTTTCTTAAAAATGAATTTACCATCACGCCACGACATATATTTTGCTACATCTACTTTTCTAGTTTTCATACCTTTTACTTTGCTATTATATACAGCAATCGTACCTGGTTTTATTTTAACACTCGACTTTCCGAAAATAGAATTTCCTTGATATTTTATTTCTACACTACCTCTTTCTAAAGCTGTACTGGTATATGAATCATCTTGATAACTACTTACATTAAAAACTGTACCTAAAACTTTAATATCATAATTATCAGTTATCACATAAAATGGTTGTTGTGAATTGTGTCTCACGTCAAAAATTGCCTCACCTGTAAGGTGAACTTCTCTTTTATCACCATTAAATGTTACTGGATATGTTAATTTAGATCCAGAATTAAGCCAAACCTTTGTTCCTTCAGAAAGTGTGATTTTAGTTCTCTTTCCATAAGGAACAATAATAGTATTAAATGTATTTTTAGATGATTGCTCAACTTTTTTAGAATTATTAATATCCAACTCATCACCTGAGCTAGAGTATGTAATACTTGATGAACTTTCGGCAATTTTTATCTCTTCTTTATCGTTTAAAACTAATTTCACATCTCCATCATTATGAATATCTATGTCTGAAGTATGTACATAATTCTTAATTTTTGAAGAATTATGCAATCCGTTTGAGTAATTAATAGATATCAATAAAATAGCAATAGCAGCAGCCGTACTAATTATATATCCAAATCTTCTCTTTCTTCTCTTCTTTCGATATTCTGAGATAGATGTCCCTATTCTAGATTTTAGAATATCTTTTTCTTCTTCACTTAACATTTTAGGCTTTTTTACTATCCATTACAATATGTTTGTATTCTTCTTTTTAGCATTATAATTATACCATATTAGCAGTAAGGTTTTAATACAAAAAGTATGAGTTTATTGCCTTACTACTATATAAAAGCGGTGAAATCAAAAACATAGACAAAAAAATGTGCTTTTTTTTGAATTTTATTCGATTTCTATTTCATTACGTAGTTTTTTTACTGCTCTGTAGATTAAAGTTCTTACTGATTCTATAGAGATTCCTAAGATAGCAGCAATTTCTTCATAGGATTTCTTCTCATCAAATTTTAAAAACAATCCTCTTCTTTGTTTATTAGAAAGTAAAGTCATTGCCTCTGAAAGTTTAACACTAATTTCTAATGAGTTTTCAGTCTGAATAATCGATTCTTCTGCAGATTTTGATGAAGAAACAATTTCATCCTTTTTATCATCTGCAGAAAACAACTTTAGCTTGGATTTAAATTTTTTGTTAATTTTTCTCTTAAGGGAAGTAAAAAGATAATATTTGACATTATCTACATCAGAAAGCTTCTTTCGATATTTATATATATCTAAAAAAAGATCATGAATGCAATCCTTAACATAACCCGTATCATTGGTATACTGAATACCAAAGGCATATAATGAGTCTATATATTTATCATACAGCTCATTAAAAGCATTCAAATCTCCCAACTTGATCTTTGTCCATAATATTGAATCAATAGATCTAACAGGTTGCATGTGAGGTAATTTGCATATTTATGAATTCCTAAAAAAGATGTTATAAAATTGTGTGTCTTATATTAAATTAACATTAATACAGGTTATAAATATAACCAAAAACACTTATAACTCTTTTTCTAATGCAATTTTTTTGTTAAGCCCACCTATAATTATCTCAAATTCACCATTTTCAATCACCCATTTATTATCCTCATTTACAAATTTTAAGTCGTCTGTACCAATAGTAAAAGAAACCTTTTTAATTTCTCCTGGTTGAAGTTCTATTTTTTTAAATCTTTTAAGTGTTTTCACCTCTGGTGTAATACTTGCATATAAATCTTTTATATATAATTGCACTACTTCTTTCCCAGTTCGTGTTCCTGTATTTTGAACTTCTACAGTTACATTAATAACATCTCCTTCTTTGACAAAAACTTTATCAAAATTTAAATTTTTATATCCAAAAGTGGTATATGATAATCCATATCCAAACTCATATTGTGGATAATAATTTTTTTGATATCCCGTAATATCGTCTTGTTCTCCTCCTCCTAAATTTTCTGTATTTTTTCTATTATATTTTTGCAATGAATTTGCATATCTTGGGTAGTTATAAGGAAGTTTACCACTTGGGTTTACATCTCCATAAACAATGTCAACTAATGCCTTTGCCCCTTCACTTCCAGGAAGGTAACATTGTATTACTGCATCCATCCCTTCTTCAAATTGACTTATTATCCTCGGTCTACCTTCATTCAAAACCAGTATGATTGGTTTATTTAACTCGATAAGTGCTTTTGCCAATTTAACCTGAGGCTCAGTAATTAACAGATCATTGATATCTCCAGGAGTTTCTGTGTAATTATGTTCTCCCAAGCATAAAACAATATAATCAACATTTTTTGCAAGAGAAACTGACTTTTCAATATCTATTTCTTCAAAAATTGAAACTCCAGGAGTATATTGTACATTTTGTTCTCCTATTTTATTTTGAAAAGCTTCCAAAATCGTAAATTTATCTTTAGCATATTGGTCGCTTTTTTCTCCTTGCCAAGTATATGACCAACCTCCATTAAGGTATTTCATGCTATTTGCAGTAGGTCCAGTAACCAAAACTTTCCTTTCTTTGGATATTGGAAGAGTTTTGTCTGTGTTTTTCAATAACGTGATAGACTCTGAAGCCGCTATATATGACATTGCTACTGAAGATGCCGAACCAAAATTTGGATAATCTTTTGGATCAGTAACTGGTGTTCTAAATAAATCCAATTCGTATTTTACTCTCAATATTCTACTTACTGCATCATCAATTCTAGACATAGGAACTTCACCATCGTTTACTAAAGAAAATAATTCTTCAAAAAATGAATATTCATTTGGCACCATACTCATATCAATACCCGCCATTACAGATTTTTTAACAGCTTCTCTCATGTTGGATGCTACTTTATGACGTGTGTGTAGATAAATTATATCTTCCCAATCGGTAACTACAAAACCTCTAAACCCTAATTCATCTTTTAAAACATCTGTTATCAACTTTTTACTTGCATGAACCGGAACACCATTGATTTCACCAGAACTGATCATTATACTTTTAGCCCCTGCCTTAATACTCTTCTCATATATTGGCAAATCATATTGCCTAAGAACTCTTTCTGGTATTATACTTGGCGTTCTATCTCTTCCTGTTGTTGTACTACCATAACCTATAAAATGTTTAATACAAGCTGCAACTTTATCAGACGAACCTACGTCATCTCCTTGAAAACCTTCTACCATTGCTACCCCCATTTGAGAAGATAAATACGTATCTTCACCAAAAGACTCCCAAAGTCTAGACCATGCAGGGTTTCTTGGTAAATCTAAATCAGGAGAGAAAACCCAAGGAATTGAAGACGCTCTAGTTTCATATGCAGAAATAGCCGTACATTTCTTAACCAACTCAGAATCCCAAGTGGCAGCCATACCAATCTGTTGTGGAAACAAAACTGCGCCAGCCGTATAACTAGCTCCATGAATTGCATCTATACCATAAATGATTGGAATTTTTTTATCGGTCTGATTTGTTTCTTCTAAAATCTCATTCAGCACTTCGTTCCATCTTTCTGGGCTTGGAGCTCCTGGGTTTGGAACATTAAGAATTGAACCTATTTTATATTCATGAATAGCTTTCTTTAACTTATTTTTATCTAGCACACCAGGATTACCATCTTGTTCTAATGCAGTAACTGTGATCTGGGTCATTTGACCAATTTTTTCTTCCAGCGTCATACTGGATAGCAATGCTGAAACTTTAGCATCTATAGGATCAGAAGTCTCAATATCTTGCTTTTTAAACGAACATGATGATAAAACTATACTTAATAGTATAGCAAAAATTGCACTAACTCTCATAATTGAATTGTATTATTAATTTTCAGACACTCTCTTCTTTAAGAGATAAAAGTTAGCAAAACATAGACATAATCTTTTATTTTTTATAATATTCAAAAAATACAGTAATATACTTTGAGGTTTTTACAAAACAAAAAAAAACAGAATAGCTTTCACCATTCTGTTTTTAGATATTTATAGAATTATATTTTCGTTTTATTCTATTTACTTAAGTACATTTTACGTCTGGAATATAAGTCATAAAACTGATCATCTTTAAGATCATCTATAAAAAGGATACTCTCTCCTGTACTCTTCATTTCTGGTCCTAATTTTTTATTTACACTAGGAAACTTATTAAAAGAAAACACTGGTTGTTTGATTGCATATCCTTCAAGATGCGGTTTAAAATCAAAATCTGTGACTTTCTTTTCTCCAAGCATAACTTTGGTCGCATAATTTACATAAGGCTCTCCATAAGCTTTTGCTATGAATGGAACCGTTCTAGAAGCTCTTGGATTTGCCTCGATTATATACACCATATCATCCTTTATCGCAAACTGAATATTAATCAACCCAACCGTATTTAATGCCAAAGCTATTTTATGTGTATGATCCTTGATTTGTTGCATTACAAATTCACCAAGGTTAAAAGGAGGTAAAGTAGCATTAGAATCTCCCGAATGAATTCCACAAGGTTCTATGTGCTCCATAATACCAATTATATACACGTTTTCGCCATCACATATTGCATCAGCTTCAGCTTCAATAGCTCCATCAAGATAATGATCCAGAAGTAATTTGTTGTTTGGTATTTTTCTTAATAAATCTACAACATGCTCTTCTAACTCCTGTTTATTAATCACAATCTTCATTCCCTGCCCTCCTAAAACATAGGATGGTCTTACAAGAATCGGAAAATCAAGACGATCAGCAACTTCGAGTGCTTCATCAGCTGTTTCTGCTGTATCAAATTCAGGATATGGAATATTATTTGCTTGTAATAATTTAGAAAAATGTCCTCTATCTTCTGCTAGATCCAAAGATTGATAACTTGTACCTATAATTTTGATTCCATAACGATCTAGTTTTTCTGCAAGCTTTAAGGCAGTTTGCCCTCCTAGTTGCACAATAACTCCTTCTGGTTTTTCATGTCTAATAATATCATAAATATGCTCCCAGAATACTGGCTCAAAATATAATTTATCAGCAGTATCAAAATCTGTTGAAACCGTTTCTGGATTACAATTAATCATAATGGTCTCATACCCACATTCTGCAGAGGCTAAAACTCCATGTACACAACAATAATCAAATTCTATTCCCTGCCCGATTCGATTTGGTCCAGAGCCTAAAACAACTATTTTCTTCTTATCGGTAACAGAGCTCTCATTTGAAACATAAACTTCTCCTTGAGGAGTTTCTACTTCTGCTTCAAATGTAGAATAAAAATACGGAGTTTCTGCTTTAAATTCGGCTGCACAAGTATCTACCAACTTATACACTCTATTTATACCTAAATCATCCCTCTTATTATATACTTCACTTTCATAACACCCTACCATATGAGCAATCTGTCTATCAGCAAAACCTTTTTGTTTTGCTTCTAATATAAGTTCTTTGGTAAGAGACTGAATAGTGTATGTCGAAATTTCTTTTTCCAGATTATACAGTTCCTCATATTGCTTAAGGAACCACATATCAATTTTTGTAATTTCATGTATTCTACTTAATGGGATTCCCATTTGAATCGCATCATAGATTACAAATACCCTATCCCAACTTGCATAAGTAAGCTTCTCTATAATCTGATCATAATTCTTATGTCCTTTTCCATCAGCTCCTAGTCCGTTTCTTTTTATTTCTAAAGATTGAGTTGCTTTATGCAACGCCTCTTGAAACGATCTTCCTATAGCCATTACTTCTCCAACAGACTTCATCTGAAGTCCTAGTCTACGATCTGCCCCTTCAAATTTATCAAAATTCCATCTTGGAATTTTAACAATCACATAATCCAATGTAGGTTCAAACAACGCAGAGGTAGATTTAGTAATCTGATTATCTAATTCATCCAAATTATACCCTATTGCAAGTTTTGCTGCTATTTTAGCAATCGGGTATCCTGTTGCTTTAGATGCTAGGGCTGAAGAACGAGAAACCCTTGGGTTAATCTCTATTGCTATAATATCTTCATTTTCATCAGGACTTACTGCAAACTGTACGTTACATCCTCCCGCAAAATCTCCAATACTACGCATCATGTGAATCGCCATGTCACGCATACGCTGAAAGGTTTTATCACTCAAGGTCATTGCCGGAGCTACTGTAATAGAATCTCCGGTATGAATCCCCATAGGATCCATATTTTCTATAGTACAAATAATAACAACATTATCATTATTATCTCTTAACAGCTCTAATTCATATTCTTTCCACCCTATGAGCGCTTTATCAATCATCACCTCATGAATAGGAGAAACTTCAAGCCCTCGAGTTAATAACTCATCAAAATCTTCTTCTTTATACACAAAGGATGCTCCTGCCCCTCCTAAAGTATAGGATGCCCTTATTACCAATGGAAATCCAAACTCTTGAGCAATTTCTTTTCCTTTTAAGTAAGAATTTGCTGTAGCTTGAGGAGCCATAGGAATTCCTATTTTTAGCATTAGTTCTCTAAACTGCTCTCTATCTTCTGTAATATTAATTGCATCAATATCTACACCTATAATCTCTACATCAAAATCTTCCCAAATTCCTTTTTCATCAGCCTCTATACATAAATTCAATGCTGTTTGTCCTCCCATAGTTGGTAATACTGCATCGATCTGAGGATGTTCTTTTAAAATTTGGATTATTGATTTTGTATTTAATGGTTTAAGATATATATGATCAGCCATAGAAGGGTCTGTCATTATCGTTGCTGGATTAGAATTAATCAGAATAGTTTCAATTCCGTCTTCTCTAAGCGAACGTAATGCTTGTGTTCCAGAATAATCAAATTCACACGCTTGCCCAATCACAATTGGTCCCGACCCGATAATTAATATACTCTTTAGTTTTTCTCTTTTAGGCATGTAATAAAAGTATTGGCGTTTGTTCTTAAAATTTATGTATTAGATATAAAAAAAGGCGTTACCGATAAAAGTAACACCTTAATATTTTTAACGCACATTAGCATTAGTGCTTATGTCTTAATTCTGAAGAAACAGATAGCTTCTTTCTTCCCTTTGCTCTTCTGCGAGCTAACACCTTTCTACCATTAGCAGAAGCCATACGCTCTCTAAAACCGTGTTTATTTTTTCTCTTTCTCTTCGATGGTTGAAACGTTCTTTTCATTGCTATCTATCTTTATAAATCTTCTTGAAATATCTAAATTTGATTGTTTGGGTAACTCTTCCCAAAACTGCGGGCAAATATACAAAGAGTTTTTACTTTGACAAACCTAATTATCAAATTATTTTTAATTGTTTTTATTACCTTTGCCCGGACTTAAAAAATTAAACATTTCAATGTACAACAAAAATATAAAATTAGTAATCGCAGCAATCATTATTGGTGTGGCAGTTTGGCAAATGATTGAAGGATATATAGGCAATGGTATTATGCTTATTTTATTATCTGCAATTTTCGTTTTTTTATATTTTAAAAATGAATTAATTCTTCTTGCTTTTTTAAGGCTTCGTAAACAAGACTTTGACGGAGCTCGGAAATGGCTTGATAAAATCAAAAACCCTGAAAGTGCTCTTACAACTAAACAACAAGGATACTACAATTATCTTCTTGGTATCATGTTATCCCAAACTAATATTACGCAAGCTGAAAAATATTTAAAAAAAGCTATCAAACTTGGATTATCTATGAATCAAGACTTAGCCGTCGCCAAATTAAATCTTGCCGGTATAGCAATGACCAAACGCCGTAAAAGAGAAGCACAAATATTATTAACAGAAGCTAAAAAACTGGACAAACATAATATGTTGAAAGATCAGATTACAATGATGAAACAACAGATGAAGAAAATTTAGGCATACTAATTGTATACAAAATTACGTTTAATAATAGTTTTACATTGCCATTAAGACAATTGTAACTGGTAAGGGGTAAGTTTTACGATTAAAAATGTTCTTTTTTAATGGCTTTATATTACATTAGCTACTGTAATCTATATTATGATGAAGAAATTTTTAGTATTAGGAATACTCTCTTTATATTTCAGCAGTTCTTTTGCACAGGAAGAAAGAAAAATACCTTTCTCAGTTGCTATTTCTGCGCATATCACAAAATATAATCAAAAAATTGATGCTGCATATCAAGATCAGGACTTGGAACGTGCTCAATTTTTGTTCGATTCTCTGGTTACACATCACCTAGGCGGCACATATATGGATGATTTTAATGTTTATCCATTAAAAGGGGAACCTATATCGCTAGAAGAATATGAAAAACCAATATTTTTAATAACGTATGCCTCATGGTGTGTTCCTGGGATTGGAGAAATCCCAGCATTAAATGATTTAGTTGATAAGTTCCACGATCAAATTGATTTTGTAGTTTTATTTTGGGATAACAAAGAAAAATTAAAGGAAAAAGCAAAAGAATACACAGAAAACATACAATTAGTACATATTGACGAAAAAACCAATCAAGATTCGTATATCATAAATAAACTAAAACACGCATTAGGTTTTCCGATGATGTACTTTATGGATGGAAATAAAAAAATTCTTGATATCAGAAAAATTGTCACCCATCATTCTAGTGAAACATTAAGCAACTCATATAATATTCATTTTAATTCCTTATCAAAAGGCGTTTCTCTTCTCATTGCTGATCTGGATATAAACTCTGAAATTTCTCCAGAGGCTAGCATTGAAGAAAGTGAAGACCAGCGTAATGCTGAAGAAAGAAATATTGATGATGAGTACGAACGTTATAAAAGAGAAAAAGATTCTCTAAGAGGCAAAAGAATAGACAATCATTAATATATATTTTACACATTTAGAATAGAATTTTCTATAGACAGTGGGGATGCTAGAATAGTACTTGAATGTATTTTATAGTAAGCTCATACTGATTTTAGGACACCAGATACTATATAGTTACTTGCCAAATATCATCTTTATAGCAACCAATAGTAGTACTCCTCCAAAAATCTTTTTAAGTAATATTTGATTTATAGAAATCGCAAGTTTACTTCCTAAATATCCTCCTATAATAAAAGTAATTGCTATAACAACAGCATATTTCCAATTTACAAATCCTTCTTGAAAATAGTTATATGCAGCAAGCAATGTAACAGGAACTGCTAAAACAGCTAAACTAGTTCCCTGAGCTTGATGCTGAGAAAAATTCACCCATAAAATAAGAAGAGGAATCATAATTACACTCCCCCCTATACCCAAAGTACCACTAAAAAAACCCGCAAGTAATCCTATTAAGATTAACGAAATAAGTATTGAAGTATTCATACCGCTCTAAAATAAGCAGCTAACTTAGGCAAAAATATTAAATCTATGAATAGTTTTATTGCCCAACTCCTGTTTTATAATATCCTTCTCTTGGAATTTTAATTAGATACTCCTTACCAGTAGCATTATTTAAATGCGCTTCTCTAAGCCATGGGTTATGAAGCTTCAATATTTTATAATTTATATCATACTGCTCGGCAAATTTATTAAAATCTGCAATTGGTTCATCTACCAATACATTAAATGTAGGAATATGCTTATATAGATCTTCATTACTAAAATTAAAACCGTATCGCTTGGGATTACTTAAAATCTCTTTAACTGCTACAATTCTAAAAACATATCTTCCAGTTTCTTGACCTAATAACAAATCATAATATGATGAAGCGTTTTGCTTTACCAATTGTTTATTTATACCAGCCCTACCCGCATTGTAAGCTGCTGCTGCAAGTGTCCAAGACCCAAAACGCTCCTTAGCTTTCTTTAGATATTTACAAGCTACAAGTGTAGATTTTTCTATATGATAACGTTCATCTATATTCTGATTTACCTCTAAACCATATTCCTTTCCTGTTCCTTTTAATATTTGCCAAAACCCTGTTGCTTTTGCTGGAGATACCGCTTGAGTAAGACTACTCTCTATAACTGCCAAGTATTTAAAATCCTCAGGAACACCTTGCTCTTTAAGTATTGGTTCTATAATAGGGAAGTACTTATTTGCTCTTTTAAAAAGGAGTAGACCATTAGATTGCCAATAAGTATTCACCAATAGTTCTCTATCCATTCTTTCTCTTATATCTGGATTTTCTATTGGCACCAATTCTCCAGAAAAATTGAGGTTATCTGGCATTGGAATAGCATAAACATTGTAATCATTAACCAGTTTCTCTTCAAGAACTTCTTGTTCAACTGGTTTTACCGGAGTGTCTTGTGTAGCATTAACTAAAATTCCAAATGTAAATAATACACCCAGAAGAACTAAAAATTTCTTAATCGTTTTCATTACTTCATGTAGATTTTATTGGGGAATAAAATTTTATTTATACAATATAACATAAAAACTTAGACTAATGCAAGTTATCATTGATAATTTCAGGTAGATGTTTATTAAACCACCTTGCCCTATTTACAATCATCACATGAGTTCCTTTATCTACTGTTATACAGTTTTCTATATTTGCAATAGGAAAAACAACATCCTTATCCCCATGAATGTGAATCAATCCTTTTATAGTTTCTTCCTGATCCCAACAAACCATTTTTTCGATAGCCCAGTCTAAATATACCTTATCACTTACTGATAAATATTTTTGATACATTGCTGCTCTTTTTTTTGCAAAATCTCCAAAAGCTAATTTTTCCCAATCATCAATTTTTGAAACCAAACTTGTTGGCAGTAGTTTGTATGCTTTTGTTTTTCTTGCAAGCTTCATTCGCTTTGGCAGTTCAAATTTATTTTTTACACTAGAAACAATAATTAGTTTTTCGACCTCTAAATACTTACTCATTTCTTGAACAATAATACCTCCAAAAGAAACACCTACCAAAACACATGTTTTATGTGCTATATCATCACACATTCTTTTTGCATAATCTTCGATTGATTCTTCTCTAAAAGGAATTTTCCAAGACAGCGTTTTAGTTACAAATTTATCCTCTGGCAACCTGATATATTCAAAAATAGAGACGTCTGCGGCCAAACCTGGAACAAAATAAACATATCTAACTTCCTGCGACATAGGTATTTTAACAGTAAAGATTAAATTTAAAACTCTAATTTTCTTATCTTTGCAATTCAAAATTATAGTTTTCCTATGTTAGAAAAAAGGAAACACTGTGTTAATTTTTAATAAATCTAAATTTTGAACTAACAAATCTTAGTTAGGAAAAGTAAAGTTGAATCTTATTTTTTTGATAATCAATCATTGTTATTTAGATCCTAAAATACTTACTTCCTCAAAGATTATTTTTTAATATCAAGACATAATATCTTGACATACACTTAATTATACACCTCATAATTAAAAAACTATGGAGAACATGAGTGCTGTTGAGTTAGAAATCACAGACAATGAATTTCTAAGACAATTTGAAACTACCATCGAAGATCAAAAAGCAAAGATCGAGTACGCCCAACAGGAAAGGAAAATTTTCCTAACTAAACTTGTAATGAGTGAAGAACACCTTGAGAAAGGATATGGAGAGGATTTTATTGTTGCCGTATTTAATGTAATTCAGGAACGCAACATTAGATTAGTACCTACAAGTCCAATTATCGCTAAGTTTATGCGTAAAAACAGAAGGAAATATAAAGATTTACTTCCAGTAGGAATAAATATATAATCCCTATTTCACCAAAAAGAACAAGAAAATCTGTTTCAAGAAAGCAGATTTTTTTGTTTTCAAAATATTTAAAATTTTATTCTTAAATAAATTCAAATCTCACCATTCCATCTTCATCAATATCTCTTAGCAATACAACATGCATAGTATTGATATACGATGGATTCCAGGGCATCTTTACCTTTACATAATTCTCTGTAAAACCATGTATATACCCTTCTTTATTTTCTGATTCAAATAATACTGTCCTTTCTGTACCTAACTGGCTTTCATAGAATGCTCTTCTTTTTTTTGCTGATAACCCTCTCAGCATCTTGCTTCTTTTCTTTCGTGCTCCTTGCGAAATAACCCCATCTAGTTTTGCAGCTATCGTATCATCTCTCTCAGAATATGTAAACACATGTAGATAGGAAATATCCAATTGAGATAAAAAATTATAAGTATCCAAAAAGTGATCATCGGTTTCGCCAGGAAAACCTACAATGACATCTACACCGATACAGGCGTGAGGCATCACTTCTTTAATTTTTGTTACCCTATCCACATATAAATTTGTAAGATATCTTCTGCGCATTAATTTTAAGATCTCATCATTTCCTGACTGTAAGGGAATGTGAAAATGCGGAACAAATGTTCTCGATTCTGCTACAAAATCGATAGTCTGATTCTTAAGTAAATTTGGTTCTATTGATGAGATTCGTAATCTCTCTACACCTTCTATCTGATCAAGAGCTGTTACCAACTCATAAAATGTATGTTCATGTTTCTTATTACCAAACTCTCCCTTACCATAATCTCCAATATTTACACCAGTAAGTACAATCTCTTTAATTCCTTTTTGTGAAATCTCTTTAGCATTTTTCAATACATTATCTAATGTATCACTTCTTGAAATTCCTCTCGCCAATGGTATCGTACAATAGGTACATTTATAATCACACCCATCCTGCACTTTCAAAAATGCTCGAGTTCGATCTCCTATAGAATAACTTCCAACATAAAAATCAGCTTCCTCAATCTCACAAGAGTGTACTTCTCCATATTCATTTTTAGAAAGGTCATTAATATAATCTGTAATCTTAAATTTTTCTGTCGCCCCTAAAACCAAATCGACTCCATCAACTTCTACAAGTTGCTCTGGCTTTAATTGTGCATAGCAACCTACCGCAGCAACAAAAGCATCTGGATTTACTTTTTGAGTCTGTTTTACTATAGTTTTAAATCTTTTATCTGCATTTTCTGTTACAGAACACGTATTAATAACGTAGATATCTGCTTTTTCAGAAAAATCCACGCGATCAAAACCTTCATCTACAAAGCTTCTTGCAATTGTAGAGGTTTCTGAAAAATTTAGTTTACAACCTAATGTATAAAAAGCAACTTTTTTTCTATTCATACTGAACTTGTTTCAGTATCTTATTAAATTTATGTTCTAAAATCCCAAAAAGTATTACATTGTACTTTTTTCAGAATCTTTTTTCTAAAATAAAAGGTCCTGAAACGGGTTCAGGACACCCCGATAAATCGAGTGTGCAAATATACCAACAATAATTCGTTTACTAAAATTGAAAATAACGCATTACAAATACATAATCCACTACTTAACAGTGTTTTGCACTTTTACCATCTTGTCTTCATGCAAAGAATCTTCTCAAAAGAACAGAGATCATTTGGTATTTCGATATAATCAATATGAAAACGTTAGTTCATTAGACCCTACATTTGCCAGAGACATTGCTAATATCTGGTCAACAAATCAATTATTCAATAGTCTTGTGCAACTTGATGACTCTCTTCATATTCAACCAGATATTGCCAAAAGGTGGGAGATTTCAGAAAACATGCTCAATTACACATTTATCCTTAGAAATGATGTAAAATTCCATAAACATGAGCAGTTTAAAACCAAAGACAGTACTAGATTCGTAACTGCAAAGGATTTCACATATAGCTTTAACAGATTAATTGACCCCAAAGTTGCATCTCCTGGAAATTGGGTTTTAAAAAATGTGGAGAAATACACCGCTATCAATGATACTATTTTTGAAATTAAACTAAAGAAACCTTTCCCTGCTTTTTTAGGGCTAATGAGTATGCGATATTGCTCTGTGGTACCAAAAGAAATTGTAGATTTCTATGGTAATCAATTTAGATCTAACCCTATAGGCACGGGCCCGTTTAAGTTTAAATTATGGGAAGAGAATGTAAAATTAGTATTTCGCAAAAATGAATTGTATTTTGAAAGAGATAAAAAAGGAAAACAACTTCCCTATCTTGAAGCTGTAGCGATTACATTTTTACCTGAAAAACAAAGTGAATTCCTTCAATTTGCGAAAGGAAATATTGACTTCCTTAATAGTCTTGATGCTTCTTATAAAGATGAACTGCTAACTCCAACAGGAAAACTAAGAGAGCGTTACAAAGATCATATTCATATCTCCAAAGGTTCTTATCTTAATTCTGAATACTTAGGATTTTATCTAGATGGAAATAGTCAGGAAGTACAATCTATATTAATCAGGAAAGCTATTAATTACGGTTTTGATAGAAAAAAAATGATTACCTACCTAAAAAATGGTATCGGAACTCCTGCTATTAATGGTTTTATTCCCAAAGGAATCCCTGGATTTACTAACAGTAAAGGATTTGAATATAATCCAGAAAAAGCTCGTAAACTTATTGAAACATACATCAAACAAACAGGAGATACAAATCCTGTTATTAGAATTGCAACAGATTCTAATTATCAAAGTATTTGTGAATTTATACAACGAGAACTTCAAAAAATCGGACTTAACATTATAGTTGATGTTATGCCTTCTTCTACTATACGTCAAAAAAAATGGGCAGGAAAGCTAGATACATTTAGAGCCAGTTGGGTTGCTGACTATCCTGATGCCGAAAATTTCCTTTCTCCTTACTATAGCAAAAATCATACTCCAAATGGCCCAAACTATACTCATTTTAAAAATGACACTTTTGATAGACTTTATGAAGAAAGTTTCTTAATCACTGATTCCAAAATACGAGAACAACATTATGCAAAAATGGACTCTATAATAATCGCACATGCTCCTATTGTTCCTCTATATTATGATCAAGCTATACATTTTACACAGAAAAACGTAAAAGGAATGACTATGAATCCACAAAATTTTCTGGTCTTAAAACGAGTTTGGAAAGAGAAAACAAATTAATATGCCATAATTTTACTCATAACTCTTTCGCCATATCTTTGTTTCCTCAAAAATATGTTTTAGAATTTTTTCATCTTGTTCAGTTAATCTCACATTTCGTCTCAGCATCACTACTTTAGCTACTTCAAAAGCTTTTTTGGTAAGATAAGTTACAAAACCTCCACTTCCTCCCCAGCTATAACTTGGTACAAAATTGCGAGGGAACCCTGTTCCAAAAATATTAGCATTCACCCCAACTACAGTACCTGTATTAAACATCGTATTAATACCACATTTAGAATGATCTCCCATCATTAATCCACAAAACTGTAATCCTGTTTTTGCAAAACTCTCTGTTTCATAACTCCAAAGTCGCACAGGAGCATAATTATTTTTTAGATTAGATGTATTAGTATCTGCTCCAAGATTACACCACTCCCCTATTACCGAATTTCCTAAAAACCCATCATGTCCTTTATTAGAACAACCAAAGATCACAGAATTATTGACTTCACCTCCAACTTTAGCATATGGACCAACTGTTGTACCTCCATAAATTTTTGCCCCCATCTTAATTACTGCATGATCGCAAAGTGCAAAAGGACCTCTAATCAAACTACCTTCCATAATTTCAGCATCCTTTCCTATATAAATCGGACCTTTGCTTGCATTAAGACTTGCAAACTCAACAACTGCTCCTTCTTCGATAAAAATATGTTCTGATGCAATCACGTTATTACTCTCAGGAATGGGTTGGCTTTCTCTATCTTGTGTTAATAGTTTAAAATCTTCTTTGATCGCTTGTTCATTCTTAGAAAAAATGTCCCAGGTATGTTGCACCGTAAAAACTTCTCCATCATAATGCGCTATCTCATAGGTACCAAAATCAACCTCTTGATCTTTTTTAACATAAAAAGCAATAGGTTCTTCGTTAAAGAAAATAGCCTGTTTGGGTTGTAGATTTAGTATAGCCGCAACCAGTTTTTCTGACGGAAGGTAAGATGCATTAATCATCACATTATCCTCTAACTCTACCATAGGGTATTTTTCATTTAAATACTCTTCTGTAACTGTAGAAGTAGTATACCTTAAATACTTTTCCCATTTCTCTCGAATGGTAAGTATTCCAATTCGAATCTCTGCGACAGGTCGCGTATATGTAAATGGTAATAATTCGTTACGCGAAGCACCATCAAAAAGAATATAATTCATGATTTTGTTCTCAATAAAATAATATGTTAAACTTATACAAAAATAAAGACGTTCATGATAAAAATCATGCTGTTTATCCAATTTATTTGCAAAATAAAAAACCTATAAAAATCATTGATAACAAAAAAAAGCTTTTCCAAATATGGAAAAGCTCTTGAATATAGTTTTTATCGTTAAATTACTTTTTGAATTTAGCGTATTTATTTTTGAATTTATCAATACGTCCTGCAGTATCGATAAGTTTTGACTTACCAGTATAAAAAGGATGTGAAGTTCTAGAAATTTCTAATTTCACCAATGGATATTCAACACCATCTACTTCTAAAGTCTCTTTGGTATTTGCTGTTGACTTAGTTAAAAAAACTTCATCATTAGACATATCTTTAAAAGCTACTAATCTATAATTCTCTGGGTGAATATCTTTTCTCATCGTATTATTCTTTATCTAATTTCGAGGTGCAAATTTACAATTATTTTTTTAAACGCAAAACAATTTTGCTTAAAGAAATATGAAATTAATACCTAAGCTTGCACAGCCACTTTAAATAAAGAATTATAAAAATATTTTACCCTTCAGTTTCAACAACACGCCCAATCAAGAAAAGCAAAAATAACATGATCTCCAGCTGTACCTCCTCCAAGTCCACAACATCCACCTTGTTTATTTATGCTACTTATTGTTTTTAGTTTTAAGTATTCAAATTGATGAGCTATACTTCTAAATTCTTCAGGAGTTATATCTAAAGCTATAATCTTATAATATAACTCGGTAAAATTTTGATTTTGAAAAACAAGAAAATCTTTAATTAATATTTCCAACTCATCTTGTGTAAGCTGTTTATTATTTGATTTTTGAGATATAGAACTAATAAAGTTATTATATCCAGAAGTTTGGACAACACTCTTATTGAATTCTATTAAAGATTTTTTTACCAAATCTTCTTTTTCTGTAAACGAAACTTCAGTAGATTCTTCTTCCCTAGAACAAGAAGCTATAGCAATGAAAGAAATCATGCATGTAAAAAGTAATAGTTTTTTCATAAATATTGGTTTAGTTAATATTTTTTATACCATTTTAAATTGAAATCTTAATCTCAAATAAAGCATTTTACAACTTTATTCAACACTTTTCAATCATAAAATACTATATTTCAAATATTTAACATTTCAACTTATTTCTCGTGAACCTCCATATTTTACAACTGTTCACACCATATTAATATTACGGTTAAACCGTAATTGGAAAATAAATATACGATAAAATCATTAAATTAACCGATAAAAAGCTATTTTTATTCAGGCCACAACCTTTTATTATATTTGAGTACCAACGGTTTTTTAGACAACCAAAAAACATTTTTATCGTATGGAAAAAGAAAATATTTCAAGTAAGAAATACATTTTAACATATGGAGTAATTCTAGGAATCATATCTATTATATATGGTATAATTCTCTACTTGACTAATAATTCAACCAATAGAAATTGGATTTTTGCTTTAATTAGCTCTGTAATCCTATGTAGTACTATAATTTATGGAATATACCTATACAGATTAGCTAATGATGGTTTTTTAACACTAAAAAGCGCCTTAAAAACAGGTA
Source organism: uncultured Aquimarina sp. (assembly GCA_947498785.1). Taxonomy (GTDB): domain Bacteria; phylum Bacteroidota; class Bacteroidia; order Flavobacteriales; family Flavobacteriaceae; genus Aquimarina. The sequence goes on along the minus strand of CANMLS010000009.1, from coordinate 48,474 downwards.
TTGGAATTGCTTTGATAGGAGGAATCATAGCGATCATTTGGGAAGTTTTTTTAATGAATATAATCGATCCAAATATGATCGATCTAATACTTAATATGAAACAAGAAAAATTGATCAATAGCAACCCTTCAATGTCACAAGAAGAAATTGAACAAAGTATGATTACAATAAAAAAATTTAATTCCTCTTATATACTATCAATCTTTTCACTAATTAATTATTTATTCTTAGGGTTTCTTATATCCCTTATTGGAGGAGCAATTATGCAGAGAAAACGAGATATTTATTAAAAAGATTATATATTTTTTCTAAATTTTTAGAATTAACACCGATACAACTTCTGATTACAGATACATCAATAACATATATTATTATTCTATACCTGTAACAATTTACTATCTTTGTGTACTTATGGTTTATAGATAACCAAAACTATTTCACATATGGAAAATGACAAAGCGTCTACTAAGAAAATTATTATAAACTACGGGATCATATTAGGTATAACTTCAGTATTACTGGGTGTTGTAATGTATGTAACCAATGCATATCTAGATCCTAGCTGGATATATTCTGTAGCAGGAATCTTGATTCTTATAGGAGTTATAAGTTATGGGATAAAAGCATATAAAACTGCTAATCAAGGATATCTCAACCTTTCTGATGCATTAAAAGTTGGAATTGGAATAGCTCTTATTGGGGGAATCATTGGTGCCATCTGGACTTTTTTACTTACCTCTGTAATCGAACCAAATTCTACGCAGCAAATGCTAGAGGTTCAGCGAGAAAAATTACTTGAGAACCCTGATATGACAGAACAAATAGTAGATCAAAGTATGGCTATTGCAGAAAAAATGAGCAGTCCATACATACAAATTGCGTTTTCTATCATAGGAAGCTTATTCTTTGGATTTATTATTTCCCTTTTTGCAGGTCTAATTATGCGAAAAAAACAAGAATTATATTAATTTATGAATATATCTGTGGTCATACCACTGCTTAATGAGCAGGAATCACTTAACGAATTATACAATTGGATTGCAAAAGTTATGCAATCCAATTCTTTTTCTTATGAAATTATTTTTATTGATGACGGCAGTACTGATGGATCATGGGATACAATTTCTCAATTATCACAACAAGATAGCAATGTAAAGGGTATCCGCTTTCTAAAAAATTTCGGGAAATCTCAGGCATTACATGCTGGATTTGGTGCTGCTCAAGGAAATGTGGTCATCACTATGGATGCAGATTTACAAGACAATCCAGAAGAAATCCCTGATATGTACGATATGATAGCCAAAGAAGGCTATGATCTTATTTCGGGATGGAAAAAGAAAAGATACGATTCTGTTATTGCAAAAAATTTACCATCAAAATTGTTTAATGCCGCTGCAAGAAAAACATCAGGTGTCAAATTACATGATTTTAACTGTGGGCTAAAAGCCTATAAGAATACTGTAGTGAAGCATATAGATGTACACGGCGAAATGCATCGGTACATCCCTGTACTTGCCAAAAATGCTGGTTTTACCAAAATTGGTGAAAAAATTGTACTACATCAAGCAAGAAAATACGGTAAAACAAAATTTGGAATGAGTCGTTTTATTAATGGTTTTCTGGATTTAGTTACTATATGGTTTATGTCTAGATTTGGTAAAAGACCTATGCACTTTTTTGGCCTTATTGGGACTTTATTATTTATTGTAGGGTTTTGTTTTTCATTATACTTAGGAATTGATAAGCTTTTTATAGAGACTAAAGGAAGATTAATCGCACAAAGACCAGAATTTTATGTTGCTCTTACCTCTATGATATTAGGAACTCAATTCTTTTTAGCCGGATTTCTTGGTGAAATTATTTTAACAAGCAAACGGGATAAAGAAAGATACAATATCGCAGAACAGTTACATCTATAATACATAGTTAACCATCTAAGAACTTACATATATGAGTATACCCTATAATAGTATTAACTATACAAAACTTAAAATTCAGTAAACAATACCCATTAATTCTCCCTAACAATATTCAAATTATAGTATTTTTGTTATTAAAATCTTAAGCATGCAAATCACAGAATCTATTATAAAGACAAGAGCTGAGGAGTGGTTGACACCAACCTTTGATACAACTACTCAAAGAGAAATTCAAAATTTAGTACAGAACAACCCAGAAGAACTTAAAGAAAGTTTTTATAAGGATTTGGAATTTGGCACAGGAGGCATGCGAGGCATAATGGGACCTGGTACAAATAGAATTAATAAATACACATTAGGCAAAAGCACTCAAGGACTAAGTAATTATCTTATCAAACAATTTTCTTCAGTACAGCCAAAAGCTATAATAGCTTATGACTGTAGAAATAATAGTGATATACTTGCGCAGGTGGTAGCAGATGTTTTTTCTGCAAATGGTATCAAAGTATATCTTTTTTCTAGTCTTCGTCCTACTCCAGAGCTGTCCTTTGCAGTAAAAGAACTTGGATGTCAGTGCGGTATTGTATTAACTGCAAGTCACAATCCACCAGAATATAATGGTTATAAAGTATATTGGGAAGACGGCGGACAATTGGTTCCACCACAGGACAATGAAATTATAACAGAAATAAATGGTCTGAAATATGCCGATATTAAGTTTGAAGCTAATACTGAACTGATTCAAAAAATAGATGCTGAAATCGATACTGTTTTTATCGAACAAAGTGTACAACATGGAAGTTTTGCAGCTACAAAAGAAGCCAAAGATAATACCACGATTGTATTTACTTCTTTACATGGAACGTCAATAACAGCTGTACCTGATACACTTTCTAAAGCAGGATATAAAAATGTTCATATCGTAAAGGAACAAGAAAAACCAGATGGTAATTTCCCTACAGTAAAATCACCAAATCCAGAAGAACCTGAGGCTTTGGCAATGGCTATGGAACTTGCCAAAAAGGTAAATGCTGATATTGTAATTGGCACAGATCCTGATTGTGATCGATTGGGAATAGCCGTTCGTAACCATAATAACGAATTACAACTATTAAACGGAAACCAAACCATGATTGTAATGACATGGTTTCTATTAGAACATTATAAAAACAAAGTTGGAATCAAAGGCAATGAATTTATAGCATCCACCATCGTATCTACTCCAATGATGAAAAACCTTGCTGAAGCCTACGGAGTAGAATATAAAGAAGTATTAACTGGTTTTAAATGGATTGCAAAATTAATCAAAGACTTCCCAGAACAGAAATTTATAGGAGGAGGTGAAGAAAGTTTTGGTTTTATGGTGGGTGATTTTGTAAGAGACAAAGATGCGGTAACCTCTACTCTACTCGCTTGCGAGATTGTAGCTTTTGCTAAAGCCAAAGGGAGTTCTTTTTACAATACATTATTAGAACTATATACTAAACACGGTTTTTATAAGGAAAACCTTATCTCTCTTGTAAAAAAAGGAATCGACGGTGCTGCAGAAATAAAACAAATCATGGTAGATCTAAGAAACAATCCTCCAAAGCTTATCAATGGTGAAAAAGTGGTACTGATTGAAGACTATCAAACCAGTAGTATAAAAAACATTTTGAATGATACCGAAAATACTATTGATATCCCAAAATCAAATGTTTTAATATTTTATACTGAAGCTGGCAGTAAAATTGCAGCAAGACCAAGCGGAACAGAACCTAAAATAAAGTTTTATATCAGCGTTCAGGAATCCCTTGGTAGCATATCTGATTTTTCAATAGTACATCAACAACTAGATGACAGAATTAGCGCTATCAAAAAGGATTTAAAATTAACTTAAATAACAGTAATGACTGTTGATCAATATTTTTAATGAACTATTTTAAACAAATTCTTCGCTTTGCGAAACCTTATAGATTATATGCAATATTAAATATTACCGCTAATGTTTTTTACGCACTTTTTGGTACATTATCTATGGTATCTTTATTTCCCATGTTAAATGTTTTATTCGGAAAAACAGAAAAAGTAAGGATCGAACCAAAATGGGAAGGCATATTAAAAGTTAAGGAATATGGAGAAGATTATCTTAATTATTTTGTAACCCAAAAAGCAGACCAAGGTAATGACGATGTACTAATTTTTATGGTTATTCTTGTGATAAGTATGTTCTTCCTTAAAAATATTTTCAGCTATTTGGCTATGTATTTTATTACATTTCTTCGGAATGGGGTTCTAAAAGATATTCGTAATGAATTGTATGACAAAACCGTTGAATTACCATTGTCATATTTCTCAGAAAAACGAAAAGGAGATACCATGGCTAGAATATCTACCGATGTATTAGAAATTCAACACTCCTTTTTATCTATTTTGGAACTTATTGTAAGAGAACCTTTGACTATTCTTTTCACGATACTCACTATGCTTTTAATCAGTCTAAAGCTCACCTTATTTGTTTTTATTTTTATTCCTATATCAGGGTTTTTAATTTCTTTAGTTGGAAAAAAATTAAAAAAGCATTCAGATAAGGTACAACAAGAACAAGGTTTTTTTCTTTCTATAGTAGAAGAAACTTTGGGTGGACTTAAAGTTATTAAAGGGTTTACGGCAGAAAAAATCTTTGGAAAAAAGTTTCAGGAATCTACTTCACGCTTTTATAATTATTCAAATTCCTTACTCAATAGACAAAATCTAGCATCTCCTACTAGTGAATTTCTTGGCATCACAGTGATTGCCATTTTATTATGGTATGGAGGCCAGATGGTATTAGTCGAAAAAACACTAGATCCAGGACTTTTTATTGTTTACATGGGACTTGCATATAACATCCTTACACCTGCTAAAGCTATTTCTAAAGCCAGTTATGGAGTAAAAAGAGGAAATGCTGCAGCAGAACGTGTATTAGAAATTCTTAATACATCTTCTCCTCTACAAGATAAAAAAGACGCTATCGAGAAGAATGATTTTAATACAGACATTTCATTAGAAAATATTTCCTTTAAATATGAAGATGAATTTGTATTAAACAATTTTTCGTTAAAAGTTCCCAAAGGGAGTTCAGTTGCATTAGTTGGACAATCAGGAAGTGGCAAATCAACCATAGCAAACTTGGTGACTCGCTTCTATGATGTAAATGAAGGTAGTATTAAAATTGATGGTACAGACATAAGAGATTTAACAAAGAAATCTCTCAGAGACCTTATGGGATTGGTTACTCAAGATTCTATCTTATTTAATGACACTATAAAAAATAATCTATTAGTGGGTGATCAAACAGCATCTGATGAAGAAATCGTCGACGCTTTAAAAATTGCAAACGCCTGGGAGTTTGTAAAAGATTTACAATCTGGAATAGAAACCAACATAGGAGATAGTGGTAACAAATTAAGCGGGGGTCAAAAGCAGCGTTTATCAATAGCCAGAGCAGTATTAAAAAATCCTCCTATTATGATTCTCGATGAAGCAACTTCTGCTTTGGATACAGAAAGTGAGAGATTGGTACAGTCTGCATTAGAAAATATGATGAGAAACAGAACTAGTATTGTGATTGCACATAGACTATCTACAATACAAAATTCAAATTTAATCGTTGTAATGCAAAAAGGAAAAATTGTTGAAAAAGGGACGCATGATGAATTGATTTCTAAAAATGGGGTGTATCAAAAATTAGTAACCATGCAGTCATTAGACAGATAAACTACTAACAATCATTATTTTAAAAACAAAAAAGAGTGCTTCCGCACTCTTCTTCTTCACACAAATCATCTTAATTTAGGGGTATATCTAAAATTAAAACTCACTCTTATTAACAACTTTCACTTTGGGGGAAATGAAAGGACTTATTATTTGACTATTGTATAAATATATATTAAAAACTAGATAAAAGCAAATAGATTTTGATTTTTATCTATCAAAACAACTCTTAATCTATAAATTATATAATAAATTTCATAAAAGTAATCTTTTTCCTACTATTTACAATGCTAGCATATAAAAATGATTTGCTCCACAATAATTAAAAAAATGAAAAAAGAGTGCTTTCGCACTCTTTCTCTTCACACAAATCATCTTAATTTAGGGGCTTATTCTAAAATTAAAACTCACTTTTATTAAAACTTTCACTTTGGGGGGAATGAAAGAACTAAATCATTATCACACTGTAAAGATAATATTTATTTTTAATCTACCAAACAAAAAATGCATTTTATCCGTTAAAAATGCAAAAAAATGTTCTTTTTAACATTTATTCCTACATATTCTTACAAATAATGTAAACAATATACAATTCTAAAACATAATTAAACCTTTTTTATGTACATTAGTCTTATTGATATAGATTCTATAATAAAACTGATTAACTATTGAACACTAAAGAAGAACAAGACCTACTCCTTATATTACAGTCAGGAATGGACAATGATAAAGCCTTTAGGAAACTTGTTGCTTTATATCAACAAAGGCTTTATTGGCACATAAGGAATATGTTGAAAAATCATGATGACACAGATGATGTACTTCAGAATGTCTTTATTAAAGTCTTTAAAAACATAAAAAAATTCAAAGGAGACAGTAAATTATATTCATGGCTATATCGCATTGCTACGAATGAGTCCATCACATTTCTTAATCAAAAGGTAAAAAAATATGCGATTAGCAATGAGGAGTTAAATCAACGATTGATTCAGAACCTAGAAGCTGACATATATTTTGAGGGAGATCAAATACAATTAAAATTACAAAAAGCAATAGCCACTTTACCACAAAAGCAGCAACAGGTCTTTAACATGAAATATTTTCAGGAATTAAAATATAGAGAAATGTCTGAAATTTTAGAAACAAGTGAAGGTGCTCTAAAAGCATCATATCACTTAGCTTCTAAAAAAATAGAAGAATTTTTAAAAAATGATTAAACTATTACACAAATCTTAAGTCAAACATATAGTGAAGAAAGATAATTTACATAAAAATAATGGTGGTTTTAAAGTCCCCGAAGGTTATTTTGACGAGTTTGAGCACAAGCTTTTTGATAAAATATCTACGCGCATTGATGATGATACCACTCTAGGTAGCAAAATAGATTCGGGCTTTATAATTCCCGAAAATTACTTTACTACGATAGAAGATAATGTAATGAACAAAGTAAACGAAGATCAATCCAAAACTAAAGTGCGTTCATTACTTACTCAACGTAATATTTTATATCTTTCGGGTATTGCTGCAATGATTGCTATTATCATTTCATTATCTAGACATAATGAATCTAAACTAAATTTTGATGATATCGAAATAGCAGATATATATCACTATTTTAATGAAGGAAATATCGAATTAAGTAGTACTGAAATGATTGCTTTATTAGATGAAGATATAAGTTATACCGAAGCATTTGAAGATGAACTCATAAATGACGACGAGATATTAGACTATTTATCCGATGAGGATATTAATGATGACATTATATTTGTAGAATAAAACATACACATGAAAAAGGTAGTCCTATTTGTTTTTTTAATTTTTGTTTCTTTCAGCTCCTTTGCACAAAATGGACCAAGAGAAAGAATGAAAGCATATAAAGTTGCATATTTAACAGAAAAATTAAACTTGACCAGTAAAGAAGCAGAAAAGTTTTGGCCAATTTATAATAATCATGAAGAAACTGTTCATAAACTTAAACGTCAAGAACGCAAACAATTAAAAACATTAAGAGAAGCGGATAATTCACCAGATGGATTAAGTGATCAGCAAGCAGGTGATTTTTTGAGTAGTCACATTGAAAATCAAGAAAAAAAATCAAGATTCAGAAAGAAATTAATTACAGATTTAAAACAAATAATTTCTAATAAAAAAATTATAGCACTTATAAAAGCAGAAGCTGATTTTAACAAACGTATTCTTCAAAAAATGCGGGAACGAAGAAAAAAAGGATAAATGCTCTATTTCGTTTAAGAATTCTCTTTTTATTTAAAAGTAATTCTAGCTATCCTATTCTTACCCGCAGCAATTGCTATGCTATCGTTTATAAATCTAAGAGTATAGAAACCTTCTTTACTCAACTCTTTCCATTGCTCTCCATAATCATTCGAAATTGAAATTCCTGTGAATCCAACTGCCACTATTTCTTTACCTCCTCCATTCGGTATATATCGCACACAACTTTTATATCCAGATCCTTTGTCTTCGGATATTAAACTCCAAGTTTTTCCTCCATCATTAGTAATTGCTTTATTTGCTTTGTTATTCTTTGGTTTTGTATAGTCTCCCCCATAAACGATTCCTATATTTTTATCATAAAAATCAACAGAATACACTCCAGTAGTTTGTTTTCCTTGCACAATTGGAGTTGTAAATACATCCCACGTCTTCCCTTTATCCGGAGAATAAAACACTCTTGATTTCATACCTCCCGAAACAATCCATGTCTCATCTCCTATTATAGCAATATTACCATTACTTGCTGCAAAAGCTGCTTCACCATCAAAAATCTCTGGAAGATCATCACAAGAAATTTTATTCCATGTTTCCCCTTCATCTCTTGTTATCAATATTGACAAACAATTATCTATTGGGTCTCCCATTGCAATCCCTTCTTTTGTATTCCAAAAGGTAATCGCATCGTAAAACACTTTATCATGTGTTTCACTATACACTATTTTTTCCTCCTTACTATTAATATCAATTTTTCTTAGCCTCGCTGGAGATCCTATACCCAAACTAAAAAAAGAGGTATTAGTATAACTCACAGCGCGTTGCTCGGCAACCCAATTAGAAATTTCATCATTAGAACCTGTATTTTCAAAATTGATTAATTCTAATCTATTAGTATTTAGATTCATAAACCCATATCCTTTATTATACCCAAAACCTAATAGTGTATCCTTGTATATGTCTATCGCTCTTACACTTATTGAGTCCTTTAAAAGGTATTCTAGTTCTATGTCAGAAAAGTTATGATTCTGTATCTTATCTTCTGTATTACAACAGACAAAGGTAAAAACGAATAGTATAGTGGTAATTAATCTCATTATCAATAATTATTCTCAAATATAATAGTATTTGGTTACAAACATATACCTTTGCAAACCTTAAAAAAATACCACAATGCGTTTACATAGAAACCTTGTCTTTGCTGTTATAGATGGATTACATGAAATATTTAATGAAGGAGCATATGCCGATAAAATCGTACAAAAACTACTAAAAAGAGATAAAAGATGGGGATCTCGTGATCGTAGCTTTGTAGCAGAGACTGTTTATGAAATTGTTAGATGGAAACGCTTATATACTGAAATTGCTGAAGTAAAAGAACCGTATTCCAGAGAAAATCTATGGAGAATTTTTGCCGTTTGGGCAACATTAAGAGGTATTTCATTACCAGATTGGAAACAGATAGTTCCTACTCCTACTCGACGAATTAAAGGTCGTTTTGATGAATTGAGTAAAGTCAGAAAATTTAAAGAATCTATTCCCGATTGGATGGATGAACTTGGTCAAAATGAACTAGGGGCAGCATGGGATAAAGAAATTAATGCACTAAATCAGCAAGCACCAGTCGTTTTAAGAGCAAATACTTTAAAAACAACAAGAGATAAGCTAAGAAGTACTTTAGAAGATGAAAATATAGATACTGAATTTATCAATGGATACCCAGACGCTCTTCAACTTGTAGAAAGAACTAATGTCTTTACTACAGAGGCTTTTAAAAATGGGATGTTTGAAGTACAAGACGCTTCTTCTCAATTAGTAGCAGATTTTCTAGATGTTCAACCAGGACAGCGAGTTGTAGACACTTGTGCTGGCGCAGGAGGAAAAACACTTCACCTAGCCGCGTTAATGCAAAACAAAGGTCAAGTAATAGCTATGGACATTTATGGTAATAAGCTTAAAGAACTAAAAAGAAGAGCACGAAGAGCTGGCGCACATAATATCGAACCTAGAGTTATAGAAAGCACAAAAGATATTAAAAAACTTCATAATAAGGCAGATCGAGTATTAATTGATGCTCCTTGTAGCGGTCTTGGTGTACTAAGCAGAAACCCTGATGCTAAGTGGAAATTACAACCAGAATTTTTAGATAAAATAAAAAATACGCAATCAGAAATTTTAGAAAGCTATTCTAAAATGGTAAAAGCTGGAGGGAAATTAGTATATGCTACCTGTTCCATTTTACCTTCAGAAAATCAAAATCAAGTAAAAAAATTCCTTTCAACAGAAATAGGAAAGAGCTTCATACTTGTTAAAGACAAAAAAATACTTTCTCACAAATCTGGCTATGATGGGTTTTACATGGCTTCATTGGAAAAAAAAGTAGATGAACTTAAAAAACAGTAAAAAACCTCCGCTAAAAATGGAGGCTTTGATTTTCAGATTAGACCCAAAGGGTCATAACGCTCATTCGTGATGTTCCCGATATTTTACATATCGTTTAATCATATCTTCATCCAGTCCAACTGTACTAACAAAATAACCTCTTGACCAAAAATGATTACCCCAATATGGCTTTTGTTTTAAATTTGGGTATGTCTTGAAAAGCTTTATTGCAATTTTTCCTTTCAAAACACCCATATACTCTGAAATAGATACTTTTGGTGGAATCGAACAGACCAAATGAATGTGATCTTTTTGTACATTCATTTCTACTATTTGAACATCCTTCTAAGTACTGATTACTTGCAAATCGTGCTCAACCAATGATTTGATCATACCTTCAAGTATCTGAAAACGATACTTCGGTGTGAATACAATGTGATGATCACATTTGTAATAGACATGTGTTAATTTTCTATATTTACTCATATTAAAAAGTTTTAGATGGTAAACCTAAAAAATGGCAAAGCCCTTAAAACATTACCACCGTCAAAGACGGTGTTTTCTATAAGCAAATAAAAAAATGAAATCAAAAGAATAACCTTTGATTTAATGTGAAGTCGAGTTTGCATGATTTTAATTGTGGTTAAAAGAGAGAAGTGGTTCAATTCTTTTCAATCCGTTATAAAAATTTAAACCAATCCTAATATATAAAACGTATTAAAAAAAATCATGAACTAAGATCATATGTTTTATAGACAAATGCTATTGTTTACAAAATTAGTATTTAACATTCAGAAATTGTTAAAAAATTCGGTAAACATCTATAAAATTCGATATCAATTTTATGCTAAATTTAAGTTATAAAACAGTAAATTTGCGGCTCGTACAATACAACACAATACTCCTAAAAATGATTCATTTCTTCGGAAACCAAAATGAGAAAGTATTTGCCGTTCAAACAGACAATGAAATCTCCCCTGAAAATATAAAGAAACTCATCTGGTTATTTGGTGACCAACCTCAATTATCTGTGGCGTCTATTGACGCTTTTTTTGTTGGTCCTCGTGCCGCAATGATTACTCCCTGGAGTACCAATGCAGTAGAAATCACACAAAACATGGGTATATCTGGTATTATTCGGATAGAAGAATTTCAAAAAGTTGTAAAAGATTATACTGATTATGACCCTATGCTTTCCCAAAAGTATACGAGCTTAAATCAAGATATTTATACGATAGATATTGAACCCGAAAAAATAATAGCAATTGATGATATTGCTGCTTATAATAGAAGTGAAGGTCTTGCTCTAAGTGTTGAAGAAATAGAATACCTAGAAGGAGTAAGTAAAAAAATAGGCAGAAAACTTACTGATTCAGAGGTGTTTGGTTTTTCTCAAGTAAATTCTGAACATTGTCGCCACAAAATATTCAATGGTACATTTGTAATTGATGGAGAAGAACAACCAACTTCACTTTTTAAACTAATCAAAAAAACTTCTGAGACAAATCCAAATGATATTGTTTCTGCTTATAAAGATAATGTAGCTTTTATAAAAGGCCCTAAAGTCACTCAGTTCGCTCCTAAAACAGCTGATAAACCTGATTTTTATGAGGAAACCGAATTTGATAGTGTTATTTCTATAAAGGCTGAAACTCATAATTTCCCTACCACGGTGGAACCTTTTAATGGTGCTGCAACGGGATCAGGAGGCGAAATTAGAGATCGACTTGCTGGAGGAAAAGGCTCTTTACCTCTTGCTGGAACAGCTGTATATATGACCTCATACTCTCGATTAGAAGATAATCGACCTTGGGAACAAATTATGCAAAAAAGAGATTGGTTGTACCAAACTCCTATGGACATCCTGATCAAAGCCTCTAATGGAGCATCTGATTTTGGAAATAAATTTGGGCAACCGCTTATCACTGGGTCTGTACTTACCTTTGAGCATGAAGAAGATGCCCGTAAACTTGGTTTTGATAAAGTAATAATGCAAGCTGGAGGTATTGGTTATGGTAAAGCAGAGCAAGCAATTAAAGCAAAACCAGAAACTGGAGACAAGATCGTTATCCTTGGAGGAGAGAATTATAGAATTGGTATGGGTGGTGCTGCCGTATCTTCTGCAGATACTGGGGAGTTTAGTAGTGGAATCGAATTAAATGCTATTCAACGTTCTAATCCAGAAATGCAAAAACGAGCTGCCAATGCTATTAGAGGTATGGTAGAAAGCAAAAAAAACACAATAGTTTCTATACATGATCATGGAGCTGGAGGTCACCTTAATTGTCTTTCTGAACTTGTAGAAGAAACCGGAGGAAAAATCGACCTTGATAAATTACCTGTAGGAGATCCAACATTATCTTCAAAAGAACTCATTGGAAATGAATCTCAAGAAAGAATGGGGTTGGTTATTGCAAAAAAAGATATAGACACTTTACAACGTATTGCAGAAAGAGAACGCTCACCAATGTATCAAGTAGGAGATGTAACCGGTGATGATCGTTTTACTTTTCAGTCAAAAACAAAAGGTGATACACCAATGGATTTGGCATTAGAGGATATGTTTGGGAGTTCTCCCAAAACTATTATGAATGATATTTCTATTGATCGCAATTATAATGAAATTTCCTATACCGTAAATGGTTTTCAGAATTACCTAGAGCAAGTACTACAATTAGAAGCTGTTGCATGCAAAGATTGGCTAACAAATAAGGTAGATCGTTGCGTAGGTGGAAAAGTTGCAAAACAACAATGTGTAGGACCTCTTCAATTACCATTAAATAATTGTGGAGTAATGGCCTTGGATTACAATGGTAAAGAAGGTATTGCAACTAGTATTGGTCACTCCCCTATTTCGGGTTTAATTGATCCAGAAGCAGGTAGTAAAAATTCAATAGCAGAAGCCTTAACTAATATTATATGGGCTCCACTTAAAGATGGTTTGCATTCTGTTTCCCTATCTGCAAACTGGATGTGGCCTTGTAAAAATGAAGGAGAAGATGCAAGACTATATAAAGCAGTAAAAGCTATTTCAGAATTCTCTATAGATTTAGGAATTAATGTTCCTACAGGTAAGGATTCATTATCCATGAAACAAAAATATCCAAATGAAGAAGTCATTGCACCAGGCACCGTAGTTATATCTGCCGCAGCTAATTGTAATAATATCAATAAAGTTATTGAGCCTGTTTTTCAAAAAAACGAAGGAAGTATCTATTACATAAACCTTTCTAACGACACCTATAAACTAGGAGGTTCTTCATTTGCACAAATCATGAACAAAATAGGATCTGAAACACCAAACATTAAGAATGCTAAAGAGTTTAAAAAAACATTTAATACTATACAAAAATTAATTCTAGAAGATAAAATTGTCGCAGGTCACGATATAGCATCTGGAGGATTTATTACCACATTGTTAGAACTATGTTTTGCTGATACCAATCTCAGTGCCAATATTGATTTATCTGTAATTGGAGAAGCTGATACTATAAAATTATTGTTTTCAGAAAATGCTGGAATTGTATTTCAAGCGAGTGCTGACGCAGATATGGATACTATTCTGTCAGAATATGGAATTCAGTTTTTCAACATTGGAAAAGTTATAGAAGGATCTTCTTTGAACATAAAAAACCAAAATGATTCTTTTGACCTTAACATTAAGGAACTTAGAAATACATGGTACAAAACTTCCTATTTACTTGATCAAAAGCAAACTGATAAAAATCTGGCTCAGGATCGATTCAAAAATTATGCAAACCAACCTTTAGATTACACATTTCCTAAACATTTTACAGGAAAAAAACCTGTAATTGACGCTACTAAAAAAAGGCCAAAAGCCGCGATTATTAGAGAAAAAGGAAGTAATTCTGAACGGGAAATGGCTAATGCTATGTATTTGGCAGGTTTTGATGTCAAAGATGTGCATATGACTGATTTAATTTCTGGACGAGAAACCCTTGAAGATATTCAGTTTATTGGTGCTGTAGGAGGTTTTTCTAATAGTGATGTCTTAGGATCTGCCAAAGGATGGGCTGGTGCTTTTTTATATAATGAAAAAGCAAATACTACTATAAAAAACTTTTTTGCAAGAGAAGATACTTTATCTGTCGGAATTTGTAATGGTTGTCAATTATTTATGGAGCTAGAAGTGATCAATCCAGAACATGAGACACATGGTAAATTAGTTCATAATAATTCTCATAAGCACGAAAGTGGTTTTACTTCTGTAAAAGTACAAGAGAACAATTCTATAATGCTATCTTCTTTAGCAGAAAGTACACTTGGAGTTTGGATTTCTCATGGAGAAGGAAAATTTAATTTACCTTTATCAGAAGATCAATATAATATCGTTGCCAAATATGGATATGAAGATTACCCAGCGAATCCAAATGGTTCAGATTACAATGTAGCAATGATGACAGATAAAACTGGTCGCCATTTAGTAATGATGCCCCACATCGAGCGTTCCACTTTTCAATGGAATTGGGCATACTACCCTAAAGATAGACAAGATGAAGTATCCCCATGGATCGAAGCCTTCGTAAATGCTAGAAAATGGCTAGATAATAAATAAATGTTACTCTATTTATATGTACATTTTTGTATGGACTATGTAATACCATCGATTAAAAATGGTCTTTTAATTATCTAGGCAACTAATTTTTACACTCATTTATATTAAATTTTTGTACAACCATAATTAATTTTATTTTGAAGTTATACCAAAAAAAGAATGGTTTTAGGTCAAAAAACTTAACGATTACTTAGTATAACCACCATATATATCAACAAAAACAATAAAATATTAAGGAGTTATCAAATTAAATCTCCTTTTTTCATATATTGGAGTTGTATATTACCAGATTTTTCATAATTTGCAAAACTATGCGCGCATAATAATTTTATGAAGTTTACAAATGTTAGTTAACCAGATGAATTTACTTAATAAACTATAGTAAATTATCATTTTTGAAATAAATATTAGAAAATTAGACTTCAAAAATTATTAAGAAACATTACAAAATAAAATATGACAGCAATTACTAGACTATTTGATTTTCCATATTATCAATTAAAAGAATTTAATTTAGATAAGGCTTTGGTAACCAAATATGATGGGAAATGGGTCTCTGTTAGCACCAAAGAATATGTAGAAAAAGCCAATCAGATCAGTCGAGGTCTATTACAATTAGGTGTTAAACCTAATGATAAGGTAGCTATCATATCGTCAAACAACAGAACAGAATGGAATATCACTGATATTGGTATCCTTCAAATAGGTGCTCAGAATGTACCCATTTATCCTACTATTTCTCAAGAAGACTATGAGTATGTTTTAAATCACTCTGAAGCAACATATTGTTTTGTCTCGGATGAAGAAGTCTTCCAAAAAGTAAAGAATGTTCATAATAATATTCCATCACTAAAAGAGATATACTCTTTTAATGATATAACTGGTTGTAAAAGTTGGAATGAGATTTTAGAATCAGGAAAAGATGATAGCAATCAAGAAGAAGTAGAAAAAATAATGGCTTCTATATCAGAAAATGATCTTGCAACATTAATATACACATCAGGAACAACAGGAAAACCCAAAGGTGTAATGCTATCTCATAAAAACATAGTAAGCAATGCTATAAATTCAGGCACTCGTTTCCCATTACCCGAAGGTCAAGGAAAAGCTCTAAGTTTTTTACCAGTTTGTCACATTTATGAAAGAATGCTGATATACTTATATCAGTATCTTGGAATAACTATATATTTTGCAGAATCTATAGAAACCATTAGTGAAAATCTCAAAGAAGTTAAACCTGATGTAATGACGGCGGTTCCTAGATTGCTTGAAAAAGTGTATGACAAAATTATTGCAAAAGGAGCTGATTTAACAGGTGTCAAAAAGAAATTATTTTTCTGGGCAGTTGAATTAGGTTTAAAATACGAACCTTATGGAGCTAATGGCTGGTTATATGAAAAGAAGCTAGGAATTGCTAAAAAATTGATATTTAGCAAATGGCAAGAAGCACTTGGAGGTAACCTAAAAATAATCGCTTCTGGTAGCGCTGCTCTACAACCAAGACTAGCAAGAATATTTAATGCCGCAGGGCTTGCAGTAATGGAAGGATATGGTCTTACTGAAACTTCACCTGTAATATCTGTAAATGATCTAAGAGAAGCTGGTTTTAAAATCGGCACCGTAGGAAAAATGATTCCTGATACCGAAGTTAAGATTGCAGAAGATGGTGAAATCTTAATCAAAGGTCCTCAAGTAATGCTAGGGTATTATAAAGATAAAGAAAAAACGAGTG
The DNA here is from genome assembly GCA_947498785.1 of uncultured Aquimarina sp. GTDB lineage: Bacteria > Bacteroidota > Bacteroidia > Flavobacteriales > Flavobacteriaceae > Aquimarina. Next base: position 31,898 of record CANMLS010000009.1, on the reverse strand, counting down.
AAGCATTAAAAAATGGATATTTCCATACAGGTGACATCGGGGAAATAGATAATGATGGTTTTTTAAAAATTACTGATCGTAAAAAAGAAATGTTCAAAACTTCTGGTGGAAAATATGTCGCTCCTCAATTAATTGAAAATGCAATGAAACAATCTCGTTTTATTGAACAAATTATGGTTATTGGCGATGGTGAAAAAATGCCCGCTGCCTTTATACAACCCAATTTCGAATTCCTAAAAGACTGGGCAGAAAATAAAGGCTTACAAATAGGGAATACTATTCAACAAATGATCAGCAACCAAGAAGTAATTAATCGCTATCAAGAAGAAGTTGATGAACACAATGAACTATTTGGAAAATGGGAACGAATAAAAAGATTTGAACTCACTTCTGAAGAATGGAGTATTGACGCAGGTCACCTTACTCCTACTATGAAACTAAGAAGGAAAATAATTAAAGAAAAATATCAAGATTTATATTCTAAAATTTATGGCTAATTCAATTGACTGATTACAAAAAAATGTATATAAATTTAACTGTAAATCAGTAAACTCCTCATTTTATGGGGAGTTTTTTTATTAATTCAATAGAAAAACGTAAATTACTTCTCTTTTCTTCAAATTTTTGCAAAATTTATTATGCGTGCATAATAAATTTTTATTACCTTTACATTCACAATATTATTTTAAATGAGAGAAAAGACAATCGATTATGCACTTAGAGCCACATGGATGGCGGTTGCCAAGATGTATAATGAAGAGGCCGGTAAAAAAGGCAGCACAATGGCTACTGGGTTTGCTCTATTAAGCATAGATCCCGAAAGCGGCACTCCATCTACCTCATTGGGTCCTAAAATGGGAATGGAAGCCACAAGTCTATCACGAACATTAAAAACTATGGAAGAAAAAGGGTTGATTTTTAGAAAGAAAAACCCCCAAGATGGTCGAGGTGTATTAATATACTTGACTCCCTTCGGTCTAGAAATGAGGAATTTTTCTAAAGAAGTAGTTTTTACTTTTGACAATACCGTTAGAAAACATGTGCCTCAAGAAAAATTAGACATTTTCTTAGAAGTATTTCAAATTATAAATGATCTTATATCATCCAAAAAAATTTACTCAAAACAAGAATCTATAACACCTTAACAACTCTAAGTTAAAAAATGAAAAGAATCATTAAAAAAGTTGCAGTTGTCGGCTCAGGAATTATGGGATCCGGTATTGCATGTCATTTCGCTAATATTGGTGTCGAAGTGCTATTATTAGATATAGTTCCTAAAGAACTAAACGAAAAGGAAAAAGCAAAAAGCCTTACCCTTGAAAACAAAGTAGTTCGCAATCGATTAGTAAATGATTCGCTTACCGCTGCTCTCAAATCCAAACCTTCTCCTATCTATCATCAAAAATTTGCTAATCGTATCACTACAGGAAATCTCGAAGATGATATAGTCAAAGTTGCTGATGTAGATTGGATCATAGAAGTTGTTGTAGAACGATTAGATATCAAAAAAGCAGTTTTTGAAAATCTAGAAAAACACAGATCACCAGGTACACTAATTACATCTAATACCTCTGGTATTCCTATCAAATTTATGAATGAAGGAAGAAGTGAAGATTTCCAAAAACATTTTTGCGGAACACACTTCTTTAATCCTGCCCGATACTTAAAATTATTCGAAATCATTCCAGGTCCAAGTACATCTCAAGAAGTTTTAGAATTTCTTAATGGATATGGAGAACAATATTTAGGAAAAACTTCGGTAGTTGCAAAAGATACACCTGCCTTCATAGGAAACAGAATAGGAATCTTTAGTATTATGAGTTTGTTTCATATGGTAAAAGAAATGGGACTAACAATAGAAGAGATTGATAAGCTTTCTGGCCCTGTAATTGGACGTCCAAAATCCGCTACATTTCGTACCGTAGATGTTGTTGGTTTGGACACTTTAGTACATGTAGCTAATGGTATTGCCGATAACTGTTCTGATGATGAGCGCTTAGAACTTTTTAAACTTCCCGGTTTCATCAATACGATGATGGAAAACAAATGGTTAGGAAGTAAAACAGGACAAGGGTTTTATAAGAAGACCGTATCTGAAGATGGTAAAAAAGAGATTCTTTCTCTAGATTTAGATACTTTAGAATACAGATCAAAGAAAAGAGCTTCTTTTGCTACTTTAGAAATGACTAAGACTATAGACAAAGTCGTTGATCGTTTTAAAGTGTTAGTTTCTGGTAAAGATAAAGCTGGTGAATTTTATCGTAAAAACTTATCTGCCCTATTTGCATATGTGTCAAATAGAATTCCAGAAATAACCGATGAGTTATATAAAATCGATGATGCTATGAAAGCTGGTTTTGGTTGGGAACATGGCCCTTTTCAAATCTGGGATGCCATTGGTGTAGAAAAAGGAATCGAAATTATGAAAGCTGAAGGTTTAAAACCTGCCGCTTGGGTCAATGATATGATTTCGTCAGGAAACACTTCTTTCTATACAATAAAAGAAGGAGCAACTCATTCATATGATATTCCAAAAAAAGAAAAAACAAAAGTTCCAGGGCAGGATGCCTTTATCATCCTTGACAATATTCGCAAACCCAATGAAGTATTCAAAAACAGCGGTGTTGTAATTGAAGATCTTGGAGATGGTATTCTTAATTTAGAATTTCAAAGTAAAATGAATACCATTGGTGGCGATGTACTTGCTGGACTAAATAAAGCTATTGATATTGCAGAGAAAGATTTTCAAGGATTAGTTGTTGGTAATCAAGCTGCGAACTTCTCTGTTGGAGCAAATATCGGAATGATTTTTATGATGGCTGTAGAGCAAGAATACGAAGAACTTAATATGGCCATCAAATACTTCCAAGATTCTATGATGCGCATGCGTTATTCTGCTATTCCCACAATTTCAGCTCCTCATGGTATGACTTTAGGTGGTGGCTGTGAACTTTCACTTCATGCCGATAAAGTGGTAGCAGCTGCAGAAACTTATATGGGACTGGTAGAATTTGGTGTTGGTGTAATCCCTGGTGGTGGTGGATCAAAAGAAATGACACTGAGAGCTGCAGACACTTTCAAAAAGGATGATATCGAACTTAATGTATTACAAGAACATTTTTTAACTATAGGTATGGCCAAAGTATCAACATCGGCATATGAAGCGTTTGATACAAACTTGCTGCAAAAAGGAAAAGATATCGTTGTTGTAAATAAAAATCGCCAGATTGCAACTGCAAAAGCACATGCAAAACTAATTGCAGAACAAGGGTATACTCAACCTGTGCGTCGTAAAGACATTAAAGTTTTAGGAAAACAAGCACTCGGAATGTTCTTGGTAGGAACTGATGCTATGGAAGCTAGTAAATATATTTCTGAGCACGATCACAAAATTGCAAATAAACTAGGATATGTAATGGCTGGTGGAGATTTATCAGAACCAACATTGGTTACAGAACAATACTTATTGGATCTAGAACGTGAAGCTTTCTTGTCACTTTGTACAGAACGTAAAACTCTTGAGCGTATTGAGTATATGCTTAAGAAAGGAAAAACACTAAGAAACTAGAAAAAGAAAAAAATGAAAACAGCATATATAGTAAAAGCATATAGAACAGCCGTTGGTAAAGCTCCTCGCGGAGTGTTTAGATTTAAAAGAACCGATGAATTGGCAGCAGAAACCATCGAGCATATGATGAAAGAGCTTCCAGACCTTGATAAATCTCGTATCGATGATGTAATTGTTGGCAATGCAATGCCAGAAGGGTCTCAAGGTCTTAATATGGCTCGTTTAATCTCACTCATGGGATTAAACTCTGTGGATGTCCCAGGAGTAACAGTAAATAGATTTTGTTCTTCGGGAATAGAAACTATAGGAATTGCAACTGCAAAAATACAAGCTGGAATGGCAGATTGTATTATCGCTGGAGGTGCAGAAAGTATGAGTTCTGTACCTATGACAGGATATAAGACAGAACTCAATTATGATTTAGCAAAATCAGGACATGAAGATTATTATTGGGGAATGGGAAATACTGCAGAAGCAGTTGCTCATCAGTTCAAAGTATCCCGTGAGGATCAGGATGAATTTGCATACAATTCTCATATGAAAGCCCTAAAAGCGCAAGCAGAAAACCGTTTTCAAGATCAAATTGTTCCTATAAATGTAGAACAAGTTTATGTAGATGAAAACGGAAAGAAAGCTATAAAATCATATACGGTAAATAAAGATGAAGGTCCTCGTGCTGGAACCAATAAAGAAATACTTGGTAAACTTAGACCCGTATTCGAAGCAGGCGGAAGTGTTACTGCTGGTAACTCCTCTCAAATGAGTGATGGTGCAGCTTTTGTTATGGTGATGAGCGAAGAAATGGTAAAAGAGCTAAACCTTGAGCCAATTGCAAGGCTTGTTAATTATGCTGCCGCAGGAGTAGAACCAAGAATTATGGGTATTGGTCCAGTAAAAGCAATTCCAAAAGCATTAAAACAAGCTGGATTAAAACAAGATGATGTAGAACTAATCGAACTTAACGAAGCTTTTGCATCTCAATCTCTTGCAGTGATGAGAGAATTAGGTCTTAATCAAGATATAGTAAATGTTAATGGAGGCGCAATTGCATTAGGACATCCACTTGGATGTACTGGAGCAAAACTTTCTGTTCAGTTATTTGATGAGATGCGTAAGCGCGATATGAAAGGGAAATACGGTATGGTTACTATGTGCGTTGGTACTGGACAAGGTGCTGCTGGTATTTTTGAATTTTTAAACTAATAACGAGCTAAGAAAAAACAATATAAAACGATGAGCAAAGAAACTATAAATAAAGATATTCTTAGAGGAGGACAGTTCCTTGTCAAAGAAACCAAATGTGATGACGTATTTACTCCAGAAGATTTTTCTGAAGAGCAAAGAATGATGCGTGATAGTGCTAAAGAATTTGTAGATCGTGAACTATGGGCGCATTGGGAACGATTTGAATCTAAAGACTACGAGTATACAGAAGCTTGTATGAAGAAAGCTGGAGAACTTGGTCTTCTTGGTGTAGCGGTTCCCGAAGCTTATGATGGTCTTGGAATGGGATTTGTTTCTACAATGCTAGTATGTGATTATATTTCTGGAGCTACCGGATCGTTTAGTACTGCTTTTGGAGCTCATACTGGTATAGGTACTATGCCAATCTCGTTATATGGTAATGAGGAACAAAAGAAAAAATATGTTTCTAAATTAGCTACAGGTGAATGGATGGGAGCATATTGTTTAACAGAACCTGGTGCAGGATCGGATGCAAATTCTGGAAAAACCAAAGCGGTCCTGTCTGATGATGGAAAACATTATTTGATCTCTGGTCAGAAAATGTGGATCTCTAATGCAGGGTTCTGTAATGTAATGATCGTTTTTGCTCGTATTGAAGATGATAAAAATATTACAGGGTTTATCGTAGAGAATGATCCATCTAATGGAATCTCTATGGCCGATGAAGAGAAGAAATTAGGAATTCACTCTTCTTCTACCCGTCAGGTATTTTTTAGCAATACCAAAGTGCCTATAGAAAATATGTTATCAGAAAGAGGTAATGGGTTTAAGATTGCAATGAACGCGCTAAACGTTGGTCGTATCAAATTAGCAGCTGCTTGTCTTGATGCACAACGTAGAGTAATAGGAGAAGCAACCAAATATGCTAATGAACGTATTCAGTTTAAAACTCCAATTATGAACTTTGGAGCAATTAAATCTAAAATTGCAGAGATGGCTACTAACACCTACGCAGATGAATCTGCAAGTTATAGAGCTGCAAAAAATATTGAAGATAGAATTGCTATTCGTCAAGCAGAAGGAAATACGCATCAGGAAGCAGAGCTGAAAGGTGTTGAAGAATATGCAATTGAATGTTCAATTCTTAAGGTTGCTGTATCTGAGGATGTACAAAGTTGTACAGATGAAGGTGTACAAATCTTTGGTGGAATGGGGTTCTCTGCAGATACTCCAATGGAATCTGCATGGAGAGATGCTCGGATTTCTAGAATATATGAAGGTACGAATGAGATCAATAGAATGCTAGCTGTAGGAATGTTAGTAAAAAAAGCAATGAAAGGTCATGTTGATCTTCTTGGTCCAGCTATGAAAGTTGCTGATGAACTTACTGGTATTCCTTCCTTTGATACTCCAGACTATTCTGTATTACTTTCTGAAGAAAAAGAAATTCTTGCCAAACTTAAAAAAGTTTTTCTAATGGTAGCTGGTTCTGCAGTACAAAAATTCGGACCTCAACTAGAAGAACACCAACAACTACTAATGGCTGCTTCAGACATCTTAATTGAAATTTACATGGCAGAATCTGCAATCCTACGTACAGAGAAAAATGCAAAACGTTTTGGAGAAGAAGCTCAGGAAACTCAGATAGCTATGTCTCAATTATATTTGTACAATGCTGTAGATATTGCAATCAAAAAAGGAAAAGAAGCTATTGTTTCATTTGCAGAAGGAGATGAGCAACAAATGATGCTTATGGGACTTAAGCGTTTCACTAAGTATGTTAATCAACCAAATGTAGTTGCATTAAGAATCAAAATTGCTGATAAAATCGCCAAAGAAAATGGGTATTTTCTTGGATAATATATACAATTGTACTCTCTAAAGTTATACCATTAGAGAGTTGTTTAATTTTTATTTAAAAACCGTCTTTTTACTCAATAAAAAGATGGTTTTTTTATGCAATTCTATTTTGAAGTAATTTTAAATTATGAAAAGAAACACTTTTCAACCATATTCATTTCTCATTTCACTCAACAACATTCTTTTAATTCCTAGATAATATATAGACAATTAGGAATACGATTAAAAAATATGAGTTACTTAAAAAATTAATATTTAATTTTATAATAACACAAAATTCAACCCTTAAAGCTTATAATTATGAAAAAAAATCTTATCGTAAGTATCGGCATGTTTATAGCATGCTTTTTTGTCTATGCACAACCGACCCCTCCATCAGGAAAAAAATGGGAAAAAGTCAATAACTTATCAGATGAATTCAATGGTAATTTTGACAACAATAAATGGGAAAAGGTATTATGGGATTATGCAAACACTCCTACAAAAATGATAGCAGGAAATTCTGGAGTTTCTGGTGGAAACTTATGGATTAAAGCTACACTCGGCCCTGAACCTTTATGGTTTCAAAGTTCTAGGATTTATTCTAAAGCTCAGATCAAATTCCCTATGTATACTGAAAGTAGAATGATAACCGCTCATCTTTCAGCCTATAATACTTTTTGGCTTAATAATGGGGATATCAATAACAGAGATGAGATTGATATTGTTGAAAACAACTCAAGGCCTAGTTGCGGATGCCAACCTAATTTCCCTTGGCAAATGAATTCTCAATATTTTCAGGTGGTCAATGGAAATACAGAGAGAAATAAAGGAGATTTTGATAATAGAAATTTATCTCCTAATAATCCTAAAAGAGGAGTACGATGGAACGAAGAGTATCACATAGTAGGTATGTGGTGGAAAGACGCAAATAATGTACAATTTTATCTCGACGGAGAACCGGCAGGAAGTGTAAGAACTAACAGACCTTTAACCAGAAATCTAAATCTTATTTGGGATTTGTGGACTGATGATGAAAATTTTCTTGGCGGCGTGGCGGTTAAAAGTCATTTGAATGACAATAATATCAACACAATGAAAGTGGACTGGGTGCGTACATACAAATTAGTCGACGATGGCAACGGAGGAGGTGGTGGTAACGGCAATTCTTATGTTATTAAATCAGTAAAATCCAATAAGTGGATGTCGCCAATAAATGGGTCTTCTAGTAATGGAGCACAAATTGTAAATCACCAGAATGGAACTGGAAACGCTAGAGAATGGACATTTGTAGATAAAGGTAATGGATATTCTGAAATAAAAAATGTTAGATCAGGTAGATGCTTAGCTGTCCCTGGAGGTAATTCAGCAAATGGAACCAAAATCATACAATGGGACTGTAGAGGATACGAAGATCAACAATGGAAAAGAATTGATCGCGGAAATGGACAATTTGCTTTTCAAAACAAAAAAACAAATAAATGTTTAGATTTAACAGGGGGTAATACTGCTCATAATGTACCAATCCAACAGTGGGATTGTAATGCATCTAACCAAAATCAACGTTTTTGGATTTTGAGTCCTGGTAAATTATCATCCAATGATATAGGGTTTGACTCCAATGAATCTGCTTCTTTAGGCTCATTTACATATCCTAATCCAACAGAAGGAACACTAAATATCCCTAAACTCTCCAAAGGAATTCATAATTTGAAAGTAATAGACATGTATGGTAAAGTTTTACTAGAACATAAAGTAAAATCAGGAGGAGATGATGTAGTACTTAATGTTAGTAGCTTAAATAGTGGAATGTATACACTATTAATTGATGATAAATCAATGAAATTTGTAAAAGAATAAACTATAATATTATCAAACTTAACTTAGCGAAGAAACCGTCTTTTTATATTATGTAAAAAGATGGTTTTTTTATATTAAAAGCATATTTACAATACCTCAATAATCACTCTCATAGATAACCAAATTCATAATCAGCGTAAACACAAATCAATTGATTTAGATACAAATATCTTTTATTTATCTATAAGCAAGTAGTCAAAAATGAAAAAAATGAAATTTTACTGGATACTATCAATACTTATCATAGTATCGGCATGCAATCGGCATAAGAATCCATATCATCAATCTTCAAAATTAAAAGCATTGATTATTGACGGGCAAAACAACCATTATATTTGGCCCAAAACTACCATGATGATGAAGAGTTATCTTGAGAAAACAGATCTTTTTGATGTTGATATCCATAGAACAGACACTGTATGGCTTGGTATTAAGTACAACCCTAAAAGACCTTATACTTTAAAAAAATTCATTACTGAATTCCCTTTAGATTCATCAAAGTATGTTATTTCTAAGAAACCTGTTACAACTTCAAATCTAGATATTGATTTTGACCAATATGATTTGATTATATCCAATCTTGGAGCATTGACACCGGATTGGCCAAACAACACCAAAAGAAAGTTTGAAAACTACATGCATAAAGGAGGAGGATTAATTGTTGTTCATGCCGCAAATAATGCATGGGGAGACTGGTCTGAGTTCAACAAAATGATAGGATTAGGCGCATGGGGGGATCGTGATAGTATCTCTGGACCATATGCTTTCTATAACAATAAAGATGATATCGAAGTTGATCATACTAATGGAATATGCGGATCCCATGGACAAGAACATGAATTCATTATTACCTCCCGAACACCAGAACATCCTATAATGAAAGGTTTACCCACAAAATGGCTTCATGCCAAGGATGAATTATATGATCGCATGAGAGGACCTTTTGAAAATGTTACTATTCTTGCCACAGCTTTTTCTGATGTCGAAAAAAATGCACAACTATGGGAACCTGTATTAAAAGGTTCTGAACGCAATGTACCAATCATGATGGCTATAAATTATGGAAAAGGTCGAATTTTTCACACCACATTAGGTCATTTTGATTATTCTATGGAGTGTGTTGGATTCATAACCACAATACAGCGAGGAGCAGAATGGGTCGCTACAGGAAAGGTCACACAAGATATTCCTAGTGATTTCCCATCTAAAAAGAGAACAATTTCTAGAATTTGGAAAAAAAATTAATGCAAGTATAACATGCCTCTTGAATAGGGACTATAATTAATAGCATAACTATAAATACCAAAATTCAAAGTGAAATTTTGGTATTTATAGTTATTTTAGATTAATCTCTTATACTGTTGCTTTTATTCTATTACAAATAACCTTATCCCCTACACCCTCTAATCACTCCAAACAAATAATCATCTGCAGCCTCAAAATATTCATCTCCACATTCTCTATCAAAAGGATTGGCACTTCCTCCATTTACTCGTCCGCAACGGTCATGATCCAAACAATCTTTAGTCCACGCGCTTGCTAACGTAAAAGTTCCCGGGCATCCAGAACCACATCTGCCAATACAACGATCCCCATTAACCAATACATCTTCATTAATATCACCTCTATCATCGTCATAACTTACAGTAACAATAGTATTTTTTCTAATACAAGTAACGCCTTCATTTCTGCTCTTTAAATCTGTGGTAACATTTTTAGGAGATTTTACTTTTACCTTTGTGTATTTATAATTATTTGGTGATTTTGCCCAATATTCTAATAACCTTAATAGTGTATACTCTACCATTGTAAAATCATCTACAGATTTACCCTTAAATAAAAAGAGTGAAATCTCTTCTCCCAGACTTAACAGAGTTTCTTTTTGTTCATTTGTTAATACAACATCATTCCCATCAAAATCTATAGTTTCATCATCATAGGCCACAGAAGCAGATAACGTCTTTTTATCGATAGTTACTTCTACATTAAAAGTAAGTTCTTTTTTAGATTGTACTTTATAGGAAATGAGATGACCCCTGATCTCTTTTTTTCCCGTAAAAACGTTTTCATCTTGAGTCTCTAATCCAATAGACTCTTGGAGTTGATCGTCATCTGACTTATCACAACCAATAAAAAATAAAGACAATGAAACAAATAAAAAGATGAATTTTAATTCATTTTTCATAAGAAATATTATTTAAATTATTCTGCTAAAATAAATTATGAACGAAGGAAGATCAAAACCTAGAATGTTATCAAATTATTATATCAAATCCGTTCTAAAAGTATATAAACTAAAAAACATATTTTTTATTATAGCATTTATGCAATGAACAAACAAGCGGTTGTTACTTTTAATAAAGTAGCAGCCGCTTTTTGAATTATGTTTATTACTTTTAGGCTTTATTACCACACTAAACCCTAACCATGAAAAAAATATTTTTTCTTTATCTTATCTTATCAATAATAATATCTTGTAAAAAAGAAACTACAGACAAAACCAAAAACCAACTTGCGGTAACCGAACAGGAAGATATATCAAAAATAACCACTAAAAAAGACCATCAAATTAGAGAAGTAAAAAAGGCCACAATTGTTCCTAAACTGGACGGAAATATGGACGATCCTGTTTGGAAAGAAGTCATATGGCATGGATTAGATCAAAAATGGTTAGGAGAAGACTACAGTGTTGATGATTTTTTTGGACGTTATAAAATGGTTTGGACACCAGAAGCAATATATATATTGGTAGAGATCAAAGACAATAAATTATATGATCAGAATAAAGACCCATTAACATTATGGTGGGATGATGATTGTGTAGAAATCTTTATTGATGCCGACAATTCTGGAGGTAACCATCAATTCTCAAATAATGCATTTGCGTATCATGTTGCTCTCGATGGCAATGTAGTTGATTTAGGAAAAGATAAGAAACCTCTACTCTATAACAATCATGTAACTACCAAAAGAGTTACCAAAGGCGATGTATCGGTTTGGGAATTTGAAATGATTGTCTATGATGATACCTATGAAGAAGGAAAAGTCAATGACCCGGTAATTTTAAAGAAAGATCAACAATTAGGTTTTGCCATAGCTTATAATGATAATGATGGTAGCAAAGAACGAGAAAACTTTATTGGTTCTGTTTTTATTCCTGGCGAAGAAAAGAACTTAGGTTGGATTAATGCTGATGTTTTTGGTACTATTCTGTTAGTGGAATAATTGTTCAAAAAACAATATAATTAAACCCTATATTAAGATTAGGATACAAGGGTGGCTCTTTTTTGTTAGTAAGTTAAACATTTATAAAAAAAACACTTTTGTAATAAATCTTTTCTAAAAAATCTTTTTTCAATTTTATGTATTAAAATCTATGTTTTTTTGAAACCAAAATTCTACATACTCCCTGTTATTATAGTTTCTCAATTTTTTTGTACCTCCTTATGGTTTGCTGGGAATGCTGTTATTGACGACCTTGCTACACAATTTAATGTAGAGTTTAATATTCTAGGATATCTTCTCTCTTTTGTGCAATTTGGTTTTATAGTAGGCACACTTACTTTTGCATTACTAACACTCGCAGATCGTTTTTCTCCTTCTCGAATATTTATGATCTGTGCATTTTTGGGAGGCCTATCAAACCTGTCATTATTGATACCTAATATTACAGTATTTAATTTATTAACAGCTAGGTTTGGAACAGGTTTTTTTCTTGCTGGAATATACCCTATAGGTATGAAAATAGCCTCAGATTATTACAAAGATGGTTTAGGTAGAGCATTAGGATACATCGTTGGTGCTTTAGTTCTAGGAACTGCATTTCCTCATTTAATTAATGAGTTTTCCTGGAGTAGTGATTATAAGGCCGTTATTATAAGCACATCGATATTAGCTTTTACTGGAGGATTAGTAATATTGTTTTTGGTTCCTGATGGCCCCTATAGAAAATTAGTTTCTAAACTTCAACTTGGCATAGTTACTCAACTTTTTGGAATTCCAAGTTTTAGAAAAGCTGCTTTTGGGTATTTTGGACACATGTGGGAATTGTATGCTTTTTGGGGGTTTGTCCCCATTATTCTTAAAACTTATAGTGATCTCCAATCAATTCAGCTTCAAATATCTTTTTGGTCATTTATAATTATAGGAATTGGAGCTATTTCTTGTATCCTAGGAGGATTGGTTTCTTTAAAAACAGGAAGTAGAAAAGTTGCTTATAACTCGTTATTGATATCTGGAATATTCTGTCTTGCCTCTCCTCTACTTTTTAAATTACCTCCAGAACTATTTTTAACAGCACTTAGCATTTGGAGTATGTTAGTAATTTCTGACTCCCCTCAATTTTCTACAATGGTTGCAGCAGCAGCTCCACCAGAACTAAAAGGTACAGGACTTACTATCACCAATTGTATTGGATTCACAATTACGATACTAAGTATTCAATTATTATCATTCTTGGCAGGAAAACTAGACAATACAATGCTTTATTTATTTTTAAGTATAGGTCCAATTTTTGGATTGTATGCCTTAAGAAAATAAGTTTAAAAAGCGTTATGTATTTTGATTTTTTTGATTCTAAAAACCCATCAATTCTCATATTTCAACACTACAAAAAAATTATATAGTATCTAATGCCTCTTTAATTCTAGACATAGCTTTTGACATTTGAGCTTCTACGGTTTTAATAGAAATCCCCAACTGTTCTGCTACCTCTTTATATTTAAAACCTTGTACTTTATTCAACACAAAGATTGCTTTGCATTTGGGTGGGAGTTTTTCTATTTCAATATTAACACAGCGTATTCTATTATTGACAAAATCATTGTCTTCTTCTATAAAAACATCAAGAGCATCTTTTTGTACTCGTTCTATATAATTTAATTCTTTTTTATTCTTCTTATAACTATCAACCAATTCATGATAACAGGCTTTGTATAGATAACTTTTAATCGAAGTATTAATTTTCAGTCTTTCTTTATTTTTCCAAATTTTGAACATTACATTCTGCACAATATCTTCAGCTTGCTGCTTATCTTTTGATATACTAAAAATATAGGAACATAATTTATTATAGTACATTTCATACAAACGCCTATATACAAATTCATTACCCTTCTTAAGCTCTTCTATTTGAGTTTTATTCTCTATAGCTACACTTTTTTAACCCATATTTAACCCCAACCCCAAAACAATTAACAAAAACTTTACATAAATAATAAAAAAAACAGTCTTAGCAGTAAGGGTTTTTCATTTTTTTAAAGTCTTAGTTATAAATAAGCCAATAATTCACATGAAAAACAATAAGGATTTGAACACAAATCAAATTTTAAAATACTTAAATAAGGAGATGACTGAGAGCGAAATTATTGAGCTCAAGAAGTTATTACAAGACCAAAAAAACCTAGCTTTATTTAAGAAACACATTGCTATTGATCATTATATACAACTAAATAAAAATGATTTTGATAGTCAAAAAGCCGCTTCACTATTCCAGAAACATATACAAAGTACAAAACCCTCTAGTAAAACCGACAAAAATAGAAGCAATAATTATTTAAAATATGCCGCCATCTTTATCGGTTTAATACTTGGCAGTACTTTTATCTATAATAAACTTCTATATAACACAGATGAAATTATTACTGAGGTTACCTTACAACAAGGTGATGGCAACATTGAAACTTTACAGGATGATGAGCTATTCAAAGAAATTAAAAATGAGGATGGGATCATATTAGCATTTCAGGAGAAAAACAAAATCATCTATAATACCAAAGACAACGATAGTATTTCTAAAGAAAAAACAGTTATAAATACGTTAAGAGTTCCTTATGGAAAAAAAATCCAATTAGTATTATCAGATGGTACTATAGTACATGTAAATGCTGGTTCTACTTTAAAATTCCCTTCAAAATTCTTAAGTGGTCATGTTCGAGAGGTAACTCTATCAGGAGAAGCTTATTTTGAAATTGCAAGAAATGAGAAAGATCCATTTATTGTTTCTACTAATGGTATTAAAACAGAAGTCCTCGGAACAAAATTTAATGTTTCTTCTTATGCTGATGATTCTTTTTCTGAAGTAGTTTTGATAGAAGGAAGTGTTGGTGTATTCAAAAATAAAAATCGATTTGATAAGAATACAGATAAGATATTAGCTCCAAATCAAAAAGCAAGTTTATTAAAAACATCTCAAAGCTTAAACATCTCCAATGTTAAAACAGAAAACTATATAGCTTGGGTAGATGGAGTATTAGTATTCAAAAATGAAAGTTTTGAAATCATAACGAAAAAACTTGAAAGGTTCTACAACAAAAAAATAACAATTAATTACCAAAATATTAAAACTGAAAAATTCACTGGTCGCTTTGATGTAGAGAATATAGAAAGTGTATTAAAGACTTTTAAAAGTAATACATTCTTTAATTATCACATCAAAGAAAATGAAATAATTATTAATCCTTAAACAAAAAGCATGGGAAGAAGTCAACCATAAAATGAAAAAATCGAGAAATGCTGCAACATATCTCGATTTTAGAGTAAGCTTAATTTAACAATGGTTCAATCATTAAATCATATTAAAAATATGAAAAAAATTAAACAGAACTGCAAAATTGGTGCGGTAAAATTAACATTCAATTTAAAAATGAGACTAACGGTTCTACTAATTATATTGTCTCTCTTTAGAATAAATGCAAATACATATTCTCAAAAGACTAAGATTAGCATAGATGTAAAAAATTTCACCATCGAGAATGTATTTGATTTGATACAACAAAAAACAGAATTCAAACTATTTTATAAAGATGCAGAGGTAGATACCAAGCGTAAAATATCCCTTAAGGTATCAAATAAAAGAGTAGAATACATTTTGGATAAAATCTTTAAAAACACTGATATATCCTATAAAATAATTGACAAACAAATTGTTTTAATTAAAAAACTAATTAACACTAATAATCTTCCCAAAAATTTTCAAATTGCTTCTATTAAACCACAAAAAGGGTTTGATATCACTGGACAAATAGTTGATCCAGATGGACTTCCTGTGCCTGGAACCGCATTATCAATTGAAGGTACCACAAGAGGAGTAATTACCGATTTTGATGGTTATTTTACAATTCGCGTATCTGTATCAGATGTGTTAAAAATAGAAAGTCTAGGTTTTGAAAAACAGACCATTACAATTATTGACAAGAATAAAAAGACGTATAATATTATTCTCACAAAAGGTATAGAAGATCTTGAAGAAATTGTAATCACAGGATATCAAAATATTAGAAAAAAATTCTTTACTGGTGCATCACAATCCCTAAAAGCAGAAGATATCAAACTTGAAGGTGTTCCAGATATTTCTAGATCACTAGAAGGAAGAGCTGCAGGGGTTTCAATACAAAATGTTACAGGTACTTTTGGTGCTACACCTAGAATAACAATACGAGGATCTTCTTCTATTTTGGGTGATACAAAACCAATTTGGATTATCGACGGTGCTATACAAGAAGAAATAGTAAATGTATCTTTAAACGATTTGGTATCTGGAGACTCTAGTACACTATTAAGTTCTGCAGTAGCTGGATTAAATGGATCAGACATTGCAAGTATAGAAATATTAAAGGACGCTTCTGCAACTGCTCTTTATGGTGCACGAGCATTAAACGGTGTTGTAGTTATCACTACAAAATCTGGTAAAAGAAATCAAAAAACAAAGGTTAGTTATTCTGCAGAATATGCTGTAAGAGCCAGACCAACTTATGGACAGTATGATTTACTTAACTCTCAAGAAACTGTTTCTATCTATAGAGAATTAGAATCCAAAGGGTTTTTAAATCTAGCATCCAGTTTACAAGGTCGATTTGGAGGTATTTACAACCAGATGTATAGAGCAATTAATACATTTAACCCAGAAACAAATTCTTTTGTTCTTACCAATACTCCAGAAGCAAGAGCCAGATTTTTGCAACAATATGAATTAGCAAATACAGATTGGTTTAAAACATTGTTCAGAGAAAACTTAACACAAAATCATTCTATAAGTTTTTCTGGTGGTGGTGAAAGCTCATCTCATTACTCATCAATTGGTTACTTTACTGATCCTGGGCTTACTATAGCAGATCGTGTACGAAGACTCACTGGAAACATTAGAAATACATATTATCTAGGAGAAAAATATAAAGTAACTACTCTTATCCAGGGATCCTATAGAGATCAGAATGCGCCAGGTGCTTTTGATAGATTATCTGATGTTGTAAACGGAGGATTTAACAGAGATTTTGACATCAACCCTTTTAGTTATGCACTTAATACCAGTCGTGCGCTTAGGCCAAGAGATAATCAAGGTAACCTCGAGTTTTTTAGATACAACTGGGCTCCATTTAATATCTTAAATGAAATTGAGACTAACACTACAGAATTAACAGTACTTGATTTAAAAATTCAAGGAGAATTTGAAGCAAAAATCAGTGAAAAACTAAAATACAACTTTCTTGGTACAGCAAGATATGCTACTGCTGCCAATGAGCATAAAGCAACAGAAAACTCTAACGTTGCTGCAGCATATAGAGCCAATGAAACTACTATTGTAGAAGATCAAAATACCTTCTTATTTCAGGATCCCGAAAGACCAAATTCTAGACCACAAGTAGTACTACCCTTTGGAGGTATTTATACTAGAAGAGATAATAAAATCATTACTTATAATTTTAGAAATACATTAGATTTTAACACTAACATTACTGAAAAAAGCGACATTAGAGTTTATCTAGGTCAAGAATTTAGATTTACCAATAGAGAAGAAAGTATAAGTAGAGGATTTGGATTTCAATTTGACAAAGGTGGAGTTCCATTTACAGATCCAGATATAATCGATAAAATTATATTAGATGGTGGTGACTATTTTGGTTTAGAACAAACCAGAGAACGTGGAGCTACCTTCTTTGCTACAGCTACCTATGCATTTGATGAAAAATATATTCTGAATGTAACAGGAAACTACGAAGGCTCAAACAGAGCTGGTAAATCCTCTAGTGCAAGATGGTTACCTACTTATAATGTTGGTGCCAAATGGAATATTGATCAAGAACCCTTTGTACAGAATATAGGTTGGATATCAAAACTAGCCATTAGACCTAGTTATGGACTTATTGGTTTACTTGCTGATAATGTGAGTAATAATTTACCCGTTTTCAGAAATGTTGTTACAGATAGATTAAATCCTAATACAAGAGAAAATGCGATCAATATTGATGCATTACAGAACACAGAATTAACTTGGGAAAAAACATTTGAACTCAATCTAGGATTAGATGCCGGTTTTTTTGACAATAGAATTTCTCTTGTTGCTGATGTCTATTTTAGAAAAGGAGAAGATTTGATTGATGAAATAAGAACATCAGGTATTGGAGGACAATTAATTAAATTGGCAAACAATGCATCTATGAATACCAATGGTGTAGAATTTCAACTAAATACACAAAATATAGTTACTCCCAACTTTAAATGGGGAACAACAATTAATGTTGCATATTTTGACCAAGAAATTACAGAATTACAGCAAAGACCAAATGTTTTTGATTTGGTATCGTCAACTGGTGGTAATGTTATTGGTTTTCCAAGAGGGTCCTTATTTTCATTTCAGTTTGATAAGCTAGATGAAAGAGGGTTACCTACATACGTTTTTAATGATGACAGGGATCCAATTTCTGGAGTCGATTTCCAAGAAGTAGAAGATATACAAGATTATCTTAAGTTTGAAGGATCTGTAGAACCTAATTTAACTGGTGGATTTGCAAACAATTTTACCTATAAAAATTGGGATCTTAGTTTCTTTGTAACCTTCTCTGCTGGAAATAAAATTCGATTAGACCCATATTACAGCTCTTCATATAGTGATCTATCTGTTTTTCCTACAGAATTTAGAAACAGATGGTTATTCCCAGGAGACGAAGACAGAACCAACATCCCTGTGATTCCTTCACAAAGATTAGTTAACGAAGTAGGAACAAATGAAATTGCCCGAGCATATAATGCATATAATTTCTCTACAGAGAGAATTGCTGATGGAGATTTTATTAGGATGAAAAACATTTCTCTATCCTATACTTTCCCAAAAAAGGCAATTGATGCAATAGGGCTAAACAATCTTAAAATGACTTTTCAGTCTACAAATCCTTTCCTGATCTATTCTGATGATAACCTTAATGGACAAGATCCAGAATTTTTTAGAGCTGGAGGAGTTGCCTACCCAATTGCTAAACAATATACAGTATCACTAAATCTTGGATTTTAAAAAGAAATGATTATGAAAACAAAACTTAAATTAGTTGGTATTAGTTTATTAAGTATACTAATATTCTCTTGTGAAGATTCATTAGATGAGATACCAGATAACAGAACACAAATAGATACGGCAGAAAAAATCGGTGAACTCATTACACTCGCCTATCCTGCAGCAACCTATGCTCCTTTTTTAGAACCAAGGACTGATAATGCAGAAGATAAGGGACAAACAGCCAATGAAGTAAGAGTAAATACCGAAGCATTTTTCTGGAGAGATGTTAATGATATAAATGTAGATTTCTCTACCAATTACTGGAATGAGACCTATGAAGCTATCGCTCAAGCTAATCAAGCCCTAGCTGCAATAGAAGAATTAGGTGGAGGTAGTGAACTTGATTATCTTAAAGGTGAAGCTCTAATGGCAAGAGCATATGCACATTTTATGTTGGTGAATATTTGGTCCAAAACTTATGATCCATCTACAGCAGGTACAGATCTGGGAATCCCCTATGTCACAGAACCAGAAAACATAGTCATAAAAGATTACACCAGAGGTTCTATACAAGAAGTCTATGACAAAATAGAAGCAGACATCACCGAAGGGTTACCTCTTGTGACGAATGATTACGAAATTCCAAAATTTCATTTTAATAAAGATGCTGCCAACGCTTTTGCCTCTAGGTTTTACTTGTTCAAAGGAGATTGGGCAAAAGTAATACAATACAGTAATAATGTTCTTGGAGATGCTCCTGCGAGTTTTTTAAGAGACTGGAACGGTCTCTATAACAGTCTTACTTTTAGTGAAACAGGTACTCAATACTCCTCTACTTCTGATATTTCTAACTTATTAATTGTATCCGGAAGTTCATTATACTCCAGATTTTATGCCGGTGCAAGATACCAATTATCCGCAGGATTGGCGGCTAATCTTTTCTTCAATGGTTCACAAATTAATGGAAAAGGATGGGCATATCCAGTATTCGGTAATGATCTATTCTTTAATATACCAAAATATGTAGAATACTTCAGAACGACCAATGCAGCTGCAAATATTGGATTTGCATTTGTAAATACTGTTCTTTTAAGTACCGACGAAGTATTACTAAACAGAGCAGAAGCATATACTATGCTAGGTCAAACAGATATGGCAGTAAACGACGTTAATGCTTTCTTATCCAAAAAAGTAGCTGCATATGATGCTACAACCGATATATTAACCATTGATCAAATCAATATGATATACACTGTTGATGAAGGAATATATACACCATTTTATACAATCGAAACAAATAAACTAGGATTAATTCATGCGTTAGCAGAATTCAGAAGAAGAGAATTTCATAATGAAGGGTTACGCTGGTTTGATATAAGAAGGCATAATCTTGAGGTTATCCATGAAGATATTAATGAAAATCAAAGCACGCTAAGTAAGACTGATAATAGAAAACAGTTACAGATACCTGAAGATGCACTTAGCTTTGGTTTGCAACCAAACCCTAGATAACACCAAATAATTTAAGAATAATAAGTATGAAAGACATAATTAAATATATAACCATAGCTACCAGCTTATTAATCATAATAAGCTGCGACAAAGGAGAAAATGTTGGACCATCTCAAATCAATACAGAAACTCCTCTTTTATCAGAGCTTGACGTTTGGATAAGAAACAATTTTATCGGGCCTTATAATATAGACATTCAATATAAATGGAACGAAAATGAAGTGGATCTAAATAGGTTCTTATACCCACCTACAGAAGAAAATATTCAACCACTATTAGAGGTAGTTCAAGCAGTATGGATAGAGCCATACACCAAATTAGGGGGAGAGAATTTTATTAGAAATATCGCTCCAAGACAGTTTACATTAATCGGTGGGTTTAATTTCAATCAAACTGGAACGATTACTTTGGGTATTGCAGAAGCTGGGACCAAAATCACTCTTTTTAATGTTGACCAATTGGATTTATCCGACCTCACATTAACGAGAAGATATTTCCAAACTATACAGCATGAATATGCTCATATCCTAAATCAAACTAAACCGTATAATCCTGATTATGGTAATGTAAACCCTGAAGATTATACTGCACAATGGTTTAATAGAAGTGATGCAGCTTCAAGAGAATTAGGATATATCACAGCCTATGCCTCAAGCGCAGAGAGTGAAGATTTTGCAGAAATGGTTGCCACTATTTTAACTACTTCTAAAACAGAATTTGATGCTCTTGTTGATGGTATTACAAGTGATGAAGCCAAAGCTTTTATCAGAACAAAAGAACAATTTGTTGCTCAATATTTCACCGATGAATTTGGCATTGATATTTATGAATTACAAGAGCTTGTAAATCAAAATACATTAGACATTATTAATTAATAAAATAACAAAGATGATTATAAAAGCATTAAAAAAAATATGGTTTTGGTCATTATTACTGGTTTTAATCTCTTGTAGTAGTGATAATAATGATGATGTATTTGATGAAGCTCCAAGTACCAGAATTGATCAAAGGATTACTGAGCTTCAAAATTTACTATTAGCCTCTCCAGATGGATATAGAGCCATATATTTTACAAAAAATGATGAATATGGAGGATTTACTTTTTATATGAAATTTAATAACGATGGCACAGTAGAAATGACATCAGACGTAGATAGTGAAACTGCTATTACTTCTAGTAAATATGAAGTAAGCATGGGAACTACTACAGAGTTAGTTTTTTCTACTCGTAATCATATCCATAAAGTATCTGATAGTAATATCCCGGGACTTATAGGATCAGGATATGAAGGAAATTCTAATTTTATATACATCAAAAGCGAAGGTGAAAACATCATTTTTATGGAACCTAGAAATGAGGCTACTATAGTTTTTGAACCAGTAAACGCTGGAGATTGGGCAGATGTAAATACTTCTCTTGCAAGAAGATCTAGCCTCATACCAACCGCTACATCTTCAGTTTTTCAGGGACTTACTATCCAAGATGATTCTGGAAACACAACTATATACAACCTAAATTATGATAGTTTACGTCTTTTTATAAATGCTACAAATCAAACAGAAGAAGGCGCGGTTACTGAAATTTCTTATGGAATTGCCTATACCACTGATGGATTTATTGCAAGTCCACCAATAGAAATCAATGGTACTTCTTATGAAAATTTTGTTTTTGACGATACCTCAATGACCTATATCGCTACTGTTGGAGGTAACACTGCTACAATTGGATTTATAGATACACCTCCTTTTATCACCAATGATGTACTTGATATCGGAGTAGATTTCACAACTTTTTTATATCGTCCAAGCTTAGGAGCTAATCCTTTAACATCGCTTGGTTTTGATGCTATAATTGATCAAGTAAATACAGAACTTACTCCCTTTGGACTTGTATTTGCAGAGTTTCAGTTAGTAACAAATCCTGCCGATGATGGTAATGACACATTACTTATAATCGCATTTGACAGAACGGCTGATGGAGCTAGATTTAATGGCATCTATGATTTACAAGGTTCTATAGTAGATAAAAAATTAGTTCTAGACTATCAAGGACCTAACCCTACACTAGGTAATCCTGGTAATAGTGGATTCTTTGAAACTAGAGTTACAGCCCTAATCGATTTTTTTAGAAATCCTGCCGGAATGTATTATACAACAACAGGTAATTTTCAGACTTTTATCAATATAGCAGGAACGTTTGTCAATGCCGGAAATCCATCTCAACGAGTATACGGACTATGGTTTACCCTTTAAATGTTTTTTAATGCCCCAATGATAGAAAGAATTTTATTTTACAATATACTATTGATTTTCCAGCAATAGTCTTTCTAACTCAACTTAGAAAACTCAGGATGTAATGTCCTGAGTTTTTTGATTTCTGGTATAACACTAAATTCATGAATCCCTAGAATACCTAATAAACTATACATTATATCTAATAATCTCTAAAAATAGGCCAAAAACATAAAGTTGTTGTTTTTCATTCCAAATAGTAAAACTCTTGATATTGCTAATTTGATCGAAGAATCCTTAAACAAGTTGTTCAGTGATAAGTTACCGCACCTTTTATATGAAATGGTCATATAGAACTATCGATCTAGAATAAGTAGGGTTTGAGAAGAAATACTCTAATATGATACTCTTTGTACATTTAAGAAGAATACTAGAAAAAAAGTTAATCACTTCTATTTATGAAATAATAAAAGGTAAAACTTCTAAAGTTATTTTTTTAAGATAACCTCTTTCATCATATAAATTTGTTAATGCACATTTGTTAATTACCTGTTTTATTTAAATTAGGTCATCAAATTCAAATTAATGAAGACATTTTTCACCTTAGGCTTACTTTTATTATCTACCATTTTAACCGCACAAACCGACCAACGTATCTATGATATCATTACTAATGTTTCTGCAAATAGAATTGAGACTGATATAAAAAAACTAGCTGATTTTGGAACTCGTAATACCTTCAGTGATACCATTTCTACAACCAGAGGTATTGGAGCTGCACGCAGATGGATAAAATCTGAGTTCGAAACCATCTCTAAAGATTGTAAAAACTGTTTAGATGTATTTTATCAAAAAGACTTTGTTACTAAAGATATGGGAGCCCGAGTTCCTCATGATGCATGGGTAGTTAATGTTGTAGCTATACAAAAGGGCACAAAATATCCCAATCGTTATATCATCATGAGTGGTGATATCGATTCGCGAGCAAGTGACACTATGGATTTCACTACCGATGCTCCTGGTGCTAATGACAATGCCAGCGGAATGGCAGGAACTATTGAAGCGGCAAGAGTACTGTCTAAATACTCATTCGAGAGTAGTATTATTTATGTGGGATTATCAGGAGAAGAACAAGGCCTCTTTGGTGGTGGCGGATTAGCAAAATACGCCAAGGATAAAGGATGGGATATTATAGGAATTCTTAACAATGATATGATCGGAAATATTAAAGGCGTAGATGGAGTTATAGATAACAGAACATTTAGAATATTCTCTGAACCTACTAACCTTACTGACGATGAGAAGAAAGTTCGCCGTAGACGTTTTTATGGTGGTGAGGTTGATGGTATTTCTCGTCAATTAGCAAGATATATCCATAAAAATGTAAAAACATATATGCCAGAAATGAATCCAATGATGATCTATCGATTAGATCGTTTTGGACGTGGTGGACATCACAGACCTTTTAATGATTTGGGCTATGCCGGAATTAGAATTATGGAAGCTCATGAAAACTACACTCAGCAACATCAAAACATTAGAGAAGAAAACGGAATCAAATATGGTGATGTTGTAGAACATGTTAATTTTGAATATGCTGCAAAACTAACTGCTGTAAATGCCATTAACCTCGCAAGTCTTGCTTGGGCACCTCCTGCTCCATCTGAAGTAAAAATCGGAGGTATCGTAGAACCTTCGGCTAAATTTAAATGGAAAAAAGTCAATGACCCCAATGTAAAAGGATATAAAATCTACTGGCGAGACACTACATCCCCTACGTGGGATCATAGTCGGTTTGTTGGTGACGTAGACAATTTTGTATTAGAAGGTATTGTTATCGACAATTTCTTTTTTGGCATCGCAACAGTAGGAAAAAATGGTCATGAAAGCCCTGTAGTATTTCCATCAGAAGTATTTAGGTAGTAAACTGTAAAAATCAACACCTAAAATTTTGTCAAGAGCCTTAGCTTTCTTGTCAAGACTCCCAGCTCTGTTGTCAAGAACATCAGCTTTACCGTCAAGACTCCTAGCTCTGTTGTCAAGAGCCTTAGCTTTACCGTCAAGACTCCCAGCTCTGTTGTCAAGAGCGTCAGCTTTACCGTCAAGACTCCCAGCTCTGTTGTCAAGAACATCAGCTTTACTGTCAAGACTCCTAGCTCTGTTGTCAAGAACATCAGCTTTACCGTCAAGACTCCTAGCTCTGTTGTCAAGAGCGTCAGCTTTACTGTCAAGACTCCCAGCTCTGTTGTCAAGAGCGTCAGCTTTACTGTCAAGACTTTGTCAGCATACATATTTATATGAAGACAACCATCGACTGCATATGATAAAACAGTACTCATTTTAGTACACCCCTCACACCTCTCAAAAGAAACTATTTAGACTTGTCTAAACACCCTCTATAAAATCTTAATAAAAATAAACGATTGTACATCTATTAGTATGTCAAGCATACTTCATATTAATAATTAACCAAGACTAAATTTAACATATAATTTAGCTTTTCAAAACATAATCATCGATAAAAAACACATAAAATCGATAAAAAACATTTTTTCTTTGTTTTTGATATAGAATTTATCTTTATTTGTACTGCATTGTTTAAAACATAAAAAACACTAAATCAACATTATATGAAGAAATAACTACGCTCCCCCTTTATATACAAGGTTATTTATAAAACGGTTACTACTGCTATTCTTAACTATATAGCAAGTGATATTACTATATCTATCAAAATATTTAACGTATAACTTATATCTATTTCAAAATCATATATATGAAAAAACTACTACTTCTTTCTTTTGTTTTTCTTTTGGGAAATCAAGTTATTAATGCACAAATCACAGAAACAGAGCCTAACAATTCTGTGCTTCAATTAGCTGTGTTAACAGTTTCATCAGCAACCACTATTACTGGTGATGTTTGTCTTGCTGGAAGCTGTCCTACTGCTGACCCCACAGATCATTGGATTATAGCTGATGGTTCTAGTGGTACATTTATAGCAACATGGTCTGATAATGTAGTGGTTACATTGTTTACCTATGCCACATCAGCAAGAAACACAGTACCTTCTTCGGTTACACTATCTTCGGGAGTTTCCCAAACTCTTTCTGCAAGTTCTTTTTATTCAATAAGTATTCAATTTCAATCCATCGGAGTACTTACCTCCTACTCGGTTGCGCTTTCAGGTAATTCTCTAACTACACCTCCAAGCGTGCCTTCAGTGAATCACGGCCCTCCTATTATTTGTAGTGGTAATTCAGCATTACTCACTTGGACAGGAAATTTAAACGATGCTACAGAATGGCATATATATACAGGAAGTTGTGGAGGCACTGAAATAGACACAACAACTGGTAATTCGGTAATTGTTACCCCTCCAACATCAGGGTCAATTACATATTTTGTTAGAGGAGAAGGAGGAGGCGTTACACCAGGTGCATGTGGATCGCATACCATTACTATCACTGCTCGTGAAGATGCTAATTTTAGTTATTCAGCTGCCTCGTATTTAACTACAGATGTAGATCCCACGCCTACTATTACAGGAGTTGGAGGAGGAGATTTTTCAAGATCTCCTGCAGGGTTAATAATAAATACATCTACTGGAACAATAGATGTGTCAGCAAGTACCCCTGGGATGTATACCGTTACGTATGAAACCTCAGGACTTTGCAGTGGTACCGAAGATAGAAATATTACTATTATTGCACCTAACACTCCGCCAACGGCTTCTAGTTTCACTGCATCTAATGGTCCATTCGAAGATTTAACCTATACCTTCTCCACAGCAGATTTTGGATACTCAGATACCGATAGTGATCCTCTGGATAATGTATTAATAGAAATAGTTCCGCCAGTTGGAACCTTATATATAGACGCTGACAACGGAGATGATTTTGATGCTGGTGAACAGTTAACTAATGGAAGTATCGTTTCCAAAGCCAACCTAGATGCAGGTAATTTACAATATATCCAAAACGGGTCTGTTAATACTTCATTTCAATTTGAAGTCAATGATGGAACCGTAAATAGTAGCGGTAATTATATCGCTACTTTAAATGTTTCGGCCATTCCTTCGGTCACATTATCAATTGATGATGCCAGTGATCTAGAATCAACAACTAGTAATAATATTGTTACAGCTACCCTTCTTAATACATATGGAGCCAATACAACCGTAAACCTTGCCTTTAGTGGCACTGCTATCAATACAACAGACTATACCCGTAGTGCAAATTCTATAACCATCAATGCAGGATCAATGACAGGAACGATAAATCTTAATAATGTTTCTGATGCATTAGATGAAAATGATGAAACAGTAATTGTAGATATTACTGGTGTTACTAACGGTATAGAAAATGGAATACAACAAGTCACCTATACCATTCTAGATGATGACTCGACACCTACACTCAGCATTAGCGATCCTACAATTAGTGAAGGAAACTCAGGAAGTACCAATGCTACATTCACGATCTCGTTAAGTGCAGCTTCAGGAAAAACAGTAACTGTCAATTATGCCACCGCAGATAATACAGCTACTATAGCAGATGGTGATTATAATCAAGTAACGACTACCGGAGTAATATTTTTACCAGGAGAAACTTCAAAAATGATTACTGTAGGAGTTAATGGAGATGCCAAAGTAGAATCTAATGAATCGTTTTTTGTTAACTTAAGTACTCCCTTCAATGCAACTATTTCTAACGGACAAGGAACAGGCATCATCACCAATGATGATCAGGCTGCGGTAACCATAGCTGATGTTGCTGTGAATGAAAACAGTGGTACAGCAACCATTACACTCATAGTAGATAATGCCGTAGATGGTGGGTTTGATGTAGACGTTAGTACAGCAGATGGAACAGCGACAACAGCTGATAGTGATTATACTGCAGTAACAGCTCAGACCCTTACTTTTGCAGGAACGGCTGGCGAGTCAGAAACGTTTAATATTACCCTTGGTGGGGATACCAAAGTAGAAGCTGATGAAACCGCATCCATCAGTATGAGTGCCTTAAACCCAGTAACGGTTGCCTCTGGCGATATAGATATTACAGATGGAGCTACGCTGACCATAAACAATGATGATCAGGCAACAGTAACTATCGCTAATGTAAGCGGTAATGAAGATGATGGTGCCATTACCGTAACTGTTATAGTGGATAACGCTGTAGATGGTGGGTTTGATGTAGATGTTAGCACAGCAGATGGAACAGCAACAACGGCTAATAGTGATTATACTGCAGTAACAGCACAAACCCTTACTTTTGCAGGAACGGCAGGAGAAACAGAAACCTTCACGATTACCCCTACGGCTGATGCAACTTCAGAGTCAGACGAGACCGTAATTATAGGAATGAGTGGGCTTTCTCCTTCAACGGTTGCTTCAGGAGATATTAATATCACCGATGGTGCTACATTGACAATCTTGAATGATGACAATATATCAATATCGGTTAATGATCCATCAATAGCTGAAGGAGATGCTGGAACGAATACCTTACAATTTACTGTTTCTTTAAATGCACCAGCACCAGCAGGAGGAGCTACTGTAGACTATGCTACTTCAAATGGATCTGCAACAGCTGGTTCTGATTATACAGCCATTAGCACGACAACACTCTCCTTTCTCGCTGGAGAATCCAGTAAAACAGTAGATATTACCATTACAAGTGATCAAATCGTTGAAATAGATGAAACACTTACACTAACCTTATCGAATCCAACAGGTACAAATGTCATTATAGGAGACAGTACTGGTACTGGAACGATTACCAATGATGATCAGGCTACGGTAACCATAGCAGATGTTACTGTGAATGAGAACAGTGGTACGGCAACCATTACCGTTATTGCTGACAATGCCGTAGATGGTGGGTTTGATGTAGACGTTAGTACAGCAGATGGAACAGCGACAACAGCTGATAGTGATTATACTACAGTAACAGCTCAGACCCTTACTTTTGCAGGAACGGCTGGCGAGTCAGAAACGTTTAATATTACCCTTGGTGGGGATACCAAAGTAGAAGCTGATGAAACCGCATCCATCAGTATGAGTGCCTTAAACCCTGTAACGGTTGCCTCTGGCGATATAGATATTACAGATGGAGCTACGCTGACCATAAACAATGATGATCAGGCAACAGTAACTATCGCTAATGTAAGCGGTAATGAAGATGATGGTGCCATTACCGTAACTGTTATAGTGGATAACGCTATAGATGGTGGGTTTGATGTAGATGTCAGCACAGCAGATGGAACAGCAACAACGGCTGATAGCGATTATAGTGCAGTAACAGCACAAACCCTTACTTTTGCAGGAACGGCAGGAGAAACAGAAACCTTCACGATTACCCCTACGGCTGATGCAACTTCTGAACCAGACGAGACAGTGATTATAGAAATGAGTGGACTTTCTCCTTCAACGGTTGCTTCAGGAGATATTAATATCACCGATGGTGCTACATTGACAATCTTGAATGATGATGCAGCGGTACTTTCTATTGTAGCCACTACACAAGCAGCAGAAAATATTACTAATGGATTATTTACAATAAGCACAACAAATCAATTTAGTACTCCCGTGACAGTCAATCTTTCGGTAACAGGAACAGCAACTTCGGGAACAGATTTTACTGCTTTAGGTACAACTTTTACATTCCCTGCCAATACCAATTCTGCGACAATCACTGTGCCTGTGATTGCTGATAATTTGGTTGAAAGCAATGAAACTGTTATTGTAACATTAACAGGAACAAACAACAGTGCCGTTGCCATTGGTAGTACAGATAATGCTACTGTTACCATTACGGACGATGATATAGCTTTACTTTCTATCACAGCTACAACACAGGCAGAAGAAGGCACTACTAATGGAGTGTATACAGTGAATACGACGAATGAGTTTAGTATTCCTGTTATGGTTACTATTTCTGCAACGGGAACAGCTATTTCGGGAACAGATTATGATGATTTAGGATCTAGTTTTATGTTTCCTGCCAATACTTCATCTATAACCATTCCGTTATCAGTTATTGATGATAATATTGTAGAATTAGATGAAACCGTAATCCTTACGATGACTAATACTAATAACACCAGTGTAACTATTGGGACTACTGATGAAGCAACAATTACTATAACAGATCCTGATATTGCGACCATTACTATAGAGGATGTAAATGCTAATGAAGATGATGGTGCAATAACAGTAATCGCCACTCTGGACAATGAAGCTCCTGGAGGTTTTACTGTCGATATAAACACAACTGATGGAACGGCTACACTAGATGATAATGATTATACCGCAATTATCAATCAAACACTTTCATTTACAGGAAATGCAGGTGAGACACAAACATTTACTATTTTACCTACAGAAGATGCTACTCCAGAATCTGATGAAACTGTAACCGTTACCTTATCTAATGTAGCTAATACTTCGCTAGAAATTAATAGTACAGATAGTGCACTAATCACCATTCTTAATGACGATGATTTAGATATCAGAATATATCCAAACCCAACAGCGGGAGAAGTAAACATTGATATACCTTTAAATCTTGTACTTGTTTATAACGTAACAGGAAAAAAGATTCTTGAGACGAAAAACAATTCTTTCTCTATTACAGATCTTCCTTCTGGTATATATTTTATCAGAATAGAAACTATAAATGGAAGTATAGAAAGAAAACTAGTTAAAATTTAATCTTTAGTTCATTATATAATTAATATGTAGATGAGGCTGTCTGAAAAGTATTCAGGCAGTCTTTTTTATTTATGGATTCTGGTATTTTTAGTTAAAAGTTAGTTTTTTTGATTGATTCCCTTTGAAAAGGATTTGGAAAAAGAGTTTCCTCTACGCCCACTATTGCTTTAGAAATTAATCTATATTCGTTTGGTATACCAGAGTCTCATGGTTCTTGATCCTCTAATGGAATTCCTTCATACTCAAATAACTTAAATAGACGCTCTCTAAAGATAAATTCTCTGTCGTTTTTCCAATAAATGGTATCGTTTTTAACATCTGCCATATGAACTTTTACACTAATAGTATCTTTTAAAAATTCCTGAGTTGGTTTGGTACGTTTAAAATTAGGATAGTATATATAATAGGTAGAATCATTTAATATCTTATAATTAGGGAATGATCCATAGGAATACTGTCCTCTACCACCTGAAATAATCAATGTGCTATCTGTTTTAAAATGAATACTATTGTCTAGAATAGTAGATTCTTTTGTGTATGAATATTCATAGATTTTATCTAGTATATTTCTTTGAGCAGAACAACTCTGAAATACAAATAACAGAATAATAATAAAATTAATATTTCGCATAGATCATAAGAGGTTTTTATATAAACAATACTTAAAACTTTACTGATCCTCTAGTGGAATTCCTTTATACTCAAATAATTTAAATAGTCGCTCTCTAAAGATGAATTCTTTGTCGTTTTTCCAATAAATGGTATCATTAAAAACATCTGCCATATGAACTTTTACACTAATAGTATCTTTTAAAAATTCTTGAGTTGGTTTGGTACGCTTAAAATTAGGATAGTATATATAATAGGTAGAATCATTAAGTACTTTATAATTTGGAAACGAACTATACGAATAAGGCCCCCTACCACCCGAGATAATCAATGTGCTATCTGTTTTAAAATAAACACTATTATCAAGAACAGTATGTTCCTTTTTGTACGAATAACTAAAACTCTTATCTTTTATATTTCTCTGTGCTGAGCAATTTGTAAAAATTAAAAACAATAATAAAACACTAATATTTTGCATAGATCATAAGGGTTTCTTATTCAAACAATATTTAAAACTTTACTGATCCTCTAATGGAACTCCTTTATACTCAAATAATTTAAATAGTCGCTCTCTAAAGATGAATTCTTTATCGTTTTTCCAATAAATGGTATCATTAAAAACATCTGCCATTTGAACTTTTAAGGTTATGGTATCTTTTAATTCTTCTTTGGTTGGTTTGGTACGCTTAAAATTAGGATAGTATATAAAATAGGTAGAATCATTTAGTATTTTATAATTTGGATGTGATGAATATTTATAACCACCTTTTCCACCATAAATAATTGCTGTTGTATCACTTTCAAAAAATATGCAATTATCAAGAACAGTTTGTTCTTTTGCATATGAATAATTATAACTTTTACCTGTTAATTTTCTTTGTGCTGAACAACTCTGAAATATAAATAACAGAATAATGATAAAATTAATATTTCGCATAGATGATAAGGGTTTCTTATTCAAACAATACTTAAAACTTTACTGATCCTCTAGTGGAATTCCTTTATACTCAAATAATTTAAATAGTCGCTCTCTATGATACTCCCAATGCTTAGGACAGTTTAAAGATATTTTTAATTATTAAGAAGCGATTGATTTTTCGTAAAATATT
>CANMLS010000008.1 GCA_947498785.1 uncultured Aquimarina sp. | reverse complement strand
CAAGACTTTCTTTAAAAAATCATTCTCAACCTGTAGTTGACCAATTTTACTATAAAGAACGCTTTTTTCCTTATCTGCTTCCTCTGTTTTGGTTTTTGAGTCAAAAGCTTTTGAAGAATTTTCTATAAACTCTCGTTTCCAAGTGGATATTTGGGCAGGATGGATGTCAAACTTTGAAGCAATTTCTTGCAAAGTAAGTTGATCTTTGATAGCTTCCAAAGCAACCTTTGCTTTGAATGCAGAACTAAATTTTCTTCTCGATTTTTTCATATGTACAGCATTAAATTTACAATTTAAGTAGCTGTCTTAAAAATGGGGAGTATTATAAAGATTTTGATCCTAAAATTACTCAAAAGTATACTGTACTCGTTCAACTTGTGTCAATCTAAAATATCCATTCGCGTAATTCTCTTCATTATCTATATTAATACAATTTCCTTTTAAAGCAACAGGGGTTGCACTAAAAAGACCTAACCCTTCTGATTGTTCTATGAGTATTCTTATGTAATTATAATACCCTTCAGAAATACCATACAAGTCAATATTTACCACATCTCCTGAAGTAAATTCTCCAGAATTGGTATCCTCATCTCCTTCTTTTTCATAATGCCAGGGAATTTCTCTTCCGTTTGAAAATTCATCATCAAAATCTTCGAACTCTGCTAAAAGATCTCCTTCTTCCTTGAATCTAAAAAGATAAAAATTGTCTTCATCCTCTGGGTCATCAAAAAATATATTCACCTCTAGAGCCTCATCATCAAAACCTTTTTCTGTGGATTGATTAACCTCTTTGATATCTGCTACTGGCATTAATGTTTCTGTAGCTGTATAGTTTTCACCATTATACACAACTTCTAAAGTATACGATTGATTAAGTATTGGTACAAAATCTGAAGTGGTATATTCTCCATTATTTTGATCGACAAAGATAAACTCGGTTCCATTGGTATCATTCGTAACTTTTACAGAAGCCCCTGTTACACCAGTATTCGAGTTTGTGTCAAAAAACGGGGTAGAGGTACTTAATTTTATCGTCTGATTATTTCCTGTAGTTCTTTTTTCCCAATCTAATGAAGCTTCGATAGTTAATCTGGCGGGTGCGGTTTGTACATCTACATCTATTACATCTTCACATGATGTAAAGACTATAGCAAACAATGCTATAATGGTCGCTAAATATGTTTTCATTTGTTTATGTTTTATCATTTTTTTAGTCTCGAGTGAAATTCTAAAATGCTTGTTTTGGTTTGTATAATGCCTATATTTCATCACTTTAAAATTTAAAGTTATACGTTACAGAAGGCACTATCCCAAAAATTGCTGTTCGTGTTGCTTCGTTTGCTCCGGTTTCTATATTTTGACCAAAAGAGATTGAGGCCGCATTTTTCTGATTATATACATTATAAATTCCAAAGACCCACTCTCCTTTCCATCTTTTATTGGATTTTCTATTAGGTCTATACGTTGCAGAAATATCAAGTCTATGGTATGCTGGTAAACGATCAGAGTTTCGATCTGCGTAGGTGGCTATGGATAGTCCTTCATACTCAAACTGACCATTAGGGTAGGTTACTGGCCTTCCTGTTTGAAAAACCAGATTTGCTCCAAAAGTCCATTTATCACTTAATTTATACGATCCTGTAAGTGAAACATCATGTGTTCTATCATATGCTGTATTATACCAATCTCCGTTATTAATACCTGGCCCACCTGCATTATCGCCAAGGGTTCGTTGTTCTGATTTTGATACCGTATATGCTAACCACCCTGTGAAGTCTCCTTCGTTTTTACGAAGTAAAAACTCTAATCCATAAGCTCTGGATTCTCCATTCAAAATTTCGGTTTCAATAGTATTATTTCCTATCAAATCAGAACCGTCGATATAGTCTATCCTATTGTCTGTAGTTTTATAATAGGCTTCTACTTCTAGTGAATACATTTTATCTTTAAAATTTCTAAAATACCCTAATGCGTATTGATCTGATAATTGAGGTTTTATATATTTTCCACTTGGAGTCCAAACATCTAGAGGAGTAACTGCGGTTGTGTTTGATAATAAATGAATGTATTGGGCAACTCTAGAATATCCCATTTTTACAGAAGAATATTCATTTAACTGATATGCTAAGGATGCTCTAGGCTCAAAATTGCCAAAACTCTTGATACTTTCGCTTTTCTTAAAATCGGTTTCTCCTATTTCTGTTCCTCTTTCATAAATCCCTAAAGTCTCATTATATACAACGGGTTGATCATTTTCATAATCTACCAATGCCTGCCCTCCTAATCTACTAAAAGCACTATATCTAACTCCATATTGTACAGAGAGTTTATCACTAAGCTTATGCTCTGCATTTACATATACTCCAGTCTCCAGAGCTCTTTTTTGATCTAATTTTAAAGGATTCACTGATGAATTTTCTGATGTTGGTTCTACTTGTCCTGGGTCAAAATCATAATAGATGCCACTAACTCCAAAATCTAGTTTAAATTTATCCGTTGCATAATACTTAAGATCATATTTGGCATTGTAGTTATTAATTGATGAAATCCATTCAAATTCTTGTTCTGCTATATCCAAGTCATAATCATATTTACTATAAATAAGAGATAGGTTTGAAAACAATTTATCATTAAAAATGTGATTCCATCTTAAGTTTCCTGAAATGTTTCCGTAACTGGTTTTAAAATTATCTCCAAACTTGAAGGTGTCTCTACCATAATATCCAGACAAGTATAGTTTGTTATTTTCGCTTAAGCTATAGTTGGTTTTAAGGTTTACATCATAAAACCCTACAGTGTTTTCCTCTCCTGCTGCTTTTAAGATAAGATCCAAATATGATCCTCTACCTGCGACCAGAAAAGAACCTTTATCATTAAACATCGGTCCTTCGGCTGCAATTCGACTAGAAATTAA
This sequence comes from uncultured Aquimarina sp., assembly GCA_947498785.1. Classification (GTDB taxonomy): domain Bacteria; phylum Bacteroidota; class Bacteroidia; order Flavobacteriales; family Flavobacteriaceae; genus Aquimarina. Next base: position 154,283 of record CANMLS010000008.1, on the reverse strand, counting down.
TCCAATCCCACCCGTAAGGGCAAAGTTCTTATTATTTCCATCCTTTTGACGAACATCTAAAACAGAAGATGTTCTACCGCCAAAACGAGCAGGAATTCCTCCTTTATATAATTTAATATCCTTAATGGCATCTGCATTAAAGATTGAAAAGAACCCTAATAAATGAGAGGTATTATAAATTATAGCCTCATCAAGTAATACCAAATTTTGATCTGCTGCACCACCTCTTACATGAAATCCGCTAGAACCTTCACCATTACTGGTTACCCCTGGGAGCATCTGAATAGATTTTACAATATCAACTTCTCCTAATACCACTGGCATTTGTTTTACTGTCTTGATATTGAGCTTAGAGACACTCATTTCTGGTTTTCTGAGGCTTACACGCTCTGATTCTTCACTTTTGATAATAACCTCGTCTAATTGTGTAGAGGATTCTGTAACATCAAAATTTATTTTTTGATTTTTATCTAGTATTATTTCTTTACTCATTTCTGTATATCCAACATAAGAAACCACCAATGTATAGTTTCCTTTTGGAGCTGTAATAGAGTAAAATCCATACTCGTTGGTAATTACCCCAATTGAGGTTCCTTTAAAAAAAACAGAGGCGCCAAAGAGAGTTTCTCCATTATTGAAGTCTTTAACCGTACCACTTAAACTGTAACTCTCCTGAGCATTTACATTTGTATTTACCAAAAACATAGTAAGGCAAGACATAATAAGAATGTAGACCCTAGTTCCTTGATCTTTAAATTTTGAATTTTGAAGCATGTTTATTTGTTTTTACAACGTTTTAATTGATGAGGTCCAATTATTCTTTTTCTACAAATTGATAAGTTGAACCCTTTGGTAGTTTTTATATCTCAAGGACAATTGAAAAAACAAAGGGTTGCTTCTTTAACAAATATTTATTATAACCTCTTTTATTTTATTCAATAAAACCCATAAAAAAAGGGAAGCTAAATAGCTCCCCTTTTACTAGTTCAATCTTTTTTCTTATTGTTTAACAATTTTGGCTCTTGAGATAACTTTGTTAGCATTCATTACATTCAAAATATAATACCCAGAAGGTAAATCCTGAATATTTATTGAGTTTTGATCATCTTTTAATTGTATCTCCTTTTTTAATAGTCCGATTGAATTAAAGATTGTAATTCTAGATCCATTAGATACTCCTGATATATTCACTATATCTACTACAGGATTTGGAAAAATACTAATTGTATTTTTCTTTTCACTAACCAAACTTTGTAGTTTTGCTCCTTCATAGGTAATTACCAATTGTGGAGGAGTATTAGATGCATTTTCTTTTGATGCAAATGCAAAATCATCTCCTGAAGTCAAACTAAGTACTAACGATAATGTATCTCTAGATATTGATCCTTCACTAAGAGGTATTGTTTTTACATTACCTAATCCATAAGTAGAGTTTAGACTTCCTAATATAACTCCTGCAGATGGTTTATTGGTATTGGATAAATTTGCTTCTGTCCAGGTATTAGAACTTCCTTTATGTATATTAAGATTACCATTACCTGAGTCAGAATTTACTTTAAACTTTAATTCTGCCTTAGTTATAGTACCATTAATAGACGAAAGGTCAAACATCAAATATCCTGTTCTCTTATTTTGTTCTATTCGAACCAATCCATTATTATGTCCTGTGGCTCCTTGTAAATATGCATCTTGAATTGGTGAGAGCGTGATGGTTTGCTCTACAGGAACAGCTATTTTGGTAGTCACGATTTTATCTACATTGAATAAGAATCCTGTTTCTCCTTTGAACGCTAATTCTAGGGTCTTTTCTCCTGTAGAAAGCAATACATTTACAGCATATTTTTTGTAATCATTCCATTGACTATTGACTGGTATATCAACGGTACCAACTACTGTTCCTTCTTCAATAATTTCTATTGTTCCTCCTACACCAGCACTTGATGCAAAAATATCTATAGTATACTCTCCACTAGATTGTACATTAGCACTATACTCAACATAATCACCATTTTTGATGAAGCCTAAATTTTTACCATTGGTTCCTGGAGTATTTTCTATTCTTACACTTCCTGACTTCATACTAAAGCTTTCTGCTTCAAAATTTCCTGGAATATCAACCGTACTTGCGGGAGGCATTGTATTGTCTTCTATTTCTATATCAACACTTGCAGAAGTTGTTGAAGCCCCTTTATCATCTGTCGCTTTTGCAGTAACGTTGTAAGATCCTATATCAGCAATTGTAGTGGTGATCTCATAAGGAGCGGTTGTATCTTCACCAACTTTGTCCGTTCCTATATAAAATTCAACTTTAGATATTGTACCATCACTATCTGATGCCTCTGCACCAAGCGTAATGTCTTCACCTATTCCAAAAGTTGTTCCGCTCGCAGGAGATGTCATTCCTACTTGTGGCTTAGCGTTTTCTGATCCAGTATTACAATCTACCAAAACTTCTGCTGGACCATTACCTGTAGGTTTTGTATAGGTCTTAGACAATACAAACTTGTCCATTTCAAATCCGTCCTCTCTTAAAGAAAATGAGATTGTATGTACTCCAGCAGATGGTATATCTAAATAGATTCTGCGTTCTTCGCCACAGTGATTTGCCGCAGTACGTTGTTTACTTTCCCAGGTCCACTGATTTTTACCACTACACCATTGCATTCTATTTCCTGATGCAGGCCATGTTCCATTAAGTCCAACATGTACTCCATTATCTTCTGTCCCCGTAGAATGAGCACGTACCCAAACAAAATATCTACCAGCACTTGTAAACTTCACTTTGTAATTTACAATGGTAAGTTGACCTGCCACATTACTAAAGTTTTCACCAGCAATTAATGGATCACCATGTGTAACTCTTGTATCTGGTAAAATTTCTAAATATCCACCGCTACTCGCTCCATTGGCATGATTTGAATCAGGATCTGGTGTTGGAGTTCCTGTTGTAGTTTCATCAAGAACATACCATTTTCTTTTCCCGGTTTTTTCCTGACTTGCAAAATGTTCTGCTTCTACTGCTACTACTCCATTACTTTCTAAAGCAACGCAACCTTCCCCTTCATTGCCTTCGCCTCTTTGGCAAATAAAATCAAGTGCAGTCCATCTACCTCTAGAAAATGCGGTACCATTTTCTTCAGGAATATTTCCATTTGTATGAGAATTAAACTCTACTCTAATTGTAGCACCATTATTAACTTCAATATCTTTAAAAGTAGTTCCAGATTCTGTATAATCTATAGTTGTAGTTGGGTTTTTAAATTCTCCTACTATTGTACCATCTATGGAAACTCTATATGAAGATTCTCCATCTACCTCTGTAAGCGTGGTTAGTTTTATATCATACTTACCTGTTTCGCCTTCAAAAGTAGACTCTATTGCTGCAAACTTATCTTTATATTGCGCAGCGTTTATTGCTATTGCATTTCTTGCGTCATCTTTATATGCAGGTGAAAAACCAGCTACAGATAGAGTTGGAAAATCTGAAGTTCCGCTCATCGTAACTGTACCACAATTTCCACTCCCGTTGTTACCTTCATCGGGGCAATCCAATTCAAAAATAAGTTTTGGTGCTGTAGCTCCTTCTTTAGAATGAAAAGATACATCATTACCGCCTGTTTGTTTTATGATCAAAGAAACCGTTTCACCTGGTTCGATTTCTGATAAATCCCATTGATAGGATTGACCAATACTATATGTGGTATTAAGAGATCCTATTTTGGTTCCTTCTTCTGGTTTGTTGCTGTTAGAAAGATTTTCTTCTGTCCAGTCATTAGAACTTCCTTTAAAGATTTCTATTAGTCCATTACCATTATCTGTAGATACAGTTAGTTCTAATTTTACACCTGTTACTGTTTCTGTTGTTGAAGGTGCAGTAAATTTAATATAAGAAACTCTATTTCCACTTTCTATTCTAAGATCAGCAGTATTAAATCTAGTCGTTCCTTGTAAATAAGCATCTTGAGAAGAGGTGGCTATTTCTGTATTATCACAGCCTCCAGCCTCTTTACTTGTTATTAGCGCTACCCAGTCATTATTATCAGGAGCAACCAGATTACTTCCTAATGTTGTTTTGGTGGTTAGATCACCACCACTACGAGGGTTATACCACTGTACATTATAATTATTATTGCCAGAAGGTAAGCTTAATCCCGTAGATCCTCCATTAGGTCTATATACGGCATATACATTTCCTGCTTTAGCAAATACATAGTCATTACCATCAGAGGTAACCCCGTCAGAACTCACCATGTCTATCATATAGGGTTGCAAATATTCATTAAAGAAATTAAGTGCATACCCTCCTTCTTTATATTTTTTTCCTCTTTTTCGCTGATCAATATTATTAATATCTCCATCATCGTTGGTATATCCACTATAGTATTCTACACCAGCTCCACCAGCTAATAAAGTACCCCAAAGAACATCATCTCTTACTTGCTTATCAGAAACTCTAATACCTTCTGTTGCACTTCCTTGCTCATCATTTGCTACTACCCATTTTCTTCCTGCATTTTTGGATTTCTCTACCCATCTTCTAACATCATTATGTACTTTATTTTTGCCTGTTTGGATAGATGCTCCTGTAAGTACAGAATTGTTTCCTAGCAGAGGGTTGTATCTTTCATCTTGTTGTCCTGGATATGTATGGATAACAATATGATTCTCATATGGGTCTAGGTCTTTGATGTAAGAAGCTGTTAACTTTACTACATTGTCTGGTAGAGTTGTTTCTTCTGTTATGTTCCAGTTTAGAGCCAAATGATGACCAAATCTTGCGATAAGTTCTCTGTAGTATAATTTTCTTTCTCTTCCAAAACTATTTCCATCCATGAAATTATCATTTTCTGTTTCCATAGTTTTAAAATGTAAATACACTCCTTTTTTATCAGCATACTCCATCATCTTTTCCCATTGTGCTAATTTGGATACATCAAACCGATCTTTATGCATTTTATTCCATTGCGCACCACGATTTCCTCCATTCGCTTCGTAATCTGCTATTGTTCCTCTTAAGATGTGCGGAAAAACTGCTCCATCATCACCTCCTGTGTTCCATGTTAAAAAGGAAACTACATTAGCTCCTTCTCCTGATAAATAATTTATCATTCCGAGTATCTCTGTTCCTTTACCGCTATCCCACGTATATTCACTAGCATCTGTAGCTACATAATCTCTTTGATGTGGCTGCCATGTTTTGTTTCCTCTTTTGTTAAGGTTATTTGTGAAATTTGGCGTTGCATCAAAATCAACATAATTCAATGCATTTTCTGGAGAATCCGCTCCTGCCTTAACAAACCAAGGTCCATTGGGAGTCTCTGGGTTTGTTCCCGCATGTCTTAAATAGTGCTCTCCGACATATTTTAATTTTCCTAGATTTTTACTTCTAAAATCTCGCCCTGATTTATCGGACTCTTCAATTGTAAAAGATCCTGTACTACCATCCATAAATCCAGCGTCTGATCCACCTCCATTTATAGCTACATTAGATCCTGATTTGAAAGAAACCGACCAGTCCCAAGCTCCAATGTCACCTGGTGTAAAATGTACTCTCCATTTATTTCCTGATGAGCAACTATTATTTTCTGCATTGCCACAAGCAGCATAATACCCTGGTACAGTATAACTTACATTGCTGGTTTGGTGTGTAAATGTTACGTCTAATCTGAAATCTGAAAAAGGATTAGGGTTTGCTTTCTCTGAGGTATTAGGGCCTTCAAAGGTCAGAGTGACCTTATGCCATCTTTTTAATTCTCCCTCGGGGGTCTGAGCATTTGCTATAAGCCCAAAAAGGAAAAATACGGTTAAAAAATTGAGTTTTGTAAGTTTCATAATTAAAATGGTTATGTATTTGGTTTTTAAGTTAATACTCATAACGTTATTCTAAGTTTTTTAGCCTTTCTATAGTATTTGACACAAACTACATTAACATAGTTTAACAAGTAAAAAACAATAAAATGTAGGAATAAGCACATTATTAATGTTTTACTATTTACCTGATTAATTACCTAGTGAGGTTTTTAAAATAGAATTCGTTATTTTATAATTATTAATAGATTGATCAATTAAATAATGAACATTACTATTATTATTTAATCGCCAATTAGAGGTCCATCTGTATTATATTTTAACATTTATTTAACCCAACAGATTTATTTGATAATCTGATACATCTGCTTTTTATCAAACTGATTAATTTGAATAAAATAAGTTCCTGGTGATATTGTTGTCATATCCAGTTTTACCTTTGTACCATTATTCTCGACATTATGGGTATTTACTATCTTTCCTGAAAAGTTTATTATATTAATAACAGCATCTTTTAAACTATTTTCTCCTTTAACTATCAAAATGGATGTAAAAGGATTAGGATATAATTTTACCTGTAATCTATTAGTTGAACCTCTAAGGTTTAGATTAGGTTCTACTCCCCAGATTAAGTTTCCTTTATTATATAAAGTGATTTTATCATGGGCAATAAATGAAGTTTTGGTATTATCATAAGAATAATCATCATTCTCATTAAAATTGCTCCAGTTTGTTTTTGCAAATCTAGATTGAATGTCACCTGAGTTATTTGATCCCAATAGATTTCCTGCAGTTGAATTAAAAGAAATCTCTAAGTACTCCATCCCGTTAGCTTGACCAAATGTGCCAATAACATTACTGGTATCTATTTGTGCCCAATCACACCAAAAAACAAAGTCACTATTATTTTCTGAAGTAAACCAGTATCTAATTGTAATATCACTATAAGCTAATGGTTGATCTCCATTGTTTACGATTCTTAAATGAGGATTGATCACATTATCTGAAGTATTACTATCACCTCCATCTCTATATTCTAAAGAAACATCTGAAACTATTGGCTCCTCTGTTACTGTTATAATTGTGGTATCTGTACTTGTTCCTCCTTCTCCGTTATCTACTGTAAGGACAACATTATATTGACCGATGGTACTAAACGTATGTGTTATTATTTCTCCTGTTTCTATATTTCCATCTCCAAAATCCCAAGAATAGGTTAATGGTTCATTATTTGCACTTGTAGAAGAAGAGGCATCAAAAGTTACTGAGACAGGCGCAACTCCACCTGTTACACTACTAGTAAAAGAAGCTACAGGAGGTAGATTAGGATCTGTAACCGTTATTGTAATTGTCGTACTATCAGAATTTCCGTTATCGTCACTTACTGTTAATGTAACTACTTGATTTCCTAGTTCTGTAAACTCATAATCTGCAGTTACTCCTGTAGCAGTAGCATTATTTCCAAAATTCCAGTTATATGTTAATACATCTCCATTAGGATCTGTAGATCCAGAAGCATCAAATGTTACTGATAAGGGTCCGTTTCCTGATATGGTTGAAGCACTTATAACAGCATTAGGAGTATCAACAGTTGTACCTGGCTCGATACCACTTATTAATTTTCCATTAAGGTATAGTCCTATATTTTCCCATGTGGTAAATTCTTTCTTTGTATTATCATACGAATAGTCGTTCGCTTGGTTTACATCAGAGTAATTACTATTTGCAATTTTTGCTTCTACTCTACCAGAACCATCATTTTTTCCCAAAACTCCAGCTGTAGGGTCAAATGTAACTTCGAGATAATAGGAATCACCTTCTGTATTCACAAATCTTCCTTTAACATTATTGTTTCCGATTGCTGCATAATCTATAGAAAAATCTTGTGCTAAATCATCTTCTTTTTCAAACCAGTATCTAACGCTTAAATCTGCATATGATACATCTTGCGAAGAATTATTAAATAATCTAAAGTGTGGCTTTATTACATTACTAACTATAGCAGTCGAAGCATCTTTGTACTCTAGAGTTAGTACTCCTTCTCCTCCAATTTGGATATTTCTAGCTGTTGATTCTTTAGTAATACCGCTAATGCCTGTCACTATAGAGGTTATTTTATACTCACCATCTGGAAGCTCTTTTAAGTCGAATTCGTAAGGTGCAGTAGTGTCTTCTCCAACTAGTGTTCCATTACTAAAAAACTCAACTTTTACAACAGTATTATTTTCATTAATCAGATTTGCTTCAATATGAACATCACTACCAGATACAAATTTATCACCTGATTTTGGAGACATTAAAGAAAGATAAATAGATTCTCCTCCTGACATTCTTTCCATTCTAAGTGCATGTTCCTTATATATTGCCACTTCGACATCGCCTTCGAATACTCCAAATTTATCTCTTGGTGTTTCATCATCTGGGAACCACCAAAAGGCACTTGCCCCTATTTTATTTTCTTCTATAAAATTATACATCTCTTCCCACCATTCGAATCGTTCTTGTATTTCGACATTAAATTCTCCTACATATAAAGGTTTATTAATGATATTATGAGATTCATCTGCCCATTGTTTCATAAGCTCCATTGTTTCTTCGAGAGTAAAGTTAGACCAGCTTTCCCTTATATATGGATGTGCCGAAGTAAAATCAATAAAAGGAGATTCGTGAATTTTTATAAAATCATTTCCTTCATCTCCTCCGAAACCATACTTTGATCCATGTGCCTCTAGACCAGTTCCCAAAAGGTGATTAGAGTCTATGGATTTAACAAATTCTCCCATATCATCTACCCAAGCTCTTAAGATATCCGAAGTAAGATCATCTCCAAATCCTTGATATCTTGGTTCATTCATTAACTCCCAGGCTAAAATTGTCGGATCATTTCTATATTCTACACCATCATAATGGTTAACACGAGTAATGAAGTATTCTACATAATCTTTAAACCCTTGTACCGCAGAAGCATTTGTAAAGAATTGTCCCTGATCATGAGTTCCCCCTCCTTGAACATCTATACCTTCCCATTTAAGACGGTCTTTGATTCCACCATAATCATTCCAGTAATTCTCTAAGGCTACTATTAACTTTATACCGTTGGCTTCAGCAGATTTTACGATATAATCAAAAAGTGCAAACTGCCCTTCACTATATACTCCTTTTTGAGGTTCGAATCCGTGCCAATCTTCATGACTAAACCCCCATAATCGTACAACTCTTACTCCATTTATATATAATCTTCGCATATGCTTATCAATACGATCTTTATCCATAAACTGAGTTTCTATATCACCACTAGAAGATCCGTAGGTAAAAAAATCATATACATTTGTTCCAGAAAAATAGTACGGCCTTCCGTTGAGCATGAATTTATCACCTTCGGTATATACAAATCCAGAAGTTTGTGATTGTAAATAGCTATTCGATAATAACAATAAGCAGCATAAAAGTAATAGCTTTTTAAAATTTGTCTTCATAATAGTGCAATTAAGTTAAGTTGTTAATAACCTATACCTCATCTATAAAATTCGCGAATAGGTTTATTTATTTTTAAAAACTGTTGATTCTATATCTGTAGTAGATGATATATCAAGAAATTGTCAAAATGAAAAACCATTTGTTTTTTGAAAATCTAAACAAATCCAAAATGTTCACATTATATGTTAAAAAACACTAGCATATTCCTAAACAATCTCTGCTGTATTACTCATTTTATCATTTAATTTACTTGCTCTTAAAAACTCCCTTGTAAAAATTATCATTTAGTAGAGGAGAGAAAAAAGGTCAATTGAAAAAGTTAACAATTAATTTAATAACCAAATTTTCTCTGGGACATATGTCCCAGAGAAAATAAGAATTGTGTTCTGTAAAATTACTTGACAATTTGTCTAATAATTACTTTCTTTTCTTTTATAATCTTAACAAAATAAACTCCAGAATTCAGTTGACTCATATCAACATTTACTGTTGTTCCTTCATTTTTAACCTCTTTTGTATGGAGTTCTTTTCCTGAAAGGTCAATAATAGTAACCGTTGTTCCTTCAAGACTTTGCTCACTTTGCAGTGTTAAATAATCAACAACAGGGTTAGGATATGCTTTTATCTTTACTTCATTATCATAGAATTTAGTGGCTGCAATTGCATTTTTACAATTAGGTGCTGCAGCACTATTGCTAAAGTATAAAGTAAAGCCAGCACTAGATGCTAATACAAAATTATCACCATCCACAGTAGCACTATATATACCATCAAAATTTGGTATTCCTGTACCAGAAAATATAATCTCTGGTTGAGCCTCGCTAAAGCTCTGACTTGTAACACTTGTGGTTAAATCAGACCACCAGAAAGGTTTACCGTCACTAGTGTTCATTGATAATTGATACAATCCATTATTTGTCAAATTCCAATTTATAGTAAAATCGGTTACATTACTTAAGTCAGGACCGCCGGTACCTAAAACATAAGCTTTTGAATAACTAACATTTTCAAGAGTTTGTAATGCTGAACTTTGAGGAGTCCCAAAATTACAATTTTCTGCTGTATCAGGTTCTAATATGGTTATTGTGCGAATCGCTTTATTAGTTGTTCCTAATGCATCTGAAACACTTAATGTAACTATATATTCTCCTGCCGTATTAAACTCATGCGAAGTGTTGACTCCTTCTGCTGTATTATTATCTCCAAAATCCCAAGAATATGATGCAATACTACCACTAGTACTTGTCGAAGCAGAAGCATCAAAATTAATAGTAGAAGGAGCTACTCCTGTAGTAATATCAGAAGTAAACTTGGCTTCTGTTAAGGGCTCATTAGGTTCTGTTACAGTAACTGTTATTATGTCAGAAACATCTGAGTTTACACCATCACTAATAGTCAACGTTACAGCATAAGATCCAGATAACGTATATGTATGTGAAGGATTTGCTTCACTACTTCTATTTCCGTCTCCAAAATCCCAAGCATAATTAATTGTACTTCCTATTGGGAATACAGATGATGATGAATCAAAATTGACAATTACCGGAACGGTCTCTGAAACTAAAGTTGCTATAAAATCAGCTTCGACATCGATATCTGGTATAGTCATTTTAATTATTGTTGAAGCGGTATCGCTATTACCTTTACCATCACTTACGGTTAACGTTACATTTTGATCTCCTGAATCTTTGAACTCATAGAATGCTGTTACTCCTGTAACTGTATCTCCATTTCCAAAATCCCACAAATACGTAAGGGTATCTCCATCTGGATCACTAGAATCAGAGCCGTTAAAAGTAATTGCTAATGGAGCAGTTCCTTCTGTAGTATTTGTTTTAATATTTGCAATCGGATTTCCGTTAATCGTTAAATTTTCTGCGGGTTCTAATCCCCATACCAAAATTCCTTTATAATACAATGTTACCAAAACATGTGGCTGTAAAGATGTTTTTCCCGAATCATATGAGAAATCATTACTTTGGTCTTGAGACTGATATCCAGAATGGTGCAACCTTGTTTGGATTTGTCCTGATTTACTATTAGCGGATAAATCTCCAGATGAAGCATCGAAACCTATTTCAAGGTAGTTTTCTGTGCCAGAAGTTTCAAAAGCTCCTGTTGTTCCTATAATTGCAGAATAATCTACGTTAAAAACCATTGATGCATTATTATCAGGGGTAAACCAATATCTAATCTTAAAATCACTAAAAAGAAGATTTTCTGCTGACTCATTTACAATCTGGAATACAGGTTTTAATTCCTGAGTAGCAGCTCCAGAACTGTTATCACGATATTCAACACTAAAATCTGTATCTGGTAAATTACTAAACCTATCATCTACTGTAATCGTTATTTCTGTAGACTTTCCTGTTAGTGTACCATCTTCTTCTGCTAATGATATTCTAAGTGTATGCCTTCCTTCTTCTAAATCACTTACAATAATTGGTTTTACTTCAAAAACAGAACCTTGTTCTACATCATCAATAAAATATTTCACATGTAGTCCTCTTGGCGTTATATCCCATTTAAAAGTAGAAAATTCGATCTCAAAATCAGGTCCTACTAACCCACCATCTGTAGGTGATTGTATAATCGCTGTTGGACCTTGTGGCAATGGATCATTTGTAACATTTACAGTAATTGTTTCTCCTAAGTCTGTTAGAGAATTATCACTACGCTCCATCTGTAGACTTAATTCATGCGACCCTTCAGAAAGAACTGTTGGGTCAATAAGTACACCATTACTAGTTACTAGACCACGATCCTGACCATCAATTCTAAACCTAAGTTTATATTGCTGAGAAGGTAATGACCATCCTTCTGTTTTAAATTTAATTTCTAATGGTGTATTTACTAGTTCGCCTTCTAGTGGAGATTCAAAAAACACATCTGGTAGTGGGCCTATTGGGATGTCAGCATCTCCGCCATGAAGTGTCCATAATACCGCAGCATCAAACATCTTTAACCCTTGATCGGTTAATAAATGCATAAACTGATCCCTAAGTGGGAAACCAACTCTTCTTGAAGGAATACTAAGGCTTGCTTCATAACCAAAAAGGATAGGTAGCTCTCCTGCTTTTGCAATAACTATTGCTTCTTCGGTAGGGTTACCAAACGGTAAACTTTGAGTAATAGAATATAAAGCTGTACTAGCATCTGCTTCTGCTGCCATCGGATGAGTAGGGTCAGAAACCGTAATGGTAGAAAACCCTTCATTGGTAAAACCAAATCCAGTATTCAATTCTCCTGATGTCATCTTCAGTTTTCCATACATAAATGGATTCCAGGTCATTAAAGGTACTTTGGCTGCTTCTAAGTCATTTCCTAATTCTCTTGGATCTACTGTAGATGAGATTAATGCCATATCAAAAGGATTTGCTGATTGTGGGCTTGTTGCCTCTTCATCAGAAAAAAGGGTTATCTCAAATCCAAGTCGTTGCTCTAATCTTGATTTTATTCTCTGGTCTTCTGATGTAAGATTATTTTTATCTCCTACAACAAACATTACTTTTATTGTGTTTTTATACTTTACTTTTACCTCTGGTGTTATAGAAGCAGTATCACCATTGTTGTAATACACTTTAGCAGAAATTGCATATGTTTTCCAAATTATTGGAGTCCATGATGATTCAAAAGGTGCTGTTGTTACTTCTTCAACCAAAGTATTATCAACATAATATTCAATTTTGATAATTCCTTCTATATTAGTTGTAACACTTAATTTTATGGGATCAGCTTTATCAATATTTATCCCGTCTTCTGGAGAAGCTATTTTTAGTATCTGTTGTGTTACTGGTGCTGATTCTGATCCGTCGATTTGCTTAAGGTATGCTTCTAATTGTGTGATTTGAGTAGCACTTAATGTAGAAGTAACTCCATGGCCATCATTGGTATTATACTTTGTAAAAATTTCTGCTAAGGTTTCAGCTGAACCATTATGTAAATAAGGAGCTGTTGCCCAAACGTCTTTTAATGTGGGTACATCAAGAGCTAATAATTTTTTACCTAGACGCTGTCCACTATTATCAACAATGGTTCCTACATCATGCATTTTTCCTGTATTACTATCTGTAAAATCTGGACCTCCATGACAAGTATTACATTTTAAATCCTCGAATATCGATTTTCCTGCTTCACCATCTGTGGTTAAACTTCCGTTTGTATTACGATATGGACTTGGATCAAAAGTGTTTAATGATTCTACGTATGCAACCAATGCATCTAAATCTGCAGATTTACCTTTTTTAGGATCTCCAATAGATAGTGCTGTTGTTCCTTCATTAAAATCTTCATCGGTCATAAATCCCTGACCTTTAAAATGGAAACGAATATCATTTTCAAAATCTTGTATTTCATCAAAATTCGCGCTCCAATGTACTCTTCCATGAGCTGTTCCAGCTCTACCGACTAAGGAAATTGTATTTCGTAATCCTTCTCCTCTGTCTGTAAAATCCCATGTACGTCCATCCTGTGTACCATCACTATGACAACTTACACAACTCATATAGCCATCAGTTCCCATTCTTATATCTGCAGCATTATAGAAAATTTGTTTCCCTTTGAGCACTACAGGGCTTAATTCTTCATTACTAACCGTTACTATTGTTGATACTTCTTCTAGCGTATTACTACCTGTGGTAATCATTTCTGAGGCATCAAAAACGGTAACACTCCTATCCATAAAGTTTTTTACAAAAACCTTATTTGTATTAGCGTCTATTGCTAATCCTTGTGGTGCTTTACCTACATCCTTTTTTAATAGTTCTAATCCTCTTTTGGGATCTATAACAACTATTCTGTTATTTCCCTGCATTGTTACAAAAAGATAATTTCCTGTTGGACTATATAATACAGAGGAAGGTTGACCATGATTATCAATATCTAATCTTTTAGCAAGTTCTTCTGTACTTGTAGTTAGATTAATTGGTGAAATTGCAGTACGAACCGCATTATCAAAAACTAGTGGTTGCCCATCTCTGGCATGCCCTCTAAGAATATTATCTTTTTTTCCTACTGACCATGCAGATTCATTGTCGGGATGAATAGCTATCCCAGCTACATAATTTGGTAATCCTCTACCTTCGTTTCCGTTATCAACGGTAAAATCATCCAATGCAAGAGGAATTGTCTTTTCTTTTGTAAATGTATCCAAGTCGATTCCCCAAACTTGACCTTCTTCATCTGGTGATATGAATCTGGTTACTAATAATTTTTTTCCATCGCTAGTAACAGCTAACGCTCGAGGAGTTGGCCCCAGATCAATTGTGTTTATAATAGTATTAGTTGATGGAGATATTTCTAATAGTTGCCCAGATCCAAATGTAGATACAAATCCTCTGCTACCATCTGGTGCAAATACAATCCCGTATGGTCGAGATCCTTTGGACAAAGGTATTTTAGTGTTAAAAGAACCATCAGTGTTTAGAACATAAATCTCATCTGAATCTCTACAGGTAATCCATGCCTTTCCTGTATCATCTATAGCGATATTCACTGGATCTTTTCCTACTGTTTCTTCTGTTATAATCTCTAGGGTATCTGCATCAACAAGAGTTACGGTATTGTTATCAGGATTAACTGACCAAACGATTCTATTTTGTGAGTCTACCGTTATTGGGCTGGATTGAGTTGGTAAATCCGAAGATAAACTTGACACTATAACAATAGATTGAGATCCTACTATAAAACCTCCATTGTTATCTGATACCTGAACCTGAACCAAATAATTACCAGCTTCAGTATATGTGTGTGATGTTGTTTTACCTGTCCATTCTGTTTTTGGTGAACCATCGCCAAAATCCCATCTATATGTTAATGTATTTCCGTCTGCATCGGTTGCATTCGCTGTGAAGTCTATATCTGTATTTATGGCAATAGGTGAGGGAGTGCTTAAATCGATCCCTGTAATTTCTGGAGATTGATTAGAGCTATCTCCTCCTGTGGTGAAATAAAAGATATATTCTTCCATTCCATTTCCTACAGCATCTTTGATTCCTCCTTCAATAAATTTTACTTCATATGTAGTATTGGGTAACAATTCTTCTTTTGGCGCATAATTAACGACTTGATATGAAGTCGTTGTTACATCACCCTCTATAGGTGTTCCTCCTAGTGGACTTACCTGGATTGTTTCATCATTAATTGTTAAATCATCTAAGGTCTCATTGATTACAAAACCTAATGTCGTTGTTTGTGGTTGGTTTATCGCTCCTGACTCTGGAAAATGATGTCCTACCGTTGGAGGTTTAATATCTAATCCATCCTGATGTGCAAAAATAGAGGTTTTGTCGTCTCCACTCGCTATCAGAATATGTCCGATTGGCATCCATTGATTATCTATAAACTGAAGTGTTTCGTCACTGGATGGAGGAACAAATTCTTGTGCGACCTCCATAGTTTCAAAGTTAAATTTTACACCTCTATCAAATCTTCCAGAGAATCCATATTCATCCTGAAAAATCATATATCGTCCTAATGTAATCTGATCAGAATGTAAACTGAACCCTCTTTTTACATTGGTAGGATCGCTAATATCGAAACCTACCAAGGCATCTGGCCCTTCATTTCCACTCATAAATACGAGATAATTTCTCCACAACTGAATACCTGTACTATATTGTTCATGAGGAATATCTCCTCCAAAAGACCCTAAAAACTTAATATTTCTTGGATCTCCAAAATCAAATACATTAATATCTCCTGTTTGTGGAGCATAGAAAACATAATTTCCTACTCGTACTACAATATCTGGTAAGGATACACTTGCAGGGATATCATCCAATTGCTCTCCTGTTCTCATGTCAAAAACCCTGCTTCCATCTATTGTATGAGGGAACGTCTCTAAATTATCAAAATTGGATTGTCCATCTTCTACAGTATACAAAATATCAGAAGAGGTTACTGGTTTTCTATCCAACATATCAGATAAATCCAGATATTTATACCCAGTTCCTTGTACTTCTGGAACAGAATATTCTCTATAAAATAGATCTCCTTCTAATTTCCACCATCTGTGACCATTGTTTGCGGCTTCACTAAACTGTATTCTTTTGGGTGCAGTAGGGTTAGAAACGTCCCAAACACCTGTTCCTGCCTGACCGTTCATAAATAAATAATTACGGTGGTAGGTATTAATTCTATCCCCTTCGGGGAAATTTGCCAAAAATGTTCCTGCGGGCCAGGTTTGAGTAGTCATTTTTGGACCTGAAGTACCATCATAAACTTGTGTAAATGACTTTATAGCTATACTAAGTGAAGCTAATATAATAATGAGATAAAACTTTCGGATGTTATTTTTCACGAAAGTAATACTCCTATTTCTTTTATTTTTATGTGTTGGTCCCATAAGCTATTGATGAGTTTATGTATTGTAGATTTGTGTGTTTATTGTTTTTCATATTTCAGAAAAACACTGAATATCATAATGTCCATAGATTATAAAAGAAGGAAGCTATGTATAAAGCCCAATAGCTTCCTCCTATGGAATAACTGGTTTTAAGAGTTATATCTTAATAATTCTAAGTGTTTTCAATTGTTTTTCGTAGTTAATTTTTACGAAATACATTCCTGGCTTAAGGTTAGAAGTATTAAATTCTACTTCTTTTGAATTTGATTGAACCTGTATAGTTTTCATTACTACTCCAGAAATACTCATCAAACTAATTGTATTTCCTTGTGAAAAACCTTCTCCTTTAATAACCAATCTATCCTGAACAGGGTTATTGTATGTCTCTACATTTATAGTAGTTGATGATGATGATGCTTCTTCATCTTGACAAGTAGGATCAGTTGTGGTATTACTAAAATAGATAGTAAAACCTCTTGTTTTAGAAACCATCACAAAATTATCTTGATCCAACGTTACCCAGTATGATCCATCAAGATTAGAAAATCCAGAATCTGTAATCGTGATTTCGGGTTGAGTTGTATTAAAATTCTGTGATACTTTTGGTAGAAGATCATTCCACCAACCAGGTGTACCATCACTTGTACTCATTGAGAATTGCCATAATCCATTATTTATCAAATTCCAATCGATTGTAAGATTGGTTACATTACTTAAATCAGGACCTCCATTTCCTAAAACATAAATTTTGGAATAAGATGCATTTTTTATCGCAGGTAATGCTGTAGCCAAAGGAGTTCCAAACCTACAGTTTCCTCCTGTTGAAACCGGAATTCTTACAACTTCTAATTTGTTTGAAAGGTCAAAATCTCCTGATAATTCTGATAAATTAGTATCTGCAGAAAGACCAGTAATTGTACCATTATAACTTAAGTGATAAATAAAACAGCTTCCTATTCCAGCCCCATCAAAATCTACTTCTTCTGGATTTGATGGCAGACCAAGAATTTTATTCTGAGCATCGGTTATCACCCATTGGTTAGTATCTCCCACTGTACCTGTTAAGGTTATTCCCGAAACATTGTCTGCAATATCGTCACCTACTGTAAATACAAAAGGCCCACCTGCTAATGTTCCTCCATTTACTTCTGGGTCTGGTCCACCAATAACATTAGGTATTAAAGGAGCAAAATGTGATTTTAACACATCCATTTTCCATTGATTTACAGAAACCCAATCGTCTTGTAGAATTCCTCCTGTATCTCCAGAATTTGGATTCATACTCCAGAATGTCCATGAGTAGATATCTCCCATAAAATCTGTGTATTCTGTAAACCACGTATAAGCAATACCACCAAAAGCATCTTGATTTTTGATTCCAAATTCTCCTACAAATAAGGGAGAAGTACCTTCCTCATATAAGTAGTGAAAATTATCATTCCATATCTCTGGCATATTCTGCGGAAAATTACTTGCTGTAAACCAATCTTGTTCTGATACTTCTGGTCCATATTCATGAGCAGAATACACTAGTTTACTAGGATCTGATAACTCTATAGGATATTTTTTTGCTCCCATGAGTTGTCCACCCCACCAATATGAATTACCTTCGAATTCTCCTACACCTTCAACAATAATCAAAACATTTGGATTTGCTTCTAATACTGCATTTCCACAACGCTCTGCCGCTTTATTCCAATCTGTTGCAGGATTACTATCTCCCCAAGATGAACCATGAGGTTCATTATTTAAATCCATGGCTACTACAGCCGAGTAGTCTTTATATCTATCCGCTATAAAAACCCAATCCTCAATCCATTTTTCTTCAGAGTATTCTGGAGTGTACCAAAATTTTTCATTTAAGAATCCATCAGCTGCTCTGGAGTGATTGTCCAGAACTATTTTCATATCATTTTCCTGGCACCATTTTACAAAAATGTCCATTAATTCAATAGGTTTGGTCACATTTGTTTCTTCTTCATTCATAGGAGATATTCCTGTGTAAGGATCTGATCCGTATGAATTAATTTCAATGGTTGATTCTGGGTTAAGCATCTCATTAGCCCAAGGTACTCTAATGGTATTAAAACCAAGGTCTTTGATTTGTTGTAAGACACTTTTCATATCACGTGTCCATATTCCATGAGGGAAATAATTTTGGGTTTCAAATCCAAACCAATTCACCCCAGTAAGTCGTACTTCATTACCCTGAACATCAAACAATTTGTTTCCTCTAACAGTTAAAAAATTTTGTTCTTGGGCTGATGTTAAGCTAATAACAAATATCACTACTAATAAAGTAAGTGATTGTCTTATATTTAAAAATCTATTTTTCATTTTATTGGGTTTTAGAAAGTTAAAAGAGAGAGGTATAAGCCTCTCTCTTTTATTTTTTAAAAAACTATCTATTCAATCATTACTTTTTTGGTAACCTTCTCATTTGATTCAAAATCGAATGTTTGTAGAAAGTACATTCCTGGAGGTAAGTTTCCAACCTCAAAATGCGCTTTTAAGTGCCTTTGAGTGTTTTTAATATCTACTCCTCTAAGGATATTACCCTGCAAGTCTGTCAATTGTATTCTAACAATATTGCTTTTACTACTTTTACTAGTCACCTTATTATCAACTAATATATTTATATAGTTTTTAGTTGGATTAGGGCTTACTGATACTTTAAGTGGTTTTTGATTTGTAGCTACAGGTGTAGCAATAGTTACTGATGCAGTATCATCTTCATCTTCTCCAAAGAAGAAACCATATTCTGCATTTGCAAGAGCTACTTCCATTTGTGCCCAAGTTCTATGGTAACGTTGTGTAAAATCAGTACCATTATCGTAAGCAGTCTTTAATCTATCATAATCTGGATCATTTTTTAAATCTGATCTGATATCTAAGAAAGTTACTCCTGGTTTAATTTCATCACCATTAGCCATTGTACCTGTAAATCCTTCTGGGATATATACTTCTTCTTCAAAGATTCTATTGTAGTCTCCTCTTGATTCTGGAGCTGAAACTCCTTTATCATCTCTATAAGTAGTCCACATTCTATCTAATACTTCTTTAGCCAAATCGCGAGATTCTGTATCTAATGTAGCATGTTTTTCTGTTGCTGCTGCATAATAAATAAGTGCTTTTGCCATAGAAGCTGCAACACCAAGATCTTGGCTATAATTTACAACAGTAACGCTAAGATCAGTATTACCTCCTGGACTTTCAGGATTCCAGGTATCAGGCTCACCAGACCATTCTAGGGTAGCAGGAATTTCAAAATCATCGCTTCCTATAAGTTTTACTTCACTTTTTACCCAAGTAGCCCATTTATCCATAAGGCTTTTTGCCATAGCGTCATTAGTGATATAGTAGTATTCTGCTACTCTCTCCATAGACCAAGCTTGCCATCCAAACCAAGTTCCACTTCCTGGGTCATGATATACAGGATCTGTATCAAAAGCCATATCATAGAATGTAGATTTACCTGCTGGATACTGGCTATAATCTCCATTCCAACTATTGGTAGCACCACCTGCGATAGCTCCTTCTTTAGACTGTAACCAAGTATAGAATTCCATTTGTCTTTTAAGACTTTCATTCCAATCTCTTTCTCCGTTCTGAGATTTTGGTTTTAACTCATCTACCTGTGTTAATGCATATGCTGCAACAGGGTTTTGATATCCAAAATGACAATGACTAGAACTAATTCTAAATGCCCATGGAGATGATGTATCTGCCGATCCACCCCAAGACATGTACCAAGACATTAAGTAATGTGCGCTATCATATCCTGTTCCTGCTCCAGTTGTAGAACTTTGTACTCCAAGAGGCTTAAAGTATTTATCAAACATAGAAAGTCTCAAGAAATCTCCCATTTTAGAAGCTTTATCAAGATTTAAGCTTCCTAAACTAGTTCCTTGTTCTTTAGCATATTCCTGAGCCCAATACATTGCTTGTACTGCTCTTGCATCAGCATCTGGAGCACTAGTATATCTCCATTGCTTTGCATAATTTTGGTCTTCAATAAAGATTGGTAAAAACCCGTTTGTTCCTCCCCAGTTAAATCCTTCCCATGAAGGGTGAGGTACTGTTTCATATACAGATTCTTGCTCTCCTCTTTGGAATGTATTAATATAAGAAGGTGTACTTACTCCGTCACCTCTGTTTCCATATCCATAGAAATTATCATTATCTAGTAACCAGTGCATCTGATAGATATCAGCACCATATGCTGCTGTTAAATCTGGTGAAATCGGATCTGATCCTACTGGTGCACTTGGATTAAGTGGTGCTGGATAATTACTTGGTAATGAGAATTCACTTGCATAGGCAGCTGGTTTAGCTGGGTTATATGCTGAGTTTGTAGGCTGATCTGCTCTTGTAGGAATAATAAATTCTTCTATTTTATTCCAAACATCACTTAAAGGCTCCCAGTCTTTAGTAACTCTTCCATTCATAACTTCTAACCATAACCAGTATGAATACAATTCACTTGTAGATTCATGACCATGATCTGGTGCTTCAACAATTAATGACTCTATCGAATGATGAGGAGACCCGTCTGCACTAAAATATCCATTGGCAGGGTCATAAATCTCATTTCTCATATCGATAAAACGATTGATATAAGCATTATCTCCTATTGGTGGAGTTATGATTACGTCATCGTTAACTCTAACCGTAATTTTTGCCTGATCTTCTCCTCCGTTTCCATCATTTACTGTTAAAGTAACTTCATATTCACCTATTGCAGTATATGTATTCTCTGTAGTAACTCCTGTAGCAGTATTTGTATCTCCAAAATCCCAGCTATATGTTAAAGTATCTCCATCTGCATCAGTTGATCCTGAAGCATCAAAAGTTACTACTAACGGTACTTCTCCAGAAACTGGTGTTGCAGAAATATTAGCAACAGGATCAGTATTAACAGGGCCTCCATTTCCACAATCCGGTTCTACGGCAGATGTACTGAAATAAATAGTAAATCCTTTTGTTTTAGAAACCAATACAAAATTACCTTCATCTATAGTAGCCCAGTATTCACCATCCAATCCTGTAAATCCTGAATCTACAATTGTTATTGCCGGTTCTGCAGCATTAAAGTTTTGAGTTACTTTTGGTAAAAAATCAACATAATATGATGGAGTACCATCTGTTGTATTCATAGAAAATTGGTACAATCCATTATTAGAAAGATCCCAATTAATGGTGAAATTAGATACATTATCAAGATCAGGACCATTATCTCCTAAAACAAATATGTTTTCGAATGCTGTATTAATAGATGGTAAAGCCTCTGCTATTGGTGTTTCAAAAGCACAAATTATACTACCATCGGTAACATTGATTATTTTGGTCTCTGTATCAATATCTCCAGATGCATTTGTAACTGTAAGTGTAACTGTAAACTCTCCTACCGTCGAATATGTAGTAGAAGCTATTGCCGTAGTTGCTGTCTCTGTATTACCAAAATCCCAGCTATACGTAAGTACTCCTCCTGTAGGATCTGAAGATGCAGAAGCATCAAAACTAACATCTAATGGCGCAACTCCTGTTTCTGTACTTAATGTAAAGGAAGCAACAGGACTCCCGTCGGTTACATTTATTGTTGCAGTCTTTGTCGAAGTCTTACTTCCATCACTTACTGTTAACTCTACTATATATTCTCCAACAGTAGCATATAAGTGATCTGCTGTCACTCCTGTTGCTGTTGTTTCATCTCCAAAATCCCAAGAATATGTAAGGTCATCTCCATTTTCATCTGTAGATGCAGATGCATCAAAACTAACCGTAACTGGAGCAATACCCGTTGTTGGCGTAGCTGTAAAATCAGCAACAGGAGCAATATTACTATCTAATACTACAATCTCTTTGGTAACTGGAGTAGAAACATTGGTACCATCACTTACTGTAAGTGTAACCGTATAAGTATCAATATCTGTAAATGTTACTGTAGGAGTTGCTGATGTTGATGTATCACCATTACCAAAATCCCAAGAATAAGTGATCACATCACCATTTGGATCTGAAGATCCAGATGCGTCAAAAGATACTTCTAATGGAGCAACTCCTGTTTCTGGAGTAGCTGTAAATGAAGCTGTAGGAGTTTCTCCTCCATTTGGTTCTTTACCAAATACTAATACTCCATTATCATATACAGGAATATTAACACTTTCTACTGCATCACCCTCTATTCCTTGTGCAGACCAATCATTAGAGGTATCATATGGAACCCCATTTGCAACTCTTATATTGATTTGTGTTTCAGTTCTGAATGCGGGATCTCCTATTGGTGCAATTGAGGGTAAGTCTGTTATTTCTGCATAATAAACACTTCCTTCTACTGGCTTAATTGTCATTTTAGCATCACCACCTATTCCATTAAGTGTAATAGCATAGTCATCAATAGTTTTTCCTTCAGCGACACCTTCTGCAATATCAAAATAATATCTATAGCTTAGTTTATCTGTTACTCTTGCAGGCCAAGCACTTCTATTTTGTACTATTATACTGATGGTAGAACCAAAAGCATTATCACTATTAAATTTTGAAAATGAACGAATTTCTGCTCTTGTAGGAACTTCATCAACTGGAAAGTCAGGAAGTGGATCTCCTCCAAACTCCCCATACATTCTAGCCAAGACACCTGTGATACAAGCATTATAATCACAAGCAACTTCGTTAGCCACAAATTCTCCTCTATCGTCCACAAAATTATCATTATCCGGCTCTTTGGGGCCTCCGACTACCGCTCCATAAAGAATATGACTTGCTACATTTGGTGGACCACTATCGCTATTAGTCCAATTACCACTATTTGCTCTATGATGTGGGTCATTGGCTGGGTTATTTCCAAATCCATTCATAAAACTTCTATTAATAGGATTATCCCCTAACGCATAGTCTACCATTCTTTTAGCAAAACCTGTATATCTAGCTTGCTTAACTGGATCTGTAGTTACTTTATCTCCATAAATCAAAGCCAATAAAGATTGATTAGATGCATATCTAACGGTACCCCATTGTCTAATGTGTGGCAATCCTCCTGGTGTTGTAGGAACTGATTCTCCATCTACATTATGAGCAAAGTAATCCAAATTACGTTCAATATCCTGAACATACTTTTCTTTTCCTGTTATCTGTGCTAGTAATAAATAGCATCCATAAGCTTTATCATCCCAGGAAAAGGCTTCTTTATATTTAGAAGTAGTACTTTGTCCCTGTTTCTGTAAATTGTCATATTCTTCTTCTGCTTTGGTTAAGTATTCTGGATCATTTGTAGCTTTATACATCCAAATCGCTCCCCAAACTATTTCATCATTATAGCTACTAAAAGATCTATAAAAGCCTGCTGCATCAGTTATAGAGTTTGAATATTCATCTCTATACGTATCTGCAAAATCATATAATTGTTTTGCATGCTCTACTAAGGTTGCACTGTACGCGGGATCGTCTGCTTTTATTAATATACTCATTGCGGCCATTGCTGCTGCAGTTTCTGCGGCAAGATCAGAACCTGGATTATCTGCATCAATTTTATATGATGGACGTTCTCTAGGGTATACTTCTGGTGATCCCCACCATCCATGATCTACTCCACCATTACCTACTTGACCATATAACTCATTAGGAGCTGTATGGCACTTTATAAAGTAATCGGTAACAAAACGAAGGTTTCTTTTAAGAATATCTAATTGTCCACTGTTTTGATAAGCTTCTTCAAATTCGATACCCCCCCAAGCTAAAGTGGTAACACTAAATGCCATAGGGAAATTAAATTTTACATGATCCCCAGCATCAAACCAACCGCCATTAAGATCTAATCCGACATCAGATCCATCTTCCATAGTAGAGTCTCCTCTCCAACTTACTCGATTCCAGTCCGGTAATTTACCTGATTGTTGAACTTCATAGAAGAAAAGCGATTTCTGTAAGGCTTCTCCATAATTAAACTGTGCAGTCATTGTGCCACACATCAAGTATAGTAATAATACTATACCTGATCTGGTAAAGTTTTTCATAATGTTTACGTTTAAATTTTAGTTTTTTGATTGGTTTTTTTCTGACAACTGATTCGTCTTACAAACAGAATTCTTAACAGAAAAAATAGTTTTCTTGCTGTTTGTTCTTAAAATCTTCATTCTCATAATAGGTTTTAAGGGTTAAAATTTTAATTGTTTTTAAAAAATATAGAATTGATTACATATCTATAGAGATACTCTCATTAAAGAACAACTATAGTTTCTGTCATATATAAATAACAACTAAAGCGTACTTTTTACTTTTAAAAAAGTTATTATTATTAAAGCCTTTAATAATGTTTTAAAAAAGAGAACGATTTAATTGCATACATTTACCTCTACTACAATCACTTATTTTTTAAAATCAGATTACTCATCTCATCTATTTAATTATTACTTTATTTTGAGTTCTTAGATTTGATATAGCATCGAAAGTTTCTAATATGTATATTCCCGATTCTAATCCTTCAATAGGCATTTGTGTTTGTAACTGTTCTTTACTATGGATTTTTTGGGTTTTAACAACATTTCCTACTAAATTGAATAACCTTATCACAACATCGGTTTTAGCGTTGTTTTTCTTAGCTTTATCATTATTGATAAATATATTAATGACATTTACCGCTGGATTAGGGTTTATCGTAACATTAGATTCCGATTTTAACAAAGTCAAATTAGTAGAATCATTTTCACAATCCGGTTCTACGGCAGATGTACTGAAATAAATAGTAAATCCTTTTGTTTTAGAAACCAATACAAAATTACCTTCATCTATAGTAGCCCAGTATTCACCATCCAATCCTGTAAATCCTGAATCTACAATTGTTATTGCCGGTTCTGCAGCATTAAAGTTTTGAGTTACTTTTGGTAAAAAATCAACATAATATGATGGAGTACCATCTGTTGTATTCATAGAAAATTGGTACAATCCATTATTAGAAAGATCCCAATTAATGGTGAAATTAGATACATTATCAAGATCAGGACCATTATCTCCTAAAACAAATATGTTTTCGAATGCTGTATTAATAGATGGTAAAGCCTCTGCTATTGGTGTTTCAAAAGCACAAATTATACTACCATCGGTAACATTGATTATTTTGGTCTCTGTATCAATATCTCCAGATGCATTTGTAACTGTAAGTGTAACTGTAAACTCTCCTACCGTCGAATATGTAGTAGAAGCTATTGCCGTAGTTGCTGTCTCTGTATTACCAAAATCCCAGCTATACGTAAGTACTCCTCCTGTAGGATCTGAAGATGCAGAAGCATCAAAACTAACATCTAATGGCGCAACTCCTGTTTCTGTACTTAATGTAAAGGAAGCAACAGGACTCCCGTCGGTTACATTTATTGTTGCAGTCTTTGTCGAAGTCTTACTTCCATCACTTACTGTTAACTCTACTATATATTCTCCAACAGTAGCATATAAGTGATCTGCTGTCACTCCTGTTGCTGTTGTTTCATCTCCAAAATCCCAAGAATATGTAAGGTCATCTCCATTTTCATCTGTAGATGCAGATGCATCAAAACTAACCGTAACTGGAGCAATACCCGTTGTTGGCGTAGCTGTAAAATCAGCAACAGGAGCAATATTACTATCTAATACTACAATCTCTTTGGTAACTGGAGTAGAAACATTGGTACCATCACTTACTGTAAGTGTAACCGTATAAGTATCAATATCTGTAAATGTTACTGTAGGAGTTGCTGATGTTGATGTATCACCATTACCAAAATCCCAAGAATAAGTGATCACATCACCATTTGGATCTGAAGATCCAGATGCGTCAAAAGATACTTCTAATGGAGCAACTCCTGTTTCTGGAGTAGCTGTAAATGAAGCTGTAGGAGTTTCTCCTCCATTTGGTTCTTTACCTCCTACTAGTTTATCATCAACATAAATAGGTACGTTTTCAGAAATTTTTAGATTATTATCCAATCCAGTATATGAAAAATCATTTGTAGCATCCCAAGCAGATACTGGTGCATCATTTGGTAAAGCAACTCTTAATTGGATTTCACTTCTATATTCACCTTGACCACCAGGGAAAGGCATTTTCTCTTCATCAACCTCTATTTCTGCAAAATAAATGTTATTATCAGCATCCCAAACTTGTAGGCCTGTTCCTGTAGTAGAGCCAGCTCCACGAGCTGTCAACGTATAATCGCTAGCTGTAAAACCAGCTTCAACGCCTTCAGAAATGTCAACAAAATATCTAGCTGTCATTTTATTAGGAACTCTTGCAGGCCATGCAGAACGATTATTTAACCAAATAGCAACCTCTGTAAAGCGTGATTGGTCATTGTTAAGTTTAACTTCATTAATAAACTCTAAACCTGGTGTTTCTGGTTGTGGAAAATCAGGAAGTGGATCTCCTCCAAACTCCATAACCATTCTTGCCAATACTCCTTGATAACAAGCATTATAATCTGTAGCAACTTCATTAGCCTGGAAATCATCTCTGTTTTCTACAAATACATCATTTGCGCTCATAGGTCCTCCCATCAATGCGCCCCAAAGGGTATGTCTTGATTCTACTGGGTTAGCAGAATTTCTAGTCCAACTTGCATGTTGTCCTCTATGGTGTGGTTTTGTTGGCGGATTTACACCAAAACCTGTAACCAGACTTCTATCATTAGGATTATCTCCAAGTGCATATTTAACCTGAGCAACAGCAAAATCATGATATTGCTCTTCCTTAGTTGTAGCAACATTATCACTATATATTAATGCTGTCAATGAAGCATTCATTGAATGGCGAAGTGATCCCCATTGTGTTAAATGTGCCTGACCTCCTGGAGAATAACTAATTCCTCCACCGTCTTGCCAAAAATCTAAATGACGTTCTGCATCTGTTTTATAAGTTTGCTTCCCTGTAATAATAGAAAGCATTACCATATTACCATAAGATTTATCATCCCAAACAATACTCCATAAGAAATCTGGTTGTGTATATTCAGCTTCTGCTTTATCTAGGTATTTTTGTTCTCCTGTAGCTTTATATAACCAAAGTGCTCCCCATGTTAATTCGTCTTGAAAACCTCCTGATGAATATGTTCCTGTAGCAGGAATTCCTCCATCTTCATTATATTTTCCTCGGTAATTATCCCCAAAGTCATACAATTCTTTTGCATGTCTAAGTAAAGTTGCACTATATTCAGGGTCACTATCTTTAAAAATAATACTGGCTGAGGCTAGTGCTGCCGCCGTTTCACAAGCAACCTCTGTTCCAGGTGCAGTAGTCGATAATTTGTACGATTTACGTTGACCATACATAGGGTGAACATCTACCATTTCTGGAGACATCCAAAAATTGTGATCCTGTGATTTACTGTCTGCTACCTGTGCATAAAACTCATTAGGTGTTGGGTGACATTTAATAAAGTAATCAGTTACCCATTTGATATTACGTTTAAAAATTTCTGTTTGATTAGCACTATCATATCCTTCTTTATATTCTAAGAACCCCCAGTTAAGTGCCGTGACCGAAAATGCCATTGGAAACCCAAATTTAACATGATCTCCTGCGTCATGCCAACCTCCGGTAAGGTCAAGACCTACATCTTCACCATCATTGACTCCCGCATTTGATCGCCAACTAATTCTATTCCAATCAGGTAAAACACCCGATTGTTGTGTTTCGTAAAATAAAAGAGACTTTTGTAAGGCTTCTCCATAGTTAAATTGTGCAGTCATCGTACTACATATTAGGTAGAACAATAACATTACACCTGCTCTCATAAAATTTTTCATAATGTTCAGGGTTTTAATTTTAGTGTATTGTTGATTTTTTTAATAACTAGTTTTTGTGACAAATAGGATTGCTGCTAGGAATAGTTACTTTCCTACTATTTGTCATAAAAGTTTTTATATCACATCTATTATAGGTTCTAACAGTTATGATTTAGTTCTTTTAAAAAATATAGAATTGATTACGTAGCTGTATTAGTGTTGCTTTTAAAGAACAATCATAACATCCTTTTTTACTTTAAAAAAAGTAAAGGTTACCTAAATTTTGTCTAATAAAATAACCTTAGAGTTATTGCGTATAGACATAAAAGATCAAAGATTTTTGAAGTATTTTTCTGTTATTAAGTTCTTCTTCCAGAAGATTTTTCGTGTTACGCAATAGAAAAACCGCGCATGGTTTTTTACTATTTTTCATAGCTTTTTAGGGTTTTAAGAGTTTGGTTTACGTTTTTTACTATACCATTTAGTATCGAACTATCAATCAAATACAATATTTGGTAGTGTATTTAATTTTTAAGGCTCTCATCAAGGTTGTTTTTTTTCTAAATAATATAATTGTGCTCTTCAGACATCAAGGATAAAATTTTGAACCATGCTTATATTTTAATAAGTGTTTCATGAGTTATTTTAAGGTTTTAAGATTCAGTATTCTATAACAAACTTTATTTTAAATCCATCTTTGGTTTGAAGGAAGTAAATTCAGTTAGTTCCAGTGTCTATAATTTAAAGAGTCATTAGTCAATATTATATAGACACATTTTTAACAGTAAAAATTAACTATTCTTGTTTTTTATCACTTTTTTTGTATTTTTTAACAAAAACATGTGTAACATAGAATATTTTTAACAACAATATTCGTTTTCATAAGTAAACATTGGTGGTAAACTTAAGTTTTGTTCTTCTATATCAGCTTACAACACTATCTATCTTTATATGAAATCAGACTCCAAATCAAATTGTTAAAATTTTAAGATAATTTTTGTTAAATTCATAAGACAGTGTCTCAATTTTTTGATTTTTTGCCATTGAGAAGATGTTTCTGCATTTGATTTTTGAAATTCAAAAATCATAAATGACTAATAAGTAAGTAAAAAAATTCATTTCTTGTTAAATTTTAATTTGTGTGATTTAGAGAATCGAAGAGCAAAAAAAAATTGATTATCACCCTAGAGGCACTCTAGTTTCTAATGTTTTCCTGCTTTATCCAAGGTTATTATCTATTAAGATCGTATACTCTTTCTTTATAAAATATTGTATTATAACTTTTGATTAACGGGTATTATAAACATATTCTTAAATACATCAATTTAAGTAAATCAAAGTATTGATAATAATAAGTATTGTTTTCATATCATGATTTTGTGTAAAACGATTTGTTATAGGTTATAATTATTATGTTATATTATTTTGTTAGTACAGAATAGAATAATCTTTTATCTTTAAATTGGAATTCAAAAGTACCCCTATGCAACATAAAATTTCATTTTATAACGGGGTACATTAAGGGTACATGTTTTTAAAAAAGAATACATAAAGCATACTATTTTTATTTTAATACGTTTGTAATCAAATGAAATATAACAAACTCTTAAACCAAAGTGACTAACTTAACCAACAAAATAATATTCGTGTATGCTATGTTCTTTTATAGCATAATACATTCTCAGGATTCTACGCCTTCTGCTCATCAAATTAGATATATTGATAGCTTGTCTCAAATTGCTAAAAAAGATCTTATTGGAAATGGGGATTTATTAAAGAGACTATTAAATATATCGAGAGAGGCTAATTACCATAAGGGAGAATTGCAAAATCTTGTAAATCTAGGGATTTATTACACTAATAATTCTATGATTGATAGTGCAAATATTGTTTATGAAAAAGCTGAGAATTTAATTAAACAACATCGACACCTAGAATATATGTTACCGCATATTTATAATAATAAAGCTAGTATTTTAACACAGCAGGCATTTTATTATAAAGCTTTAAAATATTATCATAAGATACTTGAAATTAGTTTAAGACAAAATGATAGAAAAACAGAAATAATCACCAAGATGAACATTCTTAATTGTCATCTAAAATTAGGAGAACCTGATAAAGTCTTGGCATACTCAAAAGAATTATTAGAAGATTCTGATGTAATTGAGAAAGAGGATTTACGATATCGTCTATATACAAATTTGGCATTAGCTCATTTTGATAAAAAAGAATATGGAAAAGCAATCAATTGGTGGAATGCAAATCTCGAAAGTATTAAGAATTCTGACAAAAAAGGAGAAATTAGTTATGTCATGACTTCTATTGCTGATGCTTATAGGAGTTTGGGGAAATACGAAATTGCTCTTGAAAAATCTATTGAAGCTAAAAAAATTATCCATAATAAACCAGAATTAAGCTCTTATGCAGTAATAAATTCTGTAGTCCTAGGAAAAATCTACAATTCATTAGGTAATTACAAAGAAGCTATTATTCATTTTAATAATGCTATTTTACAAAACCCAGAAGATCCAATGGATGTTGTATTTATTTATAAAAACCTAGGAGCTATTTATAAGACAACAAATGATTGGAAAGCTTCATCTAACTATTATCAAAAATACGGTTCTTTAATTGATAGCCTTTACAATAAAAGAAATGAAGATAATTCTAAAATATCTGAAGGAAAAATACAATTGATAGAAGAAGAATATAAAAATGAATTGCTCACCAGAGATAATGATATACTCACATACAAAAATGAAAAACAAAGACTATATATTATTTCCTTATATATTGGTTTATGTAGCTTCCTTTTATTTTTATTGTCCTTGGCTTTCTATAAAAAATATCACAGAAGTGAAAAGCAAATTGAAATTCTTAAGAAAAATGAAAAAATCATTTTAGAAAAACACTTACAAAGCAAAGAAGAGGAGTTTTTGGCAACTATGATATCAGTTAATGAAAAACTAAATAAACTCTCTACTATTAAAAAGTACTTATCTTCTGCCATAAAATATAACAACCATGATGAAATTCTTGAAGCAGAAAAAAGATTAAGTCAATTTATTTCATCTACCTCTGATCTTGGTATTCTAAAAAATCGAATCGAATCGCAATACCCAGGTATTACAGCTCAAATCAATGCTCATTACCCTGATCTGTCAACAAATGATATAAGGCATTGTTTATTGATAAAACTAAATCTATCCATAAAAGAATCTGCTCAACTATTAGGAGTATCTGTACACGCAGTAAAAATGGCTAGAAAAAGAGTGAAGAAAAAAATCAGTATTCCCGAAGATGTTTCATTAAAAGAACATCTCAGGGATATTGTAGAAGCAACAGTTTGATTATATAGTTACTTAAAAAACGATCCCCGGGTAACTACTCCCAGGGATCTAAATTGAAACTTAATTGTATTTAACACAAACTCAACCTATACTAATTATAATAGTTTCAATTGTAAAGTATGATATTGAAGAGTACCGTCTTTTGAATTTTAATCAAATAAATAAACGTTCTTAGTATTCTTTTGATTACTTTATATATATTAATTTAGTCGTCATACCTTCCTCTCAAATATCTTTTAGACGTTCTCTTTTAGCATTATAATTTGATCTCATTACTCTCCTCCGAAAGTAAATAACAATCCAATATTTATGGTAAAATTACTGATCGAAGCATCACCCACTTTACCCGCATTTAGATAAGCTGCGTTCATATTCAGAACACCATACTTGAAACCAAGTGCCGGACGAATTGCAAAGTTAGATGTGCTTCCTGCAACTACCTGATCTCCCATAGTATTGGATTCTATTTCTATCGATCCTATAGAAGAAATACCTAATCCTAGACTACCATAAGGCCTAAATCCTTCTTTTCTAAAGAAGTATCGACCATTTACAAGGTAACTGCCTATAGCTAATGCTCCAAAGGATACATTTTGCCCATTTATAGTTTGATCACCTCCTACCAAAAAATCTCCTTGATATAAGATAGAGACATCAATATCTTGGGTGACACCATATCCTAATTCAAAGTGTGCAGAAACGCCACCATCTAAGAAATCAGAAGCATCTCCCAAAGGAAGAGCATAACCAAGACCAAAACCAAGTTTAACTTGTGCATTTGTAGCTGTTATACCTAATAAAATAACTGCAGCTAGTAATAAAAATTTTCTCATAATTAAAATATTAATTTATTGTTTGAACTCCTATATATAAACTATCAGACAAAAAAGGAGCTATAATGCCTGACAAAATTTAATGCGTTAAAAACAGATTTTATGTGATTTTTTTTCGGGTTTTAATATGATATACCACCATTTTTTTGATTTACTAATAAATGATTCGTAGATTTTCGCTCTCCAAAGGTTTTGCTGTATACATTTTGACCAGTCATATTGTAAATTAAGACCTCTGATATTTTTTGTCCATTAAAATGAATTGTAAATGATCCATTATTAGGGACTGGAGTGATAAGAATATTACTAGGATCTGTTTTACTAATAGTTGGTTTATTATCTATTTTTTTACTGTTGGAAATAGGAACCAATTCCCATTCTGTAGCTCCTTCGTCTCCTCTCCAATTGCCTGTATTTATTACTTCTCCATTGTCAATCGCTGTCAAATATCCTCTTACTTCATCTTTGCTTAAAAATCGGTAAGTGTTATAACCAACCTTGATAGCTTTCCACTCTCTTCGAGGAGCTGGAATCTTAAGTAGTTCTTCTGCCTCGTAAGATATACTATTATGTAGTGAAGATGCTGCCACCAAAGGCCCTCGGTCTTTCTTATCATTATCTATAAAAAAATACTCCGGGGTAGAAGGGATCAAGTTCCAGTGTGTATCATTATCATTTGCTTCATTATTTCCTTGTTTTACCACTGTATTTGGATCTGCATCCAGGTACTTTTTAGTTTTTACGTTAATAAAATGATAGGTGCCAGATACCTCTTTTTCAAGTCCTATTTCAAAGTCATGGGAGGCATTACATCCATTGATGCCAGCAAAAGTAGCTGTGTAGATTCCAAATTGATCTTTCTGAACATTTGGAATAGTAATACACCTTCCTACATCACTAAAATTATTAGGGCCTGTCCAGGTCCAAGTTCCTTCACTCTCGGTAAACGCACATAATAATACATAGCCTCCAATTTCAATTTCAGCGTAATCATCATTTCTAGCTGTATTATTAGTAATACCGTGTTTGTCATATACTGTAGGACTAATAGAACAATTCTCTATCTTCTCTATTTCTTCAATATAAATGTTTCTAAAAGCTAGATTCTTTAATTCAGATTGCAATGTTATAAATCCAGAAGTTATAGCTTTTCCATTTTTAAAAACGTTCCCTTGATTAATCAAAAATCCGTTTAGATATACAGAAATAAGATCTTCTTCACATCTTATGGTCATTGTATTCCATTCTTCGTGAAAATACTCTATAATACCTTTGGGATCACCACGTCTTGGTAATTGTTCCTCTCTTGTTCTTCCATTTCCATATTTACCTTTATTGGGGTATCCAGGCCTAGCATTTATATCCATTCCCTTTCTAAGAAAATCTCCTGCTTCACCCTTTTTAAGCTGTACTTCTATAGAGTTTGGAAATCCACCTCCATCTTGAGCAAAATTATTTTCTCCATAAATCCAGATACCACTGTTACCATCTTGATCACCACTCCCGGGTGTTAACCATTTATATTCTAAAGTTAATTCATAATTACTATAGGGTTTTGCCGTACGCATACCACTTTAGCGGTCATACCATGTGCCTCCAGTAGCATGTAATTCTCCGTTAGGTTGGATTTTCCAAAATTCGTCCCGGTTTCCTTTTCCGTCTTTAAAACCAAAATCCCAACCATCAAAGGTTCCTTTCCATAATTGTTCTTGGGCAGTAACACTAGTTAAACTTAATATTGCTATTACTAAATAATTTATAAAGTAATTTTTTTTCATTTTTATATTATTTTGATAATCTGTGAAACTATTATTATTCTCTTTTTTTTATTTCATAAATCACCGAGGTGGTTTATGAAATAAAATGTATTCTTTGAATTAAGGATTTTTTGCATATTCGTTTACAATACACAAACGACTATGATAAGGCTTTTAGAAAGTCACTTTCTAAAAGCCTTTAGTTGTCAAAACTCATTAAGATCTATAAAAAATAGGCCTAATTCGTTTTTGATCTGGAGGCAAAAAAAAGTCTTAGTCTATTTTCAATTTTATTGATTCTATACTTTAGAAAACTAGTAAGAGTTTGTCAGTAGGTCAGAACTAGAAATACATTTTATACAACTAAAAAAGATAAAGTGATCCATTTAATCTATAATCGAATCTAAATCAGGGATTTCATCAAAAACACCTTGCTGAACACGTATTTCTTCTCCATCATCACTAATAGCAATAAACTCAAATGTTCCTGAAATTTTAGAATTACTATATGCAGTAATTGTAATCGTTAAAGATCCCATTTTTCCAATTCCTAAATTTCCATTTGTAGCATTATATCGTTTCCCTCCTATAATATAATGACCTGTTATTATATCTTCGGTATCCATATCATACGTTATTGGAAAGGTTGTTGGTATTGGGAAAAATAAACCTGCTATTTCCTCTTCTGTGTTTCCTAAAGTAAGAACCCCATTATTAAAAGAGTTCGCTTGTGTAAATACTTTTTCAACAGAACCAATTTTTAAAGTTGCTCTTCCAAAAGATATAGCAGATGAATCGTCATCTTTACTGCATGAGGAAAGAACAGAAACGATAACAAAAAGTAAAAGAAATTTTTTCATAGTAGTTGTATTTTAAGAGTAGTTGCTAGAACTAGAGACCCTAGTTTTTTAATATATAATGTAGTTTCCTGAAATATCTGACAACCCAGGTGAATCACTTTTATCACAAGGAATTAATTGCGTTGAAGCAATAGTAGCTAGAAATAATAGGTAAAATTGTTTAATCATTTTTTGTCGTTTTTATAAAGTTTTAATTTATTATTCAGCAAAGATGATAGGTGTTTTAATATCATCAAAAAACAGGATTCGATTGGTTTTGTAATAGGAATAAGTGGTTTACGGGAGTGTTTTCGAGTGGTTAGACAACCAGGTCAAATTTCATAAAACAAGGAAAATCAAACAGATATCGTTTCAAAGACTCAATTTCTTTTTTTTGTTTTATCAGGTATTAGTGGTCGTTTTATTGGTATTAGCTAACGGTTGTTAAGTCCTATGCTTTTATTTTAGTTTTTCTTTCAACTTTTTAGTTTTCTGTAATATTTCAATCTCCTTTTTAGCGAAATTTGATTTAATAACTTTTTCTTTTTGTGAA
This sequence comes from uncultured Aquimarina sp., assembly GCA_947498785.1. GTDB lineage: Bacteria > Bacteroidota > Bacteroidia > Flavobacteriales > Flavobacteriaceae > Aquimarina. The sequence goes on along the minus strand of CANMLS010000008.1, from coordinate 118,570 downwards.
TCAAGCCACCTTATGAGCTTATCATTATAAAAATAATATCGGTTTTCGTTTATTTTAATCACCTTTGAATCTTCCATATACATTGGCATATTATAAGAATATGCCTGTGTAAAGACAAAAAATAGTTGATCGTTCCACAAGTAATACTCTTCTATTAGTTTACCCATTTCGCCGTAGTAACTTGTAATTATTTTTTTCAATTCAACGTTTTTAAAATATCCTTCAAGTTCGCCACCTTCTGTACTTTCTCCAGACAAGTCTTTTTTAACTTTTTTATAGGAATTTATATTATAATTGATGGCACCAAACTTTTCTCTGATATCAGAAATTATTTGTCGTTCTGTTTTGGGCTTTTCCTGATCTTGAGTGTTTGTAATGTGAGATGATTTGTTTTCTTTCAATTCGAGTTTTTTCTTATCTCTTACTTCAGATTTGTCCTTCTTTATTAGTTTAAGGTTGTTATTTTTTAGTATAAAGTAATCTGTTTCTGTCCATTCCCTGCTTTCTTGTTTTCTCATATTTACTCCACTTACTTTATAAAAAACAAGTATCGAATCTTTTTTGATAGTTAATTTAATTTCATCAAAACTATTTTGAATTGTTGCTGTATAAGGTGTTGTAGGGCAATTCGATTTTTCCAAATCAGATAGTACTTGTTTGTCAGTTGAAAACCATTTTCTTAAAAACCCGAGGTGTTCATCAGAGCATTGGTATCCTAGTCCTAAAGCAGTAATTATTTTACAGTCTAAATTGCTCCTATCATCATTTACTTCATCGTTCCACCAACACTCGTTCCCGATAAATGTCGCAACATAACCAATTGACGCTTTTTCAGGTTCGGTTATTGAATTCAAATAATCTTTATTTATGAAAATCGAGTTGAGGGAATCATTTAATACAGAATCGTACTTCATATCCCTCCATAAGAAATTAATGGTTGTATCTTTTAACTGAAGTTTTGTAAATTCAGTGTTTTTTGATTCTATTTTCATTTCTCGTGTCGTAGTATTTTCAAATTGCCCACAAGAGATTAAAACGATTAACATCAATATTAAATGTGAAATTTTCATTCTTCTAAGTCTAAGTTATCTTTTTATAATTATTTCTAAAACTAGAAGTCAGGTGAATCATTATGACTCACACATATGATTAAGTGTTTTGAAGCTATTTTGCCCAGAAATAATAAATAAAGTTGTTTAATCATTTTTTGTCGTTTTTATAAATTTTTAGATTTATTATTCAGCAAAGATGATAAGCGTTTTAATAGTATCAAAAAGTAGGTGTCCATTGGTTTTATAATAGGAATAAGTGGTTTTCAAGAATGCCTTCAAGCGCACAACCAGACATGTAAAATCTCATAAGACAAAGGGAATCATACGAATACCATTTAATAAATTTGTTCTTTTTTTTTGGTCATATCTGGTATTAGAGGTCGTTTTATTGGTATTAATGAATCCAAACAAATTTTAAGATAATTTTTAGAGTTTATACTTTTGATTATTTCAATTTTGAAATACTATTGCAGCCTTAAAAATCAGCTTTGTACAGAAAACACTTATTTATAGAGAATGCAAAAGAATAAAATTTATCATCTATTAGTTAGTGCATTTCTTAGCAGTATAATTAATTACGGATACGCACTACAAGAACCCTCTCCTTTCCTACACTTAACCGCTAACGATGGGCTTTCTCAAGGCTATATATCCAGTATCATCCAAGATAAAAAGGGATTTATGTGGTTTGGAACCAAAGATGGGCTTAATCGATATGATGGATACGAATTTAAAATCTATAATTATTACTATGATGATCCCTGTAGTATACAAAATAATGTTATTACTGCTATTTCTGAAGATACTACGGGTACACTATGGATAGGAACTTTAAATGGGTTATATAGTTTTGACCCATTTACAGAATGCTTTCAATTTTTTGAAAATGAAAACCTGAATGCTCAACATACAATAAGGACTATTTTTATTAATACAAAAGGAATTGTTTGGATGGGAACATCTAAGGGGGAAATACTTAAATTCAATCCTAATAAGAATAAAACTGAACGATATACAATTAAGGATGATAAAGCTGTATCTCGCATAAAAAGTAATAAATCTGAAGATCGTTTATATATCGAAGCTCTAAAAGATGAGGATATTAGTATTTTCGTTTTTGATATCCAAAAACAAGAATTTATAAACTCCTATGATACAGTTATTAACAATACTGGATATAGTCATCAAATGATTCAGGAAAATATTTATGGTGAACTATTATTATATAGAAGTAGACATGATAACAGATCCTTGGAGCAAATAAATCTTACGACTAAAGAAACTTGTGTTTTTTATAAACCAAATTGGTCAACACACAAAAAATATAAAAGGAACGATTACTTATATCATAGTGGGATTATGATACAGGATAATAATGGTGCCATATGGCAATCTACTAATTACGGATTAGAAGTTTTTGACCCCAAAAATGGCACGTTTAGCTTTTATCCGATAAAAGGAACTCAAAATTCAATTAAAGCCATTTGGATAGATCAATCAGGAATTATTTGGCTAGGAACAATGGGGTATGGAGTATTCATGCTAGCTCCGACTCTTAATAACATTGAAACCTATAAAAGAGATGAAAATAATCAAAATAGCTTAGATTTTTCTAGTATTCGTTCAATCTATGAGGATACGGATAAAAACATCTGGATAGGTGGGTACGGAGGACTTGATCTTATTGATGTCAAGAGTGGTAAATTACAACATTACGCTGATGATTTTACAACCTATTCTAAAATGGTTGGTATGGATATCTATGAAATCTATAATGATCCAAACATATCAAAAGACATATTATGGATAAGTATACATGGTAAAGGCTTATTCTTATTAGACAAACATCAAAAAAAATTTACCCGATACCCTAAATACCTATATGGTAATAGCAATTTTATTTTTGATATCGTTCCGGAAAACAAAAACAAATTATGGATTGGGACGTCTAATGGTTTATACATTGTGGACATAACTCATAAATCTTCTAAAGTTTTTAGAACAGATGCACAAAATCCTTATAGTATTCCCTCTAACAAAATAAATACAATATACAAGGACCGAAAAGGTGTTTTTTGGGTAGGAACCGAGGGCCATGGGTTTGCTAAGTTCGACAAACGTACAGAAAAATTTATACGATATAAAGAACGATCTGATAAGAAAAATAGAATCAATTCATATTTTATCTATTCTTTTTATGAGGATAAAAAAGGAAACTTTTGGATCGCAACAAATGGTGGTGGTCTAAATCTTTTTGATCGAGATAAAGAATCATTTAAACATTATACTGTTAAGGATGGTTTACCTAATAATGTAGTATATGGAATATTAGAAGATAAACGAGAAAATTTATGGATAAGCACTAATAAAGGACTATCTATGTTCAATCCAACACAGGAAACCTTTGTTAATTATGATAAGAGTAATGGCTTACAAGGCAATGAATTTAATGCCAATGCTTATTTTAAAAACAAAGAAGGGAAAATGTTTTTTGGAGGTACAAATGGAGTAAATGCTTTTCAACCAGAGGAAATAAAAAAAAATACCTTTATACCTCAGGTAGCCTTAACCAGGTTCAAAAAATTTAATAAAGAAATCCCCTTACACCAAGTATTTTCATCCGATGGAATGTTAGAATTGTCATATGAAGATACCGTAATTTCCTTTGACTTTTCTGCCTTGAGCTATTACAACCATCACCTTAATCAGTATGCCTATAAGCTAGAGGGGCTACATGAAGATTGGATTAATCTAGGCACTAAAAACACAATCACGCTCACTAACCTATCTGCTAAAAATTACACCCTTCGTATCAAAGCCTCTAATAATCATGGGGTATGGAATGAAGAGGGAATGGCACTTGCTATTCTTGTAAAGCCTCCATTTTGGTCGACTCCATGGTTTCTAATAACACTACTCTTATTATTCGTCGCTTTCTTATATGTAATATATTCATTTCGTATAAGGTATGTTCAACAACAAAAAAGACAACTAGAGCTAGAAGTTGACAAAAGAACCGAAGAACTTAAGGTACTTAATAATACAAAAGATCGTTTTTTTGCTATTATAGCACATGATTTAAGAGGTCCGCTTATTTCCTTTCAAGAAGTACCTTATTTAATAGATCACTTTGTTAAAAATAATGAGTTAGATAAAATTGAAGAGCTATCGCATAAAATTAAAGGTTCTTCTGTTAAATTAAACAACTTATTAGACAACCTCTTGAAATGGGCAATGGTACAACAAAATATGATCACCATTTATCCAGAAAAAATCAATTTATATCATCTGGTAAACGAATGTCTCGATCAATATATAGAAAGTATACAAAGAAATGGTATTAACGTCCTTGTTTTAATAGATGAAAATATTGACATACACGCTGATTATAATACAATCGCTTCTATGGTTAGAAATTTATTGAGTAATGCTATAAAGTATACAAAGGAAAAAGGGTTGATCCAACTAAAAGCTACATATAACAATGATAAAACAATTAGATTTACAGTTCAAGATAATGGAATTGGGATGAATCGGGAGACTATAGAAAAGCTTTTTGATATTGGATCTAAAAAAAGTTATTATGGAGTAAGGGGGGAAGAAGGTAATGGTTTGGGTTTAATACTTTGTAAAGAATTTGCAAAATTAAATGATTTAAAGTTAGAGGTAGAAAGCATTATGGATAAAGGATCGCAGTTTCATATAATTTTTCCTAATGCTAATAATTAATTTTCCAGAGATTTAGTAATTTCCTCTATTAAAAATCACTAATAAATTTTGTGTTTTTAGACAGATTATCAGGTTTTTCATTATTTAGGAATGATATTTGAATATGGTTTCATAAACGTCATATATCTTATAAATACAAAAAAACAGTATTACGTTTTGAAAGTAAATCTTAATTATTGAAATAATAAATTAGTGTTGTGAGAGTACTTATTGTTGAAGACGATGTCATTTATACAAATGCATTAGAAATTCTACTAACTGAAATGAAAATTACTTCATTCAACAGTACTGGAAATTCTGAAGAGGCTTTTCGCCTAATAAAGGCTGTTAAGCCAGATTTGATACTATTAGATATCAATTTAAAAGGAAAGTGGAGTGGAATAGAAATAGCGGAGTATATTCGTAAAGCTGATCTTCCTATTCTAGTAATTTATCTAACTTCATCAATTGATGAAACTACATTTAACAAGGCAAAAGAAACATTACCATATTCTTATATAACCAAACCTCTAGATAAAGAAAATTTCAAAAGAACCTTTTCTTTAGCTTGTCAACATAAAAAAGAACAAGTCAATTATAAAGTCTTGAGTCACTCAGACTCTCAAATACATCAAGACTACATTATTTTAAAAACCGATAAAACATTACAAAAAATTAATATTTCTGATATTTCTTTGATCAATGTAGAAGGAAAATACTGCTTCATAATGATTGCAAAAAAAGAAATACGGGTAAAACTTCCTTTAAAGAAACTGGTTGATAAAGTCAACTCTTCAGAATTTATCAAAGTCAATAGATCATGTCTAGTGAATATAAAAAAGATTGAAAGTTTTGATTTAAAAAAAGGGACAATACATGTTGGTCAATATACTATTCCTATCAGTAGAAGAAACAAAACAAAACTTATGCAAGCTTTGACTACATAGATCCCCATTTATCTATATAAAATCATATTTTTCGATCTTCTCTTTAAACCACTATTAGACTTAAAATTACCTTAGTTTATCTAGCTATTGTAAAATAGTGTATATAAAAAACAACCCCTGGATTAACTACTTCCAGGGGTCTCAATTGAAACTTAATTGTATTTAACACAAACTCAACTTATACTAATTATGATAGTTTCAATTTTATCGTTTATTACACTTGGTTATATATATCTAATATAGGTTGTATCTTCTAAATTACTATAATATTTTTTTAACGATAATTAACATTTAACGATGACATAATATCCCCATAAAACCAAAATATGTAACTGTTTGAAAATCAAATTTTATAATATTTGAATGGTGCTATTAACTCTTTGATTATCGTCTTTTCTTCAATATTTTTTCTTTTGCATTTTAGAATTATTTTAACTAATCAAAATTTATACCACTCTTTAGCAAAAAGAAGCCAGAATTAAAACGATTTACCCATGTACCGCCTATTCAGCAATCATTACAGTTTTCACAAAATTAATAGCAAAACTTAATTTCAATTCTACCTCTTTCAAGAATGATTTTTATAAAATACGTTTATACACCTCATTGACAAGACATTAAACAGATAAAAAAGTTGCATGATTAAGATATATTTAACACTTATTTTCTATTACCAATTTCATGGTTATCCTATAAAACAATGTACTGTATGTATACTTAAGCAAGAAACCCTTTGGTGGTCGTTACCAAAGGGTTTTAAATTGAAACATAACTAATTGCATGTAAAACTACAAACTCAACTTATTACAAATTAAATAGTCTCAATTTTTATTTTGATTTATATTTTTCGATTATCATACTCTTAAAGGAGCAAGGTCAATTTTAAACCAACCTATATTATATCTTATACCTATAGAATAATTGTTAGGCGGGTTTTTTTTAACACAATTATCTACAAAATCGGCTATAATTGCTCCATATCTATGATTTTCTATAGTATATGCTTCAGTGATCGTTAGTGAATTTGATCTCCTAATTCCTAATTCTAAAAAATTCTCCCATGTTGGTCTGGGAGGTTTTTAAAATTTATTCTACAGAGATATCAAATGTCCAATCGATATCAGGATCACCTCCTGCGTTCGTTATATCTCCACCAGAAACTCCAGCAGCATCTTTATTAGGCTCATGTCTTAAAACGAACCTTAGCATACCATTACCTGTAGCATCTGTAGTCACTAATGAAAATGTTAATCCTACAGGAGCTGTGTTAGCAGCATCACTACAAGATGTACCATTATAATCACATTCTTTATCTGTATACGTTGTAGTGATACCCAGATCATTAGTAATATAAAAAAACTGGTGCTCTGCAGCTTCTTCTTTTATCTCTTCATTTACTTCTTCAGCCGGACTTTCTGTTGCATTCAAAATAAGAATGGATCCAGTATACGTTGTACTTGCCTTTAATGCTCCACTTACTGTTGAGGTTGGAGCCGTTGGACCATCTGCACCATCTGCATCAAAAAAACGAAGTTTAACAGTATCTGTACCATCAGTAAGCATTACTTCCATTGTAGTAATAACTTCTTCTTCGCTTACTGGTGCAGAATCATCATCGCTTGAGCAAGATGTTAATATTAAAGCTCCCATTGAAAAAATGGCTAAAAATTTACGTAAGTTCATTATTTTAAAAATTTAATAGTTAATTGATATTCGTAATAAAAAGTTTCTACCCAAATCATCGGCAAAATATCGTTGACGATTCAGGTAATTTCTATATGTTGTATTTGCTAAGTTGTTAATCGCTAATCCAAAATTTAATGTGTTTTTCTGGCCAATCATAAACTTTATATTTGTATCAAAATTAAGTAAATGATAAGCTGATGGGGGTGTATTTACTTCTAGTACGACATCTTGCCCACTATCTGGAGAAAACACAGTTATATTTGAAGGAAACTCGTTTTGCTTAAAATGATATTGACTCTCTAACGAAACCTTAAGGTCAAACCATTCTGTTTTGGTAAACGTGATTTTATTATTAAAATTAGGAGCAGGTATATTAATTAAAGCTTGTTTGTCATCGGACTCGAGGCCTTTTACCAAGGAAAAATTGTGATCAGTTCTCCAGTTTGTATGCCAATTTGCAAAGACTTTGGCGTCAACTCCTAATAATCTAGCATCAGTTTGTCTATATTGCCATACAGGGAATGCCCCTCTAATAGTTAACTCTGTAGCTATGGGTTCTAAAAGAATGTAATCTTGAATTAGGTTAGCATATGGAGCAATCTCCCATCCTCCCCATTTTTGATTATTATTTTGAAGTGACAATGATATTTTATGAGAAGTCTCTTGATCAATTCTAAGATCTCCTAATTCAATCCTTGCCGCAGAATGGTGCAAGCCATCACTAAACAATTCTGACGGATTAGGAGCTCGTTGGGATAAAGCGTAATTAAAACGAAACTCGTAATCATTATCGAATTTATATTGAATCCCTACTGTACCTGAAACATTATGATAATCAAAAACTGGATTAGTCAACAACTGTGATCCAATTATATTTTCATCGACAATAATATCTGAGAAATCTTGATTATAACCTCTTGCCTCCCATCTCGAATCTAAATAAAATTTTTGCGCATCAATTTGATTAAAATCATATCGAATTCCAGCATCCAAAATTATATTTTCATTTAGGTCATATTCTGCTGTAAAAAAGATACCCGCATCATATTTATTATAATCAGGAATAAGGCGTCTTACTCCTGTTAGAGGATTTGCAAAATTTTCTTGATACCTAAATAATGCTCCTGTAGTAAATTTATATTTTTCATTAGAATCAAATTCAAAATCTGAGGTTAATGAATGCGTTGTTAACTCCAAATCTATAGCAGGAATTTTACTTAATTCTTGTGTTCTTCTAATATCAAACTCTAGTCTATTATTGAGTTGAAAATCATATTGCGTAGTCCATTTACCCAGTTGTTCAAATCTTTTAAAATACCTTATACGCCCCAAATGATGTGTTACTTCTTGCTTTGGGTTATCGATATCATAAGTAAAATCACGAATAATATCAGGCTGACCACTATTTATAGAGGTAATAAGGTCATCTACATTACCAATATGAGATGCAGATAAGACACCTATCTCATTATTATAAAAAGAATAAAAAGCATCCCATCCATAGGTGAATTTATTTAGTCCAAATGATGCTGAAAACCCTTTTTCAAAAATTCCTGTATTAGAAAGAACATAATCGGGAGCTTCAACATCTCCAAATCTTTTTAGGGTTCCCTGTACTTTTAGAAACATCCCACTTTCATATGCTTTTGTCAATTTTGAGGTTAAAGAACCTCCTCTTCCATTTGTACTCCCCGATAGAACTGTTTTTCCAAATAAAGTGTCTTTGGCTGGTGCTCTATTAGTTTCTATAATAATTACTCCACCGATTGCATCTCCTCCATATTTTAAAGCAGAAGCACCCTTGACCACAGTAACACTGTTGGCAACATTTATATCTACATTGGGAGCATGTTCGTCTCCCCACTCCATATCCTGCATCCTTACACCATTATTCATCATAAGTATTCTACTTCCGCTAAGACCCTGTATAATAGGTTTCACAATAGTAGATCCAGTGTTTAATGAAGATACACCTGTTATTTCTTTTAACGCATCACCTAAAGAAGCGTTGCTATATCTTTCTATTATATTTTTATTAATCGTTTCTTCTTGAGAAGAGGATGTTTTACTAAGGTTTTCTCCTGATACTTGTACCTCTTGCAGCTCATTAAGATGATGTTCTAAATAAAAATCTTTTGTTGTAACCTTAGACAGATCAATAGTAAATACTTGAGAATTACAATCTACATGCGACACAGTAAATGCATAAGACACTGCGCACAAATCATTGATCGTATATCTACCATTGTTATCAGTCACAATTGTTTTATTATTAAATGTTATAGTTGCTTCTTTTAGAGGTGCTCCATCATGAAAATCAATTACCTTTCCGGTAAGTGTTTTATCGCATTCTTGTGCCGATAAAATGGTAGTCCCTAAAAGAAGCACAAGAATAAGCGTGAGTCTTTTCATTTATATGTGAAATAAGAATAAACTAGTAACTATTATAAATAACGTTTACTAGTAAAAGAGATCTATTAAAATAAATAGTTATTAGGCAGCAGGTGGCGCCTTATTAAGGAATGAATATTTGGATGAATAATCAAAATATTGTTGAACATAATTAATACGAACAACATTTGCAGGAATTGTAATTACAGAAGGGATTTCTATAACCTCTATGCTAATATATCCATCATTTGGATTCTCTGAAATCATTTGACATACAGTACAATCAATATCATTAGCATCGTGACCTAAAACATGAAGGTCTGCTAACTGAATAAAACTGAATAATATCAGAAATATTGAAGCTATGCTATGTCTATTTGACTTCATAAGTTACAAATAAAAGAAAAAAAAAGAACAAATGTTATAGTTTTAATAATCTTGATATGTTAAAAATTTGCAAATTCTATTGATTTTCGGGTGGTTATCTCAAGGTTTTTTGGTAAGTCAATCCTGTTCCATGGGTGTTTTGATCCAAAAACGTGATCAGCGCCTTCTATCAAAAGTAACTTACTATTAGGATTCCAGGAATGAATATCTTTTGCTTCTTGCACATTAACTGTTGGATCTGTTGTACCATGAATTATTAAAAATGGAATCTCAATTTGTCGAGCTGCGTTAGCAATGGTAAGTCGTTCTTTATGTGCTATAAAAGTTGTATAAAACTGGAAATAGTGCGGCATTTGTTGTTTGGTTCTTCCATTTTGGACATACATAATCCCTTTATTTTTCCACTCTTCAAAAGCTTCTCCTTTTGGAAAACGTCGTTCATAATCAGAAACACCTGCCCAGGTAATTAATTTTGAAATTCTTGAATCTTCAGCTGCTTTTATTGTTGCAATCCCACCACCACGAGAATGTCCAATTAAAATAATATCTAACAAATTAATCTCTTTTTTAAAATCAAAATCTGAAGCAGAAATCCTGTTTATCACAGCATCTAAATCATCAAGTTCTTTAATAAAATTATTCTGCCCGAAAGCTTCTAAATCTGGAAAGTCCATCGGTTGTTGTTCTGTTCCTCCGTTGTATGAAAAATTAAATTTTATGAAGAAAAAACCTGAATTAGCAAACATTTTTGCAACCAATTCCCAAGCACCCCAATCTTTAAAACCCTTATATCCATGACAAAAAATAACAGCTGGTTTTTGCAACTTGGTATTCTTATAAAACACATCAATTAAAATTAATTTTTGATGTTTTCCTTGTATCTTTATATTTCTGTGTACAGTAATCATGATTATATCTCTTTTTCAGTAAATGGTACCTCTATATCAAAAATTTCCAGAATCAACTTTTTAAGTTGTAATAAATACTTATCAAATACAGCACTAGAAACATCGTGATTTGCTTTACCTCTTATCTTTTCTTTTGTTCCAAACTTAATAAATCCTTCCTGAAGGTTTTTAAATGAAATAATACCAGCTAGAAAGGTTTCAGTGGTTGGGTTCTCATTATATTGCATATATCCATATGCCAAAACCTGTATTGTCTTACTATATTTATAATCTTCTGTAATAGTATCCCAATTCATAATAACAACATCATTTCGGGTTACCTTACCTGTTTTATAATCAATAACTCTTAATTGCCCATCTAACTCGTCAATACGATCAACTTTTCCTTTAAGGTAAATGGGAAAATCCAACTCAGGAATTTGCAATTGAGTTTTTAGATTGCTTTCTATAGATACAATTTTCATTTGGGCTCCGTTGCTCAATAATTTTTCTTCAGATTTCAAAAAATTATAAATGTATCGTTTGGCAACTTCAAAAATCAAGAGATTCTTACCTTGTCTTATATCCAGTTCTGTATATTCTTTCCTAAACTGATCTCGAAGCTCTTGATCAATCTTGTTTCTCATTTTTCCAATCTCACTTTTTGTAAGAAAAGTATTCTCCAATGGTTTATAAAAATTTTCTAGGGTATTATGAATAACGGTACCTAGAGTATTGGCCGCAATAGTTTCTTCGACTTCCTCTGTTTCTTTAACTCCTAAAACATATTTGTAATAGAAATCCATTGGATTTCGTATATATGTTGTTAATGCAGAAGGCGATAATCCATGAGCTCCTAGTTCTTTTAATTTTTGTATAATGGCTTCATTTTTCCTTACTTCTAGCGGTTGTTTGGTTAGTTTTGGTACTTCTGATGAAATGGTATATTGTCTGAGATTATGGTTTGGTCTTTTATCTATATCCAGCTGAAGTAAAAATCTGCTTTTCTCTCCACCGCCAACACCTTCATCCTCGGTATTATAGATTAAATACACTTTTTTAGCTCTTTGGATCAACCTATAAAAATGATAGGTATAAATTGCATCTTTTTCTTTATAAGTAGGAAGGTTGTATGCTCTCTTTAAATCATACGGAATAAAAGAGTTTGTACTCTTACCAGCTGGTAAAACTCCTTCATTTACAGATGAAATAATCACTGTCTCAAAATCAAGACATCGAGATTCTAACATTCCCATGAGTTGTAATCCTCTAAATGGTTCTCCAAAAAAATCTAATGTTTCTGTCATCAAAATATCCTTATATAATGTATATAAAGATCCTATTGAGTCCAAATAGTCATAATTACTAAATAAAGCAGATACTTTGTTGAATACCAAATGAAAATGGTATACATATTCTAATTCGAGCTCATCTATATCTTTATTCAGATTATTCTTAAGCAGTTGTATTATCCTTTTGCAATTCTCTAGAGCAACACCAACATCTGTCCATGGTTCGAATAACAATCTTAATACTTCTTTTTTATGATCAGAAACTTGCTCCTGTAACTTAGTTAGTGTTACATACACTATATTTTCTTGAGATATAACATAAATTAAACGCGATGAGATATCTAATCCAAGTAACCTGTGTGCTGGAAGACTATTTAAAATTGCTAATATTGATTTGTAATATATTCCTTTGGTATTAGGGTTTTTATGAACGTTAAATAATAATTCGAAAAATGCAGATAATGGTACCTCTTTTAAAGGTAATCCCATTGTAATATTAAGAGATTCTACTGTATTAGGTAGTGAGTTAAGTATAGGTTGCAATAATCCTTCATCAGCAAGCACTAATGCAGTATTTTCCATGTCAGATTTAGGAATCGAGGCGAGTATCTGACCTACAGATTTTGCTTGACCTATATTTTTAGGTACGCCAATCGTTGTAATATCCTTTTGTGTAGAGAAATTATTTCTCACCCACTTAAATGGTTTTGTTTTATAGTACTCCCATTTATTTTTATAAGCTCTTAAGAATAAGGATGCTTCATGATAAGTATTCTCTATAAAAAACTGATCAGCATCCCAAAACACTTTTGCAATACCTGCCTCTAATAGAGATTGAAAGATAATTTGCTCTGCGTTATTAAGCGCATTAAACCCAACCAAAACATGCTTTCTCTTTTCTACTTTCACATATTCATGGATATCTTCTGATGCCTTTCTATATAACAATCCTTGATAACCTACTTTCTTTTTTAGCAGTTTATCTTTAAAATTATTATAGTAATCTATTAAACTATTCCAAAATTTAACGTAATTCTTAACAAGCTCTGTCTTTTCTTTTTGTAAATACCAATGATTTAGATCTTGTATGCCTGATAAATATGAAAAAAAGCTCTGATGATTTATACAATATCTATCGATTTCATTAAAATCATAAACTAAGGTTTGTGCCCAATTACTAAAGGTTTCAAAATTTTCTTTTTCTAAATGAGAATGAGTATTTAAATACGTTTCATAAAATTCAAATAATGTTTCTACATTATCTATTTGTTGAAGGCCTGATAGTTGAGTAATAAATTCTTCTATACTAAGGATTACAGGAGCAAAAAAAGTCTGATCCTTATACATTTCTAAAAGTTCTTTCTTAAGAAAAAGCCCAGCTCTTTTGCTAGGCACAAGAAAAATCAGATCGCTGATGTTTTCTTTTACTTCATGTAGTTCTAGTAATACCTCTTTTAGAAAACTTTTCAAAGGTTTAAAATTTTATACCAACAAATGGAGTAAATTATTTTATAATTTACTCATTATTTCTGTTAAAGAAGAGAAATTTTGAATGGTTTATTTATACGGTATAAAAATAAAAAACGTCCCGAAAATTTCGGGACGTTTTTATTATTATTGAGAAGAGGTCTACTTATTCTTTCACTAAGTTAATCTCTACACGTCTGTTTTCTGATCTACCAGCTCTTGTTTTATTAGAAGCGATTGGTCTGTCTTCACCATAACCAACAGCAGATAATCTAAACTGATCGATACCATTTTCAGTTAAATATGTCTTAACTGCATTAGCTCTAGAGTCAGATAATCTCTGATTTAGCTTAGCACTACCAACACTATCAGTATGTCCTTCTACAGTAAACTTAGCATTAGGATATTCTTTTAAGATAGCAATAATATCACCAAGAACTTTATTAGATTCTGATTTGATACTAGATTTACCAGAATCAAATAGGATCGTTTTAGCATATTCGTTAAGAGTCTTTTGAACTTCTTCAGTTACTTCAGGACATCCGTTGTTTGCAACAGTACCAGCAACATCAGGACAGTTATCATCTTTATCTAATACTCCGTCACCATCTTTATCTTGGTAAGGGCATCCGTTATTTGCAGCAGGTCCAGCTTCATTTGGACAACCATCTTTACCATCAGCGATTCCGTCACCGTCAGCATCAGGACATCCATTAAGTTCTGCTAATCCAGCTTCAGTAGGACACTCATCTTTAGGATCTGGAACACCATCACCGTCTGTATCAGGACATCCATTAAATTCTGCAGTACCTGCAGTATCAGGACAGTCATCTTTTGCGTCTGTAATTCCGTCACCATCTGTATCAGGACATCCATTGAATTCTTCTAAACCAGGAACTTCTGGACATTCGTCATCTTTATCATATACTCCGTCACCATCTGTATCTTTTCCACCGAAAGCGAAAGTAAGACCTGCAGAATGTTGAAAGTGAGTTGGAGGATAGTTTCCTGTTTCGTAATCTTCAAACACATGTTTGTATGTTGATTGAACATTGAATGCTAAGTTCTCAGTTAACCAAAGATTAATTCCAAGAGAACCATTAAATGTCCCAGCACCTATCTCATCAAGCCAAGTATATCCACCACCTACACCTACGTAAGGATCAAACCAACTTGTATTTAAAACATTTTTAAGACTATAGCTAATTCTACCGTCAAGAGCATAATAAGAAAGATCATCTGCGTCAACATTAGTTCCATCAGGAAGCTCTCCTAATTTGTCAATTTTGTTAACAGACCCAGAAGCTGTGAACGCAAAACCATCTCCAATGTATCTACCTACAGATAATTTAGAAACAGATGGAAGAATGTTCCAATGGTCACTAGCATTAAAAAATTCGTCGAAAATTTCACCTTGACTTATAAGATCTCCGCCAGTAGGAAATATATCAACGGCATTAATACCTATAGAAACCGCCCAAGGATTGTTTTCATCTTGTGCATTCGCAGTACTAACTCCAAGTACCAGTAACGAAGCCACTAATAATGTGCTAAGATGTTTCATATTCAATAATTTAATTTTTAAGTGTTAATTAGAGCAAATGTAATATGTTAAACATAACTGTCAAAGACAAATCTAATAAATTTTTCATAACAGGCCAGTATATATCGAAGCTTTGGAGGGTCTTGTAGTTTTTATTTACTATTTTTTAGCCCCAAAAAAAGCAACAATTTTAACCTTGTTAGAGAAAAATTACAGGTTTTATCTCAACAATCAAGATACAATTATAAGATAAAAATACCTTTTATCCTTAAAAAAATTTTAGTAATTACGAAAATATCGGTTTATTTATAGATATTTTAAAGTAATATTTTCATTAAAATAAATAAGAACTTTATTCTTAATTATATGCCCCATCTCCCCGAGAATCGAAGCGTATTTCTCTAATTGTATTCTGTGCGAACTATTATATTCACCAGTTTTATAATCAAGTATTGTTGTGTTATTATTCTTGTCAATTATTACACGGTCTGGTCTAAATACTCTTCCGTTAGAAATAATATCTCTTTCGTTATATATTATATTATCAATCGAAAAATATGAAAAAAGTTTAGGATGATTTATAATGTTTTTTAGTTCATTATACAATATTTCTTTCTCATCAATAGCAATCTCTCCTTTTTTATGAGCTTCTTCAATAGCTCTTTTAACGTCGAGGTGGGTTTCTATCGAAGCCATAAGATCATGTATCAAATTTCCTTTTTCTATAGCATTTTGTTGTGACGTATCCCACAATTTGCCAGAATTGGTAACAATATTAACCTTATACTTCCTAGAATGACCTTCTAGTTGGGATAGCTTCACTACTTTTGTTTTACTCTTTTTATCCGTATTTTGAATACTTGACCTTAAAGAGCTTCCAAAAGCGTATTCTGTTTTTTCTACATCCCATCTGTTCATGTGTTTTAAATATGCTATCAACTTTCCTGAAAAAGTATTCGGATTACTTTCTCCTTTAGCATTTAACTCCAAATTAGAAATAATATACATTTGTTCTTTTGCTCTTGTTAGTACAACATACAATAGGTTGAATGCATCTAATTCTAATTGAGCTTGCCGATTTAATACAATTTCTTTGGCTTCAACACCATACTCTGATATGCTTTTATTATAGTTTATAAAAAGTTCTTCAAAATTTGCATAATGTTCTTTGTTTACTGGTAGCCATGTTTTTGGTTCTAACTCTCTATAAATATCTATATTGGCATATGGGTAAATAACACATGAAAACTCTAAGCCTTTTGCTTTATGAATAGTCATAATCTGAATAGCTTTTTCTGCCTCTGGAGCTACTATACTTAATTTATCTTTCTTAATATTCCAATAGGAAAGGAAACCAATTATACCTTCGGTATGCTTTTGAGAAAAAGTAAATATAACATCAAGAAAAAATTGTAAATATGCTGTTGTAGCATCTACAGGAAAAAAGCTAGTAATGATATATTCTGCAGCATCATAAAGCGGTTTTGTAGCTAGTGTCCCAAAATTAAAATCAACCCCTAAAGATTTTAATTCTAAAGAAAATGAGTGTTTATCTCTCCCTATCATTTTTTGTAAAAACGAATGTTTTTCTTCTATAGAAAATTGTTCAGTTAAAAAGTATAACACATTAATTTTTGAAGGAAGGTGATCAGGCTGTGTAAACCATGTAAACATATCAATAATAAACCTTATTTGAGGAGAATTTGCAATCAATAATGTTTCAGAAGAAATGATAGATAACCCTTTTTGAGTAAGAAAATCTGCAATCACAGCTCCTTCTTTTTGCTTACGTACAATGATACAAATTTCATTGAGTTTGTATCCTTTTTCACCGAGCTCAACAATAGTTTCAAATACTTTTTTGGGATATACCTCATCTTCTTCTGCAACATTTTTAGCATTAACAAATGATATATTTACATATCCGTTTTTTTTGTCATTAACTTGTTGATTATTGCCTTTTATATAAAGTTCCTGATGTTTTATATTACTAAAATCAGTAGATGAAAAAGTAAAAAAGTCATTGTTAAATTTGATTATCTCTTCATGACTTCGATAATTTTTTGGTAGGTCAAGCACTTGTTTTTCCTGAGTCGAAAAAGGATTTTTATTCGATGACAATTCAATAAACTGTTCTGCTTTTCCTCCTCTCCATCTATAAATAGCTTGCTTTGCGTCTCCAACTATGGTAACCTGACCTCTTTTCCCAGTTAAGGTTTCCGTAGAAACAGCATTATCAATAAGTGGAATCATATTATTCCACTGTAGCTCTGAGGTATCCTGAAACTCATCAATAAAATAATCCCTGTATCGTTCTCCCAAGCGTTCATAAATAAATGGGGCGGGTTGATCCTGAATAGCCTTACTTATAATAGTGTTGAATTCTGATATCAATAAAATCTTTCTTTCTTTTTTAATATTCAGTAACTCTTTATTGATAGCATTTAAAACAGAAAGAGGAGTCAAATTTTTGATACTATTTTCAAAAAGATTTGTTTCGATCAAGATTTGTTTTGTGGTCAAAAAAGCTTCTTCTATCAAAGGTCGAATACTATCTATTTTATCTTTTTGATGACTATCTAGTTTTGCGCCGTAAAAAGAGGCTTCTTGTATATTTTGTTTCCAAACCGCTTTGAAGTCAACTTTTGTATCACCTTCTGCCAGTTTTATAAAATGATTGGGGATCGAGCTACGGGTAAAATCTTTATGCGTTATTTCTTTCTCTTTTATTAATTGTAATATGGTATTTGATCCAGAAATAATATTTCTTTTACAGTCTGTAATTTTTTGATTTAATAGTTTTTTAAGATTGTCAAAGTCATCGGTTGTTTTATCAGAAAGTTTATTAAGGTGATCTCGGTCATTTTCACTAAATAAAAGTCTGGCAATTTTATTTAGCTCAATGGTGATGTCCCAACTTTTATCTTCTTCAAGTTTACTAATTGCGAAGTCAATAATTAATTTGGTGAGCTCTTCATTAAGTCCTATTTGGGATACTACGGTATCTACAGCTTCTTCGATTAAAGAATCAGTATCCATCTCTATTTCAAAATTCATTGGTATCCCAAGGTCATGCGCAAATGTTCTTATGACTCTATGTGTAAATGTATCTATAGTTACGATGTCAAAGGCTGCATAATTATGTAGAATACTTCTTAAGATATTATATGCTTTCCTTTTTAGCTTCTGCTCTTCAATTTTGGTTGCGACAACTAATTCTTGTATTAGATTCTGATACTTTTCTGGAGTATTCGGTTGGCTAATCGCTACAAGGTTTTCTAAAACTCTGGTTTTCATCTCTGCGACAGCTTTATTCGTAAAAGTAATTGCTAAGATGTTCTTGTAACTTTCTTTAAATTCTCCTTTTAGTAACGTAATAAGGTATTCTTTTACAAGAGTATATGTTTTACCTGCTCCTGCAGCAGCATTATAGACTGTAAAAGACGTAGTCAAACTCAATTCTTTTTTTTACTAAAATACTAAAACCCTTCATTTTTATATCATAGAACTTTATAAATATAATAGATCCCAAGGAATTCGTTTTTATGAAGATATTGGTTTTAATTAATTTATAACAATAAATTTTTATTCATCACTCTAATTGTTAAATTTGGTATCATTTTTATTTTACTAATCAAAATAATAACATATGTCATTTGAATTACCAAAATTAAACTACGCTTTTGATGCGTTAGAACCTCATATAGATGCTCGTACCATGGAAATCCACCATGATAAACACCATGCTGGCTACACTAATAAGTTAAACGCTGCAATTGAAGGAACAGATCTTGAAGGTAAAAATATAGACAATATTCTTATTAATCTTGATATGTCTAATTCTGCTGTTAGAAATAATGGTGGAGGATATTATAATCATACATTATTCTGGGAGATTATGTCTCCTAATGGTGGAGGGAAGCCTTCTGGAGAGCTTGCTGATGCTATAAACGCAGCATGTGGATCTTTTGATGCATTTAAAGATGCTTTTTCTACCGCTGCTGGTACCCAATTTGGCTCTGGATGGGCATGGCTATGTGTGCACCCAGGAGGAAAGGTAGAAATATGCTCTACTCCTAATCAAGACAACCCTTTAATGCCAGGTATTGGATGTGGGGGAGTTCCTATCTTAGGATTAGATGTATGGGAACATGCATATTACCTAAACTATCAAAATCGTCGTCCTGATTATGTTTCTGCTTTCTTTAATGTAATCGACTGGAATGAGGTTTCAAGCAGATACGCACAAGGAAAATAAACAACTTATTTTCCTTTATATAAAAAGAGCTGCAAATTGCAGCTCTTTTTATATGTAAAATATTATTTTTATTACCGAAATGTTATCAAATAAAAAAAGGTGGAAGATCCACCTTTTTTTGCCCCAAATCTACCATGAACTTAACCTACTTATGCTATGGCTCTGCTAATATATAACGTTATTTCATTGTGAAAAAATGTTTTAGACGAAAGGTTAAAATAATTGTTGAAATACACAAATTAACCAATTTTAACAACAATCTTTTTTATTTTTTTAGTAAGCTCTTTCTTTTTTACCTTCAAAGAAGTTTATAAACGCTTTATTTACAACCCTATTACCTCCAATTGTAGGATAATCTCCAGTAAAATACCAATCTCCAAGGTTCTTAGGGCAGGCTACATGTAGATTGTCAACGGTTTGATAAATAATTTTTACTTTGGCTTTAACTGTTTTATCGCTTAACAGTTCTGATATTTTATCACTTATCTCTTGATCTGAAAATCCACTATAGATCTCTTTAACAAAATTTTGTACCTCTGCATCTTCCAAGTTTTCTTGTGCTTTACATTTTTCATAAACCTGTTCTACTAGATCGTAGTTCCCATTTTCTTTTAAAAGTTCTAACGCAGCCTGAAATGCAATTAAGCCTTCTAACCTTGCCATATCGATCCCATAACAGTCAGGATAACGAATTTGTGGTGCAGAAGAAACAATAACGATCTTTCTAGGCTTCAATCTATCCATCATTTTGATAATACTTTTTTTGAGGGTTGTTCCTCTTACAATACTATCATCAATGATTACCAAATTATCATTTTGTTTTACAACACCATATGTCACATCATAGACATGAGCCACCAAATCATCTCTACTACTATCTTCTGTAATAAAAGTACGCAGCTTAGCATCTTTAATCGCGATTTTTTCTGTTCTTAATCTAGACGAAAGAATTTCTGATAATCGCTCATCTGTTAATGATTCTTTTTCAGAAAGTATCGTTTCGTTTTTTTGCTTATTCAACTCATCCTGAGCAGCTTCAACCATTCCATAAAATGAGGTTTCTGCGGTATTCGGAATAAACGAAAAAACTGTGTTTACCGTATCATGATCTATTTCTTCTAAAACCTGAGGCATAATTAGTTTCCCTAGATTTTTTCTTTCCTTATAAATTTCAGCATCACTTCCTCTTGAGAAATAGATTCGCTCAAATGAACACGCTTTTCTTTCAAGCGGATCAATGATTTTACGAATAGTAGTATCTCCGTTCTTTTTGACAATAATTGCTCTTCCTGGTTCTAACTCTTGTACATCATCAAAAGGCACATCAAAAACCGTCTGAATAACTGGCCTTTCTGATGCTACCACAACCACTTCATCATCTTTATAATAATATGCTGGTCGAATTCCTGCAGGATCTCTTAAAACAAAAGCATCTCCGTGCCCTAACATTCCAGCCATAGCATACCCTCCATCCCAATCTCTTGAAGATTTCCTAAGGATTTTTGCAACATTGAGTCGTTCTACGATTTGTGGAGAAGCATCGATTTTATTAAATCCTTCTTTTTTTAATTGCTTATATAGTTTAGCAACTTCAGAATCCAAGAAGTGCCCTATCTTTTCCATTACAGTTACGGTATCCACCTTATCTTTAGGGTGCTGCCCTAACCTAACCAGATTATCAAACAATACATCATTATTAGTCATATTGAAATTTCCTGCCACAATAAGGTTACGATGCATCCAGTTATTTTGCCTTAGAAATGGATGCACGCTTTCGACGCTATTTTTACCAAATGTCCCATAACGCACATGTCCAAGAAGAACTTCACCTATATAAGGTATATTCTTTTTCTGTAACTCAACATCATCTGTATATTCTGGATGATCAACTAATTCTTTATTAATTCTATCATTAATCTGTGAAAAAATAGCCTGTATCGGTTGAGAATCACTGGATCGAACTCTACTTATGTATCGTTCGCCAGGTGCTGTGTCTAATTTAATACTTGCAAATCCAGCTCCATCCTGACCTCGGTTATGCTGTTTTTCCATCATCAGATACATCTTATTCACTCCATAAAATGCACTGCCGTATTTTTCTTTATAATACTCTAATGGCTTTAATAGTCGTATAAATGCTATACCGCATTCGTGTTTTAACGCATCACTCATTGTATTCCAAAAATTCTAAAAATTGTTGTGTTTATGTTATGTAAAACCATAATTAAAAAAGCCCCAAGACAATTGCTTCGGGGCTAACTTTTATATCAAGACAATTCTATTTCGAATTGCGTTAATTCCTTAAATTGTTGAAGTCGTCTCTGAACTTCTTCCCTGTCTAAATTCTCCATTCTTTCGGTACCGAATTTTTCTACGCAAAAAGATGCAAGATTTGAAGCATGAATAATTGCTTTTTTCATGTTTTCAAATGAAATATCGTCTGTTTTGGCTAAATATCCTGAAAATCCTCCAGCAAAAGTATCTCCAGCTCCCGTGGGATCAAAAACTTCTTCTAAGGGCAAAGCAGGGGCAAAGAAAATTTGTCCATTATGAAACAATAAAGCTCCGTGTTCTCCCTTTTTAATAACCACATATTTTGGTCCCATCTTTTCTATTGCTCTAGCAGCTTTTACTAAAGAATATTCTCCACTTAGTTGTCTTGCTTCTTCATCATTTATAGTGATAACATCTACTTTTGCTATTACTTTTAAAAGATCATCTAAAAAAGCATCTTCCATCCAGAAATTCATGGTATCCAATATCGCTAACTTTGGTTTAGTCGTTAATTGTTCTAGAACACCCAGTTGTACCGATGGATTTAAATTACCCAACATTACAATTTCCGAATTTTTATGACTATCAGGAACAATTGGGTTAAAATCAGCAAGAACGTTAAGCTGAGTTTCTATAGTATCTCTAGAATTGAGATCATTATGATATTTACCACTCCAAAAAAACGTTTTTCCTCCTTTAACAATTTCTATTGCAGAAGTATCAATATTTTTCTTCCTAAGCAACTCTAGATAATCAACCGGAAAATCCTCTCCAACCACAGAAACAATTGCAGAAGACACATTAAAATTAGATGCAGAAAGTGCAATATAAGGTGCAGCTCCTCCTAAGATTTTATCGGTTTTTCCAAAAGGGGTTTCAATAGCATCAAAGGCTATAGAGCCTACAATAAGTAATTTGCTCATAAAATAGCGTTATTTTTTTTGCAAATATACGCTTTACTTTCAAGTAAATTGATCAAAAATAAAGTCTTCTAAGGTCGTTTTCAGGAATCAGCATCTTCAAGTGTTCCTTTAAGCGTGCTAAATGTTTTAAAAGGACCTTTTACTAATAGAGCGTTTGTTATAAAAGGAGGTAGTGCTCCTTCGGGGTTTACATAAAGCTGTTGCGTAATTTTTACTTTACCCTCATGTTCTTCCAGCAACCAATGACCAGATAATTCTCTAATTCTAAGCGTACTCTTTAATACAGGGACTTCTTCTGGAGCAGCATTTATATATAATTTTATTTTATCTTTCGAGACTTTTTGAATTCGAAGCTTAGAAACGACATCTCTGTCTTTTACAGGCCACGGAAACTCATTTCTTGCATAAAAAATATACTCCTTATCATTATTTATTTTTACCAAATGACTAACTCCTTCTATACAATTCTCCATATACTCCGGAGCTTTAAGCAATTCGTCAACTACTCCTTTTAAAGAGGTGTTTACACTCGTTATTGCTTTATACTCTTTATACGGACTATCTTTAAAATCTCTCACCCATATTTGAATCCCTTCCTTATCTTTTGCTAGTTCCCATTGAGGTTGACCAAAAGTCAACATGGGAATCAGAATACATAAATAATGGATCTTTTTCATGTTACAATACCTTCTAAATTAAACTTTTTTAAAATTGAATTTCTTATTTCAAACAATAGTTTAGTAGAAAAAAGTATCTCCTTACTTACTTCATTAAATGTTAAAATATGTTAAACACCTGTTTCAATAGTTTATTAAGCTTTTTGTAGTCATTTTATTCTTTGGAGAGCAGAATACTTATTACCATTTTCTGTCAAAAAAATTTAGGTTTTCTTTTTGTTTCATGAAATTATTATGTTAAAACCATGAAAATATTAACATAACCTAAATGTACAATGGGTTATTATTCATAAAAATACCCAAGCTTTATTGGATATTTTTTGCACGTATAATATAATGAATATGTAATCGTAAAACCATTTTATTTTCTTCCAAAATCAGCAGGAATTTCTCCCCAAGCTCTAGTTCCTCAAAAACTCTTCAAAGCTATAGTATTTAATTGCATTTTGCTTTAAAGGGTTGGCACTCCAGTCTTCCCATATATTAGTATAAGGGTCATATCCGCATTTCAATGGTTTTGAAAATTGATCTTCAGAGTTTTCTATATATGCTCTACAATCTGTGTAGATATCAACTAAATTTTTATAAAGGAGCCAATCAATAACTTTCATTATTTTCTTTGTAGTTTTTGCATATCAATATCATAAAAAAGTGTTTTCTATTGAGTATTGGTCTTATCTAGCTCTAATTTTTCTAATAATTGTTTGATATTTTCTTCATAGCTAATTGCATGGGGATGTCTTTTTCCATATTTATGAATATGCATTTTATTAAGTAAAAAAGAAAAACGTTCGCTGTTTATAAAACCGTCATTATAAGTTTTATATATGTAGGGGAATAACACCAACTGCTTATCAAAAGATTGATGTAAACAAACTGTCCTAATTGCGGAAGAAGCCTTGTAATTACCAGACTTAAACGTGGGATATCCATATTCCTTTAAATACTTTAATGCTTTAAAAAAATTTAGAGAATCTACTCCCTCTCTTTCCTTTTTATACACTTGATACTCTGATGAATTCATGTCATAATTATTCCTTTTCAGAATTTCATTTTCTCTATCGGTATTTCTTACATTTTGATCTTGTTGAAGCAAATCTGCGAGAAATTTTTCTTTCTTTTCTTGTGTATCTAAGGAGATAATTAAAGAATCTATATCGATAGAACGAGATTGTATTTGAGTATTATTGTGTTTACTACAGGATATGATTAAAAGAAAACCTATACTATATATGTATTTCAAAATAAATGTATTTTAATTTAACACCAGTTTCACTTAAAAGAGCTGAGAGCTCATAAAAATTAGCTCCCAGCTTTTTATTACTATTTTTTAACAGCAGAATTCATCATCCCAATCACCAATCCAAATAGGAACATCATTATCGCCAGCATCTGATACTGTTCCTGTACCACAGTCATGGCCTCCTTTAATCATTAAAGCATTTTTGTCTTCCATTACATTTAAATCTTAAATTAATTTTAAAATTATTTACCTACTCTAATTAAGACTTTTCGGTTTTCGCCCAATCGTCGCGCAACATTTATTGTCTATCTTTATCTAAAAAGATAGTTTATAAAAATAGTATTGATTAAGATTATAAATATCCATACTATGCAATTACATGAGTATTGATATTTATTTTTTCGGTAGGATAATTTCTATGCTAATATAGAATAAATTTTATAGTAAAGCATAATGTTTAAAACCATTTTATTTTCTTCCAAAATCAGCAGGAATTTCTCCCCAAGCTTTTGTTTCCCATTTAACAATTGTAGTAGTGTATGAGTTTTCTTTTAGCCATTGTGTTGCACGATCTACAAGATCAAATACTTCGCTATTCTTAGAGTTTCTTTTTAATTTTGTTTTACATGTTTTTTGTTTTACCCATCCTATAGCAATTTTAGAATCAGAATAAATAATACGATCACTCTTTTTCTTTTTAAGATATGCTAAACCATGAACCAAGGCCAAAAATTCTCCTATATTATTAGTTCCTTCTCTAAAAGGTCCTTGATGAAATAATTGTTTTTCTGTTTGCGTATCCACACCTCTATATTCCATCTTACCCGGATTCCCACTTGATGCAGCATCTACGGCAATAGAATATAAATTTGGTTCTCCTATTTTTGATAACTGTGCTGCTGTAAGTGTTTTTTTGGGTTTACTCTTACCTTTATAATCTTCATAATCGCCATTATATGCTTTTTTGGCAACATCAAAAGAGTCAAAAGACTTATATTTTGCATTGGCATACCCTTTTACTGCTACTTTACAATCATCCCATTTTGTATAAATCCCAGGTTTGTGTCCATCCCAGACTACATAAAACTTTTCTTTCTTAGCCATAATTTAGTTAATAGTTGATTGTTCTTATTCGATAGAAATTATCTTCCAAGTCATTTTCTGCGTTAGGGATAGTAGTGAAAATCCCGCAGTATTGTCATCCTGAGCTTTTCGAAGGACTACAATACGAGGAATTGTAACGTATAGCCCGCTCGAACGCCACAATACAGAAAGTAATTAAGGTGTAATACAATTTTTTTTAGTTTCTTAATCCTAAATACTCACTACTCATTACTTTTTTTATTCGTAAGCAGAAGTTCTTCTATAACGACAGGAAAATGTTTATATTCTAACTCATGAATTGCATTTGCCACATCCTCGGCTGAATCTTCTTCTGAAATTGTTACTCTAGCCTGAAAGATTACCCCTCCCTCATCGTAATGTTCATTTACATAATGGATCGTAATCCCGCTTTCTTTTTCTTGATTTCTTACCACAGCCTCATGAACATGACGCCCATACATTCCTTTACCTCCATATTTTGGTAATAAAGCAGGGTGAATATTTATGACCTTATTTGGGAAGAAATCGATAATTTTTTTTGGGAATATCCATAAAAACCCTGCCAATACGATTACATCAGGATTTGCATCTTTTAAAATATTTAATACTTCATTTGTTTCATAAAATGATGTTCTATCAAAATGTAATGCTTTTACTTTCTGATCATGAGCCCGTTTTAACACTTTGGCATACAGATTGTTAGAAAAAACATGAGTGACCTCAGCAATATTTCGTTCATGGAAGTATTTGATTATGTTTTCGGCGTTGGTACCAGAGCCGGAAGCAAAGATTACGATACGTTTCATAGTACATTGAATGTTAAATTAGAGAGCACAAAAAAAACAATTATTATTCATTTTTAGGCAGCAAAAAGGCAATACTTCGCTATATTTGATAAAATACAAATACATTTTTATGGGATTGTGGGGTTTTAAAATAAAGTTTTTTATTTTTGCCACCTAATTAAAAAATTAAAATTAAACATTATGTCAGACATTGCATCAAGAGTAAAAGCGATAATCGTTGACAAATTAGGAGTAGACGAAAACGAAGTTGTTAATGAAGCTAGTTTCACAAACGATTTAGGCGCTGATTCGTTAGACACTGTAGAATTGATTATGGAATTCGAAAAAGAATTCGATATTCAGATTCCAGATGATCAGGCTGAAAACATTGCAACAGTAGGTCAAGCAATATCTTATATTGAAGACGCAAAGTAATAACTTCACGACAAAATATGAATCTTAAGCGAGTTGTAGTCACAGGACTAGGTGCATTAACACCTATCGGTAACAATATTGATGAATATTGGAATGGATTAGTAGACGGTAAGAGCGGTTGTGCTCCTATTACCTACTTTGATACCGAGCATTTCAAGACTAAATTTGCTTGCGAAATCAAAAATTACAATCCCACAGATTATTTTGATAGAAAAGAAGCACGTAAACTTGATAAATTTGCTCAGTATGCCATTGTATCTTCAGAAGAGGCTATAAAAGATGCTGCTATTAACCTTGAGAAGGTTGACAAATTTAGAGTTGGTGTAATCTGGGGTGCAGGAATCGGAGGAATAGAAACTTTTCAGGAAGAAGTAATTGGCTATGCCAATGGAAATGGAACACCGCGTTTCAATCCTTTCTTCATTCCGAAAATGATTGCCGATATTGCCCCTGGACATATTTCTATTCGAAATGGTTTTATGGGACCTAACTACACAACAGTTTCTGCCTGTGCTTCTTCTGCTAATGCGATGATCGATGCACTAAACTATATACGTTTAGGACATTGTGATATTATTATTACAGGAGGAAGTGAAGCTGCAGTTACCATTGCTGGTATGGGAGGATTTAATGCAATGCACGCGTTATCAACAAGAAATGAAAGTCCAGAAACTGCCTCTAGGCCATTCGACGCAACCAGAGATGGTTTTGTACTTGGAGAAGGTAGTGGGGCTCTTATTCTTGAAGAATATGAACATGCAAAAGCACGAGGTGCTAAAATCTATGCTGAAGTTGTAGGAGGAGGAATGTCTAGTGATGCTTATCATATGACAGCCCCACACCCAGACGGAATAGGTGTAGAGCGTGTAATGCTCAATTGTTTAAGAGATGCAGGGATTACTCCAGAACAGGTAGAT
This sequence comes from uncultured Aquimarina sp., assembly GCA_947498785.1. GTDB lineage: Bacteria > Bacteroidota > Bacteroidia > Flavobacteriales > Flavobacteriaceae > Aquimarina. Next base: position 90,594 of record CANMLS010000008.1, on the reverse strand, counting down.
GCTATAAATACTCATGGAACATCTACGCCTTTGGGAGATGTTGCAGAATTGAAAGCTATTACTAAAGTTTTTGGAGATCACACACCTAATATTAATATCAATTCAACAAAATCTATGACAGGACACTTACTTGGTGCTGCTGGAGCTATAGAGGCTATTGCTTCTATCCTTGCAATGCAAAAAAGTACTGTGCCTCCTACAATCAACCACACTACTGTGGATGAAAACATAGATTCTTCGTTAAATTTGACCTTAAACAAAGCTCAAGAACGCGATATTACATACGCCATGAGTAATACTTTTGGTTTCGGAGGTCATAATGCATGTGTGTTATTTAAAAAATTGAAAGAATAATGAATGTTATTCGAAACATATTAAATTCCCGCTCTGAAAAGAACGGGAATTTTTTTTCAAAAATTCAAAAAATACTAGCATTTAAGCCCAAAAGCATTGCTCCTTATGAAAAAGCATTCACTCATAGGTCATTAAACCTAAAAGATAAAAAAGGAAATGCTATCAATTTTGAACGATTAGAGTTTTTGGGTGATGCTATGTTAAGTAGCGTTATTGCTGCACACTTATTTAAGGAAGTCCCTGAAGGTAATGAAGGGTATCTAACAAAAATGAGAGCTAAAGTGGTAAGTAGAAAACATCTTAATGAACTTGGCAAAGATCTTAAGCTAATCGAATTAGTAAGAACTAATATTCCTAAATCCCAATTTGGAATAAATATTCATGGAAACCTTTTTGAAGCATTAATTGGTGCAATTTATCTTGACCGAGGTTTTGTATACTGCGAACGTTTTATCAAAGAAGCCGTTATAGACCCTTATGTCGATATTGAAAGCCTCGAGGGTCAAATTATTAGCTACAAAAGTCTATTAATAGAATGGTGTCAAAAGGAAAAAAAGATCTTTAATTATGAGGCATATGAGGACACAGGTAAAGATGAAATGAAGCATTTTGCTGTAAAACTATGGATCGATGAAAAAGTAGTTGCAAAAGCTAGAGCTACTTCAAAGAAAAAAGCCGAAGAAAAAGCTTCGAAAAGAGCCTATTTTGCTTTTCAATCCAAAATTAATATGTAAATGCTTAAAAAACTGCATATTCAAAATTAATAGTTTGAACTCTATAACCATACTTAAATTCAATTACTTTTTCTTACAATATTTATATAAAACACGGGCTCTTCAGAAAAACTACAGTTCTTATCGTCAAAAGATACTAACTCAATCGTTTTCGTGAAATAACTTTATACTTTATTAAACCCGTTGGGTGAATTTATTTGTATATTTCGTGCTAATTCTGAAACAAAAATTCAGCGTGGCTATTCAGAAATTAGTATTAGATACCTTAGAAGATGATGATTATGAACTTATAGCTATTCATTGTTCATTGGCTTCTTATAGATTAGCCTTTTTATTAAACCAAAACCTTAATTTAAAACTTTTTAGAAAAAAAGAAGATATTAATTTTGAGTATCCCGACTTTATAGCAAGTTTTCCGTTATATCAATATGAAGATCATTTTCAATACAATACGTATAGTCTTTTAGCCAATAAATTTCAAGCTTTAGGAATTTCAAAAAATCATATTAACAATGGATTATTCAATACTATAGAAGAAGCATATACTACAAAATATTTAATTCCAGAATTAAAGAATGTAGATTATTTTCTAAAAATAGAAACAGAAATATCAAAATTTTCAAATAGTTCATTGGTAACCCAATTGCTAAAAATCTCACAAGTTATTACTGCATATACTGTAGAATATACCCAACTTAAATCAAAGAACAACTTAATATTCGAATAATGCCAACACGTAAAAGAACCAAAATAGTTGCTACATTAGGACCAGCAACAAGTAGCAAAGAGATACTAAAAAAAATGCTAGAAGCAGGCGTAAATGTTTTTAGAATAAATTTCTCTCATGCTGATTATAGTGATGTAAAGGAGCGCATAAAAATTATACGAAAATTAAGTGAAGACTATGGTTTTAATGCTGCGATACTAGGAGATTTGCAAGGTCCTAAATTAAGAGTAGGTATTATGAAAGGCGATATCATCGTTCATGATGGTGATTTTATCAATTTTGTAACTGGGGAACCTTTTGAAGGTACTTCTGAACAAGTCTACATGAATTATGAAAGCTTTCCTAAAGATGTAAAGGCTGGTGAACGCATATTATTAGATGATGGTAAATTAATTTTTGAAGTTGTTTCTACAAATAGTAAGGACACTGTAAAAACCAAAGTAATACAAGGAGGTCCCTTAAAATCAAAAAAAGGTGTCAACCTTCCTAATACCAATATTTCGTTACCTGCATTAACAGAAAAGGATGTAAAAGATGCCATTTTTGCTTGTGAGCAAGGTGTTGATTGGATGGCGTTATCTTTTGTACGAAATGCGCAAGATCTCATCGAGTTACAGGATTTGATCAAGGAACATAGCAAAGATAAAATCCCTATTATTGCTAAAATCGAAAAGCCAGAAGGCGTAGAAAATATTGATAAAATTGTAGCATATTGCGATGGGTTAATGGTTGCAAGAGGTGATTTGGGAGTAGAAATTCCTGCTCAGGAAGTACCTTTAATTCAGAAAAAACTAGTACTCAAAGCAAAGACTGCTAGAATACCAGTTATTATTGCTACGCAAATGATGGAGACTATGATCGATAGCCTTACTCCAACAAGAGCAGAAGTCAATGATGTTGCAAACTCGGTAATGGATGGTGCAGATGCTGTTATGTTATCTGGAGAAACTTCGGTAGGAAAGTATCCTGTGCAGGTAATAGAAACCATGTCTAAAATTATTAATAGCGTAGAAACTTCAGAATTAATATCAGTTCCTCAAAATCCTCCACATATACGAACAAATAGGTTTATTACTAAATCAATTTGTTATCATGCTGCACATATGGCTAATGATATTGATGCTAAAGCTATCTGTACATTAACCAATAGTGGATATACCGCATTTCAGATTTCTGCTTGGAGACCAGATGCTCACATATTAGTTTTTACCAGTAACCGTAGGATACTTTCTCAACTTAGTCTTTTATGGGGTGTAAAAGCCTTATTTTATGATAAGTTTGTAAGCACTGACGAGACTGTAGAAGATATTAATAAAATAGCTGTTGATCGTGGGTTTGTTGAACAAGGAGATATGTTAATCAATCTTGCTGCAATGCCTATCGCTGCAAAAGGAATGGTAAATACCCTTAGAGTATCACAGGTGTAAAAATTATAGAAGTGATTTTATAAGATAATTCTTAACTGAATTAATGTTTTTTTTGCCAGAATCAATAAAGTTTAAACCACTTCATATTTTCTAAAAAGACCTCAGAAAGTGAGGTCTTTTTTATAGTATTTGTTTTAAAAAAATAGCTTCTAAATCTTCTATTGTAACAGGTTTTATAAGATAATCCTTAACTGAATTAATGTTTTTTGCTCTTTCAATATCCACAGGGTTAATCGAAGAACTTACAATGTAAAGTGTGATTATTTTTCCTAGTTTGTTTTTGATATTGGTAAAGTTTTCTAAAAACTCCCACCCATCCATTATGGGCATATTTAAATCTAAAAAAATAATCTCAGGAATGCTTTTTTTATCCAAATTGGTTAAAATAGCTTCAAAATAATTAAGTGCATCTTTTCCGTTTTTGAATACCATTAAATTTTTACAAAGGTTTTTTGCTTCTACTATTCTTTTTACAAGATTTACATACATACTATCATCGTCAATAATACAGGCTAATCCAATTTTATGATCCATAACTGTTTGGTTGTGTATTTGTTTTCAAAACTCTATTATAAATGTTGTTCCTTTATCTACTTCGCTCTCTACTCTAATTTTTCCATCTAAAGATTCTACTTGATTTTTTGTTATAAACAAGCCTATTCCTACTGCATCTTTATTATAATGAAATGTCTTATACATTCCGAATATTTTATCCTTAAACAAGTTCATGTCAATTCCTCTTCCATTATCGGTAACCATTAAGTACTCTTTCCCTTCTTCTTTATATGCCCTAATCTTTATAATTGCATCTCTATCTGGATGCTTATATTTAATTGCGTTTGTAATTAGGTTTAATAAAATGCTTTCAAGATAAGCAGGAATGTAATTAATCTCTTTTAAGTCTTTAAAATCTGATTCAATTTTTGTTTTACCAATGGCAATCATTTGTCCAATTCCATTAGTAACCAAATTAAGTGCATCCTGAAATTTGATTATCTTTTTTTCCTGATCTTTATTGGTATGAATAGCTACAATCTCATTAAGGTGCTCAATAGTGGTATTTAAACTATACGATATATGTTTGATCTCCTTAATCAGGTCAATTTTTTCTTTTGGATCTTTTATATCTTCAATAAGTTGAACCAACAAGGATAAATTACTTGTGTGGGATCTTAGGTTGTGAGATACAATATGTGCAAAATTAAAAAGCCGAGAATTCTGAGATGCGATGATATCAATAGACTTTTGAAGGCTTAATTCTTTCTTCTTTATATCATCAATATCCTGAAAAACACCTCTGATTCCTATAATCTCTTTATTATCATTATATACTGGTTTTCCTATTGCTCGTACCCAAAAAACTCTTTTGTTGGAGGTTATCATTTTAATTTCTGTATTAAAAGGTGTTCCTGCCATAGCGCAATTAAAAAAACAATCCGCAGCTTTTTGTTGAGAATCTTCTGCATAATAATTTGCAGAATCTTTTAAAGAGGGCACATAATCATCTGGGTATTCTAATATTCGTTTGGTTTCAAAATCCCAATAGCTTTTTCTTTTGTGAAAATCTACATACCAACTACCCGTTTCTGTCATTTGAGCAGTTTCTTTGTAGTAGAAATTATCCTTTGCAATATTCTGTTCTGGCTCAAGTTTTATTTCGAAAAAAAATATAAGATTAATTTGAGATTTTATATCTACAGGTAATTCATCATTGGTTGCACATCTAAATAACTTATAATTTCCTGTTTTGGTTTGGATTTTTATATGTTGTTTAAAATTTACATTATTACGCTTATAATTAAGAAAATTATCCCTAAATATATCTACATCTTCTTTGTGTATCAAGCTCCCTAAAAAATGATCGATTGTGGGATTTAACTCTTTCAGCTTATATCCAAGGCTTTCGTAAAACTTCTTAGACCAGATTTCTTTGTCTGGATCATTATGCAACTCCCAATACCCTGCGTTGAAATCTCGTATTACATTATTAAAAAGTTCATTTTGAAGCATAAAAAATAATTATACTAACAAGATAAGAATTTCTTATTTATTTTCTTCTATTCTGTCAAGTCTGATAGCCAATGCTTTGGTAGAAATCTGAACTTCGATAAAAGACAAAAAAAGCGAAAGTATTAAACAAAATAAGCTAATCCCAAATACTATATTTCCCCAATTTATGTGTTCTATGTACAATAAAAACATAGTGATTACACTGGTTAAAAAGCTTATAATTGCTATTGCCTGCATATTCCTAATTAACCATAATCTTTTTCTTAGGTTTTTAATTTGTAAACCTATATTTTTTGAAGGAGAAGAGAGGTATTCATTATGTAATTGTCGGATTAAAGCTGCAATAGCCAAATATCTTGCATTATATGCCAGCATTGTAAGAGATATTGCAGGGAATAATAATGCAGGAATACTCATGGTAAGTGTCATAATAATCTATTTTATTAACCACTAATGTATACCAAAAAAATAGAGTGACAAATACTATACTCATATTCAGATTATATATTTTAATCTAAACTATATCAATGTTTTTATAAAAAAAGCGAATACTATCTCTCATAGTATTCGCTATAAAATCTAAACTAATAATTGATTATAAAGATTATTCTGGGATATTAAATAGTGCTCTAACTTCTTCATAGGACATAGATGAATAGTCTTTTGAGGATTTTGTAGCAGAAGAGGTGGGATTTGTTGAGACTCCTCCTGGTATAATTACATATCTAAAATCATCAAAAAAACTAAACGCTTTTAATAGTCCATCTGTTGTTCTGGCTTGAACTCTTAAAGATTCAAAACCAGCTCCTTCTCCCAATACTATATTATAAAATTCTTCATTATCTATATTAAAATATGGAAGTTTATATACATTAAAAAACAAGGCGTTGGCTGGATTACGACCATATACCAAAATGGCATCAGTGTCTTGATCAAATGCTGTTAGACTACTTAATAATAACATACTTTTATCAAAATCTATTCCTCCTGGAAAATCAGCAGGAATCCAATCAGAATAAATGACATTGGCTGTTCCTGGAGGACCATCTGTACCATCAGTACCGTCTGTTCCATTTGTTCCATCAACCCCGTCAACTCCATCCTGACCTGTAGGTCCAATTGCTCCGTCCTCTCCATCAGAACATGAAAAAATCAATGTTGATAGCATTACTATGATCATACTTCTTATTATATTTTTCATAATTTTCATTTTTATAATTTTTTAAATTAAAAGGTAACCACAAACCTGATATTGGTAAGCATATCGTACTTCCTTAAGGTTTGTGTTTTAATGAGTTTAAATTTCTTTTTAGTCAAACCCTTTCTATATTATTAAATAACAGTGAACAATATGGTGACGTATTATTCGCTATAAAATCCAAACTAATAATTGATTAGAAAGATTATTCTGGGATATTAAATAGTGTCCTGATTTCTTCATAGGACATGTTCTTATACTCTTCTCTGGATTTAGATCCAGATTCAAGTCCTTCTGAAGTGGCACTACTAGAAGTCGAAATTCCACCAGGTATTATTACATATCGATATTGCTCAAGAAATGTTCCATCACCAGCTGGATCTCCCTCTTCATTTGTTTGTACAGATATTCTTATTTGATTGGTATTGGTAAGAGAAAATAAATATGATTGTTGTCTAGCAGCCCCAAAAGTTATAGGTAATTGGTATACAGATATATTTATTGTTGGTCCAGGTGATATTACTATTCGTCTGGCATAAACTAAAACAGTACCAAAATTTAAAATATCTGCATCAATCTCTGGAGCATTAATAGTAAAAGTATCACTCGACCCAGCAATGTTATCGCTCAACTCTGTATTAAACCAATTAGAATAGATGACATTGGCTGTTCCCGGAGAGCCATCATTACCATCAGTGCCATCTGCCCCATCATTGCCGTCATTACCATCATTGCCATCAACTCCATCATTACCGTCTGTTCCATTGGTGCCATCGACTCCGTCAATTCCATCCTGACCTGCAGGTCCAATAGCTCCATCTTCTCCATCAGAACATGAAAAGATCAATAGTGATACCATCACTATCATCATACCCCTTACTAAATTTGTTATTGCTTTCATTTTTATAATTTTTAAAAGTTAATAGAGCAAACCTAGTATTGGTAAGAATATGTATTATCCGAAAAGTTTGAATTTCAAAGAATTCGGACATTTTTTGAGGTATTTGACTCATAAAACAGAGTCAAATACTGGTGCAATACATTTTTTGAATATCTGTTTAATACGGTCTATGCATTAGAACTTTGTCATGAGATTTGAAAAACCTGATATTTTCCAAATTTCGGCATAGCATCATTATGGTTAAACTTAAAAATATATAGTAACAAAGGTTTTGTAGTAGTTTCTAGCCGTAATAGATTTTCTAATGCAAATAAGGGTTAAGAAGAGATCAATCCATTACCTCTTTACAGGCTATTACTCGCTTTACATCAGTTTCTAAACCATAGCTTTTCCATAAAGCTATATGTTTTTTTAACTCTAATGGGTTCTGACCAGATGTTATATATCTTTTAATAGATTGTACAACAGGATCATTACTATCTTTAATTTTTAGTATTGATTTTCCTCCGGGAATACTGTAATTATCTTCATATTCATAACAAAAAACTAATACTCGATCTCCTTGTTTTATATCTTGTTTATAAAAACAATTAGAAATGAAAAAGTTTTGTTTGTCATAGGTTTTCTTCTTCAGACTTCTGAATGTTAACACCTCATCAATCTTAATACTTCCCTCCTGAGGTATATAGAGCATATCATCATCTTTAATCGGCTTATCAATATGTTGAACTGTCCCTAAAAAGACTAATGCATACTTATCACCACAATGACCAATAAAGGGGCCAGATTGTGGCCACCAATATGTATATCCAACTCTGAGGGTATCAGACAAAATAGATTTTTGTTGATTCGTTTTTATATCTATTTCTTTTTTTTGTGCATAACTTGAATTACAAAAAAGAAAGCTAAAAATTATTATCGTTTTTGTCAATATACCGTACATTTCTATTCTTAAAATTTAATTCATTTTTACTCTCCTAATACACGCTTAAATAGTATTCCTTCTTTTTTATACACTATAATAAATACATTACTCCCTTCTATTTTATAGACTTCTGGCACTGATTTTCTTTCCCAGTTTTGGTTTCTATGAACGACTAGATCATTGGTCCAATCATATGTATATTCTTTAGTATCAATTTTGGTAAAGTCTGTGATCCAGTTCTTGACTTCAGACGGTTCTACTTTTATGGCAAACCGATAATCCCAGGATGATGGTCCAGGAATACTTGTTACTTTGGAGTTTGCAAACCCGTTTACATTAAACAATAAAAATTCGGCATCATAAAATTCTGATTTGCTTACTATTTCTCTTTTGAGCGTTGTTATCCTATCTTCAGTCCTTTCTATTTCTACACTCGTACGTGTATTGTCTTTATGCGAATTCACACAAGAAGTAAGAACAAAGCATAAAACTGTAATCTTATATATGGATCTCATCAATGTCATTTTAATTCTTCTATTGAGGATAAATATTTAAAACAAAATTCATCATTAACTTCTCCATATTCTTTTAATTGTGAAGATGTAACTAAAAAGGTTTCATTTCTAAACTCAAAAAAACCTTTCAGGTCATATTGTTTACCTCCACTACTTCCTGGATTGTCGGCAATAGAAGTTTTATAAAATATCCTGATCCTATTTTCTAATTCTGTATATTTTGGATATTGTTTTTTTTGAATATCCGAATTTATTTTTTCGATAGTAAAACCTTTATGATATCTTTTATTTGGATCTAAAATTACATTGATATAATTCTCTTTCTTAACTAGAGCATGTTTCTTCGGAACCCAAATCCTAATATTTAATTCCTCTAATTCTAATCTAACCAATTTCTCGGTATTGCTTTTGAAATCAAAATCGCTTTCTTTTGATTTACACCCCAATAGAACACTAATCATTGTTAATACTATGAATATTGATTTCATTCTGCTTTTCTTTCTAAATCATCATGTGGATGTTTATTATAAAACTAATTCAAGCTGCTTTTTATTTTTTACCTAAATTAATAATTTTCATTTTAGTTCATCAATAGTTTAATTCACTATTTCAAAAGTATCTCCATTAAACTTAAAAGAATAAGCACATTTTTGGACCGTATTTTCTTTTGTACATGGTTTAGCAAGTCTTTCATCATCAAAATAACAATCTGTTGATATAACATATTTTCTGTTTGCTATATATACCACATTTATAACATGATTTATCTTGTCATACTTAATTGCATATTCGTCTCCTTCATGAGCCAAAGAATAGTTAAATTCATGGATAAGTTTATTTTTCTCATAGGAGAAAAGACTAATATGATCCATAAAATTATTTCCTCGCACTTTATCATGCCCAAACAGTACATATTTGACTCCTGTATTGGTATTAATTGTATCTATGGTGTTATAGCTATTAGGATAGAACTCATACAAAGTTTTCTTTTCTTTATGATTATAACTGCTTTGATGTTTATTCCAATTTTCATCATCATAGTACAGTATAGAAACCTGTTCTCTAAACAACACTCCAAATACCTTTGCATCAAATGAAAAATGAAATAATTTGTTATCCGCTGATTTAACCATTTTAATCAAATCATCATCTAGTAATGCTGTAATATCTTTTTTTGTAAAGGTTTTATGGTTTGTTATTTTTTGAATATTATTAATAATCCGATCTTTATAATACCCTATGATCGAATATGCTATGATAGAATCTTTATTAATAGACAAGTCTTCTTTATGATATGAATTCTTAATCTCATGAATCTCTTTGTTTGTTAATCCAACATCATTAAGTGCATAATATTCTTTATACTCCTGTAATTTATGATATTGTGATAGGTCATAATTTGTTTGTCTTACCAGCTTTTTAAAATCACTTTGCGGAAACATCGTTAGTATACATAATCCAATCATAGTAAGAAACAAAGAAGCAAAACATCTTTTTATCCATTTCTTTATAGTGCTATGATTTTTTGTCTTTTTATGCATCTATTTTTTGCAGAATATTTCCTGTCAAATTAAATTTATTCTCACCTGTACATTCAAGAATGATATACTTTTCCTTGATTAGTTCTTTACTTTCAATATTTAAAAGAATTACTCCAAAATAAACGTTACTTGTACATAATGTTTATATAGTTCATCAGGCTTAGCAGTATTAAAATATGAATATGACTTATTACTTGCAGTTTCTATCTTTTGGATGTCACCAATTTTTTTGTTGATACTAGCAGCGGTTATCTTGGCTCTATCCATCGCATCTTGTAGTGCCATTTTATCTAATGCTGCAAGGTCTGTATTGGTATTTTTCTCGGCTAATATTTCTACCCAACTTATTGTTACACCTTTCATTTGTTGTTCAAACATTTTTTCTACTTCTTCAAAAGATGTTGTTGTATAAGTATAATAAGAAGTTGTACGATATGTCAAAGCAGTAATTCCGTACAATTTATTTCTCTTAAACTTATTAAAATCTATGCCTTGATGTTTTATTTTATTTTTGTACCCCTCTATAATTTCTGATCTTTTTTTGGATTCAAGATTTTGATATCCATCAGCAACAAGATCTTTAAATTCTATATTAATAATATACTCCTTAATTTCAACTTTTTTAGAAGCCTCTCCTGTTACTGTTATTGTATTGTTTTGCTGTCCAAAAATCGGAGCTGCACATAATAATAATCCTATAATTAATTTCTTCATGTTCTTATTTTTATAAATTTGATGTGTGTGTTCTTCTAAATCGAAGCACAAGATTTTTATCTATCTTACTATTCTTATTCTTTCTTCTTTTTTTATTCAAAAGACCAGATATCTGTATAAAAATCATAATAGTTTCCTAGATCCAAACCGTATCCATTAATGATCCATAATTTTTTATTATAATGCACAGATGTATGTTCTGTTCTTTCAGGAAAGGTCTTAGATACTTTAACTTCTGTCCAAGTTATACCATCGTTACTATACCACACATCATTAAAATATTTAAAATCATTATTTTTGGTTCCTGCAGTTAACCACATTCCTTTTTTATTCGCAGTTAATGCGTGACTTCTTCTGGGAAGAAATTCTGCATTTGCTGTAGCAAGAAACCATTGAAAACCATTTGGAGAATACCATACATCATTTAAAAAATTGTTATTTATGTCATATCCTCCAATTACCCATATTTTATTATCAAAGACTACAGCAGCATGATCTCTTCGTTCGCCAAAAGGTGCCAGATTTGTAGCCAAGTTCCAGTTGACTCCATCACTACTTACCCAAACATCTCCTTTTTCAACACCATTTTCTTCACCTCCAATCACAAACATTCTTCCATTTAAATCTACCATAGCATGACTTGATCTTGGTGAAAAAGCAGCATTATTGGTGGTCACTATCCAGTTGACTCCATCGTCAGAATACCAAACATCATTCATTTCACTAACTAGTTCACCTCCTGTTAACCACATTTTGCCGTTAGAAACTGCTGTAGCGTGATTTGTTCTTTTTGAAAAAGCGGCCTTTTTTGTTGCTGCTTTCCAATTGGCGCCATCATTACTAAACCATGCATCATTATAGTAAATGCCTGGTCCGTTACCTGCTATTACCCACATTTTTTTATTAAATACTAATGAAGTGTGTCCTGCTCGTCCTCCAAAAGAGGCTTCTTTGGTAACAAAAGTGGACTTTAGTTTTTTCTTTGTTAGAGATAACATCTTTATAGATGTAGCCTCCACTTCTTCTATCTGACTGTCATCAGTGTTACATGATAATAATGTCAAAGACACCAATACCAATATTATATATACATGTTTTTTCATTTCAACTTGCTTTTATTTTGTTGCTTTTTTAAAAGCCTTGAGTACAAACCTAGTGAGGGAAAGAGTTTTGAATATCCGAAAAAATTGAATTTCAAAGAATTCGGACATATTTATGGGGATTTACCAAAACATATAAAAGTGAAACTCTAATGTGGGTGTTTTAAATTTGAAAAGCTATCTTTTTTTGGCAATAATAATCAGATCTTTTGTGGTAGTGCCTTCGTATTGAGGGTGTATTTTTCGTCTTTTATCCACAATTGTAAATCTGTTTCCTGTTAATGCTTCGATTAAATAACCAGCCTCATGGTAATGAATATACATTTCTTGTTTTCCTCCAGAACTTGGTGGAGTAAAACCAGATTTATCGTAATCATCTTCCATTGTGCTTACATAGAAAATTCCATCGGTTTTTAATATTACAGATACATCTTGTATAAATTGTAATGCATCTTCTTTTGAGAGATATGGTAAACAAAACCCAGATATAATTGCATCATACTTTTGAGGGAGAGTAACTATTCTTCTACAATCCAACATTTCAATTTGAGCGGTAGGGTTATTTATTTTTGCCAACTCAATCATTTTTGAGGATACATCTGTTGCCAATAACTTAAAATCTGGACGTTTCTGAAGCATATATTTTGTAATATTTCCTGGTCCGCAGCCAACTTCTAAAACTTCTGCATTCTTTTTTTTAATGGATTCGCAAAACAAATCAAAGGTATCATGGTACATTGCCAGATCCATACACTTATCTTGATATACCTCTGCAAATTTGTCAAAAATCTCTACCGCTATTTTAGTTTTATCCATAGCTCTCATAGGTTACCTTTACTTCTTTTTTATTTTTTTATTTTCTTAAGTATTAAAATTCCAATTCCTAAAACTCCTATGATCAATACTACAAAAACCCAATATTCTGTTGTTTTTTCTTTTTCCTTTTTATCTTCACTCTCGGTTTCCTGAGCTGCACTTTTTTCTTTATCTAGTTTTTTATCAAACAGACTATCAATATCCTTTTTATAGATGCTATCCAGTAGAATATTTTGTTTTGGAACAGGTCTATAATCTATAATTTTTCCAATTGTGGTATCTCTGGCATATTTTCTGTCAAGATTTAGTTGATCTCCTTTTCCTTGTTGAATTCTTACTCCAAGTTTTGGTTCTGTATAGTATTTTGTTGTAAACTCTTGTTCTGGATCTATTCCTGATCGTATCCATGTCATTTCATCATCGCGTATCTTTTGATAAAATCTATTTCCTTCATTAATTTCTTCGATTAGCAATTCTTCTAACTCATATAAAGTAAATTTTTTTCCTTGTCGTTTTGTATACTGATGATAAAGGGCAAATACGATCTTTTTCTTATATACTTCTTTTACAATATCATCTTCAATATTATAGGATGCTTTAAAATATGCACGAGCTGCTAGTTGTCTTGCTCCTTCTTTCCAACCTGTTCCCATTAATAGGTCCCCTAACACTTCTAATAAAACAGGAGAATCATAATTTCCAAACTTCATCATCCCCATAACACCAATAATGGCTTTTTCTAATTCTATTTTGGATAATTCTTGTATTGATTTACCTTCTTTTTCTCTATATTTTTTCAAAAGAAACGTATAAAAATTATCCTCATACTCTGACTTAGGAGGGCAATCGAGGCATCTTCTAAATTTGGAAGACAAGGGTATCAGAATCTTACCATTTTTCATTTTACTAAGAATATACTCTGCAACGTGCCGCTGATATACTTCCCTACCAAAATGAGCCTCGGAGTTAATTTCTATAGCTTTATCGATGTATTCAATTCCTTTTTTAAATTGCCCATCATGTAGGTAAAATGTACCCAAATTAGCATAGGTCTTATACTCTCCTGGTTTAATCGCCTCTTTTTTAAGGATAATTTTGATCGCCTTTTTATCATCTCCTATTTTTGAATATGAAACAGCAAGGTCATCAAATAACGGAAGGCTATCTGGGAATTTTTGTAGTTTTTCTTCTCTATCTTTTATTCTCCAATAATGAAACTCTGGTGAATGTCTTAAGAAATTTCCCGAAATCAATTCAATCACACTAGGAAATTGTTGTCTTTCCATTTCAATAGTATCATAATCCCAAAAGCATGGAAAAACGGTAAAAAAACTTGTAAAAAAAACTACGAGTGTGAGCCAGATACGTTTCATTTCTTAAATATAAGTATTATCATTTTTTATTTACGATATCATATTCAAAAAAAGGATCCTCATTACTGTTGTTAGGTTAGCTAATGAGGATCCCGGGTAATGAAAAGCAATTGGACAAAAAAATCTAATCATTACATGACTATTGCTATGTAAGTATATCTACTCCAGTTTTACAACCTAATAATTAAAATCACCTGGTTTTTGATCATCATAATTATTACACCCCAGAATTAAAATACATATGAAAATTAAATTTGGTAAAAGATGTTTTTTTCATGAGTCCATTTATTTTGGATATATTAAACACCCTATATAATCATTGTACAAGTACATCATACATATACGGTGTAGTAAAAGTAATTGAGAGGGAGTAGGTCAATGTCCAGAAAGTTTGAATTTCAAAGAATTCGGACTTATTTTAAGGGGTTTTCCGGTATTCTTTTGGTGAAATACCAGTCAGCTTTTTAAAAGCACTATAAAAAGTAGATTTAGAATTAAACCCAGATTCTAATGCAATAGCGATAATGGTATAGTTTATAAATTCGGGATTTCTAAGTTTTGATTTTGCATCTTCTATTCTAAATCCATTTACATAATCTGTAAAATTGCGACCTGTCACTTTATTTACTAACTGCGACAGATAGTTACCGCTAATATTTAGTTGGGTAGACATACTCTCTAACCCCAGATTAGCATCTCTGTATATTTTGGCTTCTTTCATTAAGAAATCAAGCTCTTTAAAATATACATTATCGTCTGTAATATTACATGTAGTTTTTGTCTGTAATTGTTTTAACTTATTCTCTGTTAGTCTTGCAATTAATTGAAACAAGAATATATGATTTTCATTAAAGAAATCTTTTTGCGAATGCTCAGAATCTAAAACACCCACCACCTCATCATCAATAAAAATAGGAATAGATAGTTCTGACATTCTACTAGCATCATCAATAATATATTCAGAATCATGTGTAACATCTGCAATATATTCGAATGTGCCTGTTTGCGCGACTCTACCCACAATGCCTTTTCCTAACGGAATTTGAATTGGGCTTATCACTTTTTGTTCTCCATTATTCTTATGCCCAAATGCCGCTTTTTGAATTAACATTTTCTTTTCTGTATCCAACATATAGATTACACAATCTTCAAGCTGAAGTTGTGAAATGCAATTTTCTACAATATCCCAAAGTACATCTTCGAGTTTGTTTTTCTCGAATAACGATGTTGCAAAATAACTAAGTATTGCAATTGTTTCTGGCGTTGTATTTTGTATCCTATCTTCTTCTTTATCAGAAAAAAACTGACTCAAACCAGGAATATTAAAATTTGAAAATGTATCTCTTAGTACATTTTTCTTAGTATTGTTTATCTCTGGCTTTTGTACTTCAACTCTTACTGTGCTAAAAATATGATCATAGACCGTTGTCACTGTTTTGTGAAACAATGTTGAGATGCCATAAAAACCTGAAAAGTTCTTTATAGTCATCAAAAGAAAATACCCTACCGTTACAAGCAATGCAATGTTTAATATAATCAAAGAAGTAAACATATGGGTCACCTCAAACGAAGTGATATTAATCTTTAGTATTTTGAAAACTACTACACACGCAAAAAGAAATACAAATCCATATAGTACTATACCAGATCTTTTTACTACTATTTTATGCCTTATGTTTTTCTTGGTATTCATCACAATTGATTTTTTTGTCTGAATCAAATATAGAATGACTATACCTCTAAAAACAAACGGAATTTCTCGAAATTCTTAGAATTTCGATATTATTATTTAATATTAACCTATTGAATATCAATTACTTATATTGATTCTGTAGTGAATCGAAATAACACAAGAAAATAGTATCTTTATAGTGATACAAATGGACAAAAACCCCTTGAAACTAAAAAAGACATATCTCTTTTTTACTTCCTTCTGGATAAGGATAGTATGTGTGTTTTTCATTTTTGGTGCACAAATCAACATAGCGCAAGACAAAGATTTTGTTATCCCAGATTCTCTTCAAGGATTGGATTATGAACAATTGTATAAAGTTTATATTAAAACCTGGCCAGATACTCTAACTTCAAAAATTTATTTAAACACTTTTTTTAAAAAGGCAAGAATTGAAGAGAATAACTTGAAAATGGCTCAGGCATATTGTCTGCTGTCATACTATGCAGAAGAAGAGTTAGAAAAGATAGAACTATTAGATCTCTCCATTGAATTAAGTAAGGATCTAAATGATAGAACTTTTCCAATTCAGGCATATTCTTTTAAAGGAGGCTATTATCTAAATAAAGGAGAATATCCTTTTGCTTTAGACAGTTACCTAAAAGCTCTTTCACGAGCCGAAAAGGTAAATAACATCGAGTATATATATATAACAAAGCATAATATTGCACGTATTAAAACTGAAATAGGTAAACACCAAGAGGCCTTACCTTTATTTAAAGAAAACTTTACTCATATTATAACTAATCATTCTAATGATACTACTAGATATTTAAAATCATCTATTGCTTTAGCCGAATCCTATCGTTATAATAATCATTTGGATTCTGCTACAATATATCATTTTAGAGGTATTCGGCGATTACAGAAATCTAACTATTATTTTAATCGATTTTATGGAAAAATCCTTATTAATGAAGGCATCAATTTGTTCTCTAAAGAAAAGTTCGACGAGTCTTATGATAGTATTGTTAAAGGTATTCATCTATTAGATAAAAACCATTATGAAAATAAGAAAGTACATATTATAGGTGAATTTTATTTAGGAAAGTTACAAATGTTACAACAAAATGTTGTATCCGCCAGAACACATTTTCATACAATGGATTCTATTGTACAGCAAGAAAAAATTACCCCTTCTGAGGTTAGAGAGGGGTATGAGTTTCTAATCAATTTTTATAAAGTGAATGAGAAAAAAGAACAACAATTAGAATCTATTAATAAATTACTTCGATTCGATAGTATTATCAATCAAAAAACTTCCTTTGTTTCTTCACGTTTATTTAAGGAATTTGACACTCCCTTGCTTCTTAAAGAAAAGGAAACTCTCATTGAAGAATTGAAAGGTAATAATAAAAACCTAAATCTTTTGGTGATTTTTCTTTCATCACTTGCTACTATTGCTATTGTTTTTCTATATCGTCAATATAAAAAGAGAAAAACCTATCAACAAAAATTTGAGCAACTTATCGATCAGGAAAGACCTAAATCTATTGAAATCCTAAAGAAAAAACCACAAAGAGATATTGGAGTAGCAGATGATATTGTAACTGAGATTCTAAATAAACTTGATTTGTTTGAAACCAACCAACACTTCTTAAAAAAGAACATTAGTACCACATCTTTGGCCAAAGACATTAAAACCAATACTAAATATTTGTCCAAAGTGATTAATCATCATAAGCGTAAGAATTTTGCCAATTATATTAATGACCTTAGAATCGACTATGCGGTAACACAACTTAAAGAAAACAAAACCCTTAAAAATTATACCATACAAGGTATTGCAGAAGAGATGGGGTTTAATACAGCAGAGTCTTTTTCATCTGCCTTTAAAAAGAGTACAGGCATCAAAACTTCCTATTTTATTAAACGATTACATAGTCTAAACACCTCATGATTTTATCGGAATTCCGTGAATTTCGTCTAATAACCTATTCATTTCTAGATGATTTCATCATTTTTATTCTATATTTATTCTCGGAATACAAGAAAAGTAAAAATTAAAAATCAACAATTATGAAAAAAGCAAAGGGGAAAAAATTAACTCTTGAGAAATTGAATATTGCAAAATTAGAGCAAATGACATCTATTAATGGTGGGCATCATAAAAGTAAAGAACCTGCTTGTGATGGGGTATTTTTTTATTATATACACACACAAAATCCTGATGGTTGTCCTACCAAAATCCAAACTGGGGGTAATACAATTATAAGAGGATAATCAAATAAGCAAAAAAATTAAAAATCCTTAAATTGTGCAAAGGGAAAAGCATAGTTTAAGGGTTTTTGTATGTACATAAACAAAATATATTTCTTTTGTATAGTCAATAACAAAGCGGATGTATCAATTCATCTCAAGACCAACTTTCTCGGTTGTTTTACCATCACTAATTACAATCTCGTA
Source organism: uncultured Aquimarina sp. (assembly GCA_947498785.1). Taxonomy (GTDB): domain Bacteria; phylum Bacteroidota; class Bacteroidia; order Flavobacteriales; family Flavobacteriaceae; genus Aquimarina. The sequence continues at coordinate 72,121 of CANMLS010000008.1, read as the reverse complement.
GCTACCGATAGGTAAATAGTATTTTCCATTTTTCCTTTTTACTACTTTATCATCAGGAAATTCTTTTTCGAGAATGTTTTTTGATTTTTCTGTAATGGTTACATCATACTCTGTATAGTTAAGTCCTTTGTCTCCCTCTATAGAAAATTGTTGAAGTACTTTTCCAGATGCTGTAGTAATCTTAACCAAAAACTTCCCGGGAGCTGATGCATAAAATGTGATTGGCAAGGATGGTTCTTCTGGCTCAAACCATCTACTCCATGAAGCCCCCCATTGCTCTGACCATTTCATTCCTTCATTTTCAAAAATATGAAGTTCTTTGTTTAATATAGTATTATCAAGTAATTGTATAGCTTCTATATTGGTTTTGTAGATACTTCTACCGTGTGTTCCTAAAAGCAAATCTTTAGCATCTGCTTGGATCACGATATCGTGCACTGCAACATTTGGGATTCCTTCAGAGAATGCCTGCCATGTTTTTCCTTTATCCAAAGTTACATAAGCACCATTATCAGTTCCCAAATACAATACGTTTTCATTTTCAGGATCTTCCTTAATTACATTAATTGCAGATGTAGGTAAATTACTTCCAATAGCTGTCCAGGTTTGTCCATAGTTTTCACTTACATATATATAAGGTATAAAGTCATCCCATCGATACCCATTAAGAGTAACATACACTCTTTCTTTTTTATGAGAAGAGGCAATTACTCTGGACACCCATAACGATTTAGGCAGTGTGTTTGAAATTTTATTCCAGCTTCCTCCCGAGTTTTTGGTTACATATACCAACCCATCATCACTACCAGTATAGATTAATCCAAACTGAAAAGGAGACTCAGAAATAGTCGTTAATGTACCATAAGCTACATTTCCTTTTCTGCCTCCACTGGTTAGATCATTGGATATGGCTGTCCAATCATCACCCTGATTCATAGATCGCATAAGTTTATTTCCCCCTAAATACAAGATATCCTGATTGTGTGGTGATAATAAAATTGGTGTTTGCCAATTGAATCGATAAGGAGATTCTCCCAACTCATGCTTTGGCTGAATATATGTTTGTTTCTCTTCTGACCTGTTAAGTCTAAAATAGTTTCCAAACTGAAATCCTGTGTATACAATATTAGCATCTCGATTATCAATCTGGACTTGCATACCATCACCTCCCATAATACTTTTCCAGGGATAATGACCATTTTGGTGCCATGAGACATCTTCTTTTGCATTATGTGCTCCTACCCAAACTCCGTTATCTTGTAAACCTCCATATACATTATAAGGTTTTTCATTATCTACGTTAATATAATAAAACTGCCCTACGCTAGGTTGATTAGCTTTAATCCAATGCTCACCATCATCATAAGATATATTTACTCCACCATCATTACCATTGATCAAATGCATTGGATTTTTAGGATTAATCCATAAGGAGTGATGATCAGCATGAACATTTCTACCACTAATACTGGTAAAGGTCTTCCCTGCATCTTTAGACTTTAGGATAGGTACTCCAGATATATAGATGTGATCCTTATTTGCTGGGTTTACCTGTATCTGAGCAAAATAATATCCATAGCTATAAAAAATATCGTCTAAAAAACCCTCATGAGTTTTCTTCCAGGATTTACCTGCATCATCACTACGATATACTTCTGCTCCCACAACTGGAGTATCAAATACCACAGCATTTGCATCTTCAAGATATTTGGTAAGATCTATAGGTTGCACTGTGCCTCCCCGAACCAGTTGTTTTAAATTATCAGCTCTGTATTTTTCTTGAAAACCATTTGTTTTTAGAAATGCATTTAGCTTTTTATCCTTTATTTTTAAAAAAGCATCTTTTGACATAGTTTTAAAATCCTCTTTTGTCAATCCTTCTCCATCTTTTTCAACATCACTCTTATCTCTTCTAAACTGACTATCATGTACTACATATACAGTATTTTCATCAAAAACAGCAAGTCCAATTCTACCTACACCTTCTCCAGTGGGAAAACCACTCCCATCGACAGAAATCTTGGTCCAGGTGTTACCAGCATCTGTACTTTTATATACTCCAGATTTTGATCCACTCCCCTTAAAATTCCATGCTTTTCGATCTTTATTCCATGCAGCTGCATACATGATATTAAAATTATTGGGAGCAAATGCAAGGTCGATAATACCCGTTTCATTATTAATAAATAAGGTTTTATTCCAGGTGGTTCCTCCGTCTGTCGTTTTATATACTCCGCGTTCTTCATTAACAGAATATAAATGTCCTGTAACTCCTACGACAACCTCATCAGGATTATTAGGGTTAATAACAATTCTACCTATATGATGTGAATCAGGTAGTCCAACGTTTTTCCAAGTTTTACCTTTATCAGTTGATTTTAAAATCCCCGTCCCAGCATAGGATGACCTCGATGAATTATTTTCACCTGTTCCTATCCAAATGATGTTATTTTTCCAATCTACTGCAATATCGCCAACGTTAATGGTTTCTGCAGTATCCAAAACCGAATCAAATGTGGTTCCGTTATTTACAGTATACCATAATCCCCCCGAAGCATATCCTACATAAAATTCTGCAGTATTTTCTGGATTGACATCGACATCGACTACACGTCCACTCATTACGGTAGGACCAATATTATTAAATGGAAGATGCCTAACTAATGAAGAAGTTTCCATTTGCTTTTTGGTAAACAATCCCTTTTGTACCACCTCTGCAGGTGTTGGAGATTGCTGAGCAAAAACTATGGTTGATAGTAGTAAAAATACCAATGACGATGGGAAAATTTTCATTTCGAAGATTATTTATTGGGCTGAAAGTAGATATTGTGAAAATAACCTCAAAATTTTTAGATATTGTTTAACAATACATCCTTTTTGCTTTAGTATTTTTGGAAATCCGTATTGAGCATTTAATAAATACCATCAGATGAAATACCACCAAATAGATAGTAATCTTTTCATAAAAAATAGAAAAAACTTTACAGCGCAAATGAAACCTAATAGCATTGCCGTATTTAACAGCAATGATATTTATCCAATTAGTGCGGATAGCACTATGCCTTTTGAGCAGCATAGAGATATCTTCTATCTGAGTGGTGTCGATCAGGAAGAAAGTATTTTACTGCTTTTTCCTGATGCTCCGATAGCGAAACATCGTGAGATTCTATTTTTAAAAGAAACCAGTGAGCATATCGCCATTTGGGAAGGTGAAAAACTCACCAAAGAACGTGCTTTGGAAGTTTCTGGGGTTAAAACTGTGTATTGGCTTCAGGATTTGGAAAAGATTTTCTTCGAGATCATGACGCAATGTGAAACTGTTTATGTTAATACTAATGAGCATTATCGATCAAATGTAGAAACCGAAACTAGAGAAGATCGTTTTACCAAATGGTGGAAAGCAAAATACTCAGCACATACTGTTGCCAAAAGTAATCCGATCTTACAGCGATTACGTTCTGTAAAAGATGCGATAGAAATTGATTTGATGCAAACGGCATGTAATATTACCGAAAAAGGATTTAGAAGACTTTTGGGATTTGTAAAACCTGGGGTTTGGGAATATAATATCGAAGCAGAATTACTGCATGAATTTATCAATAACAGGTCCAAAGGATTTGCTTATACTCCCATAATTGCAAGCGGAGCTAATACAAATGTTCTTCACTATATAGAAAATAATCAGCAGTGTAAGGCAGGAGATTTAATTTTGATGGATGTTGCTGCAGAATATGCTAATTACTCTAGTGATTTATCTCGTACAATTCCTGTATCTGGAACCTATACTAAACGACAAAGAGCTGTTTATGATGCAGTGCTACGTGTTAAAAATGAAGCTACTAAAATGCTAGTACCAGGAACTATCTGGGCAGATTATCACGTAGAAGTAGGAAAAATCATGACTTCAGAATTACTAGAATTAGGGCTTTTGGATAAAGCCGATGTACAAAATGAAGATGCAGAAAGACCTGCCTATAAAAAATACTTTATGCATGGTACTTCTCATCACATCGGATTAGATACTCATGATTATGGTATTTTAACCGAACCCATGCAAACTAATATGGTATTTACCGTAGAGCCTGGTATTTATATTCCAGATGAAGGTTTTGGGATTCGTATAGAAGATGATGTTGTGATACAGGAAAAAGGAGAACCTCTTAATCTTATGGCCAATATCCCTATAGAAGCAGAAGAAATTGAAGAGCTTATGAATAAGTCATAGGATAGACTTTGTTATTGCTTTAATATATAGTTTCTCTATAAATTCTAATGCATATACAAGGGAGTGATTCTTAATGATAACAAAACCATGCACAATACTTGTGGAAGGTTCTGTAACTCCTACAATTGGCTTTACAACACTTGCGGATACAATTTATACCCTAACATTGGCTCCACATCATTTGTGGATACAATCATCGCTATTACAATTGACTTTACATTGCTTGCGGAAGGTATTGTTGCTGCCACGGGACCTTCCGCAAGCAATGTAAGGCTCATCTACCCGACTACAAACGGATATATCTCAAATTACTCATTTTCGGGGGTCGTATCAATCATATGTTTTACTCTTAGTTTTTTGCTATTATATTTTTACACCCTTATAGAATATTTCTATCTGTTCTTTCGTTGAGTATACAAACCCTCTTTTTTATTGTATGAAACGAATGAAGATTACTGCTGGTCATCAGCAAGCTATGCCATATTTGGTAGTTGAAAAAGCAGAAGATTTTATTGACTTTGTCAGAAAGATTTTTCAGGCTCAAGAAATGATTCGAACTCTTGATGTTGATAACAGAATTCAACATTCTGAAATCAAAATAGGAGAGAGTACTATTCTCCTTACCGAAGCATCAAAACATTATCCCGCACATCCAGGATCGATGTATGTATATGTTAAAGATACAGACCAGACTTATTTTGAAGCCATAGACGCTGGTGCAAAATCCTTAATGACTCCTATGGATGAAGACGACGGCGCACGTGGCGCTGGCTTTAAAGATCCTTTTGGAAATGTCTGGTGGGTTGCTACATTAAATTAATTACATCCCAAATCTACTCTGGATACCGTATCATTATTTGGAATACAGAATCCTGATTGTACAGGGTTAGGAACATACCTAGCCAGATTTGGATCTCTTAACCCATTCTCGATAAATAAGGTGAGATTATTGATCTGATTTTCTGTAAGTTCTTGTACTTTTACAAACTGTTTAGCTAATCTCTCTACTGGCACTTCAGGATTTTGAGGAATTCCGTTAATTTTACATTCAATCACATCTCTAACCGAAGTAAATGTTCCTCCGTGACCAAAAAATCCATTATCGAATGAACTACCCCAAGGCAGAGCCATCGAGGTATCAAAACAATGTTAGTTGATTTGAATGTACTTTTTTATATTCTTTTTCCATTCCTTGATTTTTAACATATTCCCTAATTACTTCCTCGCTTGAATATTGTCCAACTGTATTCACATAATAACCACTTGTCCAGAACTTGCCTCCCAAAAGTTTTGCCTTAACCTCTGGGAATCTTTGAAATAATTGTTTTGCAGTGATACTTTTCAACATTCTAATCATTTTTGAAATAGAATAATTTGGAACACTTTGAACTAGAAAATGAACGTGATTTGATTCATAACCTATCTCTATAAAATGTAATTCATATCGTTTATAAATTTCTAAACAAATATATTTCAACACCTCTCCTATTTCTTTCGTTATAACAGATTTTCGATACTTCAAAGGAAAAACCAAATGATAAAGCAACAAGCTTTTGTGATGTCTTTTTATAAGATGTTCACTAATTCTCCGAATGTACACTTTTTATAAGGTCACCTTGTTTTTTTTGATACAAATACATTCATAATAACCAGAGTAATTAGTGCTGGTAGGAGCCAACCCAAACTATAAAGCCCTAAAGGAAGGATTTTTAAAACCGGAGTAACTATGCCACTCAATCCAATAGAACCTAGAAAATCTGGAATACTAAACAAAATGGTTACGATTACCACTGTTCTAAAAACCAATGAAGAAGTAAATCTATCTGGCAAAACATTTAGTACAATTAAAATTATAGTGATAGGATAAATAAACATAAGAGCAGGTACAGCAATATTAATAATATAATGTACATCAAACTGTCCCATAAGCACTCCAAGAATACATCCTATAACCGCAGTGACTATATATACTTTTTGAGAACCTCCAAATAGCCCTTTCATAAAATCCGCAGTACCTGTTACAATACCTACCGCTGTAGTAAAACATGCTAATCCTACCAAAATACTTAGAAAGATTTTACCAACATTTCCAAGGGTTTTGAGACTTAAGCCCGATAACAAATCAGTTCTTGTGATGTTTTCATCAAAATCAGATCCAAATAATGCCCCACTATAAATCATTCCAGCATAAATGATAAAAAGACCGATCCCTGCCAAAATACCAGATCGTATAATAAGGCTTCGGTTTCTCTCAAAGTTATTTTCTCCTTTAATCTTTAGTGAAACAATAATCACTCCACCTACTACAACTGCACCTATAGCATCAAAAGTTTGATACCCTTCAAGTAATCCACTGACTATAGGGGTTTGAAATTCTGAAGGACCAATCTCGGGAGTTAGCACAGAAAAAATACCTATACAGATAATACTAAGCACAACAATAAATATAATAGGAGAAAGAAATTTGCCTAGTACACTAAGAATCTTAGAGCGATTAAGTACAAAAAGCAAGACCAATGCAAAGTATATTGTACTAGTCATCCAGGCACTGGTCCCAAAAAAAGGTTGAATTGCCATTTCATGAGTTACCGAAGCTGTTCTAGGGGATGGCAATGCAATCGAAATCAAATATACTAACACACAATATATAAGACTAAAAGCAGGTGATACTTTCTTGGCAAAATCTAACATTGTTCCCTGAAGTCTTGCATGTGCAAAAATTCCTAATAACGGAATGATTACAGCAGAAATAACAAATCCCATGATGACCATTATCCATGCATCACCAGCCCTAAATCCCAGAAGTGGAGGAAGCATTAAATTACCCGCACCAAAAAACATCGAAAATAATGCAAATCCTGCAACGAAAGTTTCTTTATTAAATCTCATTTAATTACGTTTATGTGCCTAAAAATAAACTTTCGTAATGATATTAGCATATAAAGGAATTAAAATAAATTATTCTGTCTTTGGAAAAGGTATTCCTGTGATTTTTCTACATGGTTTTTTGGAGAATTCTACTATGTGGGAAGAAACGATTACAAACGTATCCAAAAGTTACCATTGTATCACTATTGACTTATTAGGTCATGGCGATACCGAATGTTTAGGATATATCCATACTATGGAAGATATGGCACAAGCTGTCAAAGCTGTTTTGGATTCTTTGAATATTACTGAAGCAATTTTTATAGGGCATTCTATGGGAGGTTATGTTGCATTAGCCTCTATTGATCTTTTTCCAAATTTAGTTTCTGGATTAGTATTACTTAATTCTACCTCGTTTCCAGATAGTCCTGAACGAAAATTAAATCGAAGTAGAGCCATTAATATTGTAAAAAACAATCCCAATGCATTTACTAGTATGGCAATTGCAAATCTTTTTGCAGAAGAAAATAGAGTAGCATTTGCAGAAAAAATAAAGTCAATTAAAAATCAAGCCTCTAAAATGCCGTTACAAGGAATTATCTCGGCATTAGAAGGTATGAGTGTTCGAAAAGATCGCACTTCTGTTTTATCAAATTTTAATAAACCAAAAGTAATATTTGCTGGTACTAAAGATCCCGTTTTACCATACGCACAAAATCTTAGGGAAGCCAAACAGTTTAAAGTTGATCTTGTAAGTTTTGATAGTGGACACATGTCTTATTTAGAAAACGAAAAAGAATATATAACAGCGCTTCATAAATTTTTAAGCTTGTTTTAAGCTATAATTTCAAAAGAGGTGTCCTAAAAACAGTTTTTGATTTTTCAAAAAACACAGATGAAATGCATCTTTAATGGGCAAAAAGCACTAGAAAAGGGTTTTTTTAAGGTAAAATCAATGTTTTAGGGTAAATTTTTCTTACAAAAAGACTGTTTATTAGAAAAAAAATATTATTATTGTATTGATAATGAACTCTTAAACCTTTTATTATGAATTTTAAATCCCCGAAAAATGATGAAAAAATCTACCTCTCCCTCTATGTTTTCCTTCTCTAAAATATATTGTTCTTTATTTGGTCATGATTATGTACTTTCAAAAAATGTGACACATCACATCAAAGAATATACGTGTTCACACTGTAGTGAACAAGCAACTACTAATAGTAGAGGTCGATTAGAGATAATGACCCCAAAATTAAAAGAAATTAATAATGTTTTAGCATCTGTACATGCTAAAAAATTAGCAAGAGCTAATACTGATACTTCATTTCAGGCAGCTTCATAAAAAATTACTTTTATACTTTATCTTTCTATTGGATTCCATCCCTGCGCTTGAATTTCTATCTTTTCATTAGCTCTGGTTACTAATCCTATTCCACTTTTTTCATCTGTTATATGACCAATAACAGTAAGGCTTGGGTTTGCTTTAATTTTTGGAAAATCTTCTTGTTTTACCGTAAAAAGTAATTCATAATCCTCACCTCCATTTAATGCCACTGTTGTACTGTTTAATTGAAATTCTTCGCAAGTAGAAATTACAGTAGGGTCTAACGGTATTTTTTCCTCATATAAATTCACCCCAACCTTAGATTGCTTGCATAAATGTATAACTTCGGATGATAATCCATCACTTATATCAATCATACTGGTTGGTTTTACATCTAAGGCTTTAAGAAGCTCTGAAATATCTTTACGTGCTTCTGGTTTAAGCTGTCGCTCGATAAGATAAGTATATTGATCAAGATCTGGTTGCGAATTAGGATTAACTTCATATACTTTTTTCTCTCTCTCCAGAACCTGAAGCCCTAAATATGCTGCACCTAAATCACCTGTCACTACTAAAAGATCATTTTCCTGAGCTCCACTGCGATATACCAAGTCTTTTTCATTAGCATACCCAACTGCTGTAACACTAATTAATAATCCCGTTGTCGAAGAAGTAGTATCTCCTCCAACTACATCAATATTATAAATTTTTGCTGCGGTTTCAATTCCTGCATATAATTCTTCCAAAGCTTCCAGAGGAAATCGATTTGATACTGCAATAGAAACAGTAATCTGAGTTGCAATCGCATTCATTGCATACACATCAGAAAGGTTTACAATTACTGCTTTATATCCTAAATGTTTTAACGGCACATAGGATAAATCAAAATGTACTCCTTCGATTAGCAAATCGGTCGTCAGCACACATTTTTTATTCTCAAAATCCAAAACAGCTGCATCATCACCAATACCAAGGGAGGTCGTTTTTTGCTTAATAGTAAAACTTTTGGTCAAATGATTAATAAGTCCGAATTCTCCTAATTCGGACAGCGGCGTTCTTGGTGTATTTTTATTTTCAATCATTTTGCAAAGATAATCTATTAATTGGCATTCTTTTCAGGTACAATAATCTTGTATTATAGCTTTTACTTATAGTAATATTATCAGATAAGTGTTAGGTTTCGTGTATAAAATCTACTTAAGTAGTATATTTGCATTCAATTTAGAATTAATCTATTATACAGTAGTATGATCAAAGTATCTGATATAGCTAAAAAGAAGGTCATCGAATTGATGAATGACGATGGATATGATGCTTCGACCGATTATGTGCGAGTTGGTGTAAAAAGTGGTGGATGTTCTGGGTTATCTTATGATTTAAAATTTGATAAAAGCCAAGAAGAAGGAGATAAAGTTTTTGAAGACAACAGTATAAAAATAATTGTTGATAAAAAAAGTTTCCTTTACCTTATTGGAACAACCCTAGAATATTCTGGAGGCCTTAATGGAACTGGTTTTGTGTTTAATAATCCCAATGCCAGTAGAACTTGTGGATGTGGAGAAAGTTTTTCATTATAGTTTTTAAACTCTAAAATAAGATCCTGAACAAACTCAGGACATAAAAGATGGCGTATACTGAAGACGACTTAAAAAAAGAATTAGAAACCAAAGAATATGAGTATGGATTCTACACTGATATAGAATCCGATACTTTTCCTGTAGGTCTTAATGAGGATATCGTTCGTGCAATTTCTAAGAAAAAAGAAGAACCAGAATGGATGACCGAATGGCGACTTGAAGCCTTTCGTATATGGGAGAAAATGGAAGAACCAGAATGGGCAAATGTTAAATATGAAAAGCCAGATTTTCAAAGTATTTCTTATTATTCTGCTCCAAATAAAAAACCAAAATACAATAGTATTGATGAGGTAGATCCTGAACTATTAGATACCTTTAAGAAACTAGGTATCTCTTTAGATGAACAAAAAAAACTTGCTGGAGTTGCCGTAGACATCGTAATGGATTCTGTATCTGTTGCAACTACTTTTAAAGAAACTCTGGCTGAGAAAGGAATTATATTTTGTTCTATTTCTGAAGCAATACAAGAACATCCAGAATTAGTCAAAAAACACATTGGATCTGTAGTTCCCAAAAAAGATAATTTTTACGCTGCACTGAATTCTGCTGTTTTTAGTGACGGTTCTTTTTGTTATATTCCAAAAGGAGTTCGTTGCCCTATGGAATTATCGACTTACTTTAGAATCAATCAAGCAGGAACTGGTCAGTTCGAACGTACGCTTGTTGTTGCTGATCAAGGAAGTTATGTAAGTTATCTTGAAGGCTGTACAGCTCCATCTCGGGATGAAAATCAGTTACATGCTGCGGTAGTAGAACTAATCGCACTAGATGATGCAGAAATAAAGTATTCTACAGTACAAAACTGGTATCCTGGTAATGCGGAAGGAAAAGGTGGTGTTTATAATTTTGTAACCAAAAGAGGACTTTGCGAAACTAATGCAAAAATTTCTTGGACTCAAGTTGAAACAGGATCTGCAGTAACCTGGAAATATCCTTCTTGTGTGCTAAAAGGAAATAATTCTGTTGGAGAATTTTACTCTATAGCAGTAACTAATAATTATCAACAAGCAGATACAGGGACAAAAATGATACATCTTGGTAAAAACACCAAGAGTACTATTATATCAAAAGGTATTTCTGCAGGAAAATCGCAAAATAGTTATAGAGGATTAGTGCAAATAAACAGTAGAGCGACCAATGCACGTAATTTTTCTCAATGTGATTCATTATTGATGGGCAATGAATGTGGCGCACATACGTTCCCTTATATAGAAGCAAAAAATAAAACTGCTCAAATAGAACATGAAGCTACTACTAGTAAAATAGGTGAAGATCAAATTTTTTACTGTAACCAACGAGGAATTGACACTGAAAAAGCAATTGCTTTAATAGTTAATGGTTTTAGTAAAGAAGTATTGAATAAATTACCTATGGAATTTGCTGTAGAAGCTCAAAAACTTCTGGAAATTTCTCTGGAAGGTTCTGTAGGGTAATTGTGAAACCATCAAATCTCCGTTAATGAAAAAATTATTTATTCTATTTATTCTAGGTCTTGTTCTTTTTTCTTGTAAATCTAAAAATGAAGAACCCATTTTAATACGAGGTGAATTCATTCTTATCGATGATGCAGCTGTCATTATGGGTAATGGCTTTATTTATGGAGTTATAATTAATGATATTACACATGAACTGGCCAAAAAAGTAGCCCCTTTACAAAGAGAAGAATATGATATGGTTCCCGTAGTGATCAAAGGGTATATAAAATCTAATGAAGGAAATGGATTGGAGGAATGGAAAGAAATAGTAGAAATAACTGAAATCATTGGAGTAAGTGCACCAACTTCTGAGTTGCCGACAAAGATTAAGTCTTCTCCCTCTCAAGACCATACTTCTTCTTCTGACACAGAAGATCAAGAAAAATAAAACAAAATGTTATTCCCCTAAAAAAGGAAAAAATATTACTAATTATAATAAAGTGAAAAAATATATATCCTTACTATTTCTCGCCTTTGTAATTTTTGCTTGCAAAAAAACCAAAAAAGAAAAATCTGATACCACAATTGTTGCTGAAGAAATTAAAAAAGCCGATATAAAACTTTATACCTTTGATGGAGGATCTGTATTAGCTAATAATTTAGAGCTTTTTTCACAAGATACTACCTATCATGGTCAGACCAAAGAATTTGCTGATGCCTTTTATGTAATTAGTCATCCCAAAGGTAACTTGATGTGGGATGCTGGGCTTCCAGAAATGTTGGTTAATTTACCTGAGCCTTTTACAGATCCAAGTGGTGCTTTTACAGTGTCTCGAAAAGATTCTGTGGTAAATCAGTTAAAATCTATAGGAATTCGTGTAGAAGATATCAAATATATCGCATTATCTCATTCTCATTTTGATCATACTGGCCATGCCAATGTTTTTAAGAATTCTACATGGTTAGTACAAGAGGTAGAGTATGATTCTATTACTAGTCTAACCAGTCAGGAAAAAAACACCGATAATTATAATGCTATTAAAGAGCTAACAAACATCAAAAAACTTAATGGTGATTTTGACGTTTTCGGTGATGGAAGCGTGGTAATCAAATCTATGCCAGGACATTCTCCTGGTCATCAGGTTTTGTATCTTGATCTGATAAATCATGGTCCACTATTGCTAACAGGGGATTTGTACCATATGTACGAAAACAGAGAACATCGTAGAATGCCAATCTTCAATTTTGATGTAGACCAAACTCTAAAAAGCATGGACAAATTTGAAGCTTTTGCCACAGAAAAAAATGCAAAGGTATATATACAACACCAAAAAGAAGATTTTAATAAATTGCCAAAAGCACCTAAATATTTAAATTAAGAGATGATGCTGAAAATTAAAGATTTACACGCAAGTGTTGAAGGAAAAGAAATTTTAAAAGGTCTGAACCTAGATGTTAAAGCAGGAGAAATACATGCTATTATGGGACCTAATGGTGCAGGAAAAAGTACCTTGGCTAATATAATAGCAGGAAAAGAAGAATATGAAGTGACTGGAGGAGAAATTCTTCTGGAAGGAGAGGATATAGATGAATTAGCAGCAGAAGAACGAGCACATAATGGCGTTTTTCTATCCTTTCAATACCCTGTAGAAATTCCTGGAGTTACTGTTACTAATTTCATGAAAACTGCCATTAATGAAACTAGAAAAGCACAGGGGTTGGAAGAAATGCCTGCAAAGGATATGCTTAAAAAAATTCGTGAAAAATCTGAATTACTAGAGATCGATCGAAAATTCTTATCTCGATCGCTTAATGAAGGGTTTTCTGGTGGAGAAAAAAAGCGTAATGAAATCTTTCAAATGGCAATGATGGAACCAAAATTAGCTATCCTTGATGAAACTGATTCTGGACTTGATATCGATGCATTACGTATTGTAGCTAATGGAGTTAATAAACTAAAAAGTAAGGAAAATGCTATTGTCGTTATAACTCACTATCAACGCTTACTTGACTATATTGTTCCAGATTTTGTCCATGTACTATATGATGGTAAGATTGTAAAGTCTGGGACTAAAGAATTAGCTTTAGAATTAGAAGAAAAAGGATATGACTGGATTAAGGAAGAAATAAATATATAGTGCTATGGAGTTGAAAGAAAAATTAGTGTCTTCCTTTTTGGCTTTTGAAAACACAGTAGATGTAGATGCTCCTGTTCATGATATTAGAAGCCAAGCTATCAAAGTTTTTGAAGAAAAAGGATTTCCTACCAAAAAAGAAGAGGCCTGGAAATACACTTCGTTAAATACTATTTTAAAACATGATTATAGTATTTTTCCAAAGGAAGAAAACGCCTTGGACTTCAAGGATGTAAAAAAGTATTTTATTCATGATCTAGACACCTATAAAATCGTATTTATAGATGGTAAATATTCTTCTCATTTATCAGAAACTACTCACGAAAAAATTGATGTTTGTTTAATGTCTTCGGCATTAACACATGACAAGTATAAGCCTATCATTGACAACTATTTCAACAAAATAGCTCATCAGGATGGTCTTACTTCATTGAACACAGCATTTTCAAGAGAAGGTGCTTATATTTATATCCCTAAAAATAAATTAGCAGACAAACCTATACAGATTATACATTTTTCTACAGGAAAAGAATCTGCACAAATGTTGCAACCTCGTAACCTGATTATAGTTGAAGAAAATTCTCATGTTCAGATTATTGAGCGTCACCAAAGTTTAACTGACAATCCTGTCCTTACAAATTCTGTAACCGAAATTTTTGTGGATAAAAGAGCTGTGGTTGATTATTATAAAATCCAAAATGATAACCAAAATGCTTCTTTAATCGATAATACTTTTATAGATCAGGAATCACAAAGTTTGGCATCAGTACATACTTTTGCTTTTGGAGGAAATATAACCAGAAACAACCTTAATTTTTATCAAAAAGGTGAAGGTATTGATTCTGTTCTTAATGGGATAACAATTGTCGAGGGTAAACAACATATAGACCACAATACGTTGGTACATCATACCGAACCTAACTGTGAGAGTCATCAAGATTATAAAGGCATTTTTGATGAAAAAGCTACAGGTGTTTTTAATGGAAAAATCATCGTAAACAAGGAAGCTCAAAAAACAAATGCCTTCCAATCTAACAACAATATCCTGTTAAGTGATAGAGCTACAATCAATTCTAAACCTCAATTAGAGATTTTTGCAGATGATGTAAAATGTTCTCATGGATGTACAATTGGTCAATTAGATGATAATGCACTATTTTACATGAGATCAAGAGGTATCGGAGAAAAAGAAGCCAAAGCCTTATTAATGTATGCTTTTGCAAATAACGTTTTAGAAAGTGTAAAAATACCACAACTCAAAACCCGAATTAATAAGCTGATTGCTAACAAATTAAATGTTAGTATTGGTTTTGATTTATAAACTAAATATTTTAATAAATAACAAAGCCAAATCTAAATCGATTTAGATTTGGCTTTGTTATTTTTACACTAGTTTTATTCTACCGCATCAACCATATTTTTTAGAAAGGTATTAAAATCTACCCCAACATCTCCAATAAGTCCAAATCGTACAATTACCAGATTTTTAGAGGGAATAATAAATACACGTTGCCCTTGGTATCCATTAGCAGAAAACATATCTCTAGGTGCATCTGGATAAAAACCGCCAGCATTTAACCAAAAATGCCCTCCATAATCCCCTTCTGAAGTTGGACTGGGAGTAGTCACATAATCAACCCAAGACGGATCAAAAATTTTTGCCCCATTCCAGTTTCCTCTATTCAGATACAGCAATCCAAACTTACCCCAATCTCTTATTGTTGCCCAAGCATAAGAAGACCCAACAAAATTACCCGCCATATCAGTTTCTATAAGCATAGAATGCATTCCAATTTTATCAATAAACTCACGATAAGGGAAATCCAGATATTCTTGATGTGTGTTAAACTGTTTCCTAAGAATTCCTGATAGTAAATTAGAAGTCCCCGAAGAATAATACCAATTCTCATTAGGCTTGTGTATTGCCTTTTTATGAATCTGAGCGATAGTCATATCTCTATCCAGATATAACATTTTTGTAATATCAGAAATAGAACCATAATCCTCATCCCATTCTAGACCACTATTCATTTGTAGTAAATTGTTTATCGTAATTTCTTTTCTTTCATCATTTTGCCATTCATCAACAGGTGCTTTATCATTGATGTTTATTTTGCCTTGTTTTTGTAAAACACCATACATCGTGCTAAGAATACTTTTGGTCATAGACCAACCTAATACCATCGAATTTTTATCAAAACCATCTATATATCGTTCTGCAATAATCTGATCTTTATAAAGTATAAGAACTGCTCTCGTTTTTTTTGTGTTTTCTCCATTAGAGTCAAAAATAGAAGCAACAGTTCGACTTATTTTATCATAATCTATATTTTCAAATACCGTATCTTTTTGTGGTAGGTTTCCGTATGGATATTCCAAATTCGTTTTTACAATCGTTCTATTTGGAATTAAAAATGGTTTATTTTCATCAAACTCATCATCAATTAAAACACTCCCCAACCCTTCGCGATAAATCGCCTTTCGCTCTTTAAATCCATATACATTTGCGATAGCGTACTTCTTATCCACATCTACATTATCTGTAGCTAACCTCACATTAGGAACATCATGATCGGTTTTATCAGTATACTCAAGACTTCTATGCCCAATAAAAACCGACGAACTCATGTTTTTTGCAGAAAATCCTGAAATGATTTCAAGTTTTGGGTAATTCAGAATAACTAAGCAGCAAACACCCACAAATACAATAAAAAATACAATACCAATAATTTTTTTAAATCGCTTCATCTATAAAAGGGTTAAATCCATCTAAAAATAAACAATCCTGCCTAGAAAACGTACATATAATATTTGGTATTAGTATTTTTGCAAAAACAAATTGCTATGCTAAATGTACATAAAATACGACAAGATTTTCCAATACTTTCAAGACAAGTAAATGGGAAACCTTTGGTATATTTTGATAACGCAGCTACTTCTCAAACGCCACAAATAGTTATTGATGCTATTGTTGATTATTATAGCACCTATAATGCTAATATTCACCGCGGAGTTCATACTTTATCTCAGGAAGCTACAAATGCGTATGAAATTGCTCGTAAAAAAGTACAAACGCATTTTAATGCAAAACATGCTCATGAGATTATTCTAACTTCAGGAACTACGCATAGTATCAATATTGTAGCTACTGGCTTTACTCATCTTCTTTCTAAAGGAGATGAAATTATTGTATCTGCTTTAGAACACCATTCTAATATTGTGCCTTGGCAAATGCTTTGTGAACGGACTGGTGCTGTTCTTAAAGTAATTCCTATGAATGAAGAAGGAGAGTTGGTAATGGATGTATATCATCAATTGATTTCTAAAAAAACCAAACTTGTTTTTACCAATCATATTTCTAATGCTTTAGGAACAATAAATCCTATTGAAGAAATCATTAAAAAAGCACATGAAGTTGGAGCAGCTGTGTTGATCGATGGAGCGCAATCTTGCCCTCATATCAAACCAGATGTTCTCGCACTGGATGTCGATTTTTATGTCGCTTCTGCCCATAAGCTTTGTGGACCAACTGGTGTAGGTTTATTATATGGTAAAGAAGATTGGCTCAACAAACTCCCTCCCTATCAAGGTGGTGGTGAAATGATAGATCAAGTAACTTTTGAAAAAACTACATACGCTGGACTTCCTCATAAGTTTGAAGCAGGAACTCCTAATATTTGTGGAGGAATTGCCTTTGGTATAGCTCTTGACTATATGAATAGCATTGGATTTGAAAATATTGCTACTCATGAGAAAGAGTTATTGCAATACGGAACTCAAAAATTGTTAGAAATCCAAGGGTTAAAAATCTATGGAACATCTAAAAATAAAACATCTGTAATCTCCTTCAATCTAGAAAACATTCATCCTTATGATGTTGGTTCTATTGTTGATAAATTAGGAATCGCTGTTCGCACAGGGCATCACTGCGCACAACCTATTATGGATTTTTATAAAATCCCAGGAACGATAAGAGCTTCTTTTTCATTCTATAATACCAAAGAAGAGATAGATGGCTTAGTAGAAGCAGTCAAGAAAGCACAGATCATGCTTTCTTAAATAAAGTTTTTTGAAATACCATAACAAAAACTTTATTTAACCGCTCGCAATCTATGTAAATAAACAATAAACTATAACCGGAATACGTTTTTAAGTTCTATAATTTAACCTACCCTCATTAAATATGAAACCAAATCTTCTTTTTCTAAAGTCTAGTATTCTTCTGTTTTCAATTACTATTTTAGTCTCATGTAGTAGTGATGACTCTGCAGAAAACGTTACTATTATTAATCCACTTGATAATCCTTTTGATGGAATCCCAGCAGGGAACCCAAATGGAAATTATCCCATACCTGTAGAAGCATCCTTAGAGGATGTATCTAACCCTACAACAGTAGTTGGAGATGGGACTCCCGAAAGTTGTACAGGACAAGTTTTTATCGATGCAGTAACCAAAGGCGGTAGAATTGTATTTAATTGTGGTTCAGAGCCTGTTACCATAACTTTAAATCAACCTGCTAAGGTATTTAACAATGCAAATCAAGAGGTTGTTATTGATGGAGGAGGACTAATTACACTAAGCGGTAATAACCAGACCAGAATTCTATACATGAATACTTGTGACCAAAATCAAGTATGGACTACAGATCACTGTCAAAATCAAGATCATCCCAGGCTTACTGTTCAGAATATCACTTTTGCAAATGGAAACTCTACCAATGAAACTGAATTTGAAGGAGGAGGCGCTATTTGGGTTCGTGGAGGACGTTTTAAAGCGGTAAACTGTAGATTTTTTAATAACACTTGTGCTCCTCTTGGACCAGATGTAGGAGGAGGCGCAATTAGAGTATTTAGTCAATATAATGATCAACCTGTATTTATTGTTAACAGTACTTTTGGTGGGAAAGAAGGTTTTGGAAATTCTGGGTCAAATGGTGGAGCGATTAGCAGTATTGGTGTCTCGTGGACTATTATCAACAGTCTTTTTTCTCATAATTCTGCTATCGGAAATGGAGGAAACCCAAGTCAATCTGGAGCTCCAGGAGGAGGAAGTGGCGGAGCAATATACAATGATGGAAATACGATGACCCTTACTGTTCTTGGTTCTCGTATTGAAGAAAATCAAGTTAATGATTTTGGTGCGGCTATATTTTTTGTTACTAATGACCATTCTGGTAATATTATCATAAATGAGTCTACTATTCAAAACAATACAGGAGGTTCTTGGTATCCTTCTTATCCCGGGATTTCTGCACATTCAGATACTGATATAAGTGTTACAAATTCTACTATTACAGAATAAGAATTCGAGTTATTTAAAATCTAATTTTCTAGGAGGCAACATTACTTAATGTTGCCTCTTTATAATTATAATACTGTTAAACACCTATAATTTTTGTTAAAGATTAAAACAAATTATGTTTCTTTTTCGTTGTATCACTAAATTGACACTACAGATTTAGTGTTTTGATAAACAAATAGTTATGATGAATAAAATTCAAAATACAGTAGTCCTATTGATGCTTTTTATTCTTTTTGAGAGTTGCATAAACTCTAAGAAAGAAAATCAAGAAGAAGATCGTCAAGAAGAAATAGAAACACCAGATCGGACTCAAAATGAAACTATTTCCAGATGCAGTACAATGGAAGTACTCGAGAAACATATGGTTAGAACTCCAGAGTTAAGATCTAGAATGGAAGCTATTGAAAAACAGTGCGAAGCCTTTATTAAACTTCGAAAGTCTGGTCGGGTTAATGTTAAAGATACAATAGCTATACCCACAATAGTTCATGTTATTTATAATACAGATAATGAAAATATAAGCGATGAACAGATTCATTCTCAAATTGATGTTCTTAATAAAGATTTTTCCAAAACCAATACTGATATCTCACAAGTACCAAAAGAATTCGTAGAAATAGCCGCAGCGGTTAATATTCATTTTTCATTAGATAGCATTATTAGAGTTTCTTCTACAAGAACCTCATGGGGTACTGATGATCAAATGAAGTTTTCTTCAAATGGAGGTTCTGATGTGATCACTCCAGAAACACATCTTAATATATGGATATGTCCCATTGGTGGAGGCATATTGGGGTATGCACAATTTCCTGGGGACAGTGCGTCAACCGATGGTATTGTAATCTCTCCTCAATTTTTTGGAACAAAAGGGTTTGTTTCACCCCCCTTTGACCAAGGAAGAACAACAACACATGAAGTAGGACATTGGCTTAATTTGAGGCACATCTGGGGTGATGGAAACTGTACTCAAGATGATTTTGTTGAAGATACTCCTTCTTCTGATGGTCCAAATTTTGGATGCCCAGCGTATCCATCTATTCGCTGTAATTCTAATGATATCACTATGAACTATATGGATTATACAGATGATGTGTGTATGTATATGTTTACCGAAGGACAAAAAGATAGAATGAGAGCTGTTTTTGCAAAAGGAGGACCAAGAGAAAGTTTTATAAAGTCCTCTGTTGCTAATTAAATACCGAATTTGGTATTTTTAAATAAAAAAGAATCTATATGGGTAAGTTCATGTTCTTTTTAAGTACCCTTTTTTTGTTTTCTTCTTGTCAGGAAACAAAACGAGTATATATTGGTAGTACTTTGGTTGACTGTATAGGGGTAGCACCTCAAAAATGCATGTTATATAAAGAAAATCTTGCCGATGAGTGGACTTATTTTTATGATTCTATTGATGGTTTTAAATATGAAGAAGGATATGACTATGAAATCGAAGTTGTAGTAAACAAAATAGAAAGCCCTCCTGCCGACGGTTCTTCACTACACCATACTTTTGTTAAAATGATATCAAAAGAAAAAAAACCAGCTCTAGCACATAATTTGCCAATAAAAACTAAGTCAAACCAAGATATTATTACAAACATTGAATATCAGGCACAATCTAGAGGTTCTTTTTTTCTAGTCAAAATTAATAAAGATCATATTGAGAAAACTTCGGATAGAGCCTTAAAAAATAGTGCTTCCAAAAATTGCTCAAAAGAAGACTGGAATACCATTCTTTCTCTTTTGGAAACTATAAACATCGATCAGATTAACGAATTAAGTCCACCAACAGAAAAACGATTTGTTGATGGTGCGCAACAAGCTCAACTAAAGATTATCTCTTCAACCAGAACTTATACTTCTAACAGCTTTGATCATGGTCATCCTCCCAAAGAAATACAACAATTAGTTAATACTATACTATCATTGGCAGAAAGTATTGAATAGCAACGATTCTTGTCGTACTTTTGTTGAAAATTTGCAAGAATGACGATACAAGAAATTCAGGAAGAGATTGTTGATGAGTTTGGTATGTTTGAGGACTGGATGCAACGATATGAATACATGATCGAACTGGGAAAATCACTTCCGCTTATTGAGGAAAAATACAAAACAGAAAATAATATCATTAAAGGATGTCAAAGTAAAGTATGGGTACATGCTGAAATGAAAGATGATAAAGTCGAATTTACTGCTGATAGCGATGCTATAATAACCAAAGGTATCATCGCTATATTAATTCGTGTTTTTTCTGGTCAACACCCCACAGCAATTATTAAGGCTGATACTGATTTTATTGACGAAATTGGCTTAAAAGAACATTTATCACCAACACGTGCAAACGGTTTGGCAAGTATGATTAAGCAATTAAAAATGTATGCTATTGCATATCAAACACAATTAAATTAATCTTTTTTTGTCAGGCTTAGCCTGTCGAAGTCGACTAAAAATAATGAAAATGAGCGAAATCACGATAGATACTAATGAGTTAGGAGAAAAGATTGTAAGAGTACTAAAAACGATTTATGATCCTGAAATTCCTGTTGATATATATGAATTAGGGCTGATTTATGATGTCTTTGTTAATGAAGATCAAAATGTAAAAATCCTCATGACACTTACTTCTCCCAACTGTCCTGTTGCAGAATCTCTTCCCCAGGAAATACAAGAAAAAGTAAAATCTCTAGATGCTGTCAATGATGTAGAAATGGAACTTACTTTTGATCCACCCTGGTCTCAGGATCTAATGAGTGAAGAAGCAAAATTAGAATTAGGAATGCTTTAATTTGATTTTGTGTAACTTTCTAAAATTAGGAAAATGAGTTCTGAACATTACAATAAATTAGAAAGAATGTATTTACAAGCCAATATTAATACAGCATTGTATGATACTACCAAAGTCAAAATTTCAGAAGAAATTGCTCAAATCGAACTAGAGATTTCTAAAAAATACTTCCATGCTCTGGGAGCTATACATGGATCTGTCTATTTTAAATTACTTGATGATGCAGCCTTTTTTGCTGTAAATTCGATAGTAAAAGATGTTTTTGTTCTTACGACTTCTTTTAATATTAATTTGGTGAAACCTGTCAACAAAGGAATTATTACGGCTATTGGAAAAATAAAATTTAAGTCTAGAAATCTATTTGTTGCAGAATCTATCTTATATAATGAAGAAGGAAAAGAAATTGCATTTGGAACAGGAAATTTTGCAAAAAGTAAAACAGAATTATCAGAAAAGATAGGATATCAATAGCGTATAAAAAATAGTGCAATGGCCGAAGAGATTGTAAATAGAGTTGCTAATAACAAAAATCTAATCACCTTTGATTTAGAAGATTACTACCCTGAAGGTAATCGAATACTTTTTGATATTAAAGATTGGCTTTTTGAGGGGTTAATTTTAAGAGAAAAAGATTTTAGAAAACACGTTACAGAACATGACTGGAGTCAATACCAGAATACTTATGTTGCACTATCATGTTCTACAGATGCAATTATTCCAGGTTGGGCCTATCTACTATTGACCAGTGCTGTACTACCATTTTCAAAAAAAGTTGTTGTTGGGTCTTTAGAAAACCTTGAAACCATACTTTATAATGAAATTATAGATACTCTTGATTTTTCAGAATATCAGGATAAACTTCTTATCATAAAAGGTTGTGCCAATAAACCTGTTCCTCAGGGAGCATATATTGCTCTAATTCAGAAATTACAACCTATTGCTAAAAGTATAATGTACGGAGAAGCATGCTCATCTGTCCCTCTATACAAAAGAAAATAAGTCTTTTTGTCTGCTAATTTTGCCTTTTATCGAAAAATACAGACGAGATATCTTCAACTTCCTGCAAAAATCGTTACTTAAAATATATTTGCCAACATAAATTTTTATCCAGATTATTTATTTTGGTTAAGCTACCCCTCTTGACTAGAGTTATTATCTGATCAAAAATCTTAAAACTATCATATCAAATGAAAAAAACACTTTTAACAATCGTGCTATGTATTAGCGTTACAATGCTATTTGCGCAAGAAGAAGAGAAAAAAGACGATGCTCCAAAAGAAGGTTGGACCAAAGGCGGAAACATTAGTTTTTTGTTTAATCAATCTGCTTTTAATGCAGAATGGCTTGGAGGGGGTACCTCTAACATTGCAGGAAATTTATCTTTGTCCTATGATTTTAATTATCGTAAAGGAGACCTAACTTGGGATAATAAAATCCTTGCAGATTACGGTCTAACAAAAATTAAAGACCAGGAATTTACTCGTAAAACCAATGACCGATTCGAATTTAACTCTTTGATAGGTAAACAAATCAAAGAATCATTATGGTATTACTCTTTTTTCTTAAATTTTAGAACACAGTTTGCTCCTGGATATGTATTTGGAGAAGAACCAGTATTGGATGAAACTACAGGAGATGTTATTGGCACAAGAGAAACCAGAACAGAAACAACACATATTTTCTCTCCTGCCTATTTACAATTAGGACCAGGTATGTTATGGAAAAAAAGTGATAACCTAAAAGTAAACATTGCACCCGCAACAGCTAGATTTATCTTTGTTGATGGTGAGTTTACAGATCCTAATAATCCTAATAATGTACTCGATGCCAATAATCAATATTTTGGTATTGACGCCAATGACTCTTTTCGTTTTGAGTTTGGAGCTGCACTTAATGGGTATGCTAAATTTGAAATTATGAAAAATGTATCAATGGAGAATATTTTGAATTTGTATTCTAATTACCTTGAAGATCCACAAAATGTTGATATTGATTATACTGCAAATATTGTAATGACAATCAATAAGTATTTGTCAACAAACTTAACTTTTCAAGCCATCTATGATGATAATGCCATTGGAGCATTTCAGATCAGAGAAGTATTTGGATTAGGCATAAATTACGGTTTCTAAAAGAGAAAAACCTGTTATAAAAAAAGCGTGCTTTTGTTAGATAAAGGCACGCTTTTTAATATCCTCGCTATTTTTCTATTTTATTAGGTGTTAATTGCATATGAAACTCATATTGATCCTCATTAATTATATTAAAACCAATACGCTCATATAAATATTTTGCCGGATTTTCTTTTAATACTTTTAATGTCAGGCTTTTATGAGAAGTTTCAGCTTTTATAGTCAAATTTTTGATTAAACACTTCGCTATTCCTTGACCTTGATATTTGGGCAACACTTGTATTTGTAATATCTCTATTGTTTTTTCTGTTTCTATACACTTCAACAAACCTACCTTCTCAGTTGAATTCAAAATCACATAAGCACTATCATAGTGAAAATCTATTCTGGATAAGTGCTCTTCGTCTGATAAATAGATTCCGGATTTTTCTAAATGCTCTACCATTGTCAATTTCCTTAAACGAAGAAGAAAGTTTTTATCTTGCTCTTTTGCTTTAACTAATTTTAATGCTTTCATAAGAGGTCTTATTACCAAACGAATATACTCTATTCCTTAAAAAATAAGAGCGAGGATAACAAAAGTACCTCGCTCCATTTCATCATGTTATTTGTTTAAAGATTTATTTCGAACGATCCTCTGCAGTAGGGATTCTCCTTTTAGGTTTTTTATCATTCTCTTTTAGAGTTTTCATAACCTCTGCTATTGCGCTATCAAGCTGCACATCCATACCTTGAGCATCTTTTCCTGGGTCTTCTGGAATATGAATATCTGGTTCTACACCATGTCCTTCTGCAAACCATGTACCATCGGGATTATACATTCTAAACGTTGGCACGGTAACATATCCTCCGTCGATTAATTCTGGTGCTCCTGAAATCCCGATCAATCCTCCCCAGGTTCTTGTGCCAATAAGTGGTCCGATTTTTCTCTTCTTGAAATAATCAGGAAAAGCATCTCCTCCACTACCACTCCATCCATTGATAAGCATTGCTTTAGGCCCATAGTGCCCTCTTGGAGGCCATGCCCAATCTTTACCATCTCGTACTTTATAGTAACTTAATAATGGCCTGTTTAATAGCTCTACAAATCGATCAGGAATTTGACCACCATTATTAAATCTCTCATCGATAATTAATCCATCTTTGTGATGTTGTGCATAGAACATTCTAACCAATTCCTCTTGTCCGTCTATTCCTGTGCTAGGCACATAAATATATCCTATTCGTCCACCAGATTTTTCCTCTACATATTTTCGTTTTTTCTCGATCCAGGCAAGGTTTCTAAGTCTTGCTTCGCTTTTTATAGGACGAACAAGATAACGCTTAGCATTCTTGCCATCTGGTGTTTTACTAACCTCAATCTCTACGGTTTCATCTGCTTTTCCTTCTAATGCAACAAAAGGATCTGCATAATCTGTTAGTGCTATTCCGTTAACACGTAACACATAATCACCTTCCTCTACTATAACTCCAGGTTTTTTAAGTGGAGATTTTACCTCTGTATCCCAGGGAGCAGGTTCAATGATCTTTTTTATTCTGTATTTACCCTGATCCATTTCCCAGTCAACACCTAGATATCCAGTAGTTTTATTTGGGCTTCTTTTTACATCTCCACCACCTCTGTATGTATGGGAAGCATTCAATTCTGCAATTAACGCGCCTGTTATTTTATTCAGATCATTTCGACTTGCTGCATATTCAATCAAAGGTTCATACTTTCTTTTCATCGCATTCCAATCCAGTCCGTGTAAGTTTTTATCATAGAAAAAATCTCTTTCCAATCGCCATATATCTGTAAAGATTTGTTTCCATTCTTCTTTTGGGTTTACCGTCATTTCCATCTTAGAGGTATCTATTTTGTCCTCTAGTGACTGATCTTTAGCTACCTCTATGACACCCATTTTTCCTTCACTGGATACTAATATGTTATTTCTATCAAACGAGAGTTCGTAATCTTCTACATTCTCCATAATGGTCTTCTCCTCATCCTCTTTAAAATCATAATACTTTAATACAGATTTTTCTTCTTTAGATCCAGTTCGGGGATGTTTTAAGAAAATGATTTTATCTTCTGCCGCACTTATTCTTCCCGTATTTCCTAATTCTACCGGTAAGATTATCATTCTTGATTCTATTCCTTCAAAATCTATAACTACTGGTTTTTTATCTTTATCATCATCCTTCTCTTCTGTCTTCTTCTTTTTATCCTTGTTTCCTTCTTTTTTATTTTCTTCTTCTTGTATGGCAACCTCATCATTTTTAAGTTCGATAGGGTGTATCGCATCTTTGGTAAGTGGTATAATTCCTATTTTGGTTGCATTAGGATAGGTCCAGCTATTATCAAAATCACTATATACAGGGTCAAATACACGGTCTGTTGTACAATAGATATAGTTGTCGTCTGCAGAAAAAACAGGATTACTATCGTTATAAAAAGCAGAAGTTATAACATGTTTTTCCTTTTTTTCTACAGCATATATAACAATATGCTGATTTCCGTTTTCATGAGAATTTGCATAAGTCACGTATTGACTATCACTGGACCAGCTTACTGAGAATTCTGACAACCCTCCTTGAAATAATTGATTTTCCTGATCTATAGCCTCAATTGTTTTATTAGTTACGTTGGCTAACTTTATATGCATTTCCTGATCTATAAAAATCAGTTTTTTGCTATCTGGAGACCAGAATAACTGGTACCTAAAACCAGGGCCTTGAGTGGCTATTTGTTTTTCTGAATTAGTTTTTAGGTCTCTGATCATTAACTCATATTCACCTGTTTTATCACTCCAATATGCAATGTATCTTCCGTCTGGAGACCAACTAGGATATCGCTCTGCAACACCACTGGTGCGCGTTAGGTTTTTGGTAACTCCGTCTTTTTTTGGCACCGAAAAGATATCACCTCTAGCAGCTACAACGATCCTGTTACCATCAGGAGCAATTCGTATATTTTGTATGTATTTTTCTGCTTTTTTTACCTGAGGTTTTAATCCTGTAAAATCTCCTATAGCACTTATTGATATTTCTTTTGTCGCTTTTGTTGTTACGTCGAGAAGAAATAATTTACCTCCGGCTTCAAAAACGATTTCGGTTTTTCCTATTGAAGGTCTCTCGATATCAAATTCATCAAAAAAAGTGATTTGCTCATGTTGTTTTGATTGTAGATTATATTTCCAAATATTGAACTTTTTAGAAGCATCCTTATCCGAAAGATAATAGAGATCATCATTATTCCACATTGGTAATTCATCATTACTATCATTCTTAGTAATGTTTTCAGAAGTCAACGTTTTAAGATTGAAAAGATAAATATCAGAAGCCATTCCTCCTCGATATCGTTTCCAATTTCTGCTAAGCCTGGACTTATCAGTCATAGCAACAAGTTCTCCATTGGTGTGTATATCCAATTCTTCAACTTTGCTTATGGGCATTGATATTGGTAATCCTCCTTGAATTGATATCTTGAATGCTTTAGCAAATCGCTGTTTTCCACTCTTCATTCTCGAAGTGTATATCAAAAACTTACCATCCTGAGTCCAGCCTTTAATATTATCAGGCATTCCGTGAGTAGTTATTCGTTTAGGAATACCTCCTGTTACAGGAATTGTATAAATGTCGGTATTACCATCATAGTTGGCGTTAAATGCGATAGTTTTACCATCTGGGGAAAATTTTCCCATGGTTTCTCTTCCTTGCTTTGTTGTTAAACGATGGGCTGTGCCTCCTTGCTTATTAACAATCCATAAGTCATCGGTATATGTAAAACATATCTGGTTTTCTGATACATCTGGATATTGTATCATTTTGGCAGGTAGCTGACTATAGTTTATATTTGGTAATAAGCACAATAAGGTAAATAGTGCAATACTCTTAATGAGGTTTTTCATAATATGAACGTTTTTGTGATTGATATGTGTTCTTTGTTTAGACCTATGATTATTTAAAATGTTACATCAAATGAACTGATTATTCATTTGTTTTTTTCATCTGTCATGAGATCAAAAATATCTAAACACCTCCTCTTTTTATAGAATTCTGACACATTAACCCACTATTAACGTTAATATAGTATGTAATAAGCAAATTATAAGGGGTTAATTTGTCTATGTTAATAGAGTAAAATACAAGTCAATATTCTGGTATCATACCTATGCAGAACTAATTTTTGATGAATTTTTCTGATTTGAAAAAACTAAGAGCATACCGTATATTTGCACTGCCCCTGCAATATGAAGAGTAAATGAAAGGATTTTTTTTAACTGTTTCAATTTTTTTTTTAATAATAGAGACTTCAGGGCAAGAAAAGGAAAAAACAAAGGATTTAGACTCCATTCAGGTAGATTTAAAACGATCTCTAGATAGCATTTTAAAAAATACTACAAACGAACTGAATACCATTGTTTTAAAACAAAAACTGAAAGAAATTACGCCTAAAAAATCAAAAGAAGAACATATTGGATGGAAAAATATGGCGAACTTCTCTTTACTTTTTAATCAATCTGCTTTTAACTTTGATTGGCAAGGAGGAGGGACATCTAATGTTGCGGGAAATGTTGCTTTGAATTATGAATTTAATTATAAGAGAAACAGTTTAACCTGGGATAATAAGATCATCGCAGATTATGGCCTTACTTTTTTAAAGGAAGAGGATTTTCCTCGAAAAACAAATGACAGGATAGAAATTAACTCAAGGTTAGGGCAAAGAATTGGTGAGGGTTTTTGGAATTATTCATTTTTTGTAAACTTTAGATCGCAATTTGCTAAAGGATACGAATTTACCAAAGATCCTGATACCGATGAAACTATTCGTAACGAAGAAACTCATTTCTTTTCTCCCGCATTTATACAGGCTGGTCCTGGTATTTTATGGAAAAAAAGCGATAATCTAAATATAAATATTGCTCCTGTAACATCTCGTATGATATTTGTCGATAAAGAATTTACTAATATCGAAGGGTATGAAGACGGAGATTACTTTGGTGTGGATGCAGGAGAAAGTTCTCGTTTTGAGTTTGGTGGTTCTTTTGCCGCTTATGTCAAATTCGAAGTGTTGAAAAATGTAACTATGGAACAGCTTCTAAACCTCTACTCTAATTATATAGAAGATCCAGAAAATATTGATTTGGATTACACCTTAAACATTAATTTACAAGTTAATAAGTATATTACTGGAAGTTTTGTCTTTCAATCCATTTATGATGATAATGCTGCCAGTGGATTTCAGATTCGAGAGGTAATAGGATTAGGTCTTAAATATGAATTTTAAACTTATTCTTCTATAATCTCTGGATATAAAAAATTGTTATATGGGAAACGTGTGACATGAATATCTCTTACTTCTTTATATACCCGATTTCTAAAATCATCTATATTTTCTTTATGTATCGCAGAAATAAATAAGGCTTTATCGCCAATTCTACCCATCCATGTTTGTTCCCACTCTTCTAAAGTATAATGTGCCTTGGTTCTTTCTGTGGTCAGATCATCTTCATCTATCGTTTCGTGTTGATACGAATCAATTTTATTAAAAACCATAATAGTGGTTTTATCTCTACAATCAATTTCACCAAGTATCTTATTCACAGATTCTATATGATCCTCAAATTGAGGATGAGAGATATCTACCACATGAAGCAATAAATCGGCTTCTCTTACCTCATCCAGCGTACTCTTGAAACTTTCTACAAGTTGTGTTGGTAGTTTTCTTATAAATCCTACGGTATCACTAAGTAAAAATGGAAGGTTTCCGATAACTACTTTTCTAACCGTAGTATCCAGTGTAGCAAAAAGTTTGTTTTCTGCAAATACTTTACTTTTTGCAATAACATTCATCAAAGTAGATTTACCAACGTTGGTATATCCCACCAATGCAACTCGAACCAGTTTACCTCGATTTCCTCTTTGCGTAGCCATCTGTTTATCTATGGTCACCAGTTTCTTTTTAAGCAAAGAGATTCTATCTCTAACGATCCTTCGGTCAGTTTCTATTTCTGTTTCTCCAGGACCGCGCATTCCTATCCCCCCTCGTTGTCTCTCTAAGTGAGTCCATAAACCCGTAAGTCTGGGTAGTAAATATTGATATTGTGCTAGTTCTACTTGTGTTCTTGCATAACTTGTTTGCGCACGTTGTGCAAAAATATCAAGAATCAAATTTGTTCGATCAATGATTTTGGCTTTCAGAATTCGCTCTATATTACGCAACTGGCCTGGTGATAATTCATCATCAAAAACCACAGTTCCAATTTCATGTTGCTCAACATAGGCCCTTACTTCTTCCATTTTACCACTCCCAATAAAGGTTTTAGAATTAGGCATATCCATCTTTTGGGTAAATCGTTTTACCACTTCTCCACCTGCAGTATAGGTAAGAAATTCTAATTCATCCAAAAACTCTTCTAGTTTGTCCTCGTTCTGGTTTTGGGTTACAATTCCTATTAAAACTGTTTTTTCGTATGCTATTTCTTTCCGTTCTAACATTAGCTACCTTATCTTCTATATCTTAATTTATTATATTGTGCTTTTAATCAAGTGTACAAAAGTACAATAATAATATACTCAGAAGTCTACAATCCAAAAGGTTTCTTAGAAAATTAAATCCTATGTCTAATACATATTATTTCAGCAAAAAAACAACAAATCATTACACTGTAGCATTTTATAATCTAGAAAACTTATTTGATACCAAAGATGATCCACATACCCTAGATGAAGATTTCTTACCTGATTCTGAAAAAAATTGGAATCGCAGTCGATATGAAAAAAAAATATTTAAGCTTGGAACTGCTATTTCGAACATCGGATTTTCAAAAACAAGAAAAGCTCCTGTTCTCGTTGGAGTAGCCGAAGTTGAAAATAAAGGTGTTCTCGAAGATCTGGTTAATTCCAAACATTTAAAACAAAAAAATTATGGTATCGTTCATTATGACTCTCCTGATGAACGAGGTATTGATGTTGGATTACTATATCAAAAACAATATTTTGAAGTCACTAATTCTGAAAGTGTTCAGGTTTTGGTAGACAATGAAAATGGAATGAGAGATTATACTCGGGATATTTTATGGATCACAGGAAATTTAAATAATGAAGAGATTCATCTTTTAATCAATCATTGGCCTTCCCGAAGAGATGGTGCCGAAACTACTGCTTACAAACGAATTGCTGCAGCAGAAAGAAATCGTGAGATTATTGATCAAATAACTGCAAAAGATCCCAATGCAAAGATTATTGTTATGGGAGATTTTAATGATGATCCCTCTAGCGTAAGTGTAAAAAAACACTTGGTGCAACATGATCTTTTTAACCCTATGGAGCGACTTCTTACTCGATATAGCGGTAGTACCAATTATAGGAGTCAATGGAACCTTTTTGATCAAATTATCTTCAGTCATAATTTCCATAAATATGAAAAAGAAAAACACAGTTTCTCTGATGCAGCCATATTTGATGATGATTTTCTAAAAATCTATAAAGGGCGATACAAAGGAAACCCTTTTAGAACCTATGTTGGACGAAAATATAAAGGTGGCTATAGTGATCATTTTCCTGTATACATAAAACTAAGGCTCAATTAAAATTATAAAAGAGGGGATTTTACCCCTTCTAAAAACAGGTAAAAGACCCAAAAAAAGTCCGAATAGTTTGAAATTCAAACTATTCGGACTTTTTGATTTTAGTCTTAAAATATCTTTACAGAATAAACCAATACTTATTAAATATGAAAACACAAAATTTAAAAAAACTAGTTTTTTTATGTGTAGGATTTCTAATCTTTTCCTGCAGTAAATCAGACATTTCTGAAGCCGATGAAACATTGGCATTAGAAAAAAACGAAGTCGAAATTGTAGAGAATGCAAAAGTAGAAACAATACTAGGAATTGCGTGGCCCCATGGAATATATGGACCATCAAACGTCGATGCCTATCAAAATGCTACATATAGTGTAATTTTATCACAAGCACAACAGAATACTGTTGCAAGCAATAAAAGAAAGTTTAAGATTCATTTACAAGCATATAATCCTGACATACCAGATGTCGAATGGCGTCATATCGATACATTTAAAGTCCCGTATAGTACTGTAACTATAAAATTTCCAAAACGAGGAAATTATAATACAACTAAGTGGAGAATAGGATATCAGATGTATAACAAAAAAACAGGTACACATTATGCGACATACTGGAAGACTGTTATAGTGAATAATTAGATATTCTCTTTAATTATAATAATCAAATTGTTTTAAGAAAACACCTTGATCAGTATTGATCAAGGTGTTTTTATATAGAATTTATCTTGAATTGATTGAAAATGAAATATTTTTAAGGTTAGTTCTTGATGATTCTGAGTGTTTTCTCTCTTTGCTCATAATTAATTTTAACAAAATACACTCCAGACTTAAGATTAACTGTATCGAATTCAATCTCTTTTGAATCAGATTGAATTTGGATCGTTTTCAATACTATTCCAGAAAGGTTTATTACACTATATAGTAGTGCCTTTGGATATAACTCCTCCTCTAATAATCAATTTATCCTTAACCGGGTTATTATATGTTTCTACATGTAAACCCATCAATGCTAATACACCTTTATCAATACTTAAATTAATTATTTCTGTCTTTGTTACAGTTGTGCTTCCATCATTTACTGTTAATGTTACAGTATATGTCCCTTCGGTTGCATATTGATGATCTACAATTACTCCTGTTCCAGTATTTCTGTCTCCAAAATCCCAAGTATAAGCTAACTCATCATTTGCGCCTGAAGAAGCAGAAGCATCAAAAAACACCTTAAGAGGCGCAACTACTGTATCTGGTATTGCTGTAAATGAAGCTATTGGTTCTTGTGTTGGATCTTCATTACAATTTGGTGGTGTGCTAAATTGCATTTTGGTATCAAGATCTGCATTTGTGTTGATCACAATATTATTCAATATTAGCTCTTCTCCCACTGCCGAAGTGATTCGTAGTTGCATTGGAGATTGGATACCAGCAGGTTCTATAAAAAAGTTAAATAGCTTTCGCTCTACATCAACCCATTGATTGTTTTTAAGATATTCCATTTTTGATACTGCATGTTTGAGGTCGCGAAATTGTATTGCAGTCCAGTATTTTGTAGAACCTGATTTAAAATTAACTTTTATCGTCTTATTTGCGGCTAATGGGCATGGAACGAATTTCCAGGTAATAGGTACTCGCCCATCTATTGGATTTGCAACCTTAGAAAATGCTTGTTGTGTTAAATCTACATCACCTGGTTTACATTCTGGACAACGATCTACTACCTTTACAATAGTTTTGCCAAGATAACCTGTTACCTCGAGACAAGCTCCACAAGCATTACTCCCATCATAATCTGTATTGTTTAATGCACAATGCATAAAACCATCTACAGCTACGGGTAATGAGCAATTTCCTCCTTCGCTCCCTGCAACACCTCCATAAAAAGTAGCTTCTCCAGATTTTATACTATCATTACATTGTGCAACACAATTTACATAGCATAATACATATACTATAAGAATTAAAGATTTAAGTTTCATAGTTAAGGTTTTAAAAGTGAGTTCATCTCCTCATAGGTTACAATAAAATATCCTATACCTTATACAACTATAAAACTGTATCTATATTTTATTTTAAAAATTCAATCCATATAAATCAACAGCCTCGAAGCAAGATATGAGGTATGCTTCCAAAAAGGCATTTAGTTTTTGAGGCAAGCCTCAAGAGATTAAACCATAACATGTCTAAATACATCTTTAAAAATTTAATCTCCCTTCACCAATATTTCCCGTAGAAAAAGTATCCCAACAAAGATTACAAGTATTATCTAACCAAACTTCAGACTCTGAAACTATCGCCGAAGTTCCTATAGCTGGTTGCTCCTGATCTGAATCCAATATTACCAAATAACACCTTTTTAAGTACCATCCATCTGTGCCCTGTAATTGAACAAAGGCATTTCTTAATTCGACCCATACTACATCCTCTTTAGAAAAATTGGTTTTTATTAGGTAATAATCCCATCCACCTTCTCGATCATCTCCAGAGTTATCCAAAATTACATTGATATCGTAGTATTCTCCTTTATTGGTGTTAAAACCTACATGTACTTTCACTTTACCATCGGTATCATTATCTTTTTTCATCCCAGTATAATTCCATATTCTATATAACCATTCTTTTTCAATATCTCTGTTATCACTTTTATTATTAGCTAAATAAAGTGCTACAGCCTCATTAAATTTTGTAGATGCTTGTTCTTCTGTTAAATCTCCATCAAATTTCATATGTAATACAGGGTCTATCGTTTCTAATCCAGCTTCATCTATAATTTTATCACTGTTTCCTGTTGTACTCATAAAACCTGCTCGTTCATTTGTATTTATAAACTCTGTAACCCCATCTGGTTGTTCACATGACGCAATAAGCAAAGCACTTAAAGCAACCCATACCATTTTTTTTAATCCCCCTCGCTTTTTCATTTTGTTTTAAGTATTTAATTCATATAATTTCCCAGATATGAATTAGTACCAAGTATGTTCCCTAACACGACATCTATACTTCATATCAACATTGATCGTTTAAATATAAAATATTGACCATCAAATGTAAAGGGTAAATAATCCTATTTTAACGGGGTTGTTTTACCCCTTTTAAAGCATCTTTTTTTGCTCATTATTTGAACCTCCAGACTTCAAAGAAGTTTATGCTTGTTAAAGTTTTTTTAACATAGCGGGAATGATCAAATCGATCTAATGCCATACCTTGCGTAATGCAAAAAATCACACAAACAAATAATTTAGTCATGAAATTAAAATTACTTTTAATTCCATTTGTTATCTCCTGTTTTCTAGGAATTCAGAATGGATTTACACAATCTGTATTTATCAATGAAATTCACTATGATAATGCAAGTACAGACGTAGAAGAAGCAATCGAAATTGCAGGGATTGCAGGAACAGACCTTTCTGGTTGGAGCATTGTTTTGTATAACGGATCAAATAGTAGCGTATACAATACTATATCAATTTCTGGAGTGCTTTCTGACCAACAAAATGGTTTTGGAACCTTAGTTGAAATGTTTCCGACCAATGGGTTGCAAAATGGTGCTCCCGATGGGATCGCTTTGGTAGATAATAATAATACTGTAATTCAGTTTCTAAGTTATGAAGGTGTTATAACCGCAGTAGATGGTCCTGCATCTGGGATGACAAGTACAGATATTGGAGTATCAGAATCTAGTAGTACAAGTATAGGTGCTTCTTTACAATTATCTGGAGCTGGCACCTTAGCATCAGAGTTTACTTGGGAAACTACATCTGCAAACACCTATGGAGCAGTAAATACAAATCAAACTTTTGGAACAGCTGTTATCGCTCCTATAATTAACGAGTTTCTATTTAATCATACAGGATCAGACACCGACGAGTTTGTAGAAATATTGGCTGGACCAGAGACAGATCTAAGCGAATATTGGATACTAGAAATTGAAGGAGATAGTAATGCCTCTGGAACTATAGATGAGGTAATACAACTGGGAACTACCGATGTTAATGGATATTTTACTACTCCCTTTGCTGGTAATACCTATGAAAATGGTACTGTAGCTCTATTTCTGGTAAAGAACTTCACAGGAAGTCTGGGGCAAGATCTTGATACCAATGATGATGGTCTTCTGGATGTTACACCTTGGAGTGAACGTATAGACGATATTGGAGTTAATGACGGTGGGGCATCAGATCTTAATTATGCTACCGTTACCTTATTACAATCTTTTGATGGAATCTCATTTACTGTTGGCGGAGCTTCAAGATTTCCTAATGGTCAGGATACCGATGTTGTAACTGAATGGACAAGAAATGATTTTGATGGAAGTGGATTACCGAGCTTTCCCACGGTTATTGCAGAACCAGGAGAAGCGGTTAATACACCTAATCGCGAAAATGTTGTTATTGACAGTGTTGATCCAACCATACTAGTAATCAACGAAATTGATGCAGATACAGATGGATCTGATGTCCTAGAATTTGTAGAATTATTTGATGGTGGAGTAGGGAATACTTCTTTGGATGGGCATATATTAGTATTCTTTAATGGTTCTAACAATCAAAGCTATGCGACGTATGACCTAACTGGTTTTACAACCAATGCTAATGGATATTTTGTTATCGGAAATGCTGATGTTACCAATGTAAATATTACATTTCCTGGTAATGGATTACAAAATGGAGCTGATGCTGTAGCACTATATAAGACAGAAGCTACTAATTTTCCTAACGGAAGTGCTGTTGCTACAGAAAATTTGATTGATGCTATTGTATATGACACTAATGATACTGATGACACAGAGTTATTAGTATTATTAAATGCTGGAGAGCCTCAGGTAAATGAAGATGAAAAAGGTGATAAAAATTTTCAATCTTTACAACGTTTTCCTAATGGATCAGGAGGATTAAGAAATACCTCATCGTATACACAAGCTATTCCTACTCCTGGAGCAGCTAATACCAATGCGACAGAAATTGTTAATCTTATTATTAACGAATTAGATGCAGATACTCAAGGGTCGGATGCATTAGAGTTTGTAGAGTTATATGATGGTGGAACAGGAAATACTTCTCTAGATGGGTATGTATTGGTAAATTATAATGGAAGTAACAATACAAGTTATAATGCTATCGATCTGGATGGATTCTCTACGAATCCCGAAGGATATTTTGTAATTGGGAATGCAGATGTTACTAATGTTGGACTAGTAGTACCAGGAAATTCTTTCCAAAACGGTGCTGATGCTGTAGTCCTATATTTTGGTGATGCTACCAGCTTTCCTAACGGAACAGCAGTTACCACTGAAAATATCATCGATGCCATTGTATATGATACTGATGATACTGATGATGCAGAGTTGTTAGTATTACTAAATGCAGATCAACCACAAGTAAATGAGAACGCAAATGGAAGTAAAGACGGTGAATCATTACAGCGAGTGCCTAACGGACAAGGAGGTGCTCGTAATACAGATTCTTATGTAGCAAAAGCTCCTACTCCTGGTACTGATAATGATGGTATCATTGTAACACCAGGTGAGCCTGTAACTATTGCTGAAGCCAGAGCACTGGCAGAAGGCACTCCTGTAACTATTGCAGGAGTATTAACAGTTACCGATAGTTTTAATGGTCCTGCATTTATACAAGATACTACAGGTGGTATTGCCGTTTTTGGAGATCTGGTACAAGCTGATGCAACCATAAAGGTTGGAGATTCTGTTACAGTGACAGGGGTCAGAGCTGTTTTTAATGATCAGATTCAGATTGGTTCTGTAGCAGAAGTAGTAAATAATGGTCTTCCGCAGAATCCTATTACCCCTTTAGATATTACGCTTACAGAACTTGCAGATCATCCAGGTGAACTTGTTCGTATTCTTAACACAACCTTTCCAAATCCAGGTGATCTTTTATTTGGAAACTCTAACTTCACGCTTACCGATGCTAGTGGAAACGGAGAATTACGTATCGATAATGATGTCGCTTCGGTTGTAGGAAAAGCACAGCCTGCTACTTGTTCAGAAATCACAGGAGTAGTAGGACGTTTTAGAGAATTCTTCCAATTGTTACCAAGACAAGAATCTGACATTCCTTGTGCATTAGAATTTATTCCACCAGGAGATACAGTAGGTTTCCCAAAAGAAGACACTTTTGATGTTGTAACTTGGAATATAGAGTGGTTCGGTGATGAAAATAACTCACCAGTAGGTCAAAATCCAATGTCTGACGCCATCCAAAGAGATAGTACTGCTACAGTGTTAAGAAAATTAAATGCTGATGTATACGCAGTAGAAGAGATTGCAGATGATGCTTTATTTGGTGAATTGGTAGCACAACTACCTGGTTATGATTATATCCTGTCTGATGCCGTTTCTGGCCCTGGCTCTGGTAGAGTATCACAAAAAGTTGGATTTATTTATAATACAGAAACTGTTTCTGTAGTAAAAACCAGAGCAATGTTTACTTCTATTCATCCATTATATAATGGTGGAGATGACTCTGCTTTGGTCAATTATCCAGATGAAACATCGCGTTTTTATGCAAGCGGAAGATTGCCGTTCTTAATGACAGCAGATGTTACTATTAATGGAGCAACAGAGCGTATCGATTTAATAGCATTACACGCCAGAGCAAATAATAGTAGAGATCCGCAAAATAGATATGATATGCGTAAGTATGATGTCGAAGTGTTAAAAGATTCATTGGATGCCAATTTTGCTAATAATAAAGTTATTCTTCTAGGGGATTATAATGACGACGTAGATGAAACCGTAGCAGATATTTCATCCACTATTTCTAGTTTTCAGGAATATGTAGATGATACTACTAATTATACCATTGTCTCTTCTGCATTAAGCGAAGCTGGGTTCCGTTCTTTTATTTCAAGAGATAATATGATTGATCATATTGCTATAACCAATGAGCTTGATGATGCTTATATAGAAAACTCTGTAACTGTTCATTATGATGTATATGATAATGATTATGCGTTTACTACTTCAGACCATTTACCTGTTTCTGCACGATTCTTACTAGAGCCAGAATTTGTAGACAATGAATGTGTTGGCGGATCGGTTGTAGCGTTTGATCAAGGATCAAGAAAAGATGGAAGAAGAATCTCTTATTTTAGAAGTAGACCCAAACGTGCTTTAGGAAATCCAAGAGAGCGAAGGCTTATTAATTTTGTAAGCTTAGGATTTGGTGGATCTATCACTATAGAATTAAACAATGAAATTTTTGATAACAAAGACACCAATGAATTTGCTGTATTTGAATCTACGGGGCTCTTTGATAATATTTCTTGTAACTACTATCCAGAGTCTGCAGAAGTCTTTGCTTCGCAAGATGGTGTTAACTTTGTTTCTTTAGGAACTACTTGTCAGGATGGAGAATTTGATCTTGCTACAGGTAATTTACCATCTGCCAAATTTATTAAAGTTGTAGACACTAGTAATCGAGCTATTTTTCCTTGGTTTGCAGATGGATATGATCTAGATGCAATAGTATGTCTTGAAAACGGAGAACGTATTATTGGTAAAAATACAGATGCTTATGCCGATAACCCAACAGCTATGGAGAGTGAGATGTTTAACGAAGAATTTGGTATAGAAGAAGCAGAAGTATCTGTGTCTCCTAATCCTGTTCTGGATCAATTATCTATAGAATTCAGTACGTTTATCAAAGGAAATGTAGATATTATGATTACAGATGTAACCGGTAAAACGATATATAATCAAGCGGTTAAATTTAACAATGGACAGTCTAAAGTATCTATAGATATGAGTGGTTATCCTAAAGGATTTTATATAGTGCGAGCTTCAAATGTAAATGGAACTCTTACTCTAACCAAAAAGATTATTAAAGAATGATTGATTTCGTCTTTTAAAAACTGACGAAATAGAAAATAGTAACCCTGCGAAGCTTTTTCGCAGGGTTTTTTTATTCAAAAAGACCTTCTGATTGATCAAAAAGACGCTTGGTTTAACTCAAGAGGTTGAATTTTCAACCTTTGAGGTTAAAAATTCAACGCTCACCCTTAAAATTTTAACTCCCGAAGCTGAAATTTCAAGGTTAGTAGTTAAAAATTCGGCTTTGAGAGTTAAACACTTCGTCAAAAAGACGCGTGAATTCGTCTTTTGAGTTAAACGATTCACCTCGGATAGTAAATGTTTAATCCTTAACCTTAAAATTTTAGACAAAGACAAAAAAAATTTGAACAAACGTAGTCCTACCCCATAATAATCTCTAAGATAAGAACCTCTTGCAGAGATGTGGCTGGTTTTTTATACCCTAAAATGAAATCAAGTAAACCTATAAAACAAAACATTAT
This sequence comes from uncultured Aquimarina sp., assembly GCA_947498785.1. Classification (GTDB taxonomy): domain Bacteria; phylum Bacteroidota; class Bacteroidia; order Flavobacteriales; family Flavobacteriaceae; genus Aquimarina. The sequence goes on along the minus strand of CANMLS010000008.1, from coordinate 32,424 downwards.
TGCAGAAACACAGATTGGTTATTCATCTCATATTACTAAACATGAAAGAACAAAAATATGTTTTATTTGCTCGTAATCTTAATATTATCAATATGATATCGGGTTGTAGCTCTTGGGTCTCCTCCTATATATCTAAAACCTATTCTAGCTACACCCTCAACACAAGACAGACTTATCGGACCAGCTGGTCCAAAGTTTCCAAAAGCATTTAGAGGACCTCTCGGCACTGTTGCGTTGAGTTTTGTCCATGTTGCGGTTGCAGGATCCCCTGTAAAGTTATTAGTAACAAAAACCTCCATAATGTTACCATTATCATATCCCGCTTGTATATCAAAATTTAAGATTTCGCTTGTTGATGTGTCTAGGTCAACCTCTGGTGTAATTAGCCATACTTCGTATAGACTTTCTTTGGATCTAAATCCGGTTATCTGGGCATATTGATTGTTATCAAAATCTCCTATTTCATAATCCAACTTTCCGTTATTTATATTGATATTACTCCATCCAGAATTTATCAAGTCTTTAATTTTAAGATCTGTAAAATCCTCCTCAAATAAGGTGACTGTTCCCTCTGAATCAATTGTACATTCTAAAACTACTGGGTCGCACCGCATTTCATTATCAAAAACTAATCCCGTTGGATTGTTAAGTACTAGATTATACCTATTTCCTAAAAAGTTCTTGGTTAAAATTCCCTCGAAACTTCCTTGACCAGATGGTAATGTAAGGCCTTTAAAATCTGAAAATGTACTAGTGCTTAATACCGTTGTTCTTCCTGTTATGCAACTTTCTACAATACGCTCCCCATCAAATTTGTCATTAGTTTCTGCTGCGAAAGTAAAGGCATTATCTTCTAGAACGAGATTTTTGTTAAACTGAATATTATTAATTTTAATATACAGGTTAAGTAATTTATCTGTAAAATCTTCTAAGGTAATTTCTAAGGGTGTAATTGTAACAATTTCTGTAGACCTTATAACTATTTCGCCAATAGAAAATGACGGAATCGCACTGATATCATTCCCTTCTGAAATTCCTAGAGTTGGGATTCCATTTTTGATTCCCAGAGATAATCCATCTAATTTAATATAAACTTTACGACCAAATTCATAGGTTGTAAATAATGGATTATCATCAATTAATACCCGCACACCAAAAGATGGATTCGTATGTGTATCTTGAAGTATTAATTCTTTAAAAAAATTACTGGCTTTATCACTTGATACCACATAACCTTCTATTACATTGTCGGTGTTTTCAAAAACGACCTTAGCTTTTTCTCCTTCTTTTTCTAATTCCTGACCGAGAATTCCAAGTATTGCATCAATGGTAATTATTGTGCCTTCAATTTGAGATTCATTAACTATTAATTCAGGGGTTTTAAAATCTTCTTCTAATGTGCAATTTGTAAAAATACAGGTAGCAACAAGAATGATAAAAATTTTCTTTATGTTGATTATATTCATTTTAGATGGTTTTATTAATACAAAAAGATTATTATTTACTCAATTATAAGAATAGACCTCACAGGTCTTAAAGACCTGTGAGGTCTGATTTATTCTAAAGTATATGTTTCTTCAATTTTTATTTTTTTATACTCATGTGCATATTCAAAATTAGCTCTACCATCAAATAAAGAAAGGACAAACTCTCTACTAAGCTCAGAGTTTTTAGAAGACAAAAAGCTTTGATAAGAAGAGAATGGATATTCTCTAAAATCTGAAATCATTTTATGATGTTCCGGGTTTAAATGTGTATAGATAATAAGCTGTTTGAGGTACTCTTCATTTTCTATTCTTTTTCTTGAAAACCGGTCTTTAAATAAACTTCCACTTCTATCGTATGATCTATTGATTGCTTTAGAATAGGCGTTAAACATATTTGAAAAACCCTGAGAAATTAATTTTTCCTCAATATCTAAATTGGTTTTAACAATCAAGTGGAAGTGGTTTTTTAGTAAGCAATAGGCATATACCTCACACACACTAACACAGTGTTTCCTTAATAAACTTAAAAAGTATCTATAATTACGGTGTTCTTTAAAAATATCTTCTTTATTACTTCCTCTATTATAAATATGAAAATATGTATCTGTTACTAGCGGTTCGTATTTCATTATTAGTCTTTTTTAGACCTCACAGGTCTTAAAGACCTGTGAGGTCTGGTTTTAAAATCTTACATAGATATTTAAGTAGTACGAGGTTCCGTATCCATAAAAGTATTTAGATCCAAAAACAGGTGTATCACGCTGTGACTCTTCTAATGCTAATCGATAATTTGCATTCCTAGCTTGCTCAAAACCTCCTGTTCTATACTCTTGATTCAAAACATTATTAATTGAAGCAAAAAAGCCAACATAATATTTCTTGATTCTCCAGGATTTACCTCCCATCACATTTACCAGAAAGTAATCCTCGAATCGCTCTTGTTCTAAGAGGGTTTTAGCAACGTTTTCATCATAATCACTGAATGGAAAACCATCTGTATCTTGATAAAAATTTGTAGTTCTTGCAAAAGGGCTAATGTTGATATATGCATTAGAAAAATAGTTTGTTGTCGCTCCAAACCACCAAAAATCAGGATCACGATATTCAAAACCTAATTGAGCTGCTCGCTGAGGTCCTCCTGCAATATGATATCCTTCTAAAAAAGATTTTCCAAAATCCCGTGTTCCTTGAACCTCCAAAAATGCATCACTCGTACTGGTTAATATCAAATCGGGATTATTAGCGTATGTATAGCTTCCTAATGCAGCCGCACCTTTAAGTTTTATTGAAGGTGTGATTTGGTATTCGATCCCCAACTCACCTCCTATATGACGTTTATCAATATTAGTTAGAATTTCTTGCACAAAGCCAACATTAGATCCAGATATGGCTTCAGTAAAAAAGAAGGAAATATTAGTTGCATCCTCTACACTAGTATAATATCCTGTTAGTTTGGCTTTGATTTTTGGAGAACGAAGTACATAACTTGCATCTGCAGATTGAATTTTTTCACTTTCCTGAGTTCCTCCAATCAATGCTGCTATGGTATTATTATTTTGTCTTGCATTCGCGAATGCATTACGAATTGTAGGTGCTTTATTAAAATATGCCCCCTGAAGCGTAATGAAATTATGTCCATTGATAGAAAAAGTTCCTCCTCCTTTTATTCCATAATTCGTAAAATCTATGGGTTCACTTTTTCCAAAAGATGCACTTCCTGGGAAATATCCATTTTCAAATATCCCATTTCTTTGATAAGATGTCTTTGAAACCGTACCTCCTAAAAAGAAATCTATCATATTAAACTTAAATTGCCCTTGGATAAAACCATCAAGTACTGAGGCGTCAATCTCATAATTATAATCATAACGATCACCAACCCTAACAATACGATTGGGGTTACGTAAATCACTTTGAGCTCTATTTACTAATTCCTGAGAAGTTAATCCGCTTGTAGACAACGCAAATACATCTATATCCAAAAACCCTGTTCCGCCTAAAAGATCAGTTACCTCAGCAAAGTTTTGACTTTTTAAACTTCTGTAATTAACTGTAGTATTAAAAGTGATATTTGAACTGAGTTTACTGTTTACAATCACATTGCTGCTTAATTGTGTGTCATCGGTTCTATCCTCATATAAAATATACGTAGCATTACTTCCTTCTTTTGCATTTTGTTGATTGGTTCGAACTAAATCATCCCAAAGTAACTGTCCTTTATCAATCAAGTTTTGCTGTGCTAAAAAAGCATTTTGATAATCCAATGGACTAGGATTAGGGTTTTTCAAAAAAGAACTTGGTAAATTGTCTGGATGCACTGGATTAGTATCTGCACTTCTTCCTCCTCCAATATAGGTTTGTTGTCTGTTTGGACCTAATACTAAATCACTACCTCCATTATCGATTCTACTGTTTCCTATACTACCTTTTTGAAATGCTACATTTGTATTTATTAAGGTATTTGGAGTGATGTTCCAATAATGGTTAAGCATAACAATGGGTTCTTCAATTTTCCTTTCTCTGGAGTTTCTTAATTTCTTATCCTGATATCCCCAATTAGGATTATATGTATTTCCTTTTAGATGAAACACTTCTTCTGTAATTGCAGTTGATCTCCCTCTGCGATTTGGTGTGTAAAACCCTGCTAGGTTTAGACTATGTGTTTTTCCTAGTTTTTTTTCGATTGAAATAAAGAATGAATTTGCATCATATAATGTGCCATCAACAAAACCTTCATTACCATATCTTCTGGCCAGAGATACAGAAAAAGCCCATCCTCTTGATGTGACACCAGAATTATACGTTCCCATGACCCTTCCCAGATATGTTCGATTAGAAGAAGCATAAGAGATTCTTCCTCCCTTGCGATATTTGGAAGCACGCATAATAATATTAGATGTTCCTGAAAGACCTCCAAAAGCATAGTCATTTTCTGAAATTCCTGAAGAAAACTCCCGATTACGTTGTACATCATTTAGTCCTCCCCAGTTACCCCACTGTGGTCTTCCATTAAACATCTTATTCATTTCTATGCCATTGATCAAAACTTTGCCATTCTCACTTCCTAAGCCTCTTGGGCGAAAAAATGTCGAACTAAAATCAAAAGCAGCCGCATTAAGGAATACATCTCTGGTAGATTGAAGTAGTGCTACTGCATTAAAAGAGATGTCATTATTTTCATCCAATTCATTCTCTGAAAGACTGATCGTTCCTATCTGTTGCTCTTCATTACTAAAATCATATTGTAAATCTATATCACCAAGATCAAGAATGGTATTTTCATTAATAATAATTGGAAAACGCTTGGTTACAAAACCTTGCTTTGATATCACAAGTATTTGCTCTCCTAAAGGAAGAATACTGTTTTGAAAATTAAATTCTCCATTAGTATTTGTAATCGTAGAAACCCCAAAACTGTCAATCTGTAGAGCAACCTCATCCAGATTTTGTCCAGTAATTCTATCTATTATTTTTCCTTTTACACTAGTATTCTGAGCATATGAAATACAAATGCTACAAAAGAAAATCACCAATATATATTTTAAGTTCAAAAAATGATGCTTCATAAAGTATATGTTTCTTAATAAGTTGCAATTATAAAGTATCTCTGTTTCATTTTTTGAAACTGGAAAAAACAATATTTGTAATTGATTTATAAATCCATAAAAATCATCTTATGATTCAAAGAAATATATTTATTGTTTTGATTTTTCTTTTTTCATCATTTCTATTTGCTCAGAAGAAGAGAGAATATAAAATCCATACTATCGCATTTTACAATCTGGAAAACCTATTTGACCCTGAAGATGACCCTATAACCTTTGATGATGATAGAACTCCTAAAGGAAAGGATCACTGGACATATGAAATTTATAATCAGAAGGTTAAAAATATGGCAACTACAATTTCTGAATTGGGTAAAGCATTGACAAACAATTCTCCTGTTCTTCTAGGTGTTGCCGAAATAGAGAACAGAAAAGTTCTGGAAGATCTTGCAAACGAATCTTGTCTGATAGCCAAAGATTATGGTATTATACATTTTGATTCTCCTGATCGAAGAGGAATAGACGTTGCTTTATTATACCAAAAAGGATTATTTAAACCTAAAAACACGAGTACTCATGAACTCATACTTTATGATACAAAAACCAATAAACGAGTATACACAAGGGATCAATTGTTAGTGAGCGGGTATCTTGATAATGATCTAATTCATATTATTGTAAATCATTGGCCCTCTAGAAGAGGTGGAGAAGCCAGGAGTCAATACAAAAGAAAAAAAGCAGCAGCATTAAATAAAAAAATAATGGATTCTTTATTTGCTATTGACCCCTATGCAAAAATCATTACCATGGGTGATCTTAATGATAATCCTAATAATGCAAGTGTTAAAAAGGTTTTAGGGGCAAAACAACATAAAAAAGAGGTGTTTTTAAAAGAAGTATACAACCCAATGTATACTATGTCCAAAAAAGGGATGGGTTCTCTAGCCTGGAGAGATCGATGGAATTTATTTGATCAAATTGTTATTTCTTCGAGTCTCTTATCCACAGACTATTCTAGCTATCGATATTATAAAGCAGGTATATTTAATCCAGAATATTTAATTACTTCAAAAGGTAAGTATAAAGGATATCCTTTTAGGAGTTTTGCAAATGGTTCTTATACAGGTGGGTATAGTGATCATTTTCCTGTTTATATATACCTCATCAAAGAAAAAAGGGGATCATTTTGATCCCCTTTTTTCTTTGATGTTTTCTATAAGTTCTACAACCCTAAAGTAATCGTTCCAGCACAAACCTCATCTGCATATTCTTCAAAAGTTGTTCCTTCATCCAAGGTAACACTTTCTGATTCTCCTGCTCCTGATACTGTTACCGTACCGTCTCCATTATCACAAACAGAAATAGGAATTCCTATAAGACTACATTCTCTACAATTTCCTCCATCATCATCACTTCCACACGCAGTTAGACCTAGGGCAAGGATACAAACTGCAACATACATAAGTTTTTTCATAATTTGATATTTAGATTAAATTACCAACGGCTAATATAAGATCAAGAATGTTAATTAACAAATTTTTGTGATAAAATCACGCTTTTTAACCGAATAAATCGCCTTTAATCGATAAAATGTTTTGTGTTATTTTATGATTATAAACTCATTTTGAGTTTTTTTATTTGACTGAAAAAAATAGAGGTTTTTTGCTCAGATAACTATTTTTTTGAGTTTCATAGCGCTGCTACATAGTAATAAAAAGACCAGATATAAGTGAAAAAGATAATTATGCAGGAAATTATAAAAATTCCAGTTGAGTTTCTATATAAAAAAGAGACCAAAAAAAGGTCTCTTTATGTTTATTGTTCAATTCTTCTATTTAGTAAATAAGAATTACATACAATTAGAAAGTTCTACATATCTACTATATGGTATTCCTGTGTCCTTATCATCAATATCCTTGTCAGGATTAATAATAAACGCATTTCCATTGTCTCCTCTACACACCATTTGTGTTATTCCACTATTAGAACAACTTAAACATGTTCTTCCTGAAAAAGTACAATCACCTATTCGGTTTAATTCTTGTTCTAAACCTTCTTTTTCTTCGTCATCAGCAAAACATCCATTATTCAAAACTATTTCTAGCGCTGTCCTATAGGCATTACAGATATCTGTAGATGTTTGGTTTTCACCGTATGTTACTGCAGCCTCTGATAGGTCTATATTTGCTTGAACACAATCTATGTCATCATCACTGCCACATGATGCAAATCCAAGGGCAAGGATACATGCAACAGCATACATAAGTTTTCTCATCGTATTTCTTTCTTTTTAGGTTAAGTAACTTCAAAAGTAAGAAAATTAAACCATATTCTACAAAACATCAATGTATTGTGATCTATTAAGAGCCCATCTTTCATATTTTGAAAAACAGCTTATTAGAGTATTATTATTTGGTTATATGGCTATTATTTTATCACCTCTATATCAATAGGTTTTCCTATATATGCCAAAAAACTACCATCTTCTACTCTTTCTATTTCCTCGCTGTATGATGATATGATTCTAATATTTTTAACGTTATCTTTAATAAATAAAGGAATGATTTCTTGATCTTTTTTGGTTAGTTCTATAATGATCTTGTAGTGGTCTTTATCTTTGATTTGTATTTCCTGAATTCCAGGATATTTTTCGGCAAGCTCAATAAGTTTATAATAATCATCTGTATGTGAAAACAATCCTTCCTGAGGGTTATTTTTGGGGTCTCTCATCTCTTCTGATGTTATTAATCTAAATGATCCATGTTCCCCAAATTGGTTTTTAAATTTATCTATTGCATACTTATTAATATCACTATTTCCTGTAAGCGCCATAAGATACCCTATATCATTTAATTCGATATTATCCTTAAGTTGATCTCCATAAATATTTCCTTCAACTGCTTCCAAACCAAGATCTTTTGCTTTTTTTATGTTATCTCTATTGCTATCCACCAGTACTACATGACGGTTATTCTTTTTGATATATACTGCTATTAGCCTAGAAACTTTGGAGGCTCCAATGATTAGAATTCCATCTGATTTTTTAAGAAAAACCCCAACCAGTTTAGCAAAAAGACGTGCTGTTGTAGCATTAAGCAAAACGGTTCCAAGTACTATCATAAATACCAAAGGGGTAATATACTCTGCTCCTGGCACTCCTACTTTATGCAATTTTAACCCAAATAATGAAGCAATCCCCGCAGCAACAATACCTCTTGGACCTACCCAACTAATAAAAAGTTTTTCATTGGTTTTGAGTCCCGAATTTATCGAACTTAGAAATACTCCTAATGGTCTAACCAGAAAAACGACAATGATAAAAAGTAAACCCGCTTTCCAGTTATAAATTAATTGTAAATCTTCAATATTAATATTTGCTGCCAAAAGAATAAATAATATCGAAATTAACAGTACACTAAGTGATTCTTTGAAATATAAAATTTCATTTATATGAGGTAGGTTAATGTTTCCCAATACCATCCCCATGACTACCACAGAAAGCAGTCCTGATTCGTGAGCAAAAACATCAGATAATACAAATACTCCCAATACCGAAGCCAGAGTAACTACATTTAACAAATAATGAGGAACAATCTTTCTTTTTAGCGAAAAAGCAAGTCCATGCGCAAAAGTAAAACCAAAGGTAAAACCAAACAATACGATTTTACCAAATTCTATTAAGGCCGTAAAGGTAAACTCTTCGCCTCCTCCTACTCTTATAAATTCAAAAACTAAAACGGCAACTAATGCTCCTATCGGATCAATTAAAATTCCTTCCCACTTTAGTACAGCAGATACATCCTTCTTAAGAGGAATGTTTCTTAAAATCGGAGTTATTACGGTAGGGCCAGTTACAATAATTAATGAAGAAAACAAGAATGAAATAGGCCATGAGAGCTCAAAAATGAAATGTGCCGCCAATCCTGCTCCAAAAAATGTAACAACCACTGCAATAGTAATTAACTTTATAATCACTGGACCTACATTAAAAATTTCGCTTCTTCTAAGGGTAAGTCCTCCTTCAAAAAGAATAATACTTATAGCAAGAGATACAAAATAAAATAAACTTTCTCCAGGGAAAAGACCTTGATTTCCATTCCAGATAGGTTGTATTAGTTTTGCCCCATCACTGGTGTATAGAGTTGCAAATGGACCTACCAAAAGTCCAATTAGAATTAAGGGTAAAATTGCTGGAATTTTAAATTTCCAAGCCACCCATTGTGCCAAAATCCCTAAGATAATTATTCCTGCTAGTTCTAACATGATTTGTATTTACTCAAATATAGACAAGAAAGATCATAAATTTTTTTAAAATATAGTAGAAATAAATCCTATTTTCAAGTTTCAAAAATTAAGTCTATATTCTACCCCGTTTTAAAATATAAAATTTAAACATAATCTTGAACGAATTATTCAACCATAAATTTAATACTATCCTTATAGGTGTAGCCTTTTCTCCTAATCTGAAAAACAACATTTTTGAAGCAATGCGAATGGTCGATTTTTTTGATTCAAAATTGATTATCGTTCATGTAGGAAAGAAAACACAAGAAAAAGAAGAAAGAATTAAAGAGTTAATTTCGGGATTTTCTGAAGATGATGAAAAAGTAACTATTATATGGAAACAAGGTGATCCCGTATCTGTTATTATTGATACTGCTGCACAATACAAAGCAAATCTTATTATGCTTGGAGCTATCCCCAGAGAGGATTTTCTTAAATTCTATATTGGATCGATTGCACGAAAGATTACTAGAAATGCCCATTGTTCTGTATTACTAATTATAAAACCATCAGAAGATTTGAGACCTTGTAATCATATTGTGGTAAATGGTCTTAAGGACAAAAAAACAAAGCAAACTATTATTGATTCTTTTGAAGTTGCTCAAAATTTGAGCGCCCAAAAACTCACAATTGTAGAAGAAATTTCGCATCAAGAAGTAAAAATAGTAGTAGAAGATGATCAATCTTTACTCAAAGATACTCTTATAAAAGAACAATTAGCACAAAAAGAAGATATCAGAGTGCAACATATTCTTAATGATGTTCCTAAAGATCTTAAAAATGGTATTTTGATCAAAACCCAATCTATCTTTGGAAAGAGAGGATACTCTATTGGACATTATGCCAAAGTCGTTGCTGCAGATTTATTAATTATGAACGCTCCAGATAGAACTGCATTTTTAGATCGTATTTTTGTTCATGATATCGAACATATTTTATCAGAATTACCTACAGATGTTTTAATAATGAGATAAATGGAAAAAACAAACACTACAACATCTGGTTTTATATCGCAGTTGCCAAAAAATATCTTTTCCGGTTTTGTTGTTTCATTAATTGCTCTTCCTTTGGGATTAGGTCTTGCATTAGCTTCTGAAGCACCTCCCATTTCTGGAATAATTGCAGCTATTGCAGGAGGAATTGTTGTTAGTCTTTTTGGAGGCTCTAATGTTACCATAACTGGACCTGGAAATGGATTGGTTGTTGTTTTACTTGGTGCAATTACCACTCTTGCAAATGGTGATGTTTTTCAGGGATACCTTTTTACTTTGGCTGCTATTATTTGTTCTGGTGCATTAATGATTATAATTGGACAATTGCGCTTAGGTGTCTTAAGTGATTTTTTTCCTTCCTCTGCTATACAAGGTATGCTGGCAGCCATAGGAATAAGTATTTTTGCAAAGCAGTTTCATGTCATGCTTGCCAACACAAGCATTAAAGGCGATACCATTTCTTTATTAAGCGATATTCCAAATAGCATTCTAGTCCTATTCGAACCAGAATATCATGCTGTTGCAATTGCTGCATTGGTTGGAATCATTAGCTTTCTTATTATGGTTTTTTATGGTAAAATCAGAAACAAATATTTTCAATTAGTTCCTGCGCCCATGTGGATTGTTCTTTTGGCTATTGGTTTAAGTTATTATTATGAGCTTTTTTCTAATCAACCATATCCTATAGATTCTTCACTTTTGGTTCAGATGCCAGATGATGTTTTTTCAAATTTTCCTTCTCCCGATTTTTCTTTGCTTTTTGACTTAAAATTTATTAGCGTAGTGCTTGCCATTACATTAATATCAAGTATTGAATCATTATTGAGCATAAAAGCAGTAGATAAGCTAGATCCAATAAAAAGAAGATCTAATGTAAATAAAGACCTCACTGCATTAGGTATTGCATCGATTGTTAGTGGTTTTATAGGCGGACTTAATGTAGTCACAGTAATTGCTAGAAGCTCTGTCAATGTAAATAATGGTGGAACAAACAGAACTTCAAATCTCTTTCATTCTATTTTTCTGATCCTATTTGTTGTCTTGTTTCAGGATCAACTTAGAAGAATCCCACTTACAGCATTAGCAGCAATTTTAGTTTATACCGGTTATAAACTCGCTGCCCCAAGAAACTTGAAAGACGTCGCAAAAATAGGTAAAGAACAGCTTCTTATTTTCTTTGCCACTATTATTGCAACAATAACCACCAACCTAATCACCGGGATTCTAATAGGAATTCTGGCAACCATCGTTATACATTTTATTTTGAACAGGAGCGTTATGTTCTTTGTTCGAAGTCTTTTTAAACCTAATGTGCTTATGTTTAAAGAAGAAATCCACGGTAATTATTTTGTGAGTGTTAAGAATTTTTCAAATTTCATGAATTACTCACAGCTAAAACGAAGACTCGATACTATTCCTGAGACCCAAGATACAATTATAGATTTTTCGCTTTGCGATTTTGTAGATTATACTGTACAAGAGAGTTTACTTGGGTATCAAGAAACTTTTAAACGAAAAGGAGGTTCTTTTGAAATTACAGGACTTGATATACATGGTACTTCTTCAGAACACCCTCTTGCGGTAAGAAGTTTGATTCCTTTTTCTAAGAAAATTAAAAGTGAAACAACATCAAATCTTACCAAGAGACAAGTGGATTTACAACATATTGCATCTGATTTTTCATGGCAATATGACCCTAAAAAAAACAAAGATGTTTCTAGTGTACAAGATTTTGTGTTCTTTAAAACCAAAAAAATTAATCATGTAAATAATTCTATTTATGATAATCAATCTATTTTCAAAATTTCGGATATCGAGTTTTCTGAAGGAGAATTTATTGCCAGAACACTTGTGAGAACAACTGTTTTAACTATAAATTTAAAAAATGAAGTTCCAAAATTTACACTTGACAAAGAAGGTTTATTAGAATTTGTATATAAATTTGCTGGTTTTAAAGACATTAACATACAAGGGCATCCTGATTTTTCTAAGCGTTTTTATCTTTTGGGAGAACACCCAAAGGAAATTAGGTCATTTTTTAAAGATGAATTAGTATTGTTTTTTGAGAGTAATCCATACTATCATATAGAATGTAATGGTTTTTACCTATTAGTAATCAGAAAAGAACGTCTGGCAAGTATAAAAGAGATAAAAGCACTTCTGGATTATGGAACTCGTTTAGAAAAAGTTATATCTAACATCCAATCTAATGAAATAGTGTTAAAAAGTCCAAAAATTAAATCCTGATCCTCACCTTTTTTTCTATTTTGCAAAGATTTTTAGTTAATTATGAACTTATACTCAATAAAAGCAGGGAATTTTAAACTCGATGGAGGAGCCATGTTTGGAGTCGTCCCAAAAGTGTTATGGAATAAAACAAATCCTGCTGATAAAAATAACCTAATAGATATTGCGGCAAGATGCTTGCTTATAGAAGAAGGTGAAAGATTGATCCTTATTGATTCTGGAATGGGAGATAAGCAATCCAAAAAATTCTTTAGCCACTACTCTCTATGGGGAAATGATAATCTTGATGCTTCTCTAAAAGAAAAAGGATTTCATAGAGATGATATTACTGATGTCTTTATCACCCATCTACATTTTGATCATTGTGGTGGAGTAGTACAATGGAACAATGCTAGAACAGGATATGAATTGGCCTTTAAAAATGCTAAAATATGGAGTAACGAAGAGCACTGGCAATGGGCTGTACAACCCAATCCCAGAGAAAAAGCATCATTCCTTAAAGAAAATATCATCCCAATTCAGGAAAGTGGTCATTTAAACTTTATAACCAGAACAGATACTGCGTTTCAAAAAAACTCAGAATTAGGTTTTGGCGTGCTATTTGTTAATGGACATACTGAAAAGCAAATGATCCCACATATAGAGTACAAAGGTAAAACGATTATTTTTATGGCAGATCTCTTGCCTACAGTCGGTCATATACCTCTACCATATGTGATGGGATACGATACTCGACCATTGTTGACTTTAGATGAGAAGAAGCTATTTCTTGAAAATGCCGCAACAAATGGTTGGTATTTATTCCTGGAGCATGATGCTCATAATGAAATAATAACCGTACGACATACTGAAAAAGGTGTACGTCTTAAAGAAGTTTTTACCTGCTATGAAATATTTAATTAAAAGAAAAAATCAAATGATTTTATCATCAAATAAAGTTTTTGTTACCATTGCTTCATCAATGATTCTTGCAAGTTGTGGTAGCCCCTCTATTATTTCTGTTCCTATAGAAAATATTGATTCTATTCCTTTAAAAAATACAGATCTTACTGAAAATCAATTGAAGAATTGGAACTCTTTTGATTTGGTATCAGATACAATTCCGGGAATGAGCGTAAACAAAGCATATACTGAGCTTATTCAGAATAAAAAAGGACAGAAAATAATTGTTGGTGTTATCGATAGTGGTGTAGATATAGAACATGAAGATTTAGATGGAGTTCTTTGGACTAATCCAAAAGAAATTAAGGGAAATGGAAAAGATGATGATAATAATGGTTATGTAGATGATGTCCACGGATGGAATTTCTTAGGCGATTCTGAAGATGAAAATCTCGAGTTTGTAAGAATCATGAAAAAGTTTAAAGGTAAATATACTGGTAAAACCCTAGCTTCTGTTGCAGAAGCTGATAGAGGTGAATATCAAAACTATATTGAAGCAAAAGCAGAATTCGAAAAAGAATATCAGGAAAATCTGGGAAACAAAATGCAATATGAGCAAATTTTACAGCAATCTGAAGCTTCTCATAAAGCCATTGTTGATGCTCTGGGAAAAGAAGATTATACTCGGGATGAGCTATTAAAAACTGAAGCAAAAACTCCTGAAATGCAACAACACATAGCTTTTTTGGCACAAATGTTCGGATTCATGGACTCTGAAGATACAATACCAGATTTTATAAAAAATATAAAAGAAGGTGTAGATCATTTTACAGAACAGCTGAGTTATAATTTAAATTCAGAGTTTGATGGTAGAACAGTAGTCGGTGATAATGTTGATGATATTACAGATACCAAATATGGTAACAATAATGTAATGGGTCCTGATCCTAAAAAAGAAGGTTTAAAACACGGAACCCATGTTGCAGGTATTATTGCCGCAGAAAGAAATAATGGTAAAGGAATGAATGGTATAGCTCAAAATGTAGAAATAATGGCTATTAGAGCTGTTCCCAATGGGGATGAATATGATAAAGATATAGCTCTTGCATTACGATATGCTGTTGATAATGGTGCAAAAGTCATTAATACTAGTTTTGGTAAATATTATAGTACCCATCCAGAATGGGTTAGAGAAGCAATTAGTTATGCTGCATCAAAGGATGTACTTATTGTTAATGCTGCTGGAAATGAGGGAACAGACTTAGATCAAAAAGCAGTATTTCCTAATGATCAAATTGATAATACTACAGAAATAGCTGATAATTTTATTACTATTGGTGCTTTAAATTATGAGTACGGATCAAATCTTGTGGCAGATTTTTCCAATTATGGAAAAAACAATGTAGATGCATTTGCTCCAGGAGTTAAAATATGGTCTACTACTCCTAACAATTCTTACGAATATTTACAAGGAACCTCTATGGCTGCTCCAGCTGTTGCAGGTGTAGCTGCATTAATTAGATCATATTTCCCATCCTTAAAAGCAGCACAAGTAAAACAAATTCTTATGGATAGTGGATTAAACACAAAAGCTTCTGTAGTAATTGGTGGAGAACAAACCAATGTTGGGAGTTTTTCAAACTTATCTAAATCTGGTAAAATGGTGAATCTGTATAATGCTTTTATTATGGCAGATAAATTGTCTAAATAATGTATAGTATGATGTTCAAAAAAATTGCTTTTATCTTTTTTATAGGAATCTATACTATAGTTGCACAAAACAATACTTCGTATTGGCAGCAAGAAGTAGACTATACTATGAAAGTAGACATGAATGTTGAAAACTTTCAATATCAAGGAACACAAGAATTAATCTATTCTAATAATTCTCCGGACACCTTATATCAAGTGTTTTATCATTTGTATTTTAATGCATTTCAACCAGGGAGTGAAATGGATATTAGGTCTCTAAATTTTCCTGATCCAGACCCTAGAGTGGGAAATAGAATAAGTAAACTTAAACCTGATGAAATAGGATACCTTAAAGTTTCTTCTTTAACACAAAACGGAAAACCTATTACTTATCAAACTTCTGGTACCGTTCTCGAGGTTAAATTAAACAAACCTATTGCACCTGGTGAAAAAGTAACTTTTTCAATGAAATTTAATGGTCAGGTTCCTACACAAATACGTCGCTCGGGAAGAAACAATAAAGAAGGAATTGCATTGTCGATGACACAATGGTATCCAAAAATGGCAGAGTATGATTTTGAAGGCTGGCATGCTCACCCTTATATAGCAAGAGAATTTCATGGCGTTTGGGGTAATTTTGATGTAACCATAAATATTGATAAAAAATATGTTTTAGGAGGTACAGGATATTTACAAAATCCACAAGAAATTGGACATGGCTATGAAGAGCCAGATACCAAAGTTACTAAAAAAGGCAAAACACTTTCTTGGCATTTTAAAGCTCCTAAAGTTCATGATTTTGCCTGGACTGCCGATCCAGAATATCTGCATGATGTCGTAAAAGTTCCTAATGGACCCACTTTGCATTTCTTATATAAGAATAATAAAGAAATTATTGATAAATGGAAAGATCTTCAACCAAAAACGGTTGAACTTATGAACTATTTTAGTGAAAAAATAGGAAAATACCCATATGAACAATATTCTATTTTACAAGGTGGTGATGGTGGTATGGAGTATGCAATGTGTACATTAATTACAGGTGAAAGAAATTTTGGTAGTCTAGTTGGTGTTACTGCACATGAAATGGCACATTCGTGGTTTCAACACATTCTGGCAACCAATGAATCTAAACATGAATGGATGGATGAAGGATTCACCAGTTATATTTCTACTCTTGCTATGAATGAAGTTATGAAACAGAATAACCCTAATTCATTACGAGGGATATATAGTAGCTATTATCAATTAGCAACTTCTGGTATAGAACAGCCACAAACTACTCAAGCCGATCGTTATATGCATAATGCTGCATATGGTGCTTCTGCATATTCTAAAGGAGCAGTTTTCTTATCACAATTGGGGTATATCATAGGAGCAGATAATCTTGCCAAAACAATTAGAAGATACTTTGATGATTGGAAATTTAAGCACCCTACTCCTAATGATTTTAAAAGAGTTGCAGAAAAAGTATCGGGAATACAATTGGATTGGTACTTAACCGATTGGACTCAAACTACAAACACTATTGATTATGGTATTAAAGAAGTAACAGAAAAGAACAATAAAACTCAGGTAGTTTTGGAGCGAATTGGACAAATGCCCATGCCGCTAGATATATATGTCGAATACAAAGACAGTACAATAGAAGCATTTTATATACCTTTAAGAATGATGCGTGGAGAAAAAGGAAATCCAATTCCATCTATAAAGCGCACTGTTTTAGAAGATTGGCCGTGGTCTAATCCAAATTATTCTTTAGATCTTTCAAAATCAAAATCTGAAATCAAATCAATAACTATAGATATTAGTAAAGAACTCGCAGACATAAACCCTAGTAACAATAGTTTTTCTGAGTAATTTATAAAAGAATTTTTATAGAAGAACCGGCTTTAAAGCCGGTTTTTTTATCGAGATAGTATAATTCACTACATTTAATGCCAATGAAGGCAACTTTTAACAAAAAAGAGAAGTTAAAAAGTAAAAAAGAGATAGAATTGCTTTTCTCTGAAGGAAAATCTATCTCAAAATACCCTATTCGGTTAGTATATAGAAAATCCATCATCCAACAGAATGTGACAATAAAAACAGGCATATCGGTAAGTAAACGACATTTTAAAAATGCCGTAGACCGCAATCATATAAAGCGTTTATTGCGCGAAAGTTATAGAAAAAATAAGTATATTGTACCCAACACTACGCATCAATTCACTTTTATGTTTTTATATTCGGGTAAAGAAATACCAGAGTATTCATTAATTGAATCAAAAATAAAAGGAATTTTACAAAAATTTATTAAACAGGAGATCGCACCAAAATAATGATTATCATTATATCGTTTGCAAGATTTATATATTAAAAAAACACTTATGAAGAAGAGAGTCATCTACCTTGCCATTGCTGTTATTGTTTTATTATCTACGGTTAGTTTTAAATCAGATTTTTTTGAAATTGCAAAACAGATCGAGATTTTCACTACAATGTTTAAAGAATTAAACATGAATTATGTTGATGAAACCAATCCTGCAGAATTGATGGACACAGCAATCAAAGCTATGTTAGACGATCTAGATCCGTATACAAAATATTGGAATGAACAAGATGTTGAAGCTTCAAAAATTCGTAATGCGGGAGAGTACACAGGCATTGGAGCTTCTGTAAAGACCATAAAAGATAAAATCATTATTGTTGAGCCTTATAAAAATTACCCAGCAGATAAAGCTGGTCTTAAGGCAGGAGACGAAATTATACAAATAGGAGATATCAAAGTAGCAGATTTTAAAGAAGACGCAGGAGAGCTTCTAAAAGGGGCTAGTGGCACTAAAGTGAATATCATCTATACCAGGCAAGGACAAAGTAAAGCTACTGTGCTTACCAGAGAAGAAATAGAAGTAGATGCTGTTCCTTTTTATACACTGCTTGATGATAATACTGGATATATTGTATTATCAAAATTTAATAATAAAGCTTCTAGTGAAACCATTGATGCTTTAAATGATTTAAAGGCCAAAGGTGCCGATAAACTAGTTCTAGATTTAAGAGGTAATCCTGGTGGTTTATTAAGTGAAGCCATAAATGTTACTAATATTTTTGTTCCTAAAGGAGAGCTTATCACCACCACCAAGTCGGTTGTAAAAAAGTATAATAAAGAATATTTGACCAAACGAGAGCCTATTGACACTCAGATACCTTTGGTTGTGTTGGTAAATGGTCGAAGTGCTTCTGCTAGTGAGATTGTAGCCGGAAGCATACAGGATTTAGACAGAGGTGTGGTTATTGGTGCCAGAAGTTTTGGAAAAGGATTAGTACAAAGACCAAAAAAATTAACCTATGGGACCCAGTTAAAAATTACTATTTCTCGCTATTATACACCAAGTGGTAGATGTATCCAAGCTCTGGATTATTGGAACCGAGATAAAAACAATAACGCTGTTCGTATTGATGAGCAAGATTTTAAAGCATTTAAAACTAAAAACGGAAGAACCGTATATGACGGTGGAGGTATACAGCCAGATATTGAGTTAGAAACTTCTAAATTCAGTAAAATAACCACAGCTTTATTAAAATCAGATGCTATTTTTGGGTATGCTACAAAGTATTATTATACTCATAAATTAGAAAAATCTAACGACTTTAAATTTACCGATAGTGATTATGAAGCATTTAAAAAATTTGTGAAACAAAGTGATTTTAATTTTGAAACTGAAACCGAAAAAGCATTTGAAAAAGCACTTAAAACCGCTGAACGTGAAAAATTAGATCAAGGTATAAATACTTCCTATAATGCTTTAATTACTTCTATAAACGCTTCTAAACAAACGGCATTAGATAGACATAAAAAAGAGATTGTTAATTTACTTACAGATGAGATTATCAAGCGCTACTTCTATCGCGAAGGGTTATATGATTATTATGTAACTCACAACCCTGAAGTTGCTAAAAGTCGGGAAATCCTTAACAATACAAAAAAGTATGCCGAAATTTTGAAATAAATAATCTTATCCTTTGTGATAGAATCATTATCTGTGTCCTTTTAAAATGATGCAAATTTTTAACGAACCATTAAATTGAGTAAATTAAATTTCTCAGCTTTATTATAAAAATATGGTATAAAACTTAAATTAGTTATACAAATCATATCTTCTTTCTGTTACGGGTTTTCCAAAAGTTGTTGAACTTATTTCTTTTGTTAACTTAAAACCATTCTTTAGATATAGCGAAGCAGCTGTCTCTAATCCATTTGCGGTCCATAAATAGCATGATGAATAACCACAAGAGTGAAAAAATTCCATAAATAATCGAATTAGTTTTCCACCTAGACCAATACCCCTATATTTTTTTTCTAGATAAAAATAGCGTAGCTGAGCACTGTTATTTTCTCTTTTCTTAAGCAAAAGAAATCCAATTATTTGATCGTTGTGTTCACAAACCCAAACACGTTCTTTATCTGAATCATATGACTTATAGAATTCAAGAATACCACTTGCTACATAAGTTTCAAAAGAAAGCCCATACTGAAGTTCCTCAGCATATAGTTTTCCGTGCCTATGTATAATAAAGCCCATATCTCCAGGTTTTAAATGTGTTCTTATCTTTATATCATCAAGAGTTATCTTTGACTTATCTGATAATATTTTTATGGATTCCATATTTTGTAGAAGTGTTTGTGACTCCATAGGAGATAAATGTTCAAATATTCTTTTCAACTGATTTTCAGAATCAGTATTAAGTTTTAGAAATTCTTTTTTTCCTAATTTGGTTAGTTGTAGTTTAAAAACTCGTTTATCGACTAGAGAGACAGTTTTGAAAATTAATTTTTGTTTTTCGAAACGTTTTAAGATACGGCTTAAGTACCCTTTATCAATATCCAAAAGCTTAATTATGTCTGATGCTGTAAAATCAGGATTGTGGTAAATTTCAAACATAATCCTAGCCTCTGGCAATGAATATTTACTGTCTAAAATATGAGTATCTAAAAGACCTATTATATTGGTATAGAATCTATTAAATTTTCTTATTCTATTAATGTGTGTTTTATGCATAAATATATATTAGTTGATTAAGTCAACTAATATATAATATTTATACTACATTATAAAACAGTAGTGAATATATAATCAATAGCCAAGTAGCAAGCCTATGGGAAGTAAGCCCATAAGAAGGATTAAATTATCATGTTAATATGAGGAATTCCGTCTTCTAAGTATCCGTCACCTATCATTTTAAAGTTATGGGTTTCGTAGAATTTTTTTAGATAGGTTTGAGCCGATATCTTAATCTCTTTTGTATTATAATGTATTTCTATAGCATTGATACTAGTTTTTATTAGATCGTGACCATATCCAAATTGTCTTTCATTTTTAGAAACAACTACTCTTCCTATACTTGCTTTTTCAAAATAATCACCAGCATCAAATAATCTAGCATACGCAACTATATTTTCATTTTTCCACCCTATAACATGAAGTGCTTTTTGATCTTTATTATCAATATCTCGATACACACAATCTTGTTCTACAATAAAAACCTCAGCTCGCAAGCGCAAAATATTATATATTTCTATTGTTGAAAGTTCATCAAACCGTTTAATTTCAAACTTAATATTCATTTTCTTTAGTCTTGTACAATAATATCTTTATTATCTTCTTTACCATATTCGGGTTGAAGTGTAACATGATTAATTCCAAATTTATCCCTAAGAACATCCTCTATAGTATGTAATACCTCTCCAAACTCTGAAACCTGTATATCACTATCAAAATCTATATGAGCTTCTAAATGTGTTTCTACTTCATTAAGTTGCCAGACATGAATATGATGAATACTTTTAATTTTTGGTAGTGCACTAATTATGTCTACGATTTCCTTTACTTCTATAGTATCAGGAGTATACAACATCAATACTTTAAATGATCTTATTAATAGATCATAGCCTACTACAATCAGATAAATTGCAATGGCAAAAGTTATACCGCTATCCACCCAAAATAGTTGATAATGTTTCATTAACAATCCTCCTATCAAAACTGCTATTGATGCCATTAAATCAGTAATAAGATGTAAATATGCAGACCGCATATTCATATTTACTTTACTGTCACGTTTTAGAAGTAATACACTTAATCCATTTCCAAAAATCGCAACTATAGAAAGTATTATTATAATATTTGTGTTTATTTTATGTGGATTTTGTAACCTTTCTATTGCTTCAAAAATAAGTATTATAGCTATTATAATCAATAAAGCAGCATTTATAAATGCTGCCATAATTTCGGCTCTTTTAAAACCAAACGTTCTTTTAATCGATGCTTCTTTCTTGGCTAGCCTACTAGCAAAATAACTGACAAGTAGTGAAACTACATCACTAAAATTATGAAGAGCATCTGATAATAGAGATAGGCTTCCTGATAACGACCCACCTATACTCTGTGCTATGGTAATACCTATATTTACAAAAATAGAAAATAATAAATTACGCCCAGTAAGTTCATGATCAGAATGCGAATGATTATGAGCGTGATTATCTCTCATATTTTATATACACATTGGTATCTTATTTACTCTGTTTAAATGTCTACCCCCTTCAAATTCGGTTTCTAAAAAAGTCTTAACTATTTCAATAGCTTGAGGTTGTGATGTAAATCTTGCTGGAATACATACGATGTTTGCATTATTATGTAACCTTGTTAGTTCTGTAATCTCCTTTGTCCAACAAAGTCCAGCACGAACATTTGTATATTTATTGGCCGTCATTGCAACTCCGTTTCCACTTCCACAAATTAAAATTCCAAAATTAACTTTCTCTTCATCAACATCTTTTGCAACGGGATGAACAAAATCAGGATAATCCACACTAGAATTATTATTAGTTCCATGATTTATAACTTCTATACCTTTAGATTCCAGATATGATGCAATTGCAAATTTATATTCGGTTCCTGCGTGATCATTTCCAATAGCTATTTTCATTTTTTCGTTGATTTCATTATTTAGACAAAGATAATTCAATCTAAAAAAGTAAACTTCAAAAAATCAATAATTTAAACCAATATTACCTTAATGTTAATAACCCATAACCTTCTGTTAACATAGGATGTGTATAAATAGTTCTTAAAATTCAGAAACTTTTTTTGGTAATATTAATTTTTATTAGAATACAGCGAAGCAGACAACAAATCAAAATTTTAACTTAGCTTTTTTTGTATAAGTTTTCATGTATTATCTTAATGTTATAAACTATGGTTTTACCGTAATAATATTAAAGTTTTTATGTTTGTATAAGCTATTAACAACTGTTAATTAAATTTTACTTTTAGAACATTTTCAACCCATTAGTATACTTATATCCTGTTTATATGTTTCTGAAAATTTGATATTACTTAAAAAGCAAATAAAATTCAAAAAAGTTATACCGCTATCCACAGTACATTATAATCATCATTATTAATTTTAAATTTTAAAAAAAGAAAAAGATATATATAATATATGTTGACAACTGTTTTAAATTAGAAGATATAGTATATTTAAAAAATTATACTATTGTTAGATGAGAATTAGTATTTAGATCGTTTATAATTTGAAGTACTCTTTGTTTGTCTTTTTTATGAATCTTAAGGTTAATACCTCCCAGAGCATTAGAGTAAAAGGGAAAAACTCCTATCATTGTTTCATTTTCGAAAAAATAAGAAATACCTTCTTGATCTAGAAGGTGCCTTAATACTGTATACTCAAAAGGATAGGTATACGTTTTAATGATAACAAAATCTTTCATTTAATAGTTTTTCCTTGATTGTAGTCTATTTACAATATACAAAATACGATATAACTATTATATTGATAATAAGATAATGTAAGTAATTATAATGGAAGAGTAATTAATTGATTTGAGTAGCTTCACGATCAATTTTTATAGAACTGTCTATTTCAGACTCATCCAAAGTATCTTTTTTTTGATCTATGGTGTTATTTATATACAGGGTAAAAGAATAAATACCTAATAAAAAAATTAGAACAAAAAACACTATAATCTTATGTATTTTCTTGATTTTATTCATACCTCAACAAATACTTAACGAATAAAAGATCGTCCTAGTGTATTAAAATTAAGTAAATTTTAAGAAAAATTATCACTTTTTTTTAAAAACAATATTGTAATAGTTTGATTTATAGCTACTATAATTTATTAGATATAAACGGTTGTATCTTGTGTAGATTAATAAAAGTTTAATACCAAAACTATTAATGTTAAAAGATAAGCTGTACTTTTATCATAAATATATAGAATAGATATTAATGAAAAGAAAGAGTAGAAGAAGAAAAAAATCTCCAAAAATAGAGAATATTACCCAAGGAATACTCAAAATATTAAAGTCAGAATCCAATAAAAGTTTTAATTATAAACAGATTGCCGCAAAATTTGGTGTGGATGATGCTAGTAGTAGAAATCAAATTATTAAGAAGTTAGCCCAGTTAGCTGCAAAAAAGCAAATTGAAGAAGTAGAAAGAGGAAAATTTAAATTAATCCCAAACATAAATACTTATACAGGGATTTTAGAAATTACTTCTAAAGGTACGGGATACGTGATTGTTAAGGACCTTGAAGATGATATTTTTATACCTAATAATAATCTAAACAAAGCTTTGCATGGAGATGAAGTAGAGGTATATATATATCGTAGAAAAAGAAGAGGAAAAAGTGAAGGAGAAATTTCTAAAATTATATCACGTAAGAAAAATGAATTTGTTGGTGTAATCGAGATTCAAAAAAATTATGCTTTTGTTAATATGCAGGATTCTAGAATGTATACTGATATTTTCATTCCTAAAAATAAAATTGGAAAAGCAGAACATGGTGATAAAGTATTAGTTAGCCTAGAAGATTGGCCAGAAAAAGCAGATTCTCCTTTTGGAAAAGTAGTAAATGTACTTGGTAAACCAGGAGAGCATAATACCGAGATTCATTCAATATTAGCACAATATGGATTACCATATGAATTTCCTGAAGAAGTAGAAAAATATGCAAATACATTAGATACTTCTATTCAGGAATCTGAAGTGGAGAATCGTAGGGATATGCGAAAAACACTTACATTTACCATTGATCCAAAGGATGCTAAAGATTTTGATGATGCATTATCATTTGAAGTTTTGGATAATGGTAATTATGAGATAGGAATTCATATTGCAGATGTATCTCATTATGTAAAACCAGGAACAATACTGGATGACGAAGCATATGAAAGAGCAACATCTATATATTTGGTGGATAGAGTAGTACCCATGCTACCAGAAGTTTTATCAAATAATGCATGTTCACTAAGACCAAATGAAGAGAAATATACATTTTCTGCTGTATTTGAATTAAATGATAAAGCAGAAATTAAAAACCAATGGTTCGGAAGAACTGCGACTTATTCTGATGCTAGATTTGCATACGAAGAAGCGCAACATATTATTGAAAGTGGTAAGAATGTAATTCCAGCAGAGATTTCACTTACAGGAAAACAGTATAAGACCGATCAAAAAATAGCTGATGCTGTATTGAAAATGGATGATCTCGCCAAGATTATGAGAACTAAACGAATGGGAGCAGGTGCTATTTCTTTTGATAAAGTAGAAGTAAAGTTTACTCTAAATGAAGATAGTGAACCCGTAGGAGTGTTTTTTAAGACTTCTAAGGACGCAAATAAACTTATTGAGGAGTTTATGTTACTTGCTAATAAAAAGGTCGCAGAATTCATAGGAAAGCAATCTCCTAAAAAAACGTTTATTTATAGAGTTCATGATGAGCCAAATGATGAGAAATTAGCAGCATTACAAAATATCATTGGTAGATTTGGATACAAACTTGATCTTAGAGATAGAAAGACAACAACACAATCATTAAATGGACTATTAAAAGATGTTCAAGGTAAAAAAGAACAAAACTTGGTAGATACATTGGCAATTCGAAGTATGAGTAAAGCAGAATATACGACTCATAATATTGGACATTATGGTTTAGCGTTTGATTATTACTCTCATTTTACATCACCTATACGAAGGTATCCTGATGTTATGGCACACCGTTTGCTACAATATTATCTGGACAAAGGAAAATCTGCTTCAGAAGATGAGTATGAAGAAAAATGTAATCATAGCAGTAGTATGGAAAACCTTGCTGCCAGTGCAGAACGTGATTCTATAAAGTTTATGCAGATAAAATTTATGAAAGATCATGAAGATGAACAGTTTTTAGGAGTAATTTCTGGAGTAACAGAATGGGGTATTTATGTAGAAATAATCTCTAATAAATGTGAAGGTATGATTCGTCTTAAGGATATGAGTGGAGATCACTATGTTTTTGATCAAGACGAATATGCTGTGATTGGAGAACATACCAAAAAAGTTTACCAATTGGGAGATGAGGTATATGTAAAAGTAAAAAACGCTGATCTTATAAAAAGGCACTTAGATTTTACATTATTAGGAAGTAAAGAAGATGTAGAATAATTTATGGATAAATATCGTTTTTATAAAATATAATATAAATCTTAAAAATAGGGCGATGAAAAGATTAGCATTTCTGTTCGTTATGTTGTTAGTAACATTAGGACAAGCACAGGATATCATAACAAAAAACATAGGAGATTTTAATGAACTAAAAGTTTTTGATAAGATAAAGCTTACTTTGATTGAAGGGAAAGAAAATAAAGTTGAAATAACGGGTATTAAGAGAAGAGATGTTGATATTGTTCAAAACGGAAATCTTCTTAAAGTAAGAATGAGATTGGATAATTTGTGGGATAATAATAATACTAAAGTAATAGTATACTATACACAGATTAATAAAATAGATGTTAATGAAGGGTCGAGAGTAGAAGTTGATGGTTTAATTACTGCAGAAAAATTGGATCTTAGAGCACAAGAAGGAGCAAGTATGATAGCAAAAATCGATGCTGATTTTATATATGCAAAATCTATTACAGGAGGCGAAATAGAACTTAGGGGAAACGCAAAAGAACAAGAGGTGAATATTACTTCTGGAGGACAATATTATGGTAGAGACCTTAGAACAAATGAGACTCAGGTAAAAATTAGTGCTGGTGGAATAGCAGAAGTAAATGCAAAAAATTATATAAAAGCTAATACTAATGCTGGTGGAAGAATAAGAATTTTTGGAAAACCAAAACAAATGGATACTCAAAAACTTTTAGGAGGAAAAATTGTTGAAGTTAACTAAGTAGTTTTTAACTTTGTAATAAATACGCTTAGACCCTATGCTTCAAGATGCTCAAGCAGCAATACCTTTAGGTTTTTTATTAGCCTTTTTAATTGGGCCTGTTTTTTTTGTACTACTAGAAACGGCTGCTATAAAAGGATTTAGAGCGGCACTGGCTGTAGATCTAGGTGTTATCTTTGCCGATATCGTTTTTATTCTTATAGCATATTTTAGTACTAATCAAATTTTAGAAAAAATAAAAGATGATCCTGCCTTATTTATATTTGGAGGAGTATTATTATCAACTTATGGAGTAATATCTTTTATTCAGGAGCGAAAAAATTATAATAAAGTTAGAGATACATCTGTTGAAATTATAAATAAGCACAATTATATAATGCTGTTTATAAAAGGTTTTCTCCTTAATTTTATTAATATTGGAGTGTTAGGCTTTTGGTTAAGTGTTATCATTGTAATAGGACCGCAGCTGGATATGAATACCACTAGGATTTTATATTTCTTTGCAATGGTATTGGGAACTTATCTTTTTATTGATTTTTTTAAAATGTTACTTGCTAAAAGATTAAAAAGAAAACTAACTCCAAAAAGAACATATACTATCAAGAGAATCATTAGTATAATTATGATTGTATTTGGTGTATTTCTTATTTTAAAAGGTGTTCTTCCTGACACTATGGAGAAACGAATACAAGACGAAATAGAGAAAATAACTCCAGAATCCAGATTTAAATAAAAAATCCTATACAGATAATGTATAGGATTTTCTGAGGTGTCGAGCGGATTCGAACCGCTGTAGATGGTGTTGCAGACCACTGCCTAGCCACTCGGCCACGACACCCAATTTCTGTTTGGAAGGCAAATGTAAAAAAATTTATGGTTACTTCTTAAAATGATTTTACATTAAAACGATATTCGTATAACTTTAACATAATCTACTTAACGATTTTTGCTTCTTGTAATGGTTACCATTTCTACATTTCCACCAATTGGTGGATTAATTTTAGAAACATCAACAATTGCTTTGTCAACTAATGGTAATTCATCCAATATCCTGATCAAAATTCGTTCTGCTGCATGCTCCAACAATTTAGAGCGAATAGCCATTTCTTCCTTTACAATATGATTAAGATGAACATAATCTACAGTTTCTGATAAGCGATCAGATAAAGCAGATTTTGATAAATTCGCTTTAATCTTTAAATCTACTCTATAATCAGACCCTATCTTTTTTTCCTCAACAAGGCACCCATGATAAGCATATACCTTGATATTTTTCAATTTTATTAATCCCACAGGGTTTTTATACAAAGGTAAAAAGAATCTTTATTAATTAAAGGGTAGAATCCCCCTTTTCAAGTGAATTATAGTTTAACTAGAATAATTGTATTAAAGATTTTTATACTATAGCTGAAGAACATTAGAATTTGTAGTTTTGTGTTTTATTAGAATTACAAATGTCAGAAGAAAAAAAACCACTTAATTTTATTGAGCATATTATAGAGGAGGATCTTATTACAGGAATGAGTAAAGAAGACTTACGTTTTCGTTTTCCTCCAGAACCTAACGGGTATTTACATATTGGTCATACTAAAGCAATAGGTATAAGTTTTGGGCTGGGACTAAGATATAATGCCCCTGTAAACTTACGTTTTGATGATACTAATCCTGCCAAGGAAGAACAAGAGTATGTAGACGCTATAAAAAAAGATATCAGTTGGTTAGGCTACCAATGGGATAAAGAATGTTATTCATCTGATTATTTTCAACAATTGTATGATTGGACGATTCTATTGATAAAAGAAGGCAAAGCATATGTAGATTCTCAGTCTGCAGAAACTATAGCCTCTCAAAAGGGAACTACTACAGAGGCTGGAAGTAATAGTCCATATAGAGATCGTTCTGTTGAAGAGAATTTAGATCTTTTTCAAAGGATGAAAGAAGGGGAGTTTAATGAAGGAGAACATGTAGTCAGAGCAAAAATCGATATGGCTGACCCTAATATGTTGATGAGGGATCCTCTGATGTATAGAATTCTTAAAAAATCACATCATAGAACTGGTGATGATTGGTGTATTTATCCAATGTATGATTGGACACATGGCGAAAGTGATTATATAGAGAACATTTCACATTCATTATGTTCTCTTGAGTTTAAGCCGCATAGAAAGTTATATGATTGGTTTTTGGATCAGGTATATAGTGATAACATGAGACCAAAACAAAGAGAGTTTGCTAGGCTTAATTTAAGCTATACCATTATGAGCAAGCGTAAACTTCTTAGATTGGTTGAGGAAGGAATTGTTACTGGATGGGATGATCCTAGAATGCCAACAATTTCTGGATTAAGAAGACGAGGGTATACTCCTGAATCTATACGAAAATTTGTTGAAACTGTAGGAGTTGCAAAACGAGAAAATGTTATAGATGTATCGTTATTAGAGTTTTGCGTTAGGGAAGATCTTAATAAAATGGCAAAACGGGTGATGGCTGTTTTAGATCCTGTAAAATTAATAATTACTAATTATACAAAAGGAGAAGAAGAATGGTTAGATGCAGAGAACAATCCTGAAGATGAAACAGCAGGGTATAGAAAAGTGCCTTTTTCTAGAGAATTATTTATTGAAAGAGAAGATTTTAAAGAAGAAGCAGGACGAAAATTCTTTAGACTTACTTTAGGAAAAGAAGTACGTCTTAAGAATGCGTATATTATAAAAGGAGAAAATGTGGTTAAAGATGATGAAGGAAATATTATAGAAATTCATTGTACTTATGATCCAAAAAGTAAGTCGGGTAGTGGTACCGAGGAATCTAAACGTAATGTAAAAGGTACACTACATTGGGTTTCTGTACAGCATGCTATTCCTGCAGAAATTAGAATTTATGATCGATTATTTAATAATGAAGCACCTGATGGAAATAAGGATAAAGAC
Source organism: uncultured Aquimarina sp. (assembly GCA_947498785.1). GTDB lineage: Bacteria > Bacteroidota > Bacteroidia > Flavobacteriales > Flavobacteriaceae > Aquimarina. Next base: position 3,144 of record CANMLS010000008.1, on the reverse strand, counting down.
TTTATGGAATTCTTGAATCCGAACTCGCTAAAAGTAATCACAGGATATTTGGAACCAGGTCTTGCAGAAGCAAATCATTTTGAACAGTTTCAATTTCAGAGATTAGGGTATTTTAATGTAGATAATGATAGTAAATCAACTAGTTTAGTGTTTAATAAAACTGTTGGCTTACGAGATACATGGGCAAAGGTAAAACCTGTTTCTGGACAACAGAACCCACAGAAACAATCTCAAACTAAGCAAAAAGAAATACCTGCAATCGAAGAAATTAAAAGAGCTGGTAAAAAGTATACCAATCTACCAGAGGATAAAAGAACAGCTCTTAAAAAGAAAATTCAGGAGGCAGCAAAATCTGTAACCCTAGAAGAACTAATTCCTCTCTATGCAACAGCAGTCAAAAAATCGGGAACCCGCATAGCAGTAACCATTGCATTAAATGTAGTTTTAGAAAGTAATGGACTTGAGCCCGATCAATTAGCCAAAGATTTTATTATCAAAACTTTGGATGATAAAAATGAACTTTTACAAATAGAAGGTCAGGAACTGGCTACTAAGTATAAGATATAATAATAACCCTCTTAAAGTAGAATTTTTTACTCTAAGAGGGCTGTTTTATTATTCAAAAACTAATTCTAGAATTAGTTATCTGCTATGTGTTCGTCTAATGGAATTTCAATATCGGTTTTAAATCTGGGAAACAATTTTTTGGTTTCAGGATCATCAAGAAGTTTGTTAGATTCTACAAAGTACCATTGAGATTTATTTTTGTCGTAAAACCCAAACAATGAGCTTTTTAAGGTTACATATCGACCATTAAAATCCATTTTAATAGTATTTTTCACTAAGCACCTGTATTCTCTATTTTCTTTTTTTATATCAGCTATTTCATCGACCTGAGAACTAACGATTTTTATTTTTTGAGCATCCATGGTTTTAAAAATTTCATCCATGGTATCTATAAGATTTTTTTCCCCATAAGTTTTTAGAATCTTTGGGTGTGTGTGTTTCAGTATGTTACTTAAATTTCTATCAATTGAAGCTTGAGAAGTAGCTTTTGCATCTCTTAAAGCAAATTCTTTTATAGTGTCTATGTCTTGAGAAAAAACATTTCCAGTAATAAAAAGTAAAATAATAATATAATGTTTCATTTGTTCTTTTTTATAGGTATACTTTAAAAGTAATACTATATCTATTTAATTAATTATAAGGTGTTTATATAAATTTAATTTATTGTATTTTGTGGACAAAGGTACTATTCTTTTAAATATTAAAAAGTTTAAATACATGAATTTTGAGAATGATTAAATCTACAAATCGTTATTTTGAGGTTGTTATATAATTTGATATCTAACTTATGAATTAAAGTTCGCTTTTGATGGTATAGATTTTTTATTGGTAGAATCATGAATTCTTTAGATTAATGAATTCAAGAGTTATTTATTTAAAAATAATGACGCATTTCTTTTTATAGGAATAATAGGTAAAAAAGATTAGTTAGTCTTTATTTTGATAAAAATTACATTTATTTTTAATATAACAACTATTTATGTATAATTATTTTATAATAGAATTTTTTTATCAAAAATAGATTTAAATAAAGAGGTTTAATAATAAATAAAATTATAGTAATGTAAGATTACTTTTTTATAGTAGAAACGTTCTTAAAACGCTTTATTTTAAGTTTCCTGTTGAATACCCTGGATTTTTTGTTTTTTAAGTAAAAAATAACCCAATCATATTTTATGATCAGGTTATTTGATTGAATTTTTATTTTTATTATTTGTTGTCTGGATTTTTCCCGATGCCCTTTTTTGCATTTTGTTTTTTCATCTCTTCTCCAATTTGATTTGATGCCGTGAAGGATGCAATCATATTGTTTAGCATGTCACTTCCTGCTTGTGGAGAATTTGGAAGAAGAATTAAATTACTATTGGTTTCTTCTCCTATAGATTGCAATGTATCATAATGTTGTGTTACTACTATAAGAGCTGATGCTTCTTGAGAATTGATACCGACATTATTTAAAACATCTACACTCTCTTCTAAACCTCTTGCAATTTCTCTTCGTTGATCTGCAATACCTTGACCTTGTAGTCTTTTACTTTCTGCTTCAGCTCGTGCTTTGGCTACAATTTTGATTCTTTCAGCTTCAGCTTCGTATTCTGCAGCTACTTTTTCTCTTTCTGCAGCGTTAATTCTATTCATCGCTTCTTTTACCTGCAGGTCGGGATCAATATCTGTAACAAGAGTTTTTATGATGTCATAACCATAATTAACCATAGCTTCATTTAGTTCTTGTTTAACAGCAATCGCGATATCATCTTTGCGTTCAAAAACATCATCTAGTTTCATTTTAGGAACTTCTGCACGTACAACATCAAATACATACGAAGTGATTTGATCATGTGGATTTTCTAACTTGTAAAATGCATCATAAACTTTAGCCTTAATCACCTGAAATTGAACAGATATTTTGAGACGAACAAATACATCATCCTTGGTTTTGGTTTCTACTAGTACATCTAGTTGCTGAATTTTAAGATTAATACGTCCTGCGATACGATCAAAAATTGGAATTTTAAAATGTAATCCTGAATTTCTTATACCAAGGAATTTACCAAAACGTTCAACAATTGCCGAAGTTTGCTGTTTTACGGTGAAAATACCTTTTATTAGAATGATAAAACCGAAAATTACCAGTGGAATTAAATATAGACCCATTATTTTATGTTTTAGTGTTAAAGGTTATTTGTTAATCAAGTTACTAATTAATTGTAAATGAATGTTTTTTATTTTGAGATTGTTATCATAGCTGTATATAAATTAGAGATATATGCTATATCAATAATTTCCCAACCTTCTTTAGAAGATTTGTTTAGAGCATCTTCAACTTTTTTTCTTAGTTTTTCTATTGACCAGTTTTCAGATACTTTAATTACTTTAAATTGTTTTCCCATAGTTGATAAATTAAAAGTGTATAATAATGTGTAGCATTTTTTATGAATTTGTTACACAGATTATAACAAAAACTCCATTATTGCAGTAAGCAATAATGGAGTTTTTGAAATTATTGGTCTCAAATTCGGGTAAAAACCCTGCAATTTCATTGCAGCACTTTAGTAATGCGAAAAAATCTATATTTTA
>CANMLS010000007.1 GCA_947498785.1 uncultured Aquimarina sp. | reverse complement strand
GGAGTATAAGGTTTTGAAAAAAGATAATCAGTTAAGATTATTTTAATGCCTCGTGGGCTTGCCCCGAGGATTATTTACTGACTAAAGTTTTTAAAGTTATTGTTTATGAGGTTTTTGGAGGGTTTGACTTTTTTGAAATGTACTCTAATTCTTTATTTGCGAATAAAAAGCAAATATTATCGAATATTGATTCAGATAAATCATATTTATGTTTCATCTTCTGGTTAATCCTTATATGGTCTACTTTAGCAATATTAAATCAAACAAGCTTTGATAATGAAGATAAATCTTAGATATGAAATATTTAAGAATTAACGGTAGATTTTAACAAAAAATAAGTTCTGTATCTTAAACATGTTATATATCCAGAACTTTTCTTTGTTTTTTATGTACTATTATCGTACTTGAATAGGTGTCGAAAATACACTTTTTTTTAATGAAAACCTTACTAGAAAACTAGTCTTTTATGTGTTATGTTGATTGGTTTTCAGTTGTTAAGGTTGCATATTTTTCGTATTATTGCAATCCTGAATCTTAACATTGTTTTATGAAAATAAAATTATTACTACTTGTTATATGTTTTGTTAGTTTAAACTCTTTTAACCTTTATTCAAACGAAAAAGATTCTTTATCCTTAAAAAAGAATACTCATCCTACAAGTGAACAAAAGACAGCACAATTTGTCCAATTTCCAGAGTTGGATAAAAAATTCCCAATAGAAAATTTAGTTAATAAAATTACTTTGCCAGAGTTTACTTTTGCTAATCTCAAAAATGAATTTCCAGCTCCGGTTACTAGTGTTAACGATTCTAGATCAGAAGCTGAAAAAGGATTTAATGAGATTGATAGCACGGGTAGATGGATTTCTTCTTTTCGAAATGAAGATATTCAGGTATTACCAGTAGGAATTAAGCATAAACTTAATGAAGTCGAATATCAATTAGGGTTTACTAAAGCAAGATTTACCAAAGAGTATACAGAACTTACTGTTTTTGTAAAAATTATTTTACCTCAATCAGATGAAGAAGGGATGCCAATAGAACTCTTCTTTGGAGCAAACAATGTTAAGTTATCTCATCAAGGAGGGATTATAGGAGAAGCAAATCTTGTTTTGCTAGGGGATATATTTATACCTTTTAATGGGGGTAATTGGTTACTGATTCTTAAAGGAGGCTTTGATTATAAAACAGGGGATACCCAGAACAGAACATATGTTACGATAGATTGTGATGGTGTTAAGGAAATGGGAATAGAAGGAGAGGTTCAATTCTCTCGTAATATGATTCTACCAGTAGATACGGCAGGAAAACCTTTGCCAGAAACAGTTTCTTATCAAGGTGCTCTAAGAGAACCTATACAAATACCTAATAGAGTAAGGGGAACTTTTAAAGCTGTAGCCTCAGACTGGAACGATATGATTGTAGAGATTAGCTTATCACCATTTGTTATGGCTAGTCAACCTGATAAATTTATGTTCTCAGTTAATCAGGCAGTGTTTGATTTTAGTGATCTAAGAACAGAAAATGTTAATTTTCCTCAACATTATTATGATGAAGGATTGTTATTACCTAATCCCGATACTTGGAGAGGAGTTTATGTACAATCTTTAAATGTAGGTCTTCCACAAGAATTTAAAACTAAAGAAAGTATATCTCAAAACAATAGAATAACATTTGAAGCAGCCAATCTATTAATAGATAGTTATGGCGTTTCAGGGTATTTCTCTGCAGAAAATGTAATTCCAATAAAATCAGGTAGAACTTCAGAATCCAAATCTTGGGCGTATTCTGTAGATAAAATAGGTATTGAGTTAGCATCAAATCAATTGATTGGTGCCGATTTTAATGGACGTATACTACTTCCTATTTCTGATAAAGGGGATAAAAACGGAACAACTGTAGAGGGTGAAGATGGTAGAATGGGGTTAGGATATGAAGGTATCATTTCTGAAAATGAATATGGGTTGGTGGTTTCTACATTGGATACCTTAAGCTTTGATGTTTTTAAAGCGAAAGCAGAATTATTACCCAATTCATCAGTAGAGCTTATGGTGATTGATGGTAATTTTCGTCCTAAAGCTGTTCTTAATGGTCGTATGGCGATTTCAGCCAGCCAGAAAGAATCTTTGGCGAATGAAGGGAGTACATATACAACCGGTGAAGGGAATAAAAAAGAAAAGCACACAGTTCAGTTTAAAGGAATAGAATTTCAAAATTTAGTGCTTCAGACCACATCTCCTGTTATTCAAGTTGATTATTTTGGTTATAAGGATCAAGTAAAGCTTGCAAATTTTCCTGTTTCAATTGCTAACATAGCCTTTATGTCAAATGAATTTGAAGCGGGTATTGAGTTTGATCTCATGATCAACCTAATGGGAAAAGAGAGCAAAGGTTTTGCAGCAGATGCACGTTTAGGAATCTATGGTAAATTTCAGGAAGAAAACTATAAGCAACGATGGAAATATGATCGGCTAGATTTATCTAGGATAAATATAGAAGCAAACATGGGGGCAATTCAGCTAAAAGGTGGATTAGAACTCATGAATAATGACCCAGTATATGGAGATGGTTTTTCTGCTGAAATAGAAGGTACATTTGGTAGTTTTGGCCCTATTACCTGTAAAGCAATTTTTGGAAAAAATGAATTTAGATATTGGTATGTTGATGCAGCCGTAAGAGGATTAAAGATACAAGTTGGACCATTACAAATATCAGGATTTGCCGGAGGAGCATTTTATAAAATGACAAGAAGACCAAATGCAGGACCAGACTTTTCGCCTTCAGGACTTTCGTATGTTCCAAGTAAAGATTCAAGTCTTGGTGTAAAAGCAATGGTTTTTGCCGCTATAGGAGATGAAAGTGCAATAGCAGTAGGGGCTGGTTTCGAAATAGAATTTAACAATAACGGAGGAGTAAATAGGTTAGGATTATTTGGAGAAGCTCAACTGATGAAAGCATTTGATTTCCCTAATCCTGTAGGTAAGCTTACAGATAAGCTAAGTGGAATGGTCGATAGTGAGTTGATCAATGGAGTGATGGATAGTAAAGCAGGTAAAACATTTTTGGATAAGGCCGATTTAGAATATGAACCAGAAATAGTTGGAGAAGCGGCAATTAGTGCAAAAATGGGAATGGAGTTTGATTTTGTTAATGATTCATTCCATGCAACTTTTGATCTATATGTAAACGTAGCTGGAGGTATTGTACAAGGAAGGGCTTCTGGTGGACGTGCTGGTTGGGGTGTAGTACATATATCTAAAGAAGAATGGTATGTACATATGGGTACACCGACAGATCGACTAGGTCTCAAGATGGGAGTAGGTAGTTTTTCTATTGAGACAGGAGGATATTTTATGATGGGAGATCGTATCCCAGGTAGTCCGCCACCACCTGCAATTGTCGCAGAAATATTAGGAGTAGATGCCGAAGAATTGAATTATATGCGTGATGAAAATGCGTTGGGAGAAGGTCGAGGATTTGCTTTTGGTGCTGATTTTAGTATCGATACAGGTGATCTCCGGTTTTTGATATTGTATGCACGTTTTCAAGCAGGAGTAGGTTTTGATATTATGCTCAAGGATTATGGAGATGCTCGATGTGTAAATACAGGAGATGAGGTTGGTATTAATGGATGGTATGCTAATGGACAGTCCTATGCCTACCTGCAAGGAGAATTGGGTATAAATATTAAGTTATTTTTTATAAAGAAAAAGATCCCGATTATAAAAGGAGGAGCAGCTGTATTATTACAAGGAAAAGGGCCAAATCCATTTTGGTTTAGAGGATATGCCGGTGGATATTATAATTTACTTGGAGGGTTAATAAAAGGAAGTTTTAGATTTAAACTAACCATAGGAAAAGAGTGTGAACTAGAGAATACAGCTCCAATGGGTGGTATTAAGATGATTACCGATGTAACTCCAAAAGAAGGTGATGGGGATATTGACGTTTTTGCCGCACCTCAAGCAGCATTTGCAATGAAAATTAATCAACCTATTGTTATTCCCGAAGATAGTGGAGATAATGTATACAAGGTAATTTTAGAAAAATTTAATGTCACCGATGAGTCTGGAAAAGAAATTGTAGGGACATTAGAATGGGGACAAATGAATGATCGTGCTACTTTTATATCAGATGATATTCTACCTCCAGCAACAAAACTAAAAGTTACTGTAGAAGTTAGTTTTCAGGAAAAAGTTAATGGTTCGTTCCAGACAATTTTAGAAGATGGTCAAAAGGCCATTGAAGTAGAAGAAAGAAATTTTACTACGGGAACTGCTCCAGATCACATTCCTTTGCATAATATTCAATATTCTTATCCTGTTGTAGATCAGCAACTATTCTATCCTGATGAACATAATAATGGATATATTCAATTACAAAGAGGTCAAGATTACCTTTTTGATAATAGTCAATGGGAGAGTGTTGTTAAGTACATAGATGAAAATGGAGACGTTTCTACAGCAGATTTTAACTATAGTAATAGTGATAATAAGGTAAGTTATAAATTTCCAAAAGTAAAAAATGATTTTGGTTATAATATGTCAATTATAAGTAGTACAAAATCTTCTGGAGGTTCTTCTAGTAATGAAACAAGTTCTGAAACTACAGATTATGGAGATGATAATACTTTAGAAGTAAGAACAAATAACGCAGAAAATGTTTTAAAAGAAGGAGAAATAGAACGATTGGCTTATGAGTTTAAATCAAGTCAATACAAAACCTTTGCCGATAAAATAAAGAGTATAAAAGTAAATGACGACAATTGGGGTAAAATAAACTCTGTTGTAATTTATTTAACATCACAGATAAAATACAATGAAGGATTTGATATCGTAGAACTTCTTGGTAATTCTTATTCTGATAATAAAGCATTGGTAGAAGTAGAGTCTGATTTACAAGATGATTATTTCAAAAAAGATATCAATCCTATACTTTATCAAAAATATACTCAAGGTTCACGATATAGTATTAGTAGAGATGCTTCTGAATATGGATACACACCTAAAAGAGCACTACCTATTTTAAGTAATTATATAACCAGTTTAGAAAATAACGTAGATTTAAATTGGAGGGCTACACGTTTTCCATTTCGTTACAATCTTCCAGATATATATTTTATTGATTATTTGGACGTTAGAGATCGAGTGATTAATGATTATGCAAATGGATTGATCTCAAGTGGCTCACAAGAATTAAGTATTATATCAGAGGAGTATAAATTTATGTTATATGGTAAATACAATATAAAACTACAATATAATTTGCCAGGAGGAATAAAAGGAACTTCTGCCAATTACAAGTATAAAAACCCAATTTTGGGAAGACAGTAAAGAAATAAAATTAACAACATAAATTAATAGAATTGATTATAATCAATAAAATAGATTTTAGATACATTTTTAAATGTGTGATCGTATTATTTACATACGGCATATCCATTACTGGTTTTAGTCAAGAGGATAATGAAAAAAATGAAATAAAAGTTATTGCCAGAGTCCAAACAGATAAAGTTCTATTGAGATGGGCTGCTACAACACCTTCTTCATGGTTAAGAGGAAATAAATATGGATATTTAATTGAAAGATATACTGTTCTTCGTGATGGAAATTTATTAAATCCTCCAGAAAAAAAGAGTTTAGCTACTGCAATACCGATGCCACTTGAACAATGGAAGGAAGCAGTGGAAAAAAATGATTATGCTGCAATTATGGCACAAGCTTTATATGGAGAAACTTTTGAAGTTGAAGAAACTCAAGGCGGACTCGCGCAGATCATCAATAAATCCAGAGAAATAGAGCAACGATTCTCATTTGCATTATTTGCAGCAGATTTAAACTTTGAAGCTTCAAAAATGGCAGCTCTTGGTTATGAAGATGTGGATATTAAAAATAATGAAGAATATTTATATAAGGTAATTTCTTTAGTTCCAGAAGAATTAATGAAGATAGAACCAGGTATAGTAACTATAAAAATTAAAGAAGCAGAACCTTTACCTGCTCCTATTGACCTTATTGCTGTTCCTGATGATAAAAACATACTACTTACATGGGAGTATGCAATGTTTAAGTCTATCTATAATGCTTATTTTGTAGAACGTTCTGAAAATGGAATAGATTTTAAAAGATTAGGTGGAGATACGCCATTAGTGAATTTAAATGATAAACCAGGCGCTCCTGCGCGTAGAATGTTTTATGTAGATACGTTATCTCAAAATAATAAAACATTTCATTATAGAGTAATAGGGGTTTCCCCTTTTGGAGAGCAAGGAACACCTTCAGAGGTAGTTTCTGCTCAGGGAATTAAAAAATTATCTTCTGTACCTCATATATCTCGTCATGAATTTGATAACAAAGGAGGTGTAATTATAAATTGGGATTTTGCAAAAGAAGCAGAGAATGAAATAACGGGTTTCGAACTAAATTGGGCTGCACAGGAAAAAGGGCCTTATAAAGTGGTTAAAACAGGAATTCCAGCAAGTAGTAGAAAAACAACCTATGCAGAACCAGAGCCTTCTAATTACTTTAGAGTTACTGCTCTGGGGAAAAACAACCAAAAGACAACATCACTAACAGCATTTGTGCAAACTATTGATTCAATACCACCCGCCGCACCAATAGGTCTATTAGGTACCGTAGATACATTGGGTTTGGTGAAATTACAATGGGAAGCAAATCTAGAAAAGGATATGTTAGGATATAGGGTGTTTAGAGGAAATTTAGATAAAGAAGAACTTTCTCAAATTACAATTGATCCAATAAATAGAACTACGTTTATAGATACGGTACAGGTTAAGTCATTGAATAGTAGTGTGTTTTATCAAATAGTTGCTGTGGATAAGCGATTTAATATGTCTGACTATTCTGAAAAATTGCGTTTGAAAAAACCGGATGTAGTTCCTCCTTCATCACCAGTTTTTAAGGGGTATAAAGTTGATCCTAAAGGCATATATTTAAAATGGATAAATAGTACAAGTGATGATGTTGTAGCTCATAAGCTTTTTAGACAACGTATGGATCAATCAGAAAAAGGTTGGCTTCCAATTTTTGAAACAGACACGATAACCCAATATATTGATAGTAGTATAGAATCAGGAATTAAATATAGATATGCGATTTTTGCTGAAGATGATAGCGGTTTGCAATCCGTTCCATCAACACCAATAACGATAACAAGTCAGACCTCTACAGATGAAGATTTAATAAAAGGTTTTTCATTGGTTGCGGATAGAGTAAATAAAAATATTTCAATTTCTTGGAGAAAGTTGCCTGAAGATGTCCTTGAAATTACGATATATAAGTCAAAAAAGGATGAGAAACCTATTTTGTTTAAACAGATGCCGAATTCAACGAATAAAGTTATAGATAATTCGATATCTCCTGGTAATACCTATGTGTATAGTCTTAAGGTGATTACAAAACAAGGAAATCATTCTAAAATGAAAACAAAAGAAGTAATTTTCTAGAATATGAAAAGGATTTTAACCATAGTATTTGTAATATTCTTCTGTTCAATGTCTTTTGGACAGCAGACTATAATTAAAATTAATGAGTACGAATATGATTCTTATTATAGAGATCGTCGATGTGGAGAAGAATTACGCCTTAGAGCATATTATCAAGGAGGAGGTTCAGATGATTTCTTATACTTAACAAATGGCCAGCCTAAAGCATTTGAAGGGTCTAGTACAGCTGAAAGAACTTTTACATTAAATGGAATTGTAAACAGGGTAGAACTATATGTTTTTTCCAGCGATGCAAGGGATCAAGTATTTGGTGATACTTGTGATGGAGCAAGAGTAGCACAGGATACAGATGATAGAAATGTACCTCTTAATCCTTGTAGTACAAGAGTTTTAAATGTTTCTGCTTCTAATAGTAGTGACGTTTCTGTTAGTAGTCGTGTTGTAGTTGAGCTTATATCTTTACCTTCAATTGCTAGAGCACCGGGTGCTTCAAATATTGCTGGGTTTGAAGATCCAATTAACATTATAGCTTCTCCTGGTTTTAATAATAGTGTATATAATTGGCAATATGGCTTTCAAACAGGAACAGTTTCTGTACTTTGTGGAATTTTACCTATTCGATTTTGTGATGTTCCTACTTATGATTGGTTTGAATTACCTATCGCAAACACTGCAAATGCTTCTGTTGTTTTAGAAGATTTTTTAACAGAAGATGTTATAGGAAGAGAGATTTTTTTTAGAATTCAATCCTGTGGTCAAGAAGCATCAAATCTAGTAGGATATCAAGTTAGGAAATCGGCACCTCATATTACTGGAATAAGTACTAAAGATGTTACATGTTATGACTCAATAGACGACAGTGGTAATGGAGATGGATCAATTACCTTAACTTTTGACAGGCCATTAGACCCTGCTAGAGATCAAGTTAACTTTTCTGTCATTGATCTTAGAACTAATAGTGTAGTTAAAAATGATAATAATATTACTTCATTTGGACCTGGGAATACACATACCATTTCAGGGCTTCCTGCAAGTGCAGTTGGTTTTGGATTTCGTGTAGACGTTTTAGGATTCTATAATGGTAGTAATTATTACACCGAAGGTGTAGATCATTTTAGAGATTTTAATATTAACAGACCTTCTCCAGTGGCATTTGTTGGAGAACCTAATGATGATGCAAATAAAGTAGATGTTTGGTGTATCAATGGAAGTGATGGGACTATAGATCTTAGAGCAGAAGGAGGAGTAGGGGGGTATAGATATATTATTCGAAAACCGGGAGAACCTTGGAATGACAACGATGATACCCAATGGATACCGTTCTCAACGCAATTTACTCATACGATAACAGGACTATCCGCAGATACCTATGAAATAAAAATACGGGATGCTAATAAATGTGTTGCAAAAGAACAAATAGATGTAGCAGGAGAAATTAAACTCGGTCCTGAAATTGTAAAGACTGTAATAATAGATGAACCTGATGCGCCTCTTGATTTTGAGTTAACACTAATTAATGAACCAAGAGCTTTTGGATTTGAAGATGGTAGAATAAGAGCAAGAATTTTTGGAGGTACTGCAGAAAGTGATGATACGTATAGATTTGAATGGAGGGATGCTGTAGGAACACTTTTAACAACAACAATTACAAATGTTTTACCAGGTGATCAAGGATATGAGGTAATACTTCATTCTATTGGAAAAGGAATATATAGTTTAAGTGCTTGGGATGCTAATTTTGATTCTGCAACAGATAAAAATGGTTGTTTCTTCATCAATGCGGATTATAATTTAGGAGAACCTAATCCTCTAGAAGTAACTATTAATATTGATAACCCTATTTCATGTCATATAGAGAATGAATATAGTGATGGTGTTGATTTTAATGCTCCTTTTGGTATACCAGATCAATTTCAGGATGGAGCATTAATTGCTACAGTAACAGGTGGAGTTCCTTTTGATAAAACAAGTGGTAATACCACAGGGCAATGTAGAACACCATTTAGAAGGTATTGCTATCGATGGAAAAAGAATGTGGGGGGTGTATGGCAAGATATTCCTGTGAATGATAGTATTATAACCTATCAAAGCGTAGGTACATATGCACTTAATATCGAAGATAGTAATGGAATTGTCTTAGGAAGATATGAGTCATTTACAGATACTGACGGTTCGCGAGAGTATAGAATTGTAGAAGAAATTGATAGTACTAGATATTTGCCACAACCAGATAAATTAGGAATTTCATTTACTAGTTCTGTTGTTACCTGTGCAAATGGAGACGATGCGCAAGCTACAGCATTGGTTGTAGGAGGAACAACACCATATACTTATGAATGGAGTAATGGCGAAACAACAGCGACAATTGATAACCTTATTGCGGGTACATATATAGTTTTTGTAACCGATGGTAAAGGATGTCAAATAGAAGGTAGTATCAAGATAGAACAGCCTAATGGGCTGGAAATAAACGCAACAACAGCAGTCTCACCTACTTGTTTTGAAGGAGATGACGGTAGAATAGAAGTAGATATTACAGGAGGTAATCCACCTTATACTTATAAATGGAATACAGGAACAGAATCAACTTCTATTAATGGTTTATCATCAGGTACATATAGAATAGAAGTAATTGATAGGAAGGGGTGTAAAGCTTTTTATGAAGAAACACTTGTTGATCCGGATCCTGTTGTAGTAAATATGGAGGATAAGCGTTCCCTTTGTGGTAACCAATCACTTAATCTAGATATTGCTATTGATGATTCTGGTGCTGTATATTCATGGTCTAGTGAAAATGGTTTTACAAGCTCAGAAAGTAGTGTCGAGATTACCGAATCAGGCAGATATATTGCTACAATTACCAGTAGTCTGGGCTGTATTGGAATTGGAGAAATAGATGTTGAAGTCTTTGATGTTCCAATTGATTCAGATTTTTTATTAACTACACAGGCCTATAGTAAGGAAGAGGTGATATTAGTCAATGTAAGTGAGCCTATGGGAGAAAAAGTAGAGTGGACCATACCAGAAGGAGTTGAAATCGTTTCTGAAAGTGATGAGAAATTGGTGCTTAAATTTGAACAAGAAGGCGCTTATGATATTAATTTGAGATCGTTTCAATTAGACTGTTATGAGGATTTTACAAAAACAATTTTGGTGCAACCGGCATTAGAAAGCCCAGAAGTATTTGCATCTCAAGGAGAATTTATAGAAGAATTTATAGTGTACCCTAACCCAAATAATGGAACTTTTCAAACAAAAATAAGTCTAGCTGAGGAATCTAATATCAAATTAAAAATTGTGAATCTTATATCGGGAGCAACGATGGATGAAAGAACAGAAAAGAATAATATAGACTTTTTATTAGATTATTCTCTTGCATTACCAACGGGCGTATATTTAATGTTATTAGAAACACCGAAAGGATCAGAAACACGTAAATTGGTATTTGAATGATTTTTTCAATTTTTTTACACTTAATATAAGAGATCTTTTATACGATGAATAAAATAAGATTTATATTAATGATACTAGTGTTTACTCTCTATGGCTGTGCCAAAGAAGAGGCAGTACCTGTCATTGTAGATTTCGAATTTGATGTGTTTAATGATGATTTTTCAATTCCGGTGCAAGTAGTGTTCTTTAATAAAACAGAAGGAGGAGAGGATTATGAATGGACTTTTGAAGGAGGAGTGCCATCAAGATCGGTGAACCGTAATCCAGGAGTGATACAATATGAGGCAAAAGGAACATATACTATAGAATTAACAGCTAGTAATCAGGATGGGTCAATGGATACCAAGATATTAGAAATTCAAATAGATGATCCTGTATTAATTGATTTTGAAGTAACAAATTTGGTAGATAATTTTTCTCCAGCAACATTTAGTATTCAAAATAATTCTTCAGGAGCCGACAGTTTTTCTTGGACATTCGAAGGAGGAACTCCGGCAAATTCTTCTAGTGAAAATCCAGGTGAAGTTGTATTTACAGAACCAGGTGATCATGAAATAACTTTGGAGATAAGTAATGGAAGAGAGACATATAGTCAACAAAAAACAATTACAGTAGCGCCATTTTTAGTTCCTGATTTTGATTTTGAAATAGCTTTTGATGATGATGATCTTCAAATACCCGTAAGAATACAGTTTGAAAATAAGTCAATAAGTGCAACCTCATATCAATGGGAATTTCAAGGAGCTAATGTATTAACATCCAATGATGAAAACCCCGAGGTTGTTTTCAATCAAACGGGACCAAAAACCATTACTTTGACAGCTTTAAACGGGAAAGAAACAAAATCACTTAGTAAAGAGATTTCATTTTTCACGAACACTAACCTTAGAGAATTAAATGATATTAGGTTAGGAATAAACACAGCGCATACTTCTAATACTACAGGTAGTTTTTATAGTATAGCGGATCGAACAGTGTACACAGCAGAAGAAATTACTACGGCGATATCAGAACGTATTGATATTGTGTTTTTTGGACTAAGTAGTACATTTGTACGTAATCGTTTTGTGAGCCCTGATGAGTTGTCAGGAACAACATTTGATGCTTTGCAAAATCCTAAGAGTACAATTTTTATAAATTCTCAAGAACTATGTGGTTGTTCTGCTTCATTATCGGTTGCTCAATTTGATGCGATGCAAGATGATACTTTATTAAGCAGCTTGCTGATAGAAGAAACTCCAGGTGGACTTCAGGATTTTGATAATAGTGTATTGCCAAGAATTGTTCTTTTTCAGACTCAAGAAGGAAAAAAAGGAGCAATAAAGATTAAGAACTTTGTCAATGATGGACAAAACTCTTTCATCTCCGTAGATATTAAAGTCCAAAAAGAATAATTGATTTTTATGGATCTAAGTATAATAAATAGGATAAAAAAATCATGTATGTTTACAAAATATAGATGCATAATAGCACTTGTTGTTTTAATGTTTTCCTATGTGGCACAGGCGCAAGTTTTTCCTGTAAATGTTACTCCTCAAGTAATACCACCATATAGTTTAAAACTATCAGAGTATAGTACTTCTGTTACAGATAAGTTAATACTTAATTTATTATTGACTGATATTACAGAATCTAATCGTCAGGTTAATCTTAAATTCTATGTAGAAAATAATGCAGGACTATCTATCCAAAGTAACGATGTTGTTATTGGAGCAAATCCAATATTTTTAGATGGGGGAGTGCCATTACGTCTTAGTAATATTGATCTACAACCCTATTTTCAGCTTCAAAACCTGAGAGGAATTAATCCACAACAATATAGTATTCCTTTGCCAGAAGGATTATATCGTTTTTGTTTTGAAGTATATGATGCACAATCCGGACAACAAATTTCACGAAAAAGTTGTACTGCAGTTTATTTGGTACTAAATGATCCGCCTTTTTTAAATATTCCTAATAGAGGAGAACAAGTATTAATGCGAGATCCTCAAAATATTATTTTTCAATGGACTCCTCGCCATCTTAACGCAACTAATGTAGAATATGAATTTACTTTAGCAGAAATTTGGGATAACCAGATGGATCCTCAGGCAGCTTTTTTAGCGAGCCGACCCTTGTATCAGACGAATACTTTTGCTACGACATTGTTGTATGGACCAGGCGAGACGCCACTTTTACCAGATAAGACATATGGATGGCGCGTAAGGGCAATGGTTAGTGATGGAATTAGTGAAACTTCGGTTTTTAAAAATGATGGATATAGTGAAATATACTATTTTACATATACTGGTAGTTGTGGAGAGCCAGAATATATTCTTGCAGAGGCTAAAAGCACTACTTCAGAAAAAATTCTTTGGCAAGGTGTAGAACATTTAAGATATAATGTGCAATACCGTAAAAAAGATACAGAAAATGCAATTTGGTTTGAAAATGGAACTATAAATGAAAATACTACGATTTATAATCTCGAACCAGGTACTACTTATGAATTTAGAGTAGGAGGGCAATGTCTTGATAATGGCCCATATACCTATTCTCAAATTTATCAATTTACAACTACAATTACCTCTGATGAAACATCTACTTATAATTGTGGTATAACCCCTGAGATTGTAATTACTAATCAAGACCCTTTAGAACAACTAGTGGTAAATGAAGTGTTTACTGCAGGGGATTTCCCAGTAAAAGTTAAAGAAGTAGAAGGAGCAAACGGATCTTTCTCTGGTTGGGGATATATCGTTGTTCCGTATTTGCAAGATACCAGACTTAAAGTAAGTTTTGACGGTATTCGCATTAATACAGATTACCAGTTGATGGATGGTGTAGTTGTGACTGATTATGATGAAAATTGGGGAGGGGTAGACGATATTCAGAATGAAATTGATGCGGTTATAGATCTTACTGAAAGTATTTTGGATGTGTTAGAAGATGTTGCAGATAAAATTAGAGAAGGAGAATTGACTGGAGAAGATATTGATGCTTTATTGGATAAGATAAATGGAGATTTACCAGCAGACGAGATAGCAGATGTAAGAGAGTTGAGTGATCAGGTAAGTACTCTTGAAGATGATTTGGCAGCGGCAGAAACAGAAGAAGAAAAAGAAGAAATACAAAATCAAATCGATGCTTTAAATGAAGAGATAGCCGATAAACTGGATGAGGTTAAGGATAAGATTTCTGATTTAATTATTAAGGCAATAGAAAAGTACTACAGACAAAATAAATCACAAGAATCAAATTTATTAAGTGCATATGAAGAAATTTATAATTTAGGAGCTTCTTCATCTGATACAACAACACAAGAAGAAGATAATGTAGATGGCGAGTTTGAATTTGAATTCGAAGGAGAGGCTGAAATCAGCAATGTTCCAGAAGAGTTTGCTCAAGCGTTTGATGTTCAGGAGAAGTTTCATCTTTACTTCTTTTCTAAAGCTATAGCTGAAAATAAAGAGGATAAAGAAACGGTTAAAGAGTTTATAACCAAAGCTCTAGAGACAGATATTGACTTACCTAAAATTTTGAAGAAATCTCAAGATGATGGAGATTCTGAAATTGAGACAATTGATACTCTTATGGAATCTGTAGAAAAAGCACTAAAAGGCTTAATCAATAAGTATAAATATAATTATTTGGAACAGTAGGAGATTATGCAGATACATAACAATAAAGAATATTCATTACCAAATAATTTGAAACTCGTCATTTATGGCAAAAATTCTGAGTATAAACATCCGAAAAATGCAGCCGTGTATAATGAAGATGATACTTTGAAATCTTGGATAGAAGCACCGTATTTTAAATCGGAAAAAATGATACATGGTATTAAAAATGAAGAGCATTCAAGGCCAGGAAGAGATGTTTGGATTATTCATCCGCATAAGGATAAAGTGAAAAATTTTTGGGGAAAGGTTCTTGAAGAAAAGCCTCAACAAGGCTTTTTGGATACTCTTACCGGAATGAAAACAATAGAAGGGAAGGAATATGCAGAAATGATGATTTCTGATGGCGGAATGTATTTTGAATTACAATATTTAGATCTTGAGACCTGTCAGTTTATAGAGTTGGCAAATTGGGGAGGAAGATTTTAAAATTAAGGTTTTTAGAAAACTATGATATATAAAAAGTTTACTATGTCTATATACTATACGAAAACAATGATTAGGTTTTTTTGCACAGTATTATTCTTTTTGGGGATACAGTCAACTGTTTTTGCAAACGATAAAACTCCATCTGCTAATACTGTTGATTTTAAAACTATAGAAGAAGTAAATGTTGGTATTTCCAATCAATTAGAGTTTTTAATAAACTACAATAAAAAAAACGAAGCAAATAATAAAAGTAATAAAAACTGGTATGTTTATGTTGTTGGGGATGATACCTTTAATCCTACGCTTCTTTCGGGGTATGTAGAAGATCAATTAGATTTAACAGATATTGGGATTGGCAATACTCCTTTAGATATTACTGCATTAAATACCAAGCTTGAAGAGGTCAATAAAAAATTGACAGATGCTGGTAAACCAGTGATCTACTATGGAGTGGCAAATCGAAAAAAAGCTATTGCCGCACCTTTTTTTCCATTTAGAGATAAATACAAAGTTTCATCTTCCTCCACAACAGAACTTCGGGATTACTACAAAAAGGCATTTGAAAGCCCAGTAGAGACGGATAATTCTCAAGCGGCAGGAAAAACGTATGAAACGTTAAAAGAGTTTTTTAAGAAAAATGGAGAAGCAGATAAAAACAAAAAAGCTCTTGTACAACAAACTTTAAGTAAATCAGGGGGTTCAGGTGCTATTGCATTATCTCGATATTATTTTGCAATTTTAAAAGGAGATAAGGCAGGAGAAGCCAATAAAGCAAATATTTCCTGGTGGTCATTCAAAAACTACCTACTTGGGAATAACGTAGAAAAAGTTGATGGAGATTTACTCAAAGCTCATTTTGCAAATCTTTCAAGTACTAGTGGTGACCGAAATCACAAAAGAATAAATGGTTGGTATAATTATCTAGTTGAAGCAGATCTTCCAGAATCTCAATTTTTGGAAGAAATTCTTAAAGGGATGATTAATAATAGTAAATGTAGTAGCCTGAGTAGTGAAGAAGGACAAAGTCAAAAAGCTAAATTTATTGCAGCAGTTAATACTAAAGATGTTGAGAAAATTGTTAACGCTACAAGACGTTTGTGCTCTAGTGTGTTAAGCGATGTCGAGTATTCTGTAATTATAAAAGCGATAAAGAGTATCTCAGAACAAGATATAAATGACAAAGAAGAAGCGGTTGTTTTATACCTTTTACATAATATCCAAAGTAAAGATTATGCTAGTTTGTTCGCAGATTTTAGAGGTGCTGATGGTAAAAATGAACTTCTTAGAACACTATTACAAGAAATGGATGATAGATCCATTAATCCATTTGATGGAGATAACTATACCTCATTTATTGGAGCACTACTCTTTATTGGAAATCAAAATCAGGGAGAATATCTTAAAAAAGAACGAGGGTATCTTTTACAAACATTTTTGGTTGCAGAGAAGGATTTTAACTGGGATAAAAACCCTATTGCAAAAGCTATAACCAAAGTGTTAGGTTTCAATATTGATAGTGATGATGAAAATTTTGAAAAATTCTTGGTTGATAATGAATATAAAGAGTTACTTAATATATTGCAATTTTTAACTTGGGAGGTTGTCGCTCATGACCAACAGAATTTAAGAGATGTTGGAGATGCATTGGGTGAGTTTTTTGCTGCAAGAAAGAACCAAAAAGTATATGTTGAATTTTTAGAAATAGCTTTTAATAATAAACAAGTAGACTTTTTTGTTGATCCAATTCGGCGCTTACGAATAGCTGAACTCGTTTTTAGAATGTTTGGACATGTTCCTGTAGAATCTTCTGATATATATGCATATTTTACAAAGGAAGAAGGTGGAGAAAAGCTTAAAAACCTTAAGCTAATTATAGAAAAGACTTCTGAAAAAGATTACGAACTCTATGCTAATGTTTTTTATGAAGGATTAACAAAAATTCTTGATTCCCAAAAAGATATTAAAACTCGTCTTGAACTGGCCAAATGGGCAATAGATAATGATTCTGGTTTTAATAGAGCTCATGAAAATCTCGTAGTAAATATTTTTAAGAATATTGAAAATAAAAATGATCGTCAGGAAATTTATAATTTCTTAACCTATAAAGGGGGGATTTTAGGAACAGGAGAGAAAAATTACGAATATTTTAATAAAATGACTGCTGAAGGAGTTCTAAGCGGTTATGATAAGCAGATTGATTTTATTAACTATTACATTAGTTTAATACTCGAAGGTTTTGGAGATGTAGATGATCGTATTGCTATTATTAAACATGCAGTAGCAGAAGGTGATGATTGGAGTTGGTTCTGGTATTCTGATACAGAAGATGTAATCTCTTCTATGTTTAATGGACTGACTCCTGGAGATGCAGAGTCTATAGTTGGGGCTCTAAAAGGAAATGGAGATTATGAATTATTTAAGGAAATCTGGACTATTCTTCGGACCAAAAATTGGTGGGCTTCAATTGATAGTGATAATGAAAGGTTAGCTAATTTTGCTACCAATTTATCAAATCTTTTACAGCTTTCTAAAAAAGAAATAGGTTGGGAGAAATCTAAATATGAAAAACATTTTAATAGTGAACAGGATTACCTTAATAAGTCTCCTAATAAAATAGATAAAATTAAGACAAAGTATCTACCCATGTGTAGAGCCAATTTCTTTAATTCGACTGATGGGAAAAATACATATGATCTTGAAGCAGATGTAAAAGCAGAAGATTCAAAGATAATTAGTATCAATTTGCAAATTGGAGGCAAAGAAATAATGGATGAATCTTTTGATCCTTTTGAATATATTTTTATTGAATTTGTTGAAGATACCAAAATTAATTCTCAAGCTTCTTTCTCTAAAGGAGATATTATAGCTGTACCTGCATTTTATGTAGCTTGGATGGGTAAAAGTATAGAGTCGCAACAAAATTCTGTTGCTGCCAGAGTAACTATGGATGCAGTAGTTGTTATTGCTTCGGCTGTAGTTATTGCTGGTTCTGGAGGTGCTTTAACACCTGCCGTCATGGCAGCAGTAGCAGAAATATTCTTTGCAGGAACGGATGCGGCTATTGCAATTTACAAAGAAGAAATGGGGGAAGCACTTGGTAGTGATTTTGTTAACACTCTCGAGATGGCCAATATGATATGGGGACTTGTTAATTTACCTACAGCATTACAAAGTCTCCCTAAAGGGTTGGTAAAGATAAGAAAAGGAGCAGGTAATTGGTATGACCTAGCAAAAGGAATGAGTTTTAAAGCGGGTGATAAATTAAGTGGTATAACAGTAGATACACAAAAATTCATCACCAAATTACCGGATATTTTAAAAGAGTTAAAAAACAATCCAACGGCAAGAGCTCAACTTTTTAAAAAAGTATCAGATTTAGAAAGTAATCTTAGAACAAAATTAGCTGGATTAGGAACAGGAGCCTCTAATAAATTTAAAAAGATTCATCAAGCGTCCAAAGAAATGGCACTTCAGTTTTATATGGATAAAGCACCTTTGATTGGCAAAATGGTGAGTAAATTTCCAAATAAAATAAAAAAGGAAATTGTTAATAAACTATTAGTCTTAAAATTTGAAGGCAAGACATTTTGCAAAATCGATCCAGAAGGATTTTTACAAAGAATCGATATGTATGCAAGAGCAGATAATTATAAGCCTATACCCGGTTTGGAAGGCCCTATATCTGTAAAAATTAAAGTTAATGGTAAGGTATATGATGATGTTGTAGTTATAAAGGATTATAAAGGTAGTCCTATCTTTAGACCTCAGTATAAAAAAGGATTTAAAAGAAGTGGTGATCTGATTAACGAATTACATATACGTAGTGGTAATAGTCCGCCGTATATGAACGGTACAGAGGTTGTTGATTTTACCATACAAAAAGGTAAGAAGTTTTATGTGGTTGAATACCTAAACAACCAAACAGTGCCTGGAGGTTTTGGTTCTAATAAACCTATTACTAGTATAGAAGAGTTGAGAAAGGAGCTTGCAGTATTAGAAGGTTGGAAAAATCCAGCAGAAAATGGCGGCGTAGTATTACGTGAGTATGAAGCTTTACAACCTATACAAACTCGCAGTGGTACTATTGGCCCGCAAAAAGAAGTTAGTGGAGTCAATGCTGGTCAAAATTATCCTGGAGGAGGACACCAATATGAATTTTTGGAGAATTGGAGAGCCAATGACCCTAAGAATTTTATGAAAAAAGTAGGTGATGATATACCTTTGGTAGCAAAAGCAGGAAGTAAATGGTCTAAATTTGCTAATGTAAATAAGTTAGATCCATCAGTACTTTCTAAATTAGATAATTGGACAGAACCTTTAGTTAGTGAATTAAATAAGGCATTAGGAAAATATTCTGATTTAAGCGGAGAATTGAACAATTCAAAGCTTTTTGACGCAATTGAGACAATTCTAAAAAATCCAGAAAATGCTTGGGATGCTTTAAGGGATTTAAAAAATGCTGATATTGTTTCTGCTACAGTAAATAGAATAGGAAAAAGTTCGTTTTTTACAGAGGTTGTTGGTAAGGGTAGAGCATTTGAGAAAAGTGTACTAGATGATTTAATTTCCGGATTTTCAACAAAATCGGGAAAAGCTTATGATGCGGTAAAAGATCAATTATCATCTTTAGGTAAAAATATAGATGAGTATGTTCCATTTAGTCAAGTACAATTAGATGTTCCAGGAGGTAAAATGATAGCGGATCAGGTTTTGGTTAAGTACGATTTATTAGGAGAAGTAATAGAAGATGTTGTTATTCTTGAAAATAAATTAAGTAGTGGAACGAGTTACACTGCAAGACAAATCAGTGGTTGGAAAAATATAAATAAGGGTAGTGCGTTATCTGTAAGAAGTGTTAATGCAATAGATCAGATTGGATTAGGTAAAACTTTATCACAAAGTACACCAAGTCTAAAAGTTTCTGATGTAATAAGGATTGATGGCGGTACAACAAGTAATTTTAGCGGTTTACAGGCAATAATTGAAGATTTATCAAAATTTTAGAAATGGCATTAAGTCAAGTAGATATTGAAAATAAGATTACAAAGTATTTTGAATCTAAGGAGTTTACTTATGAAGCACCTTTTTTGTATAAAGAAGATTCTCATGCTAAATATGTATTAGTTATTCAGGCTTCCAACTTAGGACGTATAACATTAGGTCGTGGCGGAATTAAAATAAAAGAAGTTGAAGAATTGGTTGGATCAATTTTGAAAAAGCATAATATTTCTATTAATGAATGGTCTGTTACAGTACAAGAATCTGAAATATTAAATGTTAATATTGGTAATCTAAAAGCAGATTCAGAAAAAGAACTATTAGATACTTTTGATATTATTTCTAATTATTTGGAAGAAATCGTAGAACCATTTTGGAACAAGTATAATAATTTATCAAATATATTTGAATTGATTCAAATAAAATCAGAGCAGCAATTAAATCAACAAGTTTTTCAAGGGGTTAAAGGTATAATGAGCCGACTTTTAATAGCAAATCATATGAAAGCAGATTATTATGTTAAAAAGAGAGAGTTTTATATGAATCTATTAAAAGAATATTCAATTAATAAGCCTAATGAATATTCTTCTTATTATGATGCCTTTAAAGATTTAATAGATACTTTAGAAAATCCTAAAGATGCATAGTTTTAATTTTTAAATATAACGAATTCAGAAGTTATTAATAAAGAGTTGTTAAACCTTTTCGAAGAACAAAAAACAAATGACTTTTTCAGTAATTTAAAATGGATAGAGATTTATTCATAAAACAAGTGAAGAAGGATTTTCAATGGTTAATTAACTTAGGATATGAGTTTGTGCACATTGAAACTAGTATTTATTTTGAAAAGAAATCGCAAGATGAAGCTTATGCGATTAGTTTTTCTTGGGCAGAATATAATCGTTTTCTAATACAAAACATTACTGCTTTCAAAAGATTTAATAAAATAGAAAAATGTTTGAATTCTGTTAATAATAACGCTTTAGATTATACCATAAGAGAATTATGGAATGGCGAGATACCTTCAGGTTTTGAAGTTGTTAAAAATGAAACTCATTTCATAAAATCGTTTTTTATTGAGGATTATTCTCAAATAAAATTATTTTCTCAAATGATAGAAGATTTTTTTATAAATGAAGTAAAATCTTTTTTTAGTAAATATCAAGATTTAAAAAATATTATAGATGAAATGAATTTATTACCAAGTGAAACAAAAGCTTCTATGATAGTGAATACAAATAACTCTACATTTATGCGCATTATGGCTATTAAATATTTTGTAAATTCACAAGATGGAATAGAGTTTTATGATGAAACTGTGAAAGAACTGGCTCCATTAAAAAATCAAAGAACATTCTCTTTAATACTTGATAATCTAGCAAAATTAAAGAATGAACTTTCTCAATCCGTATAAAATATTCTGTTTTTATGATGTTAAGTGTTGTAAATGAGTACTATAATTTAAAGATTAACATAAAAAAATTACCAACAGGAGTATATTTAATGAATACAATAAAATACTATTAGAAGACGTTCTTTTTTTTTACTTTTGACCCACTAATTAAATACGTAAACTTAAAACCTTATTAAATATGAAAAAGCCTTTTTTATTATGTATCCTACTTGTAGCAATAGCATTTACTTCTTGTAAAAATGACGATGATGATAAGATTAATAACTCTATAGTAGGTGCTTGGAAATTAGCCAATGCAACTGATACTGATGGTGCTCCAATTAACCTGCTGGATTGCGAGAAAAATACAATATATACTTTTACTGATAATACTTTTAGTCAAAGAAATTTTGAAGCAAATCAGGATAGAACAGATTGTTTGCCTGTGGTAGAAAGTTCTGCTAGTTATAGAACTAATGGGGATAAAATTGAGTTTCTTGATGCCCAAGGTGGAGTAATTACATCAACTGAATCACAATTTACTTTTTCTGTAGCAGCAGACAAATTAGAAATAATAGACACAGATCCTTCGACTGGAAATGTCGTTATAGAAAGGTCTTTTGATAGACAATAATCATATTGATTTTTGTTACTAATAAAGTATCTGTCAAAATAAAAAACCACTCTATAATAGAGTGGTTTTTTATTTTGACTTTTGAGAGATAGAGTTTATCGTTCTAATATATACGAAATCAAAGCGAATATAAATTGATTCTATAATAAATATATAGAATCAAATACTTTTGATATCATGACTTGTTCATAGAAATAGACAAGAAATGTTTTTAGTAATATAATAAAGAAAAACAGGATTCATTTATAGGCATTTAAGTTGAGAAAATCAATTATAAAAGCATAAGATTTTGTTATTATTATATGTTTTTTTTAGTAAATTCGCGCCTGCAATTTCTTTGTAATGAAGAGATTGAAGGGATTAAGCCTAAATTATTTTGAGTACACCTGCTAATGTTAAGTATTTGAAAAAACTACTACTAGTATTCTTCGGATTACCTTTTTTGACTATCGGTCAAACATTAGACTATGAATCTATAACTCAAAGTAAACCGCTTAAAGTTAGTGGACAAATATCTGCTACAGGAGTGTATTATAATTCTAATCAAAATAATAACAGAGAACCTTTTACCTATTTTTTACAAGGAGCACTTAATATCAATATCTATAGCTTCTCTATTCCTATTTCCTATAGTTTCTCTAATCAAGGAGAAGATTTAGGATATCAAATACCTTTTGATTTTAATCGTATAAGTATACATCCAAAGTATAAATGGGTAACAGGACATATAGGTAATGTAAATATGACTTTTTCTCCTTATACATTAAGCGGTCATCAGTTTACAGGAGGTGGAGTGGACCTTACACCACCTGGCCCGTTAAAGGTTAGTGCCATGGCTGGTCGTTTGCTCAAAGCAACAAATGATGATGATGACCCCAGAACCATCCCGGCTTTTAATCGAATGGGTTATGGATTGAAAACAAGCTTTGAAAAGGAACGATATAAAATTGGAGTAATAGGGTTTTATGCAAAAGATGATCAAAATTCTATTGATTCAATACCAGAAGTTAAAGGAGTTTTACCACAAGAAAACCTGGTGATAAGTCTGGAAGGAGAGGTTAAACTAGGAAAAAGTTTTAGCCTACAAGCAGAATATGCATCTACAGCGATAACCAAAGATACCAGAGCAGAAGAAGCAGATAATTCAGGGATTTCACCAATAGCAGCAATTTTTAATAACCGTGCCTCTACAGAATATTATAATGCGGTAAAAACTCGCTTAGGATATGCTTTTGGCCGGGTAAATCTTGGTTTAGGATATGAGCGTATCGATCCAGGTTATGAGACGCTTGGAGCATATTTTTTCAATAATGATTTCGAAAATATCACTTTGGATGCTTCTAATACTTTTTTTAGAGATAGATTAACCTTGGCTCTTAATATAGGCTACCAAAGAGATGATCTAGATAATTTAAAAGCTAATAATACAAATCGTACTGTAGGATCATTAAATGCTACACTCTCAGTATCAGAACGATTAAATATTTCTGGATCGTATTCTAATTTTAGTACGTTTACTAATATTAAACCCAATCAATTTGATGAGATTAATGATGGAGATCTTCTAGATGAACAGATTGAAGAGTTAGATTACAGGCAATTATCCCAAACAGCTACCCTTACTGTTAGTTATGTACTTTCAAATAAAAAAGCATCACGTCAAAACCTTGTTACCAATTATGCATTAAATGATGTGTTTAATGAGCAAGGGGGTATTGTAAGGCTTGGGGATGCTTCTACTTTTCATAATATGAATATAGGTCATACCATAGATTTTTCAGAAAGAAACCTCAATATTAGCACTTCTATTAATGGTACATATAATACTATTGGTAGAGAAGAATCCACTACTTGGGGACCTACAGTAAGCGTTGGAAAGCGATATTTTGAAAAAACCTTAAACACCAGACTTTCTGCTGGATATAATAGTTCAAATAGTGCTACCGCAAATACTAATGTCACTAACCTTAGAGGATCTGTTACTTATACATTAAAAGAACGGCATAATTTTAACCTTAATGCAGTTCAGTTATTCAGGAATGGTTCAAACAATGGTGGTTTAAGTGAGTTTACCGCTACTTTTGGATACAATTATGCTTTTGGACTAAAAAAGCCAAAAATTAACTTCAAGAAGAGAGAAAAGAAGGAGAAAAAACCGAAGGAAGATAATGATTCGATTAAAATTCAATATAGAAAATATCGCTACGAAGGTTTACCAAAAGATATTACCCCTCAACTGTTAAATTTACCAGAAAAAGAGGGATTTGAACATATTATTAAAGATAAAAAAGGAAGGCTAAGTGAATTAGGAGAGCAACTTAAAGAAACTGAAGAAAAAGATAAAAGAGTATATAAAGAAATAGCTATTAGTTATCTTAAAGCGATGGACGAATATCTTGATTTTGCAGAATTTTATAATAAAAAAATCTATGAATCTTACGTTAAACTGGTTAATGAAGCAAGAGAAATAGATCGCCAAATACGAGATGAGTTTACAGTATTGAGTGCCAGAATTAATAGTGCAGAAGAGAAAGATCCAGAAGATCTTGAAAAACAGAAAATACTCGAAAAACGATATGAATCGCATACAGAACTTTTACAATCGTTGTTAAAATGGAATTTGAAACCTCAGGATATCGAGAACCCAGAGGATGATATTAAAGCGCTTAAAAAGCGTAATGCATCAAAAGTGTTTACGATGTATCAGAATGACGTTTCGAATGAAAAGATTGTAAAATTTATTGAAATAAGACTAGCAGATTTGTTTCATAAGGTGCTTAAAGAATAGAAAAGGTTTTACAGAGTTTTGTTTTCTTTTGAAATGAAACTCTGTAAGAAGTACATATATCGATCCTTCATCAATACTCAAAATAATAAGGTTTTTGATCTAAAATCACTCCGATAGATGTAAATTTTCTTATATCGAATTCACGTTTCTTAAAGTTTTTAGCCAAAATTTCCAGATGTAGTAAAAAAGAACTACATAAAAATTAATAAAAAGAATAGTCAATATTCTATATAATCAACAATTGTAAAATCTTCGATTTTATGTGATTACATTCATGAAATACAATGAAATATTATTTTTCATCATGTCATTATAACTTAACACTATCAAAAAAGTAGAACAACTTATTTTGATGAATCAAGATTTCGGATGATTTGAAATATTAAAATGAAAAATATGAGATTATGTAACCAGCTTAAGAGAGTTTCTTTGCATGTTATAGTGGGAACACATGTTGTTGTACTTTGCTTAGATGTTGATGAAACGGCAAGAAAAGGGTTATTATGATAGAAAAAATATTCTATCTAGAAAAGTAAAAAATCTTAGTGGTTTTAAAGAGTTTGAAAAAATGGAAAAAAGGAAGATACAAATTTAATTCAGGCTTTTCTTTGGAGTGATAACACAGCAGAACCCAATACTCAGTATCAATATACTGTGTGTTTTATATACGGAACAACTGCTGCTAGTTTACAGGAAGGAGATGAAATTAGTGTTGAAATCACCACCAAAAACCCTGATGAAGGAACTCACAGAGTTTTTTTAAACCGAGGAACGGTTAGTCAGGAATATGTTCAAAAATTTGATAATAAAACCTGATAATGGTTCTTAAAACTATCTATGTCTAATTATTTATACTTGAAAAATGAATGAAAGTAGATTAGAAGCTTTTAGCGATGGTGTCCTTGCAATTATTATTACTATTAT
Source organism: uncultured Aquimarina sp. (assembly GCA_947498785.1). Lineage (GTDB taxonomy): Bacteria > Bacteroidota > Bacteroidia > Flavobacteriales > Flavobacteriaceae > Aquimarina. Next base: position 133,818 of record CANMLS010000007.1, on the reverse strand, counting down.
GGTTTTGGAGTTAGAAGCACCTAAGGAAACTACTTTTGAAGCTATTATCCCATCGTTTCCAATTTTTATTAGCTATTTAGGAAGTTTTATATACATAGGTATTTATTGGAATAGTCATCATCATTTATTTCAATTAATTAGAAGTGTTAACAATAAAATTTTATGGGCTAATTTGCATTTACTGTTTTGGTTGTCATTAATTCCTTTTACAACTTCTTGGATTGGTGAAAACCATATTAATGCCATTCCAGTAGCTTTATATGGTTTTGTGTTATTGATGAGTAGAATATCATTTTTTGTTTTAAAACAATGTATAATAGGTCATATAGGAAAAACATCGGTATTGGGTAAGCTCATTGGACAAAAAGGAAAAGATATAGTTTTTGTAACTATATATATAATAGGATCGTTATTGGCTTTTCTCAATACCTATATTGGTATTTGCTGTTTTTTGATTGTTATATTACTGAATATTTATGAGTTGAAGGCAATAAGAAAAAGTGTAACCTCTTTGATTGATGCTAATGAGGAGTTCTCAAAATAGAATAAAAATAACTCGTTGTACGTTTAGATGTTTTTTAGATCAGAAAGAGGTAGTTCGAGTGCTTCAATCTTGATAATAATTGGGAGAGAATTATTTAGAGAATAAAATATTAGAAAAAAAAGCTATTCTTTATACATTTTGTCTTTTTTTATGAAAACAAAACACTCCTAGATACTTTTTTATTTCTAAAATATTGGTAACATTTAAATGTATGGTTTACGTTGACTACTATTTATATATTGAATATGGTAGGTAAGAATTGCTGCTCTATAGACTATAAACGTTTATTTTTTCACATAAATCCAAAACTCTATTAATTTTGAACATGACCTCATTATCCTTACTCTAGGATAAGTAATCATGTTTATCTAGAATAATGATTAGAATATTTATTACAAAATAGTCTATGAATATTGGGGAAAAATTATATTAATAGCGACTAGAAAAGGTGTAAATAAAGTAATAGATCCTTGTATTTGTTGTAATTAAATAAAAAAGCTGACTCTAATGAGTCAGCTTTTACTCGAATTAGTGTAGCGAGAGGGGGGCACGATCCCCCGACCTCTGGGTTATGAATCCAACGCTCTAACCAGCTGAGCTACCTCGCCAAATAGATGCTACATCATTTTAATTCGGGTGCAAATATAAAAACAAAAAACATTGGTGCAAACAATTATGCATAATTAATTTTTTTTTCAATGTACTTTTAAAGTCGACAATTAATCTATATATTGGCTTACCAACAATTAATGATATGTCTGAAAAAACAAAATATGAAATTGAATTTGTGGTACAGTCATCACCGCAACTATTATATCAATATATATCTACACCTTCTGGACTTTCAGAGTGGTTTGCTGATAATGTAAATTCGAGAGGAGAACTATTTACATTTATCTGGGATGATTCTGAAGAAGAGGCTAAACTATTGAGTAGAAAAAGTGGTGAAAGAATCAAATTTAGATGGGTAGAAGATGAAGAAGAAGGAAATGATTATTTTTTTGAATTACGTATTCAAGTAGATGAAATAACCAAAGATGTTTCTTTGATGGTTACTGACTACTCTGAGGAGGATGAAATGGAAGAAAATAAAATGCTTTGGGATAACATGATCGGTAATTTAAAACATGTTTTAGGTTCGGCGTAAATCTTCATTTTATAATATAAATTTTATACACCCATAAAACATCAAATTTATGGGACTTTTTTTATGGTTAATATAGACGGAAAACTGGTTGAAGATGATAAAGCCATATTGGCTTTGAACAATAGAGGGTATGCATATGGAGATGCCTTATTCGAAACCATTAGGGTTAATTCTGGAACAATATTGTTTTGGGAAGATCATTATTTTAGATTAATGGCTTCGATGCGGATCTTAAGAATGCAAATACCGATGGGATTTACTCCAGAATTTCTGGAAAAAGAAATTATGAATCTGATTGAAAAAAATGAATTAATGAATTCTTCGGTCAGAGTAAAACTTATCGTAAATAGAATTTCTGGAGGATTATATACTCCAGCGTCCAATGAGATAGAATATAATATTTCTGTAGCTAAATTAAAATCAAGTTTTTATACTATAGCTGACCAAATATATGAAGTTACACTTTTTAAAGATCATTACGTAGCTACAGATCTCCTATCAACCTTAAAGTCAAATAATAAATTAATTAATATACTTGGAGGAATTTTTGCAGAAGAGAACAGTTTTGATAATTGTTTATTAATAAATTCTAATAAAATGATTATTGAAGCTTTAAATGGAAATTTGTTTTTGATAAAGGGAGATGTAATAAAGACGCCTCCTTTATCTGATGGTTGCTTAAGAGGAGTTCTTAGAACTCAATTAATACGTATTCTTGAAAAATTACCAGAATATACTGTGGAAGAAGGTTCTATTTCGCCTTTTGAACTTCAAAAAGCTGATGAACTATTCATTACTAATGTGATTGCTGGGATTATACCAGTAACAAAATTTAGAAAAAAAGAATATAATTCAAAAACAAGTAAAAGGTTACTGGGAGTCTTAAATACAAGAATCAGATTGGGAGATTAATTATAAGTAGGGTTCTCAGGAGCATTAGACCAAAGCATATATTCTCCTCCGAGTTCAATCATTTTTTCTTTCCAGAAAGTATCATATGATTTTCCAAAAATATTTTTCTGATAACTATTCTCAACTATTACCCATGAATTAGCTTCAAGCTCTTGGTTAAGTTGTTTAGAATCCCAACCAGAATATCCTAGAAAAAATCGAATCTCGTTAGGAGTGATTTGATCTCTGGCTATAAGCTCGGATACAATGGTAAAATCTCCTCCCCAATAAATACCACACGAGATCTCAACGCTATTTGGGATTAAGTCAGGGATTTTATGAATAAAATAAAGATTATCTTGTTCTACCGGACCACCATTATAGATTTTGAAATCAACTTCAATTTCTGGAACCAAATCAGCAAGTAAATAATCAAGAGGTTTATTCATTATAAAACCAATTGATCCTTGCTCACCATGATCTGCTAAAAGTACCACTGAACGATTAAAAGAAACATCTCCAATAATAGAAGGTTCTGCAATTAATAAATGTCCTTTAGAAGGTTGAAGTGATATCATACAATAGATTTTCTTTATATTAAAGCTAAATAATTATTTCTAATAATCAAAGTAGTTCAGTCTTTTTTGCTAAAAAAATCATAAAAAAAGCTCCCATTAGGGAGCTTTTAATTAATATCAAAAAGAAATGATTAGTTAACTGAACTTGATAAATCAGCACCAGCCTTAAACTTCACAACGTTTTTAGCAGCGATTTTGATAGTTTTACCAGTTTGAGGGTTTCTACCTTCTCTTGCAGCTCTTTTAGAAACTGACCAAGATCCAAATCCAACTAAAGAAACACGTCCTCCTTTTTTTAGAGTACCTTCAACGTTTCCTAAGAAAGATTCTAAGGCTTTTTTAGCCGCTGCTTTAGTGATTCCAGCGTCAGCTGCCATTGCATCGATTAATTCTGTTTTGTTCATAATTCTGTTTTTAAATTAATTGTTGGTTAAACCAATCTTTTTATGTTAAACGCTTTACAAATTTATACGGATTTATGATTCGTGCAAGGATTAGCCCAGTAAATACAGGGATTTGTTGATAACTAAGGGGGATTGTTAATAAACAATGTTGTTTTATATGATTTTTCAAACCCTTACTATACTTAGGCTCTAGCACATTTTGGCATCTCGATAGAATACATAACCATTTAAGAGAGCATTGGATTCCATTGCCTTCTTACCAGGTAATTGAAGTTTATTCACAATAATGTATCCACCTTTTACCGATATTTTAATGATAGAATCTTCTATTATTATCTTTCCAATATCATTGTTATGAACTTCTTCTACAGGTATTGTATCATATATCTTTATGTTTTCAGTAACACCTTTGTTATACAGCTCACACCAAGCAGTAGGATAGGGGCTTAGTCCTCTAATATGGTTGTTAATTGTGTACAGATCCTTTTTCCAGTTAATTTTTGTGTTCTCTCGATTTAACTTATAAGCTGTTTTAAAATCCTTGTCTTTTGGTTGTGGTTTAACAACTACTGAATTATTTTCTATAGATTTTACAGTAGTTAATACTAGTTCTGCTCCTTTAACCATTAACTTATCGTGCAGAGAACCAGCAGAATCATCATTTTTTATTGTTATTTCTTCTTGAAAAATAACGTGTCCAGTATCTATTTTCTCATCAATAAAAAAAGTAGTTATTCCAGTTTTTTTCTCACCATTAATAATTGCCCAATTAATCGGAGCTGCTCCTCTATAATCAGGAAGAAGTGATGCGTGTAAGTTAAAAGTACCATACTCAGGCATACTCCATACAACTTTAGGGAGCATTCTAAAAGCTACAACTATATTTAAATTAGCATGTAATGATTTTAATTCTTCAATAAAATGTTCATCCTTTAGATTTGTCGGTTGTAATATTTTTAAATTTTTGGATATAGCATATTCTTTCACAGCCGAAGCTTTGAGTTTTCTTCCTCTTCCAGCAGGCCTATCAGGAGCAGTAATAACTCCAACAACATCATAATTGTTTTCTATAATAGTTTTTAAGGTTTCAACGGCAAAATCTGGTGTTCCCATAAATAGGATTCGTAAGTTTCTCATTGTTTTATGCTAATTGATAGTTGTTATCGTGATTGATCTTTATAATCCTGTGTTCATTCATTTCCCTTAATATCTGTAAAGTTAGTTTTTCGGGATAAGTTAATTGAGATATCAAATCTCTAGAAGATAAGTCTTTTCCTTGTAAAAGCTGAATAATATCATCCTGTATTTTTTTTGAATCTATAGATGAAGTATTATTTTTCTTATTTGTACAGAAATTACATAAACCACAATCACTAGTGTTTTCTTCTCCAAAGTAGCTTAATAATAGTCTGCTACTACATTTGGTCTTGTTTTCTGTGAATTTTAATATAGCTTTTACCTTCTGAATTTTAGAAGTATTTTGTTCTATAAGATGTTTACTTACTTTATTGATTGTACGATCATCTTCTCTAGGGACTAAAAAAATAATTTCTGAATCAGAAAGAGTATAGGTAAACTCAATCAATTCAGCATCTTTTAGTTTATTTAGAGTATCTATAACTTTTGTTTCTGATGTGTTTACTTTTGAAGAAATTAGCGGTATGTTTATTGCTACTTCCTCATCAAAAATACCGCTATATGTTCTCAAGATAGCTTTGGTAATATATTCATATTCTGTATTGCTGTTTAAAAAATCCAAAAGGTGATTACCAGTAGAAAGAATATGTATACTACTTTTTTTGGTAAATCGTTGTATAAACCTTATTACTCCACAACGGTCTAAAAACTGTAATGCGTTGTAAGTGATTAATGTATGAAGTTCGTAGGTTTTGCAGAATGTGTTAAAATCAAAATCATAAACAGTCTGCTCTCCTTCTCCATAAGGAATTCGGAAATAACTACAGAGTTTTCGATAGATATGCTTAATAGCATTGACATCGGGTAATATTTTAATAAATTGATTGTGTAAACGATGATTGTCATTTTCATTTTTTAAAAGAAAAGCTGATGAGGGTAACCCATCACGCCCGGCTCTTCCAGCTTCTTGAAAATAACTTTCAATACTTTCCGGAACGGTATAATGAATTACGGTCCGCACGTTTGGTTTATCAATTCCCATACCAAATGCATTTGTAGCAACCATTACTCTAATTTCTTCATTCAACCATTGATTAAAGCGTTTTGTTTTCTCAGCGGCATCTACACCGCCATGATAATATGTAGAAGAAAAACCACTTGTGTTAAGAAAATCACTGATCTCAATTGCAGATTTTCGATTTCTCACATATACTATAGATGTCCCTTGATATTTTTTAAGAATTTGAATGAGTTTGTAATTCTTGTCTAAAACATGTTCAACCTTATATGCTAGATTTGATCTAAAAAAAGATTGTTTAAATGTTTTGGGTTGAAAAAGGTCTAGAGAAGTAATGATATCATCAACGACTTTCACAGTGGCAGAAGCTGTTAATGCTATCATAGGAACCGCAGGATGAATTGTTCTAAGGATTTCTATTTTTTTGTAAGAAGGTCTAAAATCATTTCCCCATTGAGATATACAATGCGCTTCATCTACTGCAATAAGATTGATATTCATTTGTTTTAATCGTTCCTGAACGATATCCTGTTGAAGGCGCTCAGGGGATAGATATAAAAATTTATAATTACCATAAATACAATTATCTAGTAAAGTGTCAAGTTCAGTATATTTAATTCCACTAGTCAATGCTATTGCTTTTATACCTTTTTTTTGAAGATGTTGCACCTGATCTTGCATCAATGCAATTAAAGGAGAAATTACGATACAGATACCTTCTTTCAGCATAGCAGGTATTTGAAAACAAATAGATTTTCCACCTCCGGTTGGTAATAAAGCAAACGTGTCATTTCCCTCAAGTACAGAACTTATAATGTTTTCCTGGAGAGGCTTAAAAGTGTCATAATTCCAGTATTGTTGTAATATTTGAAGAGGAGATTTTACCAACCTATATACTGTTTTTGAGAATGAAATCTAAACGTTCTTTAACACTGCCAAAAGGAACCTCGACACAATCATACCCTAATCGATTGTAAATATTTTTCAAGTGATGATGAATTTCTTGGGCTTGCTCATAACTTTCATATCGTTCGTTATCAGAGATGTAGATTTTTTTCCACGGCGGTAGCATAAAAATGATATCATACATATGTTGTTTGCATACATTAAAAAAATCATTGTTATAGGGCTGATCAAAATAATCCATATAAGCCAAAACATCAGGTATTCCTCTATCATAAAACAAAATATCATTTTTTTTTGATGTAGCATCTAAGAATTGCTGAATTCTACCATTAAGAATTTGTAAATTAAACTCGTAAGGATCAGAAACAGATACAATAGGGTTTGAAGCAAAGATAGCAGATTGATCATTTTCTTTTGCTTCCTGAGTCATTGCTCGTATAACTTCATGAAAACAAAAATAATTAGCTTCCTCTAGTTTAACAATAACAGAAGTCTTACCTGTGCCAGGTCCTCCTGTGATTACAATTCTTTTTTTAGTCAAATCAAAAAATTTTATACAAATTTCGGAATTATTAAAGGATTTTTAAACAAGTCCTTCAAAGTTTTTAGAGTTGCGTAGATATGTTGAGTATAAATTATGATGAAAAAGACGTGATTATTTTCTGGAAGATAAGAAGCAAAACTTTAAGTTTTTTAATATAAAGGTCTGTTAAAGTTGATTTCGTTAAAGTTAATTTTTAGTATTTTCCGGAGCAATTCATATGTTATTGCTTTATTTAGACTAGTTAAACACAAATCCTAAAACTTAAACTCATGCCAGTTTATAATTTAAAAGTAAATGGTCAGTCTCATACTGTAGAGGCGGATCAAGATACACCTCTTTTATGGGTGTTAAGAGATCATCTGGATATGGTAGGAACCAAATTTGGCTGTGGTATTGGCCAATGTGGTGCATGTACCATACATGTGGATGGGTCTGCTACAAGAAGTTGTTTACTTCAGGTTTCTATGATTGAAGATATGGAAATTACTACAATTGAAGGGTTATCTGATGATGCTTCTCATCCTGTACAACAGGCATGGAAAGAAGTTGATGTTCCACAATGCGGCTACTGTCAGGCAGGACAAATGATGTCGGCGGCAGCTTTTCTTACTCAGAATTCTAATCCAAATAAATCTGAAATCAGAGATGCTATGAGTGGTAATATCTGTAGATGCGCATCATATAATAGAATTGAAAAAGCCGTAGAGGTAGCTGCTAGTAAATTGAGTTAACCCATTTAAATCGTCATAAAATGAAAAATAATATATCACCTTCCTTTAGTAGAAGGTCTTTTATAAAAACTTCAGCATTGGCTGGAGGTGGAATGTTAATTGGGTTTAATTTATTTCAATCATGTAAATCCGAAGTAACACCACCTGTAGATATTTCTCAGTTGAATTTTAATGATTTTAATGCCTTTATTAAAATTGCTGATAATGGTATGGTGACTATCTTTTCCCCTAATCCAGAGATTGGACAAGGAGTTAAAACATCTATGCCAATGCTTATAGCAGAAGAGTTGGATGTTTCTTGGGAGAATGTTCATGTTGAACAAGGGGCTTTGGATACCAAAAACTTTACACGACAAGTTGCTGGAGGAAGTCAATCCATACGACATGGTTGGGAGCCATTGCGCCAGACTGGAGCAACGGCAAGACAGATGTTAATTAATGCGGCCGCAACTCAATGGGGAGTTAATGCATCAGAATGTAAAACAGAAAATGGAGTAATTAGTAATGCAAATGGTGATAAACTAGGGTATGGAGAAGTAGTAAAAGTTGCAGCTACGCTTGAAGTACCAGAAAATGTTACACTAAAAGACCCTAAGAATTTTAATGTAATAGGAAAAGATATTCCTAATGTAGATATTGATAAAATTACTACAGGAAAACCACTTTATGGATTGGACTATAAGGAAGAAGGAATGGTATATGCTTCTGTATTAAGACCTCCTTCTTTTGGTCAAAAACTTGTAGATTTTGATGATACTAATACCAAAGTAGTATCTGGAGTAAAGGATGTTGTTAAATTTGGAGATAAAGTTGCTGTTTTGGCATCTAGTACATGGGCAGCAATGAAAGGGAAAAAGGCTTTAGATGCAAATTGGACATCTGATTCAAAATTAGAAAGCACAGAAGAACATGATAAAATACTAAAAGATCTGTTAGAAGGTTCTGAATTTAATACGTTACGAGCAGATGGAGATGTAAAAAAAGCATTTGCAGAAGCGGATCAAGTAATTGAAAGAACTTATGAATCTCCGTTTTTGCCGCATAATTGTATGGAACCTATGAATTTCTTTGCAGATGTTACTCCAGAGAAAGTTCGATTGGTAGGACCAATACAAACTCCTGCAAAAACAGCAAAAATAGTTGCAGATTTATTAGAACGAGATGTAGAAGATGTTTCTGTAGAAATGACTAGAATGGGAGGTGGTTTTGGTAGAAGATTATATCGTGATTTTGTTCTGGAAGCAGCAGAAATATCCAAAATTTCCCAAAAACCTATCAAATTAATATATTCTAGAGAAGATGATATGTTGGCAGGAACTTATAGACCTGCAATAAAGTATAAAATAAGTGCATCGGTTAAGGATAGTAAAATTACAGGTTATCATCTTAAAGAAGCTTCTGTTAATTCAAATATGTATGGATTGATACCTAATTTTTTTCCAGCTGGAGCTGTTGAGAATTATCAGGTAGATGTAGCAAATTATGAAAGTAAAATTACTACAGGAGCGTGGCGCGCACCGTATACTAACTTTTTATCTTTTGCAGAGCAAAGTTTTTTTGATGAATTGGCAGAGGTATTAGAAGTTGATCGTATTCAACTTCGCTTAGATTTACTGCAAAAAGTAAAAGGAACAACAGATGAGAGGATCCAGTATTCTCCAGAACGATTAGAAAATGTAATTAAAGTAGCTGTAGATAAATCGGGATGGAATACTAAAAAAGAAGGTGTTTATCAGGGGTTTAGTGCATATTATTGTCATAATACACATGTGGCAGAAGTAGCAGATGTAGTACTGGATAACGATATCCCAGTAGTAAAGAAAGTTACTTGCGTTGTGGATTGTGGTATTGTGGTTAACCCCCTTGGAGCCAAAAATCAAATAGAAGGAGGGGTAATTGATGGAGTTGGTCATGCTATGTATGGAGACTTTACTTTCAAAGACGGAACTCCTCAGGATAAAAACTTTAATACATACCGTTTAATACGTATTAATGAAACTCCAGTCGTTGAAACTCATTTTATAGAAAATGATATTGCACCAACAGGATTGGGAGAACCTACATTACCTCCAGCAGGAGCAGCAGTTGCGAATGCAATAAAAGCAGCTAAAGGAATACGATTATATAAGCAACCATTTATTAAGTATATGAATACCAAAGCTCCTTTGGGATAGTATTTTTATGACACACGAATTTAAAGAAATAATTGAATGCTACTATAAAGCCAGACAGCAGGGAATTCCTGCTGTTATGGCAACTGTAGTTGATGTAGAAGGTTCTTCGTACAGAAGACCAGGAGTAGGGATGCTTATACTCGAAAACGGAAAAATGACTGGAGCAGTAAGTGGTGGGTGCGTGGAGAAAGAAGTATTGCGACAAGCACAATCTGTATTTGAAACAGGACTCCCCAAAGTAATGACTTATGATGGAAAATATCGTTTAGGATGTGAAGGTCTATTGTATATTTTAATAGAACGTTTTGAGATGACTAATTCTGGTATAGAGGCCATTTTAGAAAATTTAAAATCCAGAATACCTTTTGAAATAAAATCATTGTATTCAAAAAAAGAACAAAATCTCTCTATGATGGGATCTGTTGTTTTGTTTGAAGGGAATCAAAATTTTGTTTTTTCAAATCAAGTAAATACAAGAATAAGTACATCTTTTGACTTTTTTCAAAGAGAAATACTGCCATGTTTCAGATTAATAATCATTGGTACAGAACATGATGCCATTAAATTAGGTCAGCTAGCTTCAATGACAGGGTGGGAGGTTGAGATTATAGCCTCACCACAGTACCCTAAGAGTATTGAGGATTTTCCTGGTGTAACACGAGTAATTAACGCTACACCAGAAGAGTTGTCTCTTGATGATATAGATAATCAAACAGCTATCGTTTTAATGTCTCATAATTTTGCTAAAGATTTGTTATATCTTCAAGCTATAAAGAATACTCAACCAATATATATAGGATTACTTGGGCCAGCAAGACGACGGGAGAAATTACTTTCTGCATTTATAGAATACTTTCCAGAAGTATCTGATGAGTTTCTAGATTCAATCCATGGACCTGCTGGTCTAAATCTAGGAGCAGAAACACCACAAGAAATTGCAATCTCAATTATAGCTGAGGTTTTAGCAACAATTAGAAATCAAACTCCAATACCATTGCAGGAAAAGAAAGGAGCGATTCATGATGATCCTAAAAGAAAAAGTATAAATGTCACCTCCACTCAAACCTAAAATCGCACACGTTATCCTTGCAGCGGGTTCTTCTAGCAGAATGGGTGAGCCAAAACAATTATTACCTTGGGGAGAAACTACACTAATTGGGCATGCTATACAACAAGGAATGATGTTAAAAGATGTAAAGACATACGTTGTTTTAGGAGCACATTATGATGTAATTTATCCAAAAGTTAAATACTTTTCTATAACTGTACTTAAAAATGAAACTTGGAAACGCGGTATGGGAAGCTCTATTCGTCTTGGAATAGAAACTCTTCAGAAAGATATTTTACCGTATTCAGCAGTTTTAATTTCATTAGTTGATCAACCTTTACTCGATGAGCAACATCTTAATAGATTAATAGTAGGATTTAATCATAACCCTGATATGATTATTGCAACAGATCAAGATGGAGTAATAGGGGTACCAGCAATTATTCCAGAACAATATTTCAAAGAATTACTAAAGTTAAAAGAAGATTTTGGAGCGAGATATATTATCAAAAAATATCTTGATAGTGTACAAACTATTTCTTCCTCTGATAAAGGATATGATATTGATACTCGTGAAGAATATATAACCTTGTTTAAAAGTGAATTTCCTTCATGAAAATGATATAAAAGTGTATTCATTTTATGTACTATAAACTGTATCTTTGGCGTGAATTTTGCATTTTAAGGAGCATATGAAAGATCAAGAAGAATTTTACAAAAAATTAAAGATACAATTAGCAGATACTACACTCTGGCCTACTGCATATTTATATAAGTTTATTGTACCGACTAACGCTACGAAAATAGAACAAATAGAAACTATTTTTGATAACCTTGGAGCGGTAATTACTACGAAGCAGTCCAAAAATGGAAAATATACAAGTGTGTCGATTAATGTAAGAATGAAAAACCCAGATCAGGTGATCATAAAGTATAAAGAAGTAGCTGTTAAAGTAGAAGGTGTGATTTCACTATAAAAAAATATACTTTTTCAATTAAGTTTAAATTGAAAAGGAGATAAAAAATCTAAAAGTAGATTATAGTATATGTAATCATCAAATAAATTTAGTGTTGACTATAGCTTACTTGTTTTATTTTAGTATTTTGCGGAACAAAATATAGAATAGTTTATAAAATAATCAATTGTCAAATAGAAGTTTATATGTCTACAGCATATAATTACTCTTCAAGAAATCTAGATGATGTCACTTATGCATATTGATTTTTGAAATTATTTCAACACAATATTTACATACATTTTATGAATATTAACACTTTAGAATATAACACTGAGCGTGAAAAGCTCATTATCCCAGAATATGGTCGTCATTTACAAAAAATGATAAACCATGCAATTGCTATCGAGGATAGAGAAGAACGTAATAAGGTTGCTAGATCTATTATAGCGGTGATGGGAAATTTGCAACCGCACCTTAGGGATGTGCCAGATTTTCAACATAAATTATGGGATCAATTATTTATAATAAGTGATTTTAAACTTGATGTTGATACTTCTTTTCCTGTATTAACAAAGGAAAAATTACAAGAGAGGCCAGAACCTCTTAAATATCCTCAAAATTTCCCTAAATATCGCTTTTATGGAAATAATATTAAAAGAATGATCGATGTTGCTAATAGTTGGGAGGATGGAGATTTAAAAAATGCTCTTACTTTAACTATTGCAAATCACATGAAAAAATGCTATTTAAACTGGAATAAAGATACTGTTGAAGATAGTGCAATTTTTAATCATCTTTATGAGTTAAGTGGGGGTGAAATTAATTTAAAAGGAAGTAATGAGGATTTAACAGATTCATCTCACCTTTTAAGAGGTAAAAAGAAAAAGCATAATACTAATAGTGGCGGAAAAAAGAATTATAGAGGCAATAATCGCGGAAAAAAACGCTACTAAAATTTACCAACTACCAATTATTAACCACTAATTATTACAATTACATGGGGACTTTTCAGATCGAAGGAGGTCATCAGCTCAAAGGAGAAATTACACCTCAAGGAGCTAAAAATGAAGCCTTACAGATTCTTTGTGCAGTATTATTAACTCCAGAGGAAGTTATAATTTCTAATATACCTGATATTAGAGATGTTAATAAACTTATTGAGATTCTAAGAAATCTTGGGGTAAAAATAAATAAACTAGGAAAAGGAGAATATTCATTTAAAAGCGATGAACTCAAACTCGAATACCTCGAGAGTGAACAATTTAAAAAAGAAGGAAGTGGGTTGCGAGGGTCTATTATGATTGTTGGTCCCTTATTAGCTAGATTTGGTAAAGGCTATATTCCCCGACCAGGTGGCGATAAAATAGGAAGAAGACGCTTAGATACTCATTTTGAAGGATTTATTAACCTAGGAGCAGAATTTAGATATAATAAAGAAGAACGGTTTTATGGTGTTGAGGCACCAGAAGGTTTAACAGGGACCTATATGTTATTAGACGAGGCTTCTGTTACTGGTACAGCGAATATTGTCATGGCAGCTGTTCTTGCAAAAGGAACTACGACAATTTATAATGCTGCTTGTGAACCTTACTTACAACAATTATGTAAGATGCTGAATAGCATGGGAGCAAAAATAGGAGGAGTAGGTTCTAATTTATTGACCATAGATGGTGTTACCGAAATGATTGGATGCAATCATAGAATATTACCTGATATGATTGAAATAGGATCTTGGATAGGATTAGCGGCAATGACCAAAAGTGAGATCACGATTAAAAGTGTAAGTTGGGATAATCTTGGATTGATACCAAATACATTTAGAAAATTGGGGATTACTTTAGAACGTAAAGGAGATGATATTTATATTCCTGCACACAATGATGGGTATCAAATAGAAAGTTATATTGATGGATCTTTTATGACTATAGCCGATGCACCATGGCCTGGATTTACTCCTGATCTATTGAGTATTGTATTGGTAATAGCTACACAAGCTAGAGGAGAAGTAATGGTACATCAAAAAATGTTTGAAAGTCGTTTGTTCTTTGTAGATAAGTTAATTGACATGGGTGCAAAAATTATTTTATGTGATCCTCACAGAGCGACAATTATTGGTCATGATTTTAAATCTACACTAAAAGCCACAACCATGGTATCTCCAGATATTAGAGCTGGAATTTCTTTGTTGATAGCAGCATTAAGTGCAAAAGGAACATCTATAATTCATAATATTGAACAAATAGATAGGGGGTATGAGGATATTGATGAACGTTTAAGAGCAATTGGTGCAAAAATAACCCGAATAGAATAATAAAGTATTGTTCAAAAGATAATAAACAATACATCCCTTTTCTTATATCATTTAAAAAAGGGGTGTGTTGTTTTTACATATCTAGATTCTGAATATGTTCTATGTTAATTTGTTTTAAAGACCAGTTCTATAGAAGAAATCTATATTATAACTTTACTTTTTAATTCACTAGTTCATTATTTACTTTACAACATATGATTTTGTAGAATAGATTTAGTTTTTTGAAAAAGGGATAGTGAAGTAAAATGTAGAACCCATGCCTTTTTTACTTTCTAGCCAAATTTTACCATCTAACATTTCTACATAAGCTTTGGCGATTGATAATCCTATACCAGCACCTTCTAGAGCATATCGATCTTCGATATCTGCTTGAACGAATCGATCAAAAATTGCTTTCTGACGGTCTTTTGCAATTCCAATACCCGTATCTTTTACATAAAAAAGTAAATTATTATCTTCTTTTTGATATCCTAATTCAATACCACCTTGACTGGTATATTTTAGAGCATTCTTCATTAAATTATTCAAAATTGTATGAAGTTTTTCGTTATCAGTATTAATACTTGCATTTTTTGTTGAAAGTCCATTGGATAATGATAAAACAATATCTTTTTTATCCGTTAATGGTTTAAAAGTAGTATATAATTGTTCAATTTGTTCATTAATATTTATAGTTATAATAGACATTTTTACCTCACCAGCTTCTATTCTTGAAATATCAATAATATCCCTAATAATATTTAGCATTCGGGCTCCACTTTCTTTTATTAAATCTAAATATAGCTGTTGTTCATCACTGGATAATCTAGGTTCATTTAATAATTCTGCTAAACCAAATATACCATTCATAGGAGTACGGATTTCATGACTCATATTTGCTAAAAAAGCAGATTTAAGTCTGTCACTTTCTTCTGCCTTGTCTTTTAATCTATTTAATTCGAGTTCATATAGTTTGATCTCTGTAATGTCAGTTATTGTGCCTACGTATCCAATGATTTGATTTTTACCATTGTATTCGGGTATCGCTTGCCCTAATACCCAGGTAACAGAGCCATCTGGTCTAAGAAATCTATATTCAGCATCAGAAGCTTTTCTCTTTCCTGCAGCTTTATACCAGCCTTTTTTTAATTTTTTTCTATCTTTAGGGTGTACAGCATTTAACCATCCATCATTCAAAGCATCTTTTTCAGATATTCCCGAGATGTCGCACCATTTTGCATTTACAAATGTAGTTTTTCCATCGGCAAGAGTCATAAAAATTCCAACAGGAACAAGGTTTGTTAATGTATGGTATCTACTCTCTGTAAGTCGAACTGCTTTTTCGGCTACTTCAAACTTCTGCTTATAGGTCAAGGAATGAAAAATATCTTTGAATGTTAAATAATTAGTTTGATATTCTTCTTTTTCAAAATATTTTAAATAAATCGTAAAAATAATACTATAAAAAATTGCCATGAAATTTTTTGAAGCGAGTCCAGAGTATAGGATCTTTTCAATATTTGTAAAAAACCTAAATGATCCTAGAGTAAAAAAAATAGCATCAAAACTTAAAACTATTACCATTGTTATTAATATCCGAAAGAATAAGTTTGATATACGCTTTGAAATATATTCAAATAGAAAAATGATTAATATAGAATCTAGATAAAGCACACCAGTTCCTATAAACAAAACAAGTACGCTGGTATAGAAAAAATCAGTAGAAACATCAAAGGGGTTATAATTATTAGCTCCCTCAATATTCATTCTAAAAGAAAGTAAAAGAAAACATAATACAGCATTAGCAATAACTAAGGCGTATATCAATTTTCTGGCAGTAATAGCATCTTCTTTAATATAAATTAATAATATAGAAAAAAGTGTGGCAGAAAATAAAACAGATGAGCCTGGTGAAACCACAATAAGATCTGATATTTCAAAATAGAGCGTACTTGCAAGAAAAACCTGTATGAATTGAAACAATCCTAGAGAAGTAAATAAAATACCTAAACCAATCATAGTTCGTAACCGAAACAGAAGAAGAATAAGGAAAGCAACAACAAACCCTTGAAATAGGAAAATTAATATTTGATAAAAATTAAGTGTATCCATAAGAGGGTATGCACTATATAGGGTAAGTTGTTTAATTACCTTCTCTATGTTTGTGCAATAAGTTTTGATTAGTTACTCTAAATCTACGAACAATTGTTAAATTTTTTTTACGGTAAAACCGTAAAACTAATCTTGTAAAAGGAAATATACTTTAATGAGTTTATTAAAATTATTTTTAGATTGATTTATAATATAGATTAGAAGGCTGTATTTTTGTTAATCAATTTATATATTGTTCTTTTATTACACAGGCGATAATAATTTGGAAGACTTAAAAAAGAAAATAAGATCATTTACTGAGGTAAGTGATTCTGATATGGAGTTTGGACTTCGGTTTTTTAAAAAGAAGACTTTTAAAAAAGGCACTTTTCTATTAAAACCTGATCAATATATTAGCGATTTTTATTTTATGAAAGAAGGTTGTGTGTCTTTTTATACAGTAGAAGGAGGTACTACAAGAATCATGGAGTTTTTTACTGAAGGCTATTTTTTTACGGATCTATACGCATTGATACAAGAAATCCCCTCTGTAGCTTATCTAGAGGCGTTAGAAGATATTACGGTATATACCATTTCAAAAATAGATCAACAAAAGATATATGATCACTCACATCAATTAGAACGTTTTGGTCGATTATCAATGCAAAGAACGTTCGTAATTAATTTTCAACGTATTAATCAACATAGAAGCCTTTCTAATCAGGAAAGATACTTAGAGTTATTAAAAAAGCGTCCAACACTTTTTCAAAGAGTTCCACAATACTTAATAGCCTCTTATCTTGGCTTAACACCCGTTGGACTTTCAAAAATAAGAAAGCGATTAAGTAAAAAAGAATAAGTTTTACAGATTGGTTTTAAGTTTACAAAAATAAAATTCCAATATTCTAATAAATAACATGGTAATTTATTAAACAGGTTTAATTAGAATTTCTTAAATATTATCGAAATTTAGGGAAGTATTAATTGCAATATTAGACTTGAAGATAGCTATACTTGGTGATCTATTTGCAAAATTAAATAAGGCAGCTGAGTTACTTTGTAATTTAGCTTTACAAGCAATTCAGAAAAATAAAATAGATGAATAACTATATTGACTTTCTAGGGATTATAAACCTAAGGTTAAGTTTAAAAAGGAAAAATGGATTATTTAGATACTACGTATTATTTTGATTATCAATCTCATGAAATTCAAGAGCTTGTCAAAGAGTTTATATCAGATACAATAACTCCAAAAGAAAAAGCTATTGGGTTGTATCTTAAAATAAGAGATGAGTGGAGGTATGATCCATATTATATAAGCCTTATAAAAGAAGGGTATGTAGCAAGTAACATTGCAAAAAAAACAAAAGGTCATTGCGTGGATAAATCTATTCTTTTAATAGCTTGTTTACGAGCAGTAAAAATACCAGCTAGAATTCATTTGGCAAAAGTAAAAAACCATATTGGGGTAGAACGATTAATAGAAAAATTTGGGACGAATGAGCTAACACCACACGGAATGGTAAATGTATTTCTAGATGATAAATGGCTTAAAGTATCACCAGCTTTTAATGAAGCATTATGTAGAAAATGTAATGTTGCTCCTCTTGATTTTGATGGAGAAAATGATTCTATGTTTCAGGAATTTAATAACAAAGGAAATATTTTTATGGAATATCTGGAAGATTATGGCCATTTTGAAGACGTACCTCTTGATTTTATTTTTAATAATATGAAAAAGCACTATCCTGAAATTGTTATGCAATACAAGGGGTTAACAGAGATTAAATTATAAAAAACCAAGATGAGTTCTATAGGAAGATATGGTTTTCTAATATAATGGTATGACAGAAGAAATCGTCGAAGCTGCAGTTTGGCGGACATCAGATAATACAAAATTTATTGCAGAACTAATAATAACATTGGATTGGGGGGCTCTGTAAAAATATATTCGATTAACTACAAAAGAAAAACATGAATAAACAATTGATATTTAAGAAGCACCCTATAGGGCTTCCTGCTTCCGATACATGGGAATTACAATTCAATCCTATTCCAAAGCTTAAAGAAGGAGAAGTGCTTATTAAGCAATATTATATATCAGTAGATCCAGCCATGCGTGGTTGGATGAATGAGACTAAATCATATATAGAGCCTGTACAAATTGATGATGTTATGAGGGCTGGTTCTGTGGGTAGAGTTATTAAAGTAAATAATAACCCAAAGTATAAAGAAGGAGATTATCTGACTGGTTGGGGTGGTATACAACAATATGTAATAACGAATGGTGATAATTGGTACTCTATAGATCCTAATTTAGCTCCTTTACCAATGTATATTAGTACATTAGGGATGCCAGGAATGACAGCATATTTTGGAATTTTGGAAGCAGGTAAGATTAAAGAAGGTGATATTGTTTTGATTTCGGGAGCTGCCGGAGCTGTCGGAAGTGTAGTTGGACAGATTGCTAAAATAAAAGGGTGTCGTGTTATTGGCATCGCAGGAGGTGAAGAAAAATGTAAATATATTGTTGATGAATTAGGGTTTGATAGTGCTATTGACTATAAATCAGAGAATATATACGAAGCACTAAAACGTGAATGTCCCAAAGGACTTGACGTGTATTTTGATAATGTTGGAGGAGAAATATTGGATGCAGCTTTAAGTAGGTTACGTCTTAATGCTCGTGTCATTATTTGTGGAGCTATTTCGCAATATAATAATAAAGAAGCTATAAAAGGACCAGCTAATTATTTGTCATTATTGGTCAATCGTGCGACTATGCAAGGAATATTAGTAATGGATTATGCCAAAGATTATGCTAAAGCTGCTGCAGAAATTGGAGGGTGGATCGCAGAAGGGAAATTAAAAAGCAAAGAAGATATTTATAATGGTATAGAAAACTTTCATGAAACATTTTTGCGCTTGTTTTCTGGGAAGAAGAAGGGTAAATTAGTATTGAAGGTTATTGAAGAATAGATGCCGTTATAAAAGCGAATTAGAAAGAAACCAGTCTGTGTCACAGAATCTGTATCACTCAAACATGAGTGATACAAAATGGTTATCATCCATCTAAAATAAAAAAACCTGTCAAATCTGACAGGCTTAATACCTTAAAAAATCAAATAGTATATATTATAATACTTTCACGTTTACCGCGTTCAATCCTTTTTTACCTTCTTGCAAATCAAATTCAACCATATCTCCTTCACGAATTTCGTCAATTAGTCCCGAGATATGTACAAAATGTTCTTTGTTTGAATCTTCTTCTGTAATGAATCCAAATCCTTTTGAATCATTGAAGAATTTTACTGTTCCTTTGTTCATTGTAATAATTTAAATTAGTTAATAAAAAGACAAAGATAATACCAAATACTTAAATGATCATTATCTAATTCTCTTTAGTTATTGATTTTAAATATAAATCTAGTTTATTTATTATTTAAAATAAAATAAAATAATCATTTCATATGATATTTAATGATTACACGTAACAATTTTATGGCAAGCACTTTTTTTATTACTTATGAACAAAGATTTTGTAATTCTAAGTGGTAGTCATATTGAAGATCTTCATGAAGTAGAGTTATTTTCTTTTTAATCGATGTTATTTCTCGATTATGAATATTCATGAGAACAGTATTTGTTGTTATAGGAGGTTCAAAATCTTTAAGCTTTTTACAGAAATGAAGGAGTAATTCTATTTCAGTCTCTTTATTTTTTGAGTATCGGATATATTTTTTTATCGTACGTAAAATTTTACGAACGCTTTTTTTGATAAAGTAATGCGATGTCACGTTGATTAACGTGAATTGCTCATCTACCTCATTTTTTACATGATCTATATATTGGCTCTCATTTGCAGATTCAAATAATAAATAAGTAAGTAATTCTTTATTTTCCTTTTTGAATCGTGATAAACGAAGACATAGTTCTATAAGGTCTTGGTGAGAACATTCATTTAATTCTGTTTTAATCTCTTTAACAGTGGCAGATTTCATGTTTGCAATTTAGACAAAAGTTTGAATTTACCTACAACTACCTTTTTATATTGTTTGAATTAATCTTCAGATTTTTAAATTCTTGGTAAATCATAAATAATAATGTTATAAATATAGTTATTAACATATAAAGTAAGTATTTACTTTAAAAATAATTAATTGAATCATTAATTTACACATATAATCGTTTATTTATATGATTTCAACAAATTATTAACAAATAATCAACAAATTTATTGTTCATGTGTTAATAACTACTTATATTAGTGCTAATTAACTTTAAATCACATCGTCATGAATCACTTTTATTCAATATCTGGGATTAATTTTATGAGTATCATTAACTTTTTGAAAGAACTTCCACAAGCTTCTAGTTATGCGATTCGTAAGTAATAATAAGAATAGATTTTTCTTACATAAGCTTATTATACTTTGCTTTGGTACCACTGTTTATAAGCATTTTTAAGAAAGACAAGTAGAAAATTTTATTTTTTTGCCCTATTAACCCTTCATTTCACATATTTGAAGGGTTGTTTTTATGCGATATGGTTTCAACTTTTTGGGGTAGTAAATGTTTTCTTATATAATAAGCCCTGACTATTGTCTGTTTTTTGTTAAAGTAAGTATTTGTATTTCTTCAGAAGAACCTTTTTGAAGATTACTAGTTAAGTTTACATTCTATGATGTGATTAACTAATCTAGAAATCAATCGCGCAGTACAGTTGTCAAGATCATACTTTGGATTAAATTCAACAATATCTGTACTTATTAATTTTGATGAATCACAAATCAATTTTATAGTTTCTAAAACAATATCAATAGAAAAACCAAAGGGAGAAGGTGCGCTAACTCCTGGAGCTAGGGCAGAAGAAAAACCATCAATATCAATAGTCAGGTATATGTAATCCATGTCCACAATAAAATTTTGCACCAATGCTGCGATGTTGTTTTTGTTTTGAATAGTGTATTCTGTATTTTCTATGTATTGAACATTTAATTCGTTTGCAATTTTATAAAGCTCTCTGTTATTAGAGGCTTTTTGGATTCCTAGGCATAAATAGTTGAATGAATTATTTTCTTTTGAAATTTGGTAAAATGGAGTTCCAGAGCTTCCTTGATCTATAATTTTTCTGAGATCAAAATGTGCGTCGAGATTAATAATTCCTATTTTTTTATTAGGAAATAGTTTTTTAATACCATTATAGTGAGCGTAGGCTAGATCATGACCTCCTCCTAAAATAATAGGAAAATTTTGATGTTGTAAAAGAGAAGTAATAATGTTTGAAGTTTCTAGTTGTGTATCTTCGAGATTTCTATCTTTACAAGTAATATTTCCCACATCAAAAATATCTATTTGATTGCTAAAATGATTAGAAAGAGTTGCCAACATCTTTCGAATATTATCGGGACCTTGAGCAGCACCGGTTCTTCCGTGATTTCTTTCTACACCCTCATCACAAGCATATCCTAAGAGAACAAAAGATTGTATATTGGTTTTTGATAGTGTATCATTTTCCAGATCAACACATTTTATTTTCTCATGTAGATATAATTGATCATTAGAGGTACGTCCAGTCCAAAGTGCTGTATTTGGTTTTTGGTAGTTGTTCATTTCAAGTTTGATTATAATTTATCAATCTTTTATACAATATCAGATAATATTTTGTCTTCAACATTATTTGGCAATGTAACTTTAAGTTGAGGAGTACGTTCCATTTCTCTTTTTATGGCAAATAGAGCTTCTTTGTTACGCGCCCAACTTCTTCTGGAAATTCCATTATTCACATCATAAAATAACATGCGTTCTAGTTTTTCTGAAGCTTCGTTAGATCCATCAAGTAATAGTCCAAATCCTCCATTTATAACTTCTCCCCAGCCAACACCACCACCGTTATGAATAGATACCCATGTAGCTCCTCTAAAACTATCACCAATTACATTGTGAATTGCCATATCTGCGGTGAACTTACTACCATCGTAAATATTACTGGTTTCTCGATATGGAGAGTCTGTACCACTTACATCATGATGATCTCGTCCTAATACTACTGGAGCCGATATTTCTCCGGTTTGTATTGCTTTATTAAAAGCTTTAGCAATTTTGATTCTCCCTTCTGCATCTGCATATAAAATACGAGCTTGAGATCCAACGACAAGTTTATTTTGTTTTGCTTCTCTTATCCATGTAATATTGTCCTGCATTTGTTGTTGTATTTCTGGAGGAGAAACTTTTTCAATAGACTCCATTACCGTAAGCGCAATCTGATCAGTTTTGTCCAGATCTTCTGATTTACATGATGTGCATACCCATCTAAATGGGCCAAATCCATAATCGAAGCACATTGGCCCCAAAATATCCTGAACATATGAAGGATATTTAAAATCAATCCCATTATTTGCCATAACATCAGCGCCTGCTCTAGAGGCTTCAAGTAAAAATGCATTACCATAATCGAAGAAATAAGTTCCTCTGGATGCGTGTTTGTTTATAGCTTCAGTATGACGATGCAGTGATTTCTGAACTTCAATTTTAAAAGCTTTAGGGTTAGTACTAATCATCTCGTTTGCTTTATCATAACTTAGTCCAACAGGATAATATCCTCCTGACCATGGATTATGTAAAGACGTTTGGTCTGAACCTAGTTGAATATGAATATTTTCTTCATAAAATCGTTCCCAAACATCAATAACATTACCTTGATATGCAATAGAAACAGTTTTTTTGCTTTGTATAACTTTTCTTGTTCTGGTTACTAAATCATCTAAATCACTAATAATTTCATCTACCCAACCTTGTTCATGACGCTTTTCTGCAGCTTTTGGATTAACTTCAGCACAAATAGTAATACAACCCGTAATATTTCCCGCTTTGGGTTGAGCACCACTCATACCACCCAATCCAGAAGTTAAAAATATTTTTCCAGCAGGAGTTTCATGTGATTGTAATGTTTTTCTGAATGCATTCATTACGGTAATAGTTGTACCGTGTACAATCCCTTGTGGTCCAATATACATATAGCTACCTGCTGTCATTTGTCCGTATTGAGTTACGCCAAGAGCGTTATATTTTTCCCAATCATCAGGAGTAGAGTGATTAGGAATCATCATACCATTGGTAACAACCACTCTGGGAGCATCCTTGGAAGAAGGGAATAATCCCATAGGATGACCAGAATACATATGTAATGTTTGTTTCTCTGTCATAATGGCGAGGTACTGCATGGTTAGTAGATATTGAGCCCAATTTTGAAAAACAGCTCCATTACCTCCATAAGTAATTAACTCATATGGATGTTGCGCTACCAAAGGATCTAAATTGTTTTGAATCATGAGCATGATTCCGCTTGTTTGTTTAGTTTGTGCAGGATATTCGTCAATGGGACGAGCATATATTGCATATTCAGGTATGAAACGATACATATAGATCCTACCAAATTCATTTAGTTCTTCTAAAAACTCATTTGCCAGTTCTTGATGCCAGTGACTTGGAAAATATCGCAAGGCATTTTTAAGCGCTAGTTTTTTTTCTTCCTTAGAGAGAATTTGCTTCCGTTTTGGGGCACGACTAATGGTTGCATTAAAAGACTTTTTAGGGGGTAATATATTAGGAATTCCTTGAAGTATTTGTTCTTTAAAAGTTGTCATGATGTATTCTAATTAGATATGCCGTGATGTTTGTCAAAGTAAGAATATGATATGTTTTGTTATAAGTATTTCTTAATTCTTCTAGAAATCACATGAAAATTAAAATTTATTGTTGATATACTAAGTCACCCTTTTTCCATACTTGAGATGGAGTTAACTTACCTTGATGATAAAAAATTTCATTAAAATGATCTGTTTGAAACAGGTTAAAATCTGCCAACATACCAGAAACTAATCTTCCTCGATCCCTTAGGTTAAGCGCTGCCGCAGCTCTGGATGTTATTCCAGCAAGAAGTTCTGCATTACTCAATTTTTCAAAAGTACCGAGAACACACGCTTGCATTAATAGATCTCCCATAGGTGCCGAACCAGGATTCCAATCACTTGCTATTGCTATAGCTCCGCCAGCATTCAAAATCTTCCTTGCCGGAGTGAAATTACATCCAAGACCGATAGAAGCTCCAGGTAATGCAACAGAAATAACATTGCTTTTTGCCAACATATCAATTTCTTTTTGAGTGCTTGCCTCGAGATGATCTGCAGTAATGGCATCTGTTTTTATAGCGATTTCACTACCTCCTGGAGTAAACTGATCAGCATGAACTGTAATGTCAAAATTCATGTCCTTAGCTTTCTTTAAGTAGGGATAGATATCAGCTGCTGTAAAAGCACTTTGTTCTACAAATGCATCAATTCGATTCGTAAGTTTTTCTGATTTTAATATTGGAAATAACGAATTACAAATTTCTTCCAGATATGCACTATGATTACCATTAAAATCTTTTGGAAGTATATGTGCAGCAAGACATGTAGGAATCAAATCAGTTTCAGTAGCATGATTAGCATTTTGTATAGCGCGTAACATTTTCAATTCTTCTTCTACAGAAAGCCCATACCCACTTTTTACTTCGACAGTAGTAATTCCATTTTTTAATAAATTATTAGCTCTTTTTATTACTCCAATTGTGAGTTCTTCTTGTTTTGCTGATCTTGTTTGGGTTACTGTATTCCATATACCACCACCAGTTTCGGCTATTTCTAAATATGACTTTCCAGAATTTCTCATAGCATAATCTCTGGCTCTTGAACCAGAGAAACAAATGTGTGTATGGCAGTCTATAAATCCAGGAACGCAGATATGATTTGAAGATAACTCTATAAGTTCAGTTTGTAATGGATTAATTTTATTTTTTAGATCAGAAAATGTACTGATAGTATCTATCTTATTTCCCTTGATTAGGATTCCAGCTTCGTTTATAATAGAAAGATCTTCGTCTTTTATTGGGCCTTTATGTTTAGGTTTTTCTAAAGATATAAGCTGAGTAATTGGACCTATTAATTTGTATTCCTTCATATTATTTTTATTGTGTAACTTTTTGTTTATTAGTTGATAAAACTGCAATAAAGTACATGTTTAATATGTTTCAAATTCATTAGAAAACTGGGTTTCTAATGATAGTTTTTCTTTTTGTGAAATTCGATAAGCAACTTCGATTATTGTTTTATTTCTAATCATTTCGATTCCTTTTTCAATATCGTCTGCAAATACTCGGTCTTTATCAGCAAAAGGTACGATCGTTCTTATTTTTTTATGAATTTCGTCTAGGATTATTCCAGATTTTAGTGGCTTTCTAAATTCAAATGCTTGTGCAGCTGTTAACAATTCTATAGCCAATATTTTTTCAAGATTATCAAGTACTTGTAATGCTTTTCTTCCTCCAATAGACCCCATGCTTACATGATCTTCTTGCCCTAGAGAAGTGGGGATGCTATCTGCACTAGATGGAAAACATAATCCCTTATTTTCGCTGGCAAGAGCAGCTGTGGTATATTGTAATATCATATAACCAGAATTGGTGCCTGTGTCTTTCATCAATAACTTAGGAACACCTGGAGAATTTCCTTCTAGAGCTAGGTATATTCTTCGATCAGAAATATTGCCGATTTCTGAGGCAGCTAAACAAGCATAATCGATTGCCATAGCAAGAGGTTGCCCATGAAAACTACCTCCGCTTATTGTGAGATCTTCATTTATAATTATTGGATTGTCAGTTACAGAATTTAGTTCTATTTCAAGAAGTTCTTTTAAATGTAACCAGGCATTTCTGGAAGCTCCGTGTACTTGAGGAATACATCGCAATGAATATGGATCCTGTACACGATCACAATCTGTATGATCTTCCATGATTTCTGAACCTTTAAGCATGGATTTTACTCTGGAGGCTACATGAATATTACCTTTAAAAGGTCTTAGTTGATGTAATTCTTTATAAAAAGGCTTTATGGACCCTTGTAATCCCTCTATCATCATTGCTCCGATAATATCAGCTTGCGAAAGGCAATTGTGTAGTTTTGCGATAATTTGTACAGCATGTGCTGCAATGAATTGTGTGCCATTGATTAAAGCTAAACCCTCTTTAGGGCCTAAATAGAGTGGTTGAATCTTTTCTTTTTTAAATAATTCTGTTGTGGATATGCTCTCTTTTTTGTAAAAAACTTTACCCAAACCAATTAAGGGTAAAAAGAGGTGAGATAATGGAGCAAGGTCACCAGATGCGCCAACTGATCCCTGACTAGGAACAATAGGAATAATATCATTATCAATATGATACAATATTCTGTCCAAAGTTTCTTCTGTGATACCAGAATATCCTTTTGATAAAGATTGAACTTTTAGAATTAGCATGAGTTTTGCAATCTCTAAATCGATAGGTTTCCCAACGCCAACACTATGACTTTGTAGAATATTATTTTGTAGAATATTGGTCTCTTCTTTAGAGATTTTTGTTGTACATAAGGGGCCAAAACCAGTATTGATACCATAAACGGGATCTCCTTTTTCAACAATATTCTCAACTACATATCTGCTTTGTTGAATTTTTGTACGAGATGATTGTGAAAATATACCTTGTATTTCACCTCGAGCAATTTTTATGGCTATCCCTGCTGTTAGGTAATCTTCTCCGTATAAAAAATGGCGTTTTATATCCGACATAGCTTTATTTCTAAATGTTATAGATAGATACTACTAAATTAATACCTATTTTTGATAATTAGAAATACTTATTTGGTCAATTATTAATAACTATGAGTTATCAAATAGAACTTCGTCATTTTACTTATTTTTTGGCTGTTGCCGAAGAATTACATTTTAGAAAAGCTGCTGATAGATTGTTTATTTCTCAACCTGGTCTGAGTAGACAGATTAAGCAAATGGAAGAAATCATTGGAGTTACTCTTTTTATTAGGAATAAAAGAAAAGTAAGTTTGACTGTTGCTGGTCAATACCTTAAAAAGGAACTTGATTATATTTTTAATCATATTGATTTTACGATGAAGCAAACTCGTCTTATAGATAAGGGGAGTGATGGTGAAATACGAATTGGTTTTCTTGGTTCTGCCATGCAAACTGTAATTCCGGAGTTATTGATACAAGCTAATGCTACATATCCAGATATACAATTTAGTTTGGAAGAAATGTCTAACCATCTTCAGGTTGATGCTATTGAAAAAGATCAATTAGATCTTGGTTTTGTAAGATTGGCTAGAGTACCTAAAGGGATAGAAATGAAAACAGTACATACAGATACTTTTTCACTGGCTCTTCCAATAAACCATAAATTAAATGAAAAAACGTTTACAAGTATCAAGCAGGTATCTGATGAACACTTTATTTTGTTTTCGTCAGATTATAGCTCATTGTATTATGATAAAATCATGAGTATTTGTGAAGATAAAGGTTTTACGCCTAAAGTTTCTCATAAGTCAGTGCATGCACAGACCATATTTAAATTGGTAGAAAGTGAGCTAGGGGTTGCTATTGTACCTACTTCATTGCAGAGAGGTTTTAATTTTAAAGTAAAATTCCTCGAAATTCCTAAAATATCACAACGCGCTGAACTTTCTATTGTTTGGAAAAAAGATAATAGAAACCCTGTTTTAAAACGAATAAAAAATCTATTATAATCGTAAATAAGAGACTAGTTATTATTATGTTTTTTATATCCGGATTTCATTGTTTACATTTGATCTTTTGAATTTTATTAACAAATTTATTTTAAAATAGAAAAATTAAATATTTTACAATATAAAGAATGTGAATCCTTTATATAATAATTTCGCTCCAAATTTTATATTATGATTAAAAAAATATATTTTATTGTTTTGGTTTTTGGTTTTTGTTCTAAAATTTCTAATGCCCAAGTAGAATCTTTTGAAATGGGTTTTAAGTTTGGTATTAATATTGCTGATTTAGAGGGAGATGAGACTAAAGGGTTTGATCCAAGAACAAGTATTCATATCGGATTAGCTGCTGAAATTCCTATTAATGAATATCTTGCTATTCAGCCAGAACTGTTGTATTCTTTTCAAGGAGTGAAATATGATAGTGAAGAACCAAATTTTGAAAAAGAAACTCTCAAATTAGACTATATATACCTTCCTGTAATACTAAAATATTATCCATTTTATTTGGCACCAGGGTTCAGTATAGAAGCTGGACCACAAGTCGGGTACTCTATGACAGCAGAAAGAGAACTAAAAAATACTGTAAATGGTGGTACCGAGAAATCTGATATAGATGTTAAAGATATTATATCCGATATTGATTTTGGTGCTAATTTTGGGGTAGGTTATCAGTTTGAAGTAGGATTCTTTTTACAAGCTCGTTATAGTTTAGGACTTTCGAATATTATAGATATTGAAGGTTTTGATGATAGTAATTTTTCTCAACAAAATTCCATTATTCAAGTCTCTACAGGATTTAAGTTTTAATTGTAATATTATGTCTTTAAGTAAGTAAACGTTAATTTGGTATGGAATAAAAAAACTGTTCTTCGGTGATTTTTCCATTATCTACTTGATAAATACATATTTCTTCAATTTGCATACGTCCTTGCTCTTTAAAAGTACAATCCATTTTCATGGAGCAACTAAAATGATTTTCTGCAACAAGAGGATCTGATATTTCTCCACCATGAAATTCTTCAACGGAAGCATACCAGTCTTCACTTTTTTTAAGTACCGCGTCTATACCAGAGGTTATAGAATTTGGTGTTCCTTGCATTTCTTTGCTCACAACATTTTGAGCATATAATTCATTAATAGCTTGCATGTTTTCTCCTAGCCTACAGAGTTCGACCAGACGAGTGGCTACTTGTTGAGTATTCATTGGTATAAAATTTTAAGATTATTAATAATACAATAAAATACAAAAAACTTTTATCCAAAGGTTGTAAAGAAATGTTATATTTTGTTTTAACCTACGGCTTCTTTATAAATTTTCAAGCAACGTTCGCGAGCCATTTTATGATCTATAATAGGTTGTGGATAACTAAATTCATTTAGATCTTTTACCCAAGTATTAATATATGTAAGTTGTTTGTCAAATTTGGTAATCTGAGTAGTAGGGTTAAAAATTCTAAAATATGGAGCAGCATCGACGCCAGATCCTGCAGCCCATTGCCAATTTCCTACATTAGCAGCCATATCATAATCTAATAGTTTTTCTGCAAAATATGCTTCTCCCCAACGCCAATCTATTAGTAAATGTTTACATAAAAAACTAGCGACAACCATTCTAACCCGATTGTGCATATATCCAGTAGCGTTAAGTTGACGCATCCCAGCATCTACAAGGGGGTACCCTGTTTGCCCTAAAGTCCAACTTTTGAACTCCTGTTCATTATTTTTCCAATCGATTCGATCATATTTGGGTCTGAAAGCAGCGTCTTTAGTATGAGGGAAGTGCCAAAGGATTTGCATAAAAAACTCCCTCCAAATTAATTCTGACCAAAAAATTTCATTCTTTTCGGCAATTGCTTTTTGTATAACGGTTCTAATTCCTATAGTTCCGAAACGTAAATGAGGACCTATTCTTGATGTTCCAGTATGATTAGACGGAAAATTTCTTGTGGCTTCATAGTTTTGAATTAGATCTGAAGAGATATCATAATCAAGAACTGGGATAGATGATTTTAAAAACCCTAATTCCTCTAGTGTTATATTAGGAAGATTGGTATTTTGAATTAAATTATGAAGATAGTTTTTTGTAGTATGGATTTTTAATTTTTTGGCGTCGAATACCTCCTTCCATTTGTTCTTATATGGCGTGTATACTACATATGGGTTACCATCAGCTTTTACAATTTCATCTTTTTCAAAAATTACTTGATCTTTAAAACCTTTGAATTTGATATTATATCCTTGTAAAATATTTTTGATATCTGCGTCTCGGTGTTTAGCATAGGGTTCATAATCTTCATTAATGAATACTTGTTGTACGTCATATTGAGCGATTAATTTTTTAAAGATGATTTGTGGAGTACCCATATAAATAGCCATAGAACTTTTATATGTGTTTTGAAGATCCAGTCGTAATTTTTGTAGAACTTCAAAAATAAACGTAACCCTTGCATCATTTTTTGATAATCGATCTAAAATATATGTATCAAAAATAAAAATTGGTAAAACAGGATAATCACTCTTTAATGCTTTAAGAAGTCCGACATTATCATCTAGCCGAAGATCACGTCTAAACCAAAAAAGAACAACTTTATTATTCATTATTAGTTTATATTTAAAGTAGACATACCACCATCTACACCTATTACCTGACCAGTGATCCAGCTACTATTATCGCTTAATAAAAACCCTGCTATATTTGCAATATCTTCTGCTTGACCAACACGTTTCATTGGATGCCTGTTATCCATGAGTTCTTTCTTTTTTTCATTACCTAATAACCTTTTGGCTAAAGGAGTATCTGTAAGAGAAGGGGCAATGACATTAACTCTAAATTGGGGAGCATATTCAGCGGCTAAGGCTTTTGCAAATCCCTCTATAGCTCCTTTTGCAGCAGCAATGCTAGTATGAAAAGGCATACCGACCTTTACTGCTACCGTGCTAAAGAAAACTAAACTTGCCTGTTCAGAATTTTTAAGTTTTGGAAGTATAGTATGAATAATTTTAATCAAAAACATGAAATTAATTTGCATATCCTCTTCAAAAACTTTTGGAGTAAGTGTTTTAAAAGGTTTTAGGTTTATGCTACCTGGACAATATACAAATCCATCTATCCTGTCAGGAAGAACAGAAATATCGATTTCATCTGATGAAGCGTCATATGGAATATGTGTTACCTCTAAATTTCCTAAGTTCTCTGAGGTTCTTGAAGCAATAAAAATATTATGTTGATCATATAATTTTAAAGCAATTTCGAATCCAATTCCATGACTTCCTCCAATAAGTAAAATGTTTTTTCTCATTATTCTTGTTTTAAGCAAATAAGATTTGAGCAATGTTTTTTGTTTTTAATGATCCGAATAATTCTATTAGTTTCTTTTCTCGATATCTAAAAATTTCTTCAAGTTTTGGTTTGACCAGAAAAGGGTGCAAAAGTTGACCAAGCATACCAAAAGGTACTTTGTAATCGATAATATCTTCCATTTCTACACCGCCAGGTATTTCTTTAAGAAAATGTTTATGATGCCATAAAGCATATGGGCCAAAACGCTGTTCGTCTACAAAATATTCTTTATTTTTTACGTGTGTTATTTCTGTAACCCATTTATTTTTTATACCTAAAATAGGAGTAACTATATACTGAATTATTTGACCAGAATAGATGTTACGATCTGCTCCTGATAAAATTTCAAAACCCATATAATCTGGAGTGATGGTTTTAAGGTTTCTTGGATCCGATAGAAAACTCCACGCTTCTTCTAGGGAAATAGGAAGGTTTTGCTTTGCTTTTAGGGTATAGATTTTCATATTGTAAATTTATTATATCATAAAAATACAATGATTTTGTTTAATAAAAAACATAAAAAGCTAAACAAAATTAAATTTAATGAATAAAATGACCTTCAACCCAAGATTTAGCTTCTTCTAAGCAAGTAAAAAAAGCAAATGATTTATTATATAGCTTTTGTTGTATAAATGCTATATCGCGTTCAGTCTTTTCTTTGGATACAACAGCTAACCCTTTCATATTTGAAGGATATCCTTGTTGAAATACTTCTCTAGTTACTTTATGGCGAAACTTTCTATTCGTAATCAAGATAAAATCTTTTGATTTGTAGTAGGATTTGATTTCTTCTCGAACAATATTAGCTTTATCTAACGTAAGGAGTACGTTTTTAAAAATAGTAACAATCACAAAAGAATTGTAAAACTCCAATTCATAAAATTTTTCACAATCTAAACTCATCTAATAAATTAACTTCTCTTTTGATAAAGATAAGCTAAATCTAATCATTTTTTATAATATAACCAATTGAAAGCTGTTGATAAAGAATTAACAATCACTACAGCAATTATCAGGTTTTACTAATTTACAGGTTAAAACAGCAAGTAATGCTCCCAAAACGGGAGCTATAAAATAGAGCCATTGATGTTCCCAATGTCCAGATAATAAAGCAGGCGCTAATGATCGGGCAGGGTTCATAGAAGCATTGGTGATTGGGCCTGCAAACATCGCTTCAAGTAGTACAACACCTCCAATTGCCATTCCAGCCATAGTTCCGGTTTCTTTAGAACCAGTAGAAACATTGATAATTACCACCATTAAAAAATAAGTAAGTAAAAATTCTAAGATAAAAGCTCTGAGTTCATCTATTTTTGGTAAAGTACCTCCAAGAAAATCACTTTCGGGAAATAGAAAAGCTAAAATACTACTAGCTACTACAGCGCCTATACATTGTGCGATAATATATTTAGGAACTTCTTTCCATTTAAATTTTTTGGCATATGCAAAAGCAATAGTAACAGCAGGGTTAAAATGAGCGCCAGAAATCTCACCAAAAGCGTAAATCATGGCCATTACTATCAATCCCCATGTAATGGCTATACCAACATGTGTCACATCTCCTCCTGTAACTTCATTAATAGTCATAGCTCCAGTACCACAAAATATTAAGCTAAAAGTTCCTATAGCTTCTGAAATATATCTTCTCATCATAATCCAAAAAATGAAGACAAATATACTATTACTTATTTTAAGTTTTTGTTAACTTTTTATGCAAGTGTAATTCTTATTTTCGTTACTAGTAATTCAAATAAACTAAACTAATACACAATGAAAAAGATTGTCTTATTTCTTTCTGTAGCTTTATTATCTTTTGGGGTTGAAGCTCAGGTAAAAGCACCACAACCAAGTCCTGCTTCTAAAATTGAGCAGATTATAGGGTTAACAGATGTTGCTGTAGATTATTCACGCCCAAGTATGCGTGGTAGAGCTATTTTTGGAAATTTAGTACCTTATGACAAACTTTGGAGAACAGGTGCTAATAAAAATACTCAAATTACTTTTAGTGATGATGTAAAAGTAGGAGGTAAGGATCTTAAAAAAGGGACTTATGCTATTTACACAAAACCAGGTAAAGAGAATTGGGAGGTGATTTTTTATAGTGATGCTAATAACTGGGGAATTCCAAAAAAATGGGATGATACAAAAGTAGCAGCAAAGACTTCAGTAAAAGTAAATACTATCCCGATGAATGTAGAGACATTTACAATCATGTTTAGTGATTTTAAAATGGATTCTGCGGTTATGAATTTTATTTGGGAAAATAAAGAAGCTGCAATTACTATAGAAACTTCTGCAAAAGCTCAAACTATTGCTAGTATTGAGAAAGCTATGGCTGGTCCAACTGATGGAGATCATTATCAAGCTGCAACTTTTTATAAAGAAGCAGGAGATGTTGCCAAAGCTAAAGAGCATATAGATAAGGCAATTTCTATTCGTAAAGAACCTGCTTTTTGGTATCACAGACAACAATCTTTAATCTACGCAAAAGGTGGAGATAAAGCAGGGGCAATAAAAGCAGCTAAAACTTCGTTAGAATTAGCAGAGAAGGCAGGAAATGCTGACTATGTAAAATTAAATAAAGACTCCCTTGCTGAGTGGGGAGCTAAATAAACACTCTTTTTCACACACAAATCGCTTATAAAAGCGTTCCGAATTTTCGGAACGCTTTTTTTAATCTTTGTCATCTAAAAAGAAAATATCTTCTACATTTTTTTTGAAGAGTCGAGCAATTTTCAAAGCTAATACAGTAGATGGTACGTATTTGTTTTTTTCCATGGCATTAATGGTTTGTCTACTCACCCCTATTTTTTGTGCCAAATCTGCCTGAGTAAGATCATGAATTGCCCTTTCTACTTTTATATTATTCTTCATGACTTGATTTTTTATAGACCACGTAATTAAAACGTAAAACAAAAATAATTAGTGGAGTAAACATATTGTAGATCATTACATTTAAGAAGTTGCTATCATATAAAAATAGAATTGAAAATAATAATACTCCATAATTAACTAGAATAGCCCATTTTAATGAATTTAATCTAATCCTAGCAATAAACTCATCTTCGATCTTTTCTTTAGAAAAACCAACCAATAGACCGCCTGCAATGATGCTAATGCATAATAATTCATCTATGATACTATTTTTAATAATGCTAATTAGCCCATTGTTTTCTGAAAAAATCATGTCATTATGAAACAATGATATCACAGATGTAGTAAGTAAGTCTGATTCATAATCATTAATTGCATGTAGAATGCCTAGAATAATTCCAATAATAAAAAGAATCCAACCTGGCTTTTTGCATTTGTTTGGTAATAAGTATTTCATCTTGTTCGATTTTTGATTAACAAGACAAATGTAAAGTAAATTTTATAAAAAGTAAAGTTTATTTTACATTTTGTAATATAAACAGTACATATGTGTAGTTGTCATTTATTTTAATTATAACCTTTTATATAATATGAATTTAGTTTTTTAATCGTAGTGTAATCCGATTTTGCCCCTAACACTGTCTAATAATTCAATTAGTTGAAGGCTTTTTTCGAAAGTCATTATCGTACTTTCTATTCGATTTTGTGCTAACATTTCATGTACATGCATAGCCTCAAATTTATAACCATTCACATCTACAGGAAACTCTAATGTTTGTTTAGCTTCATTTTTGGTTATGGATATGGAAGAAGGTTCGTGAAATTTATTATTAATACTAATCGTTCCTTGTTCAAGTTCTAAAATTAATTCTGTATTGGTTTGTTGTGTAATGGCACTGAATAAAGATGCAGTTATATTGCCTTTATATTGAAGTTGCATAGTACAGGTATTATCGACTCCTGTTTCTCCAAAGGTAGCTTTTGCATTGATTTCTTCTGGATAACCCAGAATACTTAGCGCAGCAAACAAAGGATATATACCAACATCCATAAGACTTCCTCCTCCCAACTTCTTATTAAACATCCTGCCATTAGGATTAAAATTACTAACAAAACCAAAATCTGCTTTTAAACTTTTTATACTACCTAGTTCTTCAGATTTTACAAGACCTAATACATATTGGTAATGTGGAAGAAAATAGGTCCATAGTGCTTCCATGAGAAATACTTGATTTTCTTTTGCTACAGTAATCATTTCCTTTACCTGATTTATATCCATTGCAAAAGGTTTTTCACATAAAACCGCTTTTTTATGATGAAGGCACATCAAAGTATTTTCAAAATGAAAAACATGAGGAGTTGCAATATATATAACATCAACATCAGGATTTAGTACTAGTTCTTCATAACTGCCATAACAACTAAATGCATTATAGGTTTTTCCGAAATTTTTGGCTTTAATCAAATCACGACTAGCTACCGCATGTAATACAGCATTAGGAATTGTTAATAAATCCTCTGCAAATTTATGTGCAATTTTTCCGCAACCAATGATTCCCCATTTTATACTTACATCTTTACTCATCCTGTTTTTACATTAATTTAATTGATTTCAAAAGTAACTAAAACACTTTATACTTTGCTTTTATTTGTTATTTCTTGATTTTTGAGAACAAAATATTGAAGAATTTGTGTTAAAAATCGAATAGGGTTGTCTTTTTTTTAATTTCATGTGATTGTGGTTCGTTTTTTTTGAAATAAATGTAAATATCTCATAATGAGTATTTTCTGTTAGGTTTTTTAATCGTGTTTCTCTATATTTAGAGAACTCTATAAAATCAAACCTAACTTTTATGAAAACCGAAAAATTAACAAAAACACGCTCGAGTAGTAGACAACCTCATTCTTCAAGATTAAATCTTTTAAAAAGCGAAGTTTCAAGAATGCTCTCTAAGTTACATTCTTATCGTTGTGAACCTTGTACTCCTGCTATGCATGAGCAATATTTGGAATTAAATTATAGTGGACATAAATTAAAACAGGCTGTTGATGAAATGGAATTATCTATCCAAGATTCTGCTGTACGATTTTCAATAGAAATGGGTGATGAAATTAACGGAATCACAAAAAAATACGATAATTTCCAAAAAAAATTCTCTTCATATTTAACAGAATCAGTTCTTCATCATTAAACTTTTATTTAGATTTTTGTACAACTGCACTATTCTTTTTTTGTTGGGATAAATAGTTGTAATAATATGGCTAATAACATTACTATAGTACAACCAAGAGCATTCAGCCAAAGAAAAGGAAGCCAATCTTGCCACCATACCAAAATAATTATTATTTGTGTGATTAATGCAGCAACAAATGTAGCATTACTTTTTACAAACTTAATAAAGAACGCTAATAAGAATATCCCTAAAACATTACCATAAAATATAGACCCTATAATATTAACTAGCTGAATTAGATTGTCAAATAAATTAGCAAAACATGCTACGAAAATAGCTAAAAGCCCCCAGGTTAATGTGAAAAATTTTGAAGCAGATACATAATGTTGCTCACTTTTCTCTTCTTTTACATTACGCTTGTATAAATCAATCGCCGTAGTAGAGGCCAAGGCATTGAGTTCTGAAGCTGTCGATGACATAGCTGCTGATAGAATAACTGCAAGAAGGAGTCCTATAAGCCCTCTAGGAAGGTTATTTAATATAAAATGAATAAATACATAATCTTTATCATTTGTTTCAACTGTTACATCTGCTTTTTTGATTAGTTTTTTTGCTGCTTCACGAGTTTCTTTTTCTGAAATGTTAAGCTCTTGAATTAATTTTTTATGATCTGTATTTTCTGTGTTTCCAGATTCTTGATCTGCAAGATATCCTTTGATTATAGCATCTTTTGAATCATGAATTTCTGAAAGCTTATTTTCTAATTGAGTGTACTCCTCTGCATATTGAGAGTTTGTAATTGCTTCTTTACTTTTTGGGTTAAAATTAAGGGGAGATGCATTAAATTGATAAAAAACAAAAACCATAATACCCACAAGTAAAATAAAAAATTGCATGGGCACTTTTAAAAGCCCGTTAAACAACAGTCCAAGTTGACTCTCTTTTATAGATTTACCTGTTAAATATCTTTGTACTTGACTTTGGTCTGTACCAAAATAGGAGAGGGCCAAAAATGTTCCACCAATAATTCCACTCCAAAATGTATAACGATTATTAAAATCAAAAGAAAAATCAAGAACTTCCATTTTACCATTAGCACCAGCTATATCAAGAGCATTAGAGAAAGTAATTCCTTCTGGGAGATAACTGATGATAATAAAAAAAGCAATCAGCATACCAATAAAAATGATACCCATCTGTTGTTTTTGTGTAATATTAACAGCTTTAGTTCCTCCAGAAACTGTATAGATAATAACCAAAATACCGATTATGATGTTCAAAGTCATAAGATCCCATCCTAGTACTGATGATAATATAATGGCTGGTGCAAAAATAGTTATCCCTGCAGCTAACCCTCTTTGTATTAGAAATAGTATAGCGGTTAGACTTCTGGTTTTTAGGTCAAATCGACTTTCCAGATATTCATATGCCGTATAGACATTTAATTTATGATATATAGGAATAAAAACCATGCAAATCACAACCATAGCAATAGGCACTCCAAAGTAAAATTGAACAAACCCCATACCATCATGAAAAGCTTGTCCAGGAGCAGAAAGAAAGGTGATAGCACTAGCTTGGGTTGCCATAACAGATAATCCGATAGTCCACCAGTGTGCATCATTACCACCGCGTATGTAATCCTTTACATTTTTACTACCTTTTGTTTTCCAAGCTCCATATAATACTATGAATAGTAATGTTCCTAGTAATACGATCCAATCGATGGTTTGCATAAAATTGACTGATTAAATTTGTTTGAATTGATGAAGAATTATGATGAATACATATTCGTTATAAAATAGAAAGATATGATATAGATAGCATTAGCAATAAGTACTGCTGTGTATAATTTTTTCCATTTTGTTTTTGTTTCTTCCATATCAATTTTTCTTAATATTATGGTGTGTTTTTGAAGCTTATTTTCCCAAAGATAGCATATTAGCAAAAAGACGATATGCGCCAGATACTCCTGCCGGAAATTCTCTAAAAAAGCTTAATCCAGTATATACGTAATAGCCTTTTCCGTATTTTGCAACTAGTAAAGGCCCTTTCTTTTCTGATTCTCCTTTGTCATTAGCCGAAAGGATGGCAGTATATTCTTTTGACCATTCATTAGGGAAGTATAGCCCACGTTCCTGCACCCAACCGTTAAAATCTTCAGGAGTAATTTTATTTGGTGAATTTAAAACTGGATGATCCGGTGCTAAGAATTTTATTTTTGCATTTTCATCAGTTACCCGATCTCTAGATAATTTGAAAGGATAAGGACCTAGGTTGTCAGTTACTTTTAATCTCCTATTTGTGTTATATTGAATAACAAGATTTCCTCCATTTTTTACATAATTTAATAAATGTTCTTGTTTAAATTTTAATTGATCTATCGTATTATAAGCTCTAACCCCTACAACAATAGCATCGAACGATTTTAATGTTTCTGTAGATATAGTTTCAGGATTTATTGTGGTTACTTTATATCCAATTTGTCTTAAACTCTCTGGAACTACATCGCCTGCACCTTCTATGTATCCAATGTTTTGCCCTTTTTTTTGTATGTCCAAACGAACAACTTTAGTTTCAGAGGGGAGAACAACTGTTTGTTCAGGAATATGTTCATATGCTATGGTAATTACTTCATTACGGTATATGTTTCCGTTTGTCTTAACTTTTGGTGAAATATATCCTTCGCTTTGATTTTTGGGAGCTGTTACTGTAAAAACAACAGTTTTTTCTTCTCCTTTTTGGAATAAACCAAAGTTTATTGTTGAAGGTGATACTTGCCACCCTTCAGGATGAGAAAGAGAAACCGTTCCATTGAGATTAGATGCGCCTGCTTTTATAGTTACTGGAACTTGTTTTGAAGGACCGTTGGCATAGATGATAACTTTATCCTTAATACTTGCAGAAATGGTAGGAATAATTTCAAATGGCTTGTATACTTCACCTTTTACAGGGTCATTAGTTTTAAAAACAATATCATTCTTATAGGCTAGAGCAACTCCATCTATTTCGATGTTGAAAATTGCTTTGGTCTCATGAGTAGTTTCTGGCGTACCAATTAATTTTTGATCATTTACGGTATACATACCCAATGAGCCTTTTTCTTTTAACCAATATGCGCTGGTGTATTTGGCTTCTGCAGTAACTTTTCCATTTAATTCAT
This sequence comes from uncultured Aquimarina sp., assembly GCA_947498785.1. GTDB lineage: Bacteria > Bacteroidota > Bacteroidia > Flavobacteriales > Flavobacteriaceae > Aquimarina. Next base: position 94,193 of record CANMLS010000007.1, on the reverse strand, counting down.
AGGTCTTTCTTATATTATTTTCTAAATTGGTTTCGGGAGTTTCTGTGATTCCCAAAGTCGGAATTTTAATGGATTTTAATTTAATAGAAGCTGAGCTACGATTAATGGCTTCGATGTTTATTGTTATATTACTATTTCTGGTAGTGTTAGATTCTTTTGAAACTGCTTCGAGATAAAGCCCCGAAACACCTGCTATAATGTCTTTTATTTCTTTGGATTTAATTGATTTCCAATGAGTATCTTCTAATTGTTCTATGAGTTGATATGCTTTTACTAATTGTGAAATTGAAGCAGAAGGGTTATTGAAATCAAATTTGTTTTCGACTTCGTAGAGAATCTCACCAATAGCTTTTCCTCCCTTAATACGATTCCAGGAAGTGTCAATGCCTTCAAAAATATTGGTTTTGTCTTTTGGCAATTCTCCTTTTATTAATTCTATATATTCTGTTTGACTTCCTCTGGTACCTGTACTTCCAAATCCTTGAGATTTATGCTGACTTCTACTTAAAGAAGCGATTTCTGGATTAGAAAGCCCCAGTTTTGGATAATATACTCCCGTTTCAAAATCTAAGAGGTTAGTTTTATCTGCTTTTTCAAAGTTTTCTCTGCTTCCGTAAAACCACCAAGAAGTATTGAAGAATAACCGTTTTGGTTGCCATGTGCTTACATGTTCTAATTGATTGGGATATACAGTTTTATCAGCGACTAAATCAAAAGCTTCAACACTTAACATTGCAGAAGAGGTGTGATGACCATGTGTGGACCCAGGAGTTCTATGGTTAAAACGATTAATAATTACATCTGGTCTAAATTTACGGATAGCCCATACCACATCACTAAGTACTTCTTTTTTATCCCAGATAGCAAGAGTCTCGTCGGGATGCTTAGAGTATCCAAAGTCATTCGCACGTGTAAACATTTGACTTCCTCCATCTGTTCTTCGTGCTGCTAATAATTCCTGAGTTCTAATTACACCAAGTAATTCTCTTATTTCTGGACCAATAAGGTTTTGACCTCCATCACCACGAGTCAGTGATAAGTATGCTGTACGAGCTTTTACCTTATTTGATATATATGAAATAAGTCTTGTGTTTTCATCATCTGGATGAGCTGCAACATATAAAACAGAACCTAAAAAATTAAGCTTTTTTATGGCTTCATGAATTTCTACTGCATTAGGTTTTTTGGGTTGTTGCGCTATGGCAAGAAATGGTAATGTAATACTGATACTGATTACAAGGAGTAGTTTTCGCATGACTTTTTGTAGCAATTTTTAACTAATAAATCCAAATATATAAAGATAAAATTCTCAGGATTATGGTTTAAGGATACTTTAACAGGGGGAGTGGTTTTAGATGGGTTACTAGGTTAGGGTATCATTTATTTTTTCGTTCTACAAATTCTAATTGATCAATAGCAACATTGGTAGTGAAAATACCATAGTTTACTACAGCTTTTCCTTTTTCTAAAGTGTCGACTGTACCTACAGATTTACCGTCTATCATTCTTACTCGATCACCAATTTTTAATGTAATTTTTGGTTTTGATTCTAGTATTTTTTCTTCCTTTTTTTTCTCTTCTTTTTTTCTTTCTCGAATGACTTTAACTTTTTCTTTGACCTCTTTGACCACTCTTTGTTCTTTTACTTTTTCTATATGTCTTTGTTTGGCGTTTTGTTTTTTTCGTTTAGAATTTTCTACTTCAACGATTTTTATAAACTCATTGATCAGTTCCTTTTTTTTCTTATTGTTAAAGTATTTTTCGTTTAAATCATCTATTTTTTGTCCTAGATATATCATACGCTGATTACTATCATATAATTCTTGATAGCTTTCAAGTTTACGTTGAATACGTTCATTGATCTTTTCTAGACGTTCTTTTTCTTCTTCAGTTTTTAGTTCTTTTGTTTTAAGAGTAGAAGTTGTTTTTTGTAGTTTTGACCTTTCTTTTTGAAGATTAGCAATACTTTTATCAAAACGAATTTTGCCTCGTTCTACTTTTTTCTTTGCTTTATTAATTAAACTATAAGGAATTCCATTTTTTTGTGCTACTTCAAAAGTAAAAGAGCTTCCAGCTTCACCAAGATACAATTTGAATAGAGGTTCTAAGGTTTTGGCATCAAATAACATATTGGCATTACTCATATTGGGCAACTCATTGGCAAGCATTTTTAAATTTGCATAATGCGTTGTAATGATTCCAAAAGATTTTTTTTCATAAAAAACTTCTAAAAATGCTTCAGCCAAAGCGCCTCCAAGTTCGGGATCACTACCAGTACCAAATTCATCAATAAGAAATAAAGTTTTATCGTTACACTTCCTAAGGAAATAATTCATGTTTTTTAAGCGATAACTATATGTACTAAGATGGTTTTCTATAGATTGATTATCTCCAATGTCAGTTAGAATAACATCAAACAAACACATTCTACTATATTCATGAACAGGGATGAGCATACCGCTTTGTAGCATAATTTGTAATAAGCCAATGGTTTTTAGGGTAATACTTTTACCACCTGCATTAGGACCTGAGATTACAATTATCTGATTGTTTTGATCTAGAGAAATAGTTTGAGGAAATGTTTTTTCTCCTTTTATTTTGTTATTGATATATAATAATGGATGATAAGCATCCTTAAGTGTTAATTCTCGATCACTGGTTATTTTTGGTAAAACAGCATTTAACCTTTCTGCATATTTGGCCTTTGCAGATACGATATCAACATTACTAAGGTATTCTTGATATTGTTGTAATAATTCTATAAAAGGCCGTAATTTATCTGTAAGGCTTTTTAATATTTTTACAACCTCTTCTCGTTCCTCATATTTTAGATTACTTAATTCTCTACTAAACCGTAAAGTTGCTTCTGGTTCTATATAAACAATACTACCAGTTTTTGAGTTTCCCATAATAGCGCCTTTCACTTTACGACGATACATGGCAGCTACAGCGAGAACTCTTCGATTATCTACAACACTTTCTTTAATCTCATCAAGATATCCCAAGCTATTGTATCTGGATAAATCTTTGCCAAAACTTCCGTTTAGTTTTCCTTGAACACTATTAATTTCCTTTCTAAGACCTAAAAGGGTAGGAGAAGCACTATCTTTAATCTCACCGAATTTATCTACAACAATTTCAATTAGATTAATTATATCTTTGGTTAATTGTAATTGAGAAGATGTTTTATAGAGGAACGGATATAGTTCTGAATATTTTCTAAAAAAAAGTAATAGATCATTTACAGTAATACTAATAGAAATAAGTCTTTTTAAATTTAAAGCTTCTAAGAAAGTATTCTCGATACTCAATAATTGAATCTCTTTGTTGATGCTATCAAATCCATGATTAGGAATACGAGCATCGCTTAGAAAAGAAGCTTTATATTCTGACACTTCTTGCAAAGCAGCATGAAGTTGTTCTTTGGTTTTTAAAGGAACAATTTGTAATGCCTTTAGTTTACCAAAATCAGTATTGCACTGTTCCTCAATATGATTGAGAACAGTATCAAATTCAAGATCGTCCAATGTTTTTTTAGAAATACGAATCATACTTTTTTTTACCCGATTTTTGGGTTATCTTCCATCGATTTTTAAACGAAGCAAAAGTACACATTTGCAATAATTTTTTGATGACTATATGAATGTAAATATAGAAAAGGTCTGGAATGATGAATTAAAAAGTGAATTTGATGAACCTTATTTTACTGAATTAGCAAATTTTGTAAAAACTGAATATAAACAATATACATGTTATCCTAAAGGTTCTGAGATTTTTGCAGCTTTTGATCATTGTGGGTTTGATGATGTTAAAGTAGTTATTATTGGTCAGGACCCTTATCATGGTGTTGGACAAGCTAATGGTTTATGTTTTTCTGTAAATAGCGGAGTTGCGGCACCACCTTCCTTAATTAATATTTTTAAAGAAATAGAAACTGATTTGGGGATTCCTTTTTCTTCTAATGTCAATTTAGAACGTTGGGCAAAACAGGGAGTTCTACTTTTAAATGCTACATTAACGGTAAGAGCACATGAAGCTGGTTCTCATCAAAATAAAGGTTGGGAGAAGTTTACAGATGCTGTGATTAAGAAAATATCTGATAAGAAGAAAGATGTGGTTTTTTTATTATGGGGAGGTTATGCTAAGAAAAAAGGAGCTAAAATTGATAGGTCTAAACATTGTGTTTTGACTAGTGGTCACCCATCTCCATTAAGTGCAAATAGAGGGTATTGGTTTGGAAACAAACACTTCAGTTCTGCAAATGCATATTTGCAAAATACTAATCAGGATAAAATTAATTGGTAAATTTTATTTATGCTGCGTTAGGTATTTTAGAAGATTTCGACTTATCTAATGATTTATCAGATATTGAGTTGATTTGAACTTTTTTAGTTCTTGATTTCTTTTTGTCTGATTCTGCTGAATGTATACTTAACTTAAGTAAGATAAAGTTAAACGTTACAAGAGCTGCTAATATTATTAAGAAAGTTACCATAATAGATTTGTTAGTTAATTACTAGATGCATCTAATCATAAAAGGTTGCGTATACGTTAGTAATTAGTTCATATCAATGGGGTAGGTGTAGCAAATGTACAAAAATATCTTGTGCTAACGTATGTTCACCATATAGTTGTTTAATAATTCATTATTTCTTAAATATTGACAAGGTATTTAATCTATACCTTGTTTTAAATCTTAATTTTTTAAAATATTCTTTATTAGATAACGTTTTATTTTTTAAATACCCTACCAAGATTATCTTAAAAAAGTAAAAGTTATTGTTAACAAATCTATTTATACGCTATATACTAGTTCTTCTTGGGTATATTTTTTATCAATAATACCTAAGCTAAATAGATGATTTTGGATTTCTAATAATGTATTATCTTTTATATTAGATTGACTCCATTCTGTGATTTGAAGCCATTTCTGTATGTCTTCTAGCTTTTGATCGTACCTAAGTGCAAGGGTTTTGTCAATACTTGGAATATGTTTGAAATCTATAGTAGTTGTATTGATAATATCTAGAATGGTTTTTATCTCTTCTTTTTTTGAAGCAAGTATTTCTTCTCTTACTACAATTACAAAGCAAGGCCATGGAGTAGGGCAGTCTGCAACTCTCCTAAAAGTTCCGTCATCTACCAGAGGTTTTGTTGTAAAGTGTTCCCACATAAAATAGTCTGCAACTCCTTCAGTTAACTTATCTACGGCACCATCTAGGTTTTTTACAACTTCGAATTGAAGATCAGAAGTTTTCCATCCTTGATTTTCAGCATTTACATAGGCCATTAAATGTGAACCAGATCCATATCTGCTAATAGCTGCTTTAGTATTTTTTAAGTCAGAAAGTTTTGTGTATTTTGAATGAGCACTTACATGAATCCCCCATATCAAAGGAGTCTGTATATAAGTTTGTACTATTTTGCTAGGGTTGCCTGCAATTATATCTTTTATAATGCCTTCTGTAAGAATAATAGCGATATCTATATCTTTATTTCTTAAGCCTTCACACATTGCTCCCGTACCTCCTGGATATGATATCCAATTAAGGTCTATATTGTTTTTTGAATAGCTATTATCTTCAATACTTAGATGCCAAGGTAAGTTAAAATGTTCAGGAACTCCTCCTATTTTGATTGTTTCCATATTCTTCAAAAAAATTAAAAATGTGTATTTTGTCGATTTTATCTGTTTTTTAACGATAAAACGAATTCTATTTCGTATGTTTGTTATGTTGCTTTTCTAGAGAAAAATATATTTGAATAAGTTTTAACCCAAAATAAAACAATATTGCTATGAAAAAGAATTTTTTAAAAAATAAAAATGCGTATGTAAAGGTTGCAAAACTAAAAAATAATTCTCTAGAGAATGGAATTGTAATCTTTATTGCAGTATTGTTACTTACCAATTTATTAATTAGCCTCAAAATTTTATTTGGTTAAAAACTCATGAAAAGAAGGGAAGGCATAAGTCTTCTCTTTTTTTTAAATTGTTACCAGTTTATTAAGTGTATATTGTATTAATTGATCAACAATTTTTTTTGGATTTTTACTGAATTCTCCTGTCGCTCGATTTGCAAGTATAGCATTCATAGAGACAGCTTTATGGCCTAATAATTTTGCCATTCCGTAGATACCAGCTGTTTCCATTTCCAAATTGGTTATTTTTTTGTTTTGATAAGAAAAAGAAGCCATTTTATCATTTAGTTTATTATCATGAAGAGGTAATCTTAAAACCCTACTTTGAGGCCCGTAGAAACCGACATTAGTAACAGTTATTCCTTTTTGTGCCAAATCACTTATCATATGATTTCCAAGTGTTTTATCAAAAGATACAATATATGGTGATGATTTGTTTTCATCCCAATTAAGGTGTTCTATTAATGCTTTTGAAATCGCTGGTAATTGAATATGATCACTGTCATAGAAATGTAATAAGCTATCAAAGCCAATGGCTATTTCAGAAACTATGAAACTATCTATAGGAATATTTGATTGAATTGCTCCAGAAGTTCCTATTCTGATTATTTGTAATGATGTATGTGTTTTCTTGATTTCTCTAGTGTTAAAATCTATATTAACTAGTGCATCTAATTCATTAAATACAATATCAATGTTATCTGTGCCAATACCTGTTGAGATAACTGTAATTCTGCGCCCTTTGTATAGGCCTGTTTGTGTATGAAACTCACGCTTTTGAACTTTGTATTCAATTTTATCAAAGTACTTGGTGACATGTTCTACTCGATCTGGGTCACCAACTGTTATTACTGTTTCAGCTAGATGTTCAGGTTTTAAGTTTAGATGATATATACTACCATCTGGATTGAGGATTAATTCAGATTCGGCTATAGCCATATTATAATTTTAAGAGTGTGTGCGCTTCGTCATTATATAGGTAGTCATATTTTTTGACTCCTCCATAGTGCCAATCTAATATTTGTGTATTGTAAAAATTCTTTTTGTGTTGTAAAGCTAGTTTTCCTCTTTCTGATAGCAGTAAACGATCTTTTGTTTGGTCTAAAAATTGAAAAAGTCTTGCAAGTACACGTTTCATTTGCATATCTCCATACCCATAATAACCTTGGTATTCTAAAGCATATCCCATGAGTTGCTTAATATTTTTAATTTGATACTTGTCGATCATTTCAAGAATATTATGTTCTAAGACATTAAGTCCCGTTAACATATTTGGAAAACGTTGTAGATGTGCCCTTAAACATATTGATAAATACTCAAAAGAAGAATGTTTTTTAATTTGCCCTGCTATTTTTTGTGGTTTTGATTCGCAATACAAAGTCCATACATGCGAAGCAAGTTCTAGATCATCTCTATTTAAGAGTACTTTGTTTTGATAATGATTTTTGAGTTGCGCATCGGATAATTCACCAAGTCCGAATAATTTTTTCTCATGTTCGATTCTCCCACTACAAACTAAGTATACAGGAATGTCATTGATACCTTTTCTAAGTAATAAACTAATTGCAGCAATCATATTGATATGGCAAAAAAGATCATATTCAAACCACAATATTATTTGGTTATATGTTGTTAATTGATCTATTTTTTTGAGTTGAGAAATAAATTTCTCCTCATAGTCAGAAGAATCAATCCTGTAGTACTTTTTTAAAAAAGCTTTACGTTTTTTTATTGACAATTCTGTTTCTACTTCAATTTCCGTAGGTCCTTCACAAAGCATCTCACGCCAAGTCAAAAAATCACCTACCACAAGATTAAGTTCCTTCATTCGTTGGGTAAGACTATCCCCATTAGTAATATGTAATGTGTTTATCCCCAAAATAGTTAGTGTTAGTTTATCCTCCTACGCGTTTTACCTTAAATCCTTTGTCTTTAAGGATATTCATAATTTGATCTCTATAATCTCCTTGAATAATAATAGCATCGTTTTTAAAACTTCCACCAACGCTTAAGCGAGTTTTTAGTTCTTTTGCAAGTTTTTTAAAATCTTCATCAGCTCCAGTATATCCTTCTAATATGGTAATAGGTTTTCCTTTACGTTTTTCATATTTGCATATAATGGGATCGTCTTGTATCCAGATTTTATCTTCATCATCCTTGATTATTTCCTCTTCTTGTTGTTGATGATCGGGAAATAAGTTTTTTAATTGATCTTGTAAATCCATATTATGAAATTATTTTTTTATGAGACCAATCTCAACTAATCTTTGATGTAAGAAATCACCAGCAGAGATGTCTTCATATTGTTTTGGATTGTCTTCAGTAATGCATTCTTCAAGGCAGTTCAATTTCATATCGCTTCTTGGGTGCATAAAGAAAGGAATAGAATATCTTGGATTGCCCCATTGCTCTTTTGGAGGGTTTATAACTTTATGAATTGTAGAGCGAAGCTTATTATTAGTATGTCTTTCTAACATGTCTCCAACATTAATTACTAATTCTTCTTCTTGAGGGATAGCATCAATCCATTCTCCATCTTTGCGTTGTACCTGAAGTCCTCCTGTTGATGCCCCCATTAATAAGGTAATCAAATTAATATCTCCATGTGCACCTGCTCTAACTGCTCCTTTGGGTTCTTTTTCTATAGGAGGATAATGGATAGGTCTTAAAATACTATTACCATTACTAGCCCAATGATCAAAATAGTGTTCGTCTAGTCCTATATATAAAGCTAAAGCTCTTAATACGTGAATCCCCGTTTTTTCTAGCATTCTATATGCTTGCATTCCGGTTTCATTAAATTCTTTAAGCTCATTAACTGTTACATTGGGAGGGTATTCTTCAGTTAAGTTTGCATCTGCAGCTGATTCTTGTCCAAAATGCCAGAATTCTTTTAAATCTCCTTCTTTTTTTCCTTTAGCATGTTCTTTTCCAAAAGAGGTATAGCCTCGTTGTCCACCTAATCCTTCAATTTCATATTTTTCTTTGATATTAAGTGGTAGGGCAAAGAAAGCTTTTACTTCTTTATATAAATTCTCAACGAGGGTTTCACTTAAAAAATGATTTTTTAAGGCTACAAAACCAATTTCCTCGTAAGCTTTTCCTATTTCGTTGACAAATTTTTGTTTACGTGATGAATCATCAGATAAAAAATCAGCCAAATCTACACTTGGTATATTATTCATTAGATTTAATCTTTGTGTCTTAGTAGTACTAAAGTAGTTGTATTTGATTAAAAATACCTAATAGTACTTCAAATTTATTTACAGTTGCAAAATATCGACCAAATTAGTCAATTATGTAAATGTAATCCCTAATTCTAAGTAAATTTAATTAATTCGTAGAACTGTTTGAGAGAAATTAACATCTACTTAATAATATTGCGATACTGATGAGAGTTCTGAAATAAAAATAATTACATTTACTTAACAAATTTTCTTTTATGGAGCATATTTCTGAGGAAAAACAGCAACTAAACTTCGATAGGAAAGAATATAGTGAAGATATCCTTATTTCACTATATCTAAAAATGCTTAAACCACGACTTATTGAAGAAAAAATGTTAGTACTGTTACGTCAAGGTAAAATATCCAAATGGTTTAGCGGTATTGGGCAAGAAGCAATATCTGTAGGCGTAGTAAGTGCATTAGATAATGATGAATATGTATTGCCTATGCATCGTAATCTAGGGGTATTTACAACAAGGGATATACCTCTATCTCGACTGTTTAGTCAATGGCAGGGAAAATCAAATGGATTTACTAATGGTCGTGATCGTTCTTTCCATTTTGGTACTCAAGAATATAATATAGTAGGGATGATTTCTCATCTTGGGCCACAGATGGGGATTGCCTGCGGAATTGCTCTTGGTAATCTGTTGAAAAAGAATACTAAAGTAACTGCGGTTTTTACGGGAGAAGGAGGTACCAGTGAAGGAGATTTTCATGAAGCACTTAATATTGCCTCTATATGGGATTTACCAGTGTTATTTTGTATAGAAAATAATGGATATGGTTTATCTACACCTACAAATGAGCAATATAATTGTGAAAATCTGGCTGATAGAGGTGTCGGTTATGGGATGGAGTCATATATTGTTGATGGAAACAATGTGTTAGAAGTATATGATAAAATTCATGAGTTATCAAAAAGCATGAAACAAAATCCTCGTCCAGTTTTATTAGAGTTTAAAACCTTTAGAATGAGAGGTCATGAAGAGGCTAGCGGTACTAAATATGTGCCTCAAAAATTAATAGAGCATTGGGCAGTAAAAGATCCAATACATAATTATAAGGAGTACTTAATCAGCCAAGGGATTATTTCATTAGAAGAAGAACTTGAAAAACGATCAGAAATAAAGGCAGAAATAGAAGCTCATTGGGAGTTGGCTAATAATGAAGAAAAAATAGTTGTAGATATAGATAAAGAATTGAATGCTGTGTATGCTAAATTTGATTTTAAAGATAAAAAACCAAGTACAAAGACTACAGAACTAAGACTAATTGATGCAATTTCTGATGGTTTGAAAGAATGTATGCAACGATTCAATGATCTTGTAATTATGGGACAGGATATAGCAGAATACGGGGGTGTTTTTAAAATAACTGAAGGTTTTGTTGAGATTTTTGGTAAAGATCGTGTTCGAAATACTCCTATTTGCGAATCAGCAATTGTTTCTACATCGTATGGATTATCTGTAAATCAGCATAAAACTGTAGTAGAGATGCAGTTTGCTGATTTTGTGTCTTCGGGATTTAATCCAATCGTAAATTTATTGGCAAAATCAAATTATAGATGGAATCAATCTTCTAATGTAGTAATTAGAATGCCATGTGGAGCTGGTGTAGGAGCAGGGCCGTTTCATAGTCAAACAAATGAAGCCTGGTTTACTAAAACTCCCGGTCTTAAGGTTGTTTATCCAGCCTTTCCATTAGATGCAAAAGGACTATTAATTACCGCAATAGAAGATCCTAATCCAGTACTCTTTTTTGAACATAAAGCCTTGTATAGGAGTATTCGTCAAGAAGTTCCAGAAGGGTATTACAATATTCCACTAGGAAAAGCATCGGTACTCAAGACAGGAGGAGATATCACCATTATTAGTTATGGTGCGGGTATACATTGGGCATTAGAGACACTAGAAAAACATTTAAATATTAACGCTGATCTTATTGATTTAAGAACACTGCAACCCTTGGATGTAGATGTAATTTATACATCGGTAAAAAAGACAGGTAAAGCTATTATCTTGCAGGAAGATACTTTATTTGGCGGTATTGCCTCTGATATTTCAGCATTGCTTATGGAAAACTGCTTCCAATTTTTAGATGCTCCAGTAAGGAGAGTAGCTAGTATACAAACACCAATACCATTTGATACCGATTTAGAAAATCAATATTTATCAAAAAATGAATTTGAAAAAGAACTATTAGAGTTGTTAGCGTATTAGTACTACTTCTTTTAATATGAAATTGTATAGTCTTTTTGAAAAATTAGTGACTGATGGGTAGTAATGAAATATTTATTTTACCTTGAATCTATAGTATTCTATATCTTTAGCAAATTCTAGTTATAAATTAAGAAAACGATATAGTTTATAAAAATTATCTTTGCGTTTAAAGCATTGATTATTAATGCTTTATAAATTATTTTTTTGTGTTATTAATGGTTTTTTTATCAATTTTTGGTAACGAATTCTAAATAGGGGCAAAATCCCCTTTAACATATTTTGTTTGTTGTTAAGTAAATCTTAATTTCGCATTGACTATTTTAACGTGTAGTCTTTGGAACTCAAAAACAGGGAATTAAAACATAATAAATGAATGCTAAACAGTTGGAACACCTTCGTTCTTCAAAAATACTTGTGACTGGTGCAGCCGGTTTTATTGGATCAAATCTTTGTGAAACCCTTTTAGATATTGGAAGTACTGTAGTAGGGCTTGATAATTTTGCCACAGGGCATAAAAAAAATATTTCAACACTTTTAAAAAACTCTAGGTTTACTTTTATTGAAGGAGATATTAGAAATCTTGAAGATTGTAATAAAGTATGTACGGGCGTAGATTTTGTATTACATCAGGCAGCATTAGGTTCTGTACCACGATCCATTAATGATCCTATTACTACTAATGATGTTAATGTCGATGGATTTCTTAATATGTTGGTTGCTTCTCGTGATGCAAATGTAAAACGCTTTATATATGCTGCTAGTTCCTCTACTTATGGAGATTCTATAGCATTACCGAAAGTAGAGGATAAAATAGGGAAACCTTTATCTCCATATGCAATTACAAAATATGTAAATGAGCTATATGCAGATAATTTTAAGAAAACATACAATCTAGACACTATAGGTTTACGTTATTTTAATGTTTTTGGACGCAAACAAGACCCTAATGGAGCATATGCTGCAGTAATTCCAAAATTTGTCATGCAGTTTATGAAACATGAATCTCCAATAATTAATGGAGATGGTGATTTTTCAAGAGATTTCACCTATATAGATAATGTAATTCAGATGAATTTATTATCAATAGTATCCGAAAACACGGAGGCTTTAAATAATGTATATAACACAGCTTTTGGTGAAAGAACTACTTTAAATGAGTTAACAATACTTTTAAAAGAATATTTATCAGAGTTTGATAATGCTATTGAAAATGTAGATATACAGTATGGACCAGAGCGAAAAGGTGATATACCGCATTCTCTAGCATCTGTTGATAAAGCAAAGAAATTTCTAAATTATAATCCCAAGTTTGATATAAAAACGGGATTAAAAGAAGCAGTAAAATGGTATTGGGAAAATTTAAAATAATCCCGAAATTTCCAATTAATTAATAAAAGAATAAATCAAGTATGCAGGATATTAAGATTGCCGTAATTGGGCTAGGATATGTAGGGCTGCCTTTAGCTAGGTTGTTTGCTACTAAATACCCAGTAATAGGTTTTGATATTAATAAGAAAAGAATCAAAGAATTATCTTCTGGAACAGATTCTACTTTAGAAGTAGAAGATGATATATTACAATCTGTATTGAAAGATAATGCGGATTTACAAGAGAATGGACTTTATTGTTCATCTAACCTAGAACATATTAGAAAGTGTAATTATTATATTATTACAGTTCCAACTCCAGTAGACAAGAACAACAGGCCAGATCTTACTCCTTTATATAAATCAAGCGAAACCGTTGCAAGTGTGCTTAAGAAGGGAGATGTTGTAGTGTATGAATCTACTGTATATCCTGGAGTTACTGAAGAAGAGTGCGTGCCTGTATTAGAAAAAATAAGTGGGTTAAAATTTAATGAAGATTTTTTTGCTGGTTATTCCCCAGAACGAATCAATCCAGGTGACAAAAAGCATACAGTAGAAAAAATTCTTAAAGTTACAGCGGGATCTACTCCAGAAATTGGTAAAAAAGTGGATGCTTTATATAGTTCTATAATAACTGCAGGAACTCATCTTGCTCCAACAATCAAGGTTGCAGAAGCTGCTAAGGTTATCGAAAATTCACAGAGAGATATTAATATTGCTTTTGTTAATGAGTTGGCTAAGATTTTTAACCTAATGGATATTGATACCAATGATGTATTGGAAGCTGCAGGAACAAAATGGAATTTCCTTCCTTTCAAACCAGGTTTGGTTGGTGGACATTGTATTGGTGTAGATCCATATTATTTGGCACAACGAGCTCAGGAATTTGGATATCATCCAGAAATTATTCTTGCTGGACGTAGATTAAATGATAGTATGGGGCAATATGTTGCTTCAGAAGTTATCAAACTTATGGTGAAACATGACATACATATCAAGGGAGCTAATATACTAGTACTTGGGGTAACATTTAAAGAAAATTGCCCAGATGTTCGTAACACAAGGGCGGTGGATGTTATTCAACAATTGAGTGATTTTGGAACAAATATTACTGTGTACGACCCATGGGCAAATCCCAATGAAGTAATGCATGAATATAATTTAGAAACAACAACTGATTTACCAAAAGATACTTATGATGCAGTAGTATTAACTGTGGCGCATAAAGAGTTTTTGAATATTGATCTAAAATCGTTACTTGTACCTAATGGAATTCTTTATGATGTAAAAGGAATTTTAAAAGGGGATGTACATGGGAGATTATAATTAAGATAAATTTAATTATAGCATTTGAACAATCAATAAATTAACTAGTTTGAGTCAACTAAAAAAAGGTGCGTTACTTACGTATTTAAAAATTATACTAACTAATATTATTGGAATAATGATGACTCCATTTATTGTTAGTAGTATTGGGAAAGATGAATACGGGATATTTAATGCAATTGGTGCTTTGATAGGGACAATAGCACTTTTAGATTTTGGGCTTACAAATACAGTAGTTCGTTTTGTAGCAAAATATAGAGCAGAAAAAGATAGAGAAGGGGAAGAAAATTTTCTAGCAACTATTAGATTGCTATATCTAGTTATTTCTGTGCTTGTGGTATTGCTAGGCGTTATTTTCTATTTTTTTATAGATTCTTATTTTACAAAGTTTAGTACAGAAGAATTAGAGATAGCAAAACTGATGTTTGTCATTTTGATTTTTAATTTAGCAATTCAATTACCTGGTATGATTTTTACAGGAATCTGCAAAGGCTATGAAGCATTTGTGTTTCCTGAATCTGTTGGTATCATTAGATATTTATTAAGGTCGGCGACAATTGTTGCTGTACTTTTATTAGGAGGTAGGGCGATATCTCTCGTTATTGTTGATACCATATTTAATATTTTTACTATTTCTGTATCTGCATATTATGTTCTTGTTAAGCTTAAGGTAAGGTTTAAACTTCATAAGTTATCCAAAAAATATATTCTTCAGATTTTTAAATATTCTACATGGATCTTTGTATTTTCTCTTGTTGGAATGTTACAGTGGAAATCAGGAAGTTGGATATTAGGTTCTATGAGTGTACCAAAAGTTCTTGGGATTTACGGAATAGGAATCGCTTTGGGAACATACTATGGTACTTTCTCAACTGCAATATCAAGTGTTTTTTTACCTAGAGCAACACAAATGTCAGTGAATAATGCTACTGGTGAAGAATTAACTAATATGATGATTAAGCTAGGAAGATTGTCTTTCATTATATTAATGTATGTATTAGGAGCATTTACATTATATGGAGAGCAATTTGTGAACTTATGGGTTGGGGGAGGAATTTCAGAAGAAGATGTTAGATATACAATTCAGGAATGTAGAGAGATTTATATTATTGCATTAATGATCATGGTAGCATATACGATTCCTTTACTACAAGCTTTTGGGAATTCTATTTTAGAAGCAAAAAATAAACTATCATTCAAGGCTATTTTGTATTTAGTATTTATGATTCTGGGAGCGATTGTTGGAGGTGTTTTTGCAATCCAATATGGAGCGGTTGGGATGATTTCGGGACTGATTATAGGATGGTTGATTGTTCAAAATACTATGAATTTTTATTATCATAAAACGATAGGACTAAATATCATTCGATTTTTTAAAGAATTACTTCATAAATCTTTTTTAGTTGTGATTAGTGTTGTGGCTATTGGCTATTTCATTAATTATATACCAGGTGACGGATGGTTGAATTTTATTTTTAAAGGGAGTACATATACAGTAGTTTTTGTTTCACTCATGTATTTTCTGGGAATGCTCGATTATGAGAAAGAATTGTTTACAAAACCAATTGCTTCAATATTGAGGCGAAAATAGATTGTAATGGAAAAGCTAATACTTCATACAATATCATATATAGAGGAAGGCAAGAAAATTGTTTACAATTATTCTGCCGATACCCAGATTCAGAAATATTTTGATAAGGATAGGCTTTTCTATTCTAAATATGGAATTGATGTGAGTAGTACTCCAGATAGTATTGCTGTGATACCATTTTTATCTAATATGATGCCTATTGCATGGTATGCTGGATTTACAGTTGAAGTTGAAGAAGTAGATGAGGATTTTTTTAATGCTCTTAAACGTTTAGAAAAAGAATTTCAAAAACGAGATTCTTTGCAAAATACTAAAGGCGGGGTAGTAGCAAAAAAACTAGTTAAAAATCAAATTAAAGGAGATAGATCTTCGATGCTATTTAGTGGAGGTGTAGATGCTTATGCAACATATATAAGAATTTTTGAAAAAACACCTGATTTAGTAACTATTCTTGGAGCAGATATAGAGATAGATGACCATTCTCAATGGGAAGATTTTACAGATTTTATAGAAACAGAGAAACTTCTAGAAAAAAATAATCAAGAATACATAGAAACTAACCTAAGAGAATTTTATACGTATCAAGTAGAATTACTTCTTAAAGATATTGGATGGTGGGGTAAGGTTCAACATGGTTTAGCTTTAATCGGAGCATTAGCACCTTTATCTTTTATATATAATTATACCTCGATTTATATTGCATCATCTTATACCGATCATATTGATATCGATTGGGGGTCTACTCCAGAATTAGATGAAAAAATTACCTGGGCCGATGGAGTACAGGTTTTTCATGATGGATATGAATTGAAAAGGCAAGATAAAGTAGATTTGATCGCACAGTTTGCAGCACATACTAATAATAAATTTAAACTTAGAGTTTGTTATTCTGAATTAAGAACAGAATTTAATTGTAGTAATTGTGAGAAGTGTTTTAGAACAATTTTAGGGTTAATTCTAAATGGAAAAAATCCTAATAATTATGGTTTTAATGTTGATGAACACGTATATGATCAATTTTATGAAGTATTAAATATTGGTTCGGCTAGTAAAGGAGTACAATACTTCTGGTGGGAACTCATGGAAAAAGCTAAGACCGTTGATGACTTTTTTGTTTTTAACAATAGAGAAATAGAAGTAAAACAAGTCGATAGAATTAGGGAAGGAGAAATTCATCAACTTTTAGAACAGAAGATGAATACCAAACAACATACAAAACAAAGGATGAGATTTATTATCAGAAATAAATTTCCTTGGTTACAAAAGTTGTATAGAAAAATAAGATACTAAATAGAATCAAAGAAAATATAATGTGATGAAATACGGACTACTTACATATGTCGAAAATAAGCGGTTTTTCAATGTTGGTGACAATATTCAGAGTTTAGCTGCAAAACAGTTTTTGCCTAAGATCGATACGTTTTTAAATCGAGAAAAATTAGGAGAATACCACGGAGATCCCGTAAAACTTATAATGAATGGTTGGTTTACCCATAATACTCATAATTGGGTACCATCTGATGATATAGACCCTGTATTTGTTTCTTTCCATATGAATAATACAGCGGCACCAGCAATGCTTAGCGAAAAAGGTATTGCTTATTTAAAAAAACATGAGCCTATAGGATGTAGAGATCAATTTACAGCAGATACATTAAAAGCTAAAGGAATTGATGCTTATTTTACAGGCTGTTTGACCCTTACATTGGATTCTTATAAGGTCGATGATGCTGAAAGAGGAGGGGATATCTATATCGTAGATCCTTTATACAGTTATCCAAGGCCAGAAAAAGTGTTTTATAATACCAAATTAACAATCAAAAATATTCTTAATGGTACAGCTTTTAAGCTGGGTAAAAAGAATAAACATTTGAAAAAATTTATAAGTGAAGAGGTATTAAAGACAGCAGAATTTATTAATCAGGAACCGCCATCCAATGAATACACAGATGAAGAAAAGTTCGAAATGGCAGAAGAGCTTTTGCATAAATATGCAAAAGCTAAATTAGTGATTACTTCAAGAATTCATTGCGCTCTGCCTTGTTTGGCAATGGGAACCCCAGTGATTTTCATCAATGGTTTTGATAGTTTTGTAGATTCTTGTCGATTTGATGGTATTTTAGAATTATTCAACCGTATAGATATCGATAGTAAAACAGGAGAGTTTACTGCTAATTTTCAACTAGAAGGAAAAATAAATAAAAATACTATAGTCAAAAATTTAGAAAAACATCATGATTTGGCTAATGCTTTAAAAGAAAAAGTAAAAAGTAAATTAAACTAATAAATTTTCCGGGGGGATTATGGATAAAAGTGTTAGTAATAAGATACGTATTCTTTCATTCTACTCTATTTTTATGGTAGTAGTGTGTCATGCGTATAATTTGACAAATCTGGATATTGAAACCAATAGGGATGTAGTTTATTATATTGAGTATATATTTGCATTGGAGTTATCGAATATCTTCATACCTATGTTCTTTTTTATCTCTGGCTTTCTGTTTTTTAAAAATCATGATTTATCAGTGTTTACTTTTAAAAGAAAGATCAAGAATAGGTTTAAAACACTAGTGATACCATATTTTCTTTGGTGTGGATTGTGGTTTTTGATTGTGTATGGTATTCAGTTCATTCCTATGCTATCTCATTTTTTTGAAGAGCCTTTGCATGAAATGCCTTTATGGAGACAAGCTTGGTTAGCATTTGTTGACCCAATAAATTATACATTTTGGTTCATTAGAGAACTCATATTTTACATATGGTTAACACCTCTTATTTATCTTGCTATTAAATACTTAAAGTTTTATTTTTTATTTTTTCTATGTGCTTTACTCTTTTTGCAACAACCTAGTTTGTTTTATGTAAATAATGTATATTTATTACAATTTCTTGGATTATTTTCATTTACATGTGGAGCTTATACTTCTATTAAAAAACTTAATATTATATCTAATTTTAAGCCTTCTGTATATTTAATGTCAATCGCGATCTGGGGAATAGGTATCTTTTTAAATTTTTATGTTCGGGATACATATGAAGAAACTCATATCATCTCTATACTCTGTAAAAGGATAACGATGTTTGTTGGATTTTTTACAGTTTGGACAATGTATGACTTTATTAATAGAAAATACGAATTCACAAATAAACCACTTTATGGATATCGTTTTTTTATATATGCAGCGCATGGTGTAGCATTAACATATTTTACTAAAATATATGTTAAATTTATTGGAGAGAACGATATTGTGCTGTTACTATTATTTTTTGTGAGCTCTATATTGGCAACACTAGGCTGTGTAGCATGTGCTAAATTGCTTCAGAAGGCAACCCCAAAAGTGTATTCACTTTTAACAGGAAGTAGATAAATGACTAAACTACTTTACATAACTAATAAAACATTCGGCCCAGGAGGTTTAGAACGAGTATTGTCTATTAAAGCGAGTTATCTGGCAGATCATTTAGATTATGAAGTTCATATAGTAACATTGGATCAGGGAAATGAAGAAATGTTTTATGACTTCAGTTCTAACATTATTCATCATGATATTGTCACAAGCAGTAATCCAATTCGATTTTTACGAAGCTATATAAAAGGGCTTAAGAAAATTGTAAAAGAGATCAACCCAGATGTAATCTCTGTATGTGATGATGGGTTGAAAGGATTTGTAGTACCTTTATTAATAGGCAAGCCTTGTCCAATGATTTATGAAAGACATGTGTCTAAGAATATTGAAATAAGAAGTGTAAAACCATCTTTTAAAAGTAGAATGTTTACAAAACTAAAATTCAGACTTATGAATTTTGGAGGGAAACACTATGATCATTTTGTGGTGTTAACCAACGGGAATTTGAAAGAGTGGAATTTCAAAAACCTTAAAGTAATTCCTAATCCATTATCATTCTATCCCGAAGGGCAAAGTACATTAAATAATAAAAGAGTATTAGCTGTAGGTAAACAGAGTTACCAAAAAGGATATGATAGGTTATTACAAAGCTGGAAATTAGTCACTGAAAAATATCCTGATTGGACATTGGATATTTATGGGACTATCAATGCAAAAGAAGGGTTAGATAAGATGGCTGGTGATTTAAAAATAACAGAAAAAGTTAATTTTCATGAACCAGTAAGAAATATAGCAGATAAGTATCAGGAAGCTTCAGTATATGTGATGTCCTCGAGATATGAGGGTTTTGGGATGGTTTTGACTGAAGCAATGGCATATGGGGTTCCATGTGTTTCATTTGATTGCCCTCATGGGCCATCAGATATTATTTCGGATAAAACTGATGGTATTTTGGTAGAAAATAATAATATCACTGCTTTCGCAGAAGGCATTATGTTTTTGATAGAAGATGATGAAATTAGAAAAGTAATGGGGAACAAAGCCAGAAAAGCTGTCAAACGATACCAACCAGAAGAAATCATAAAAGAATGGAATCAATTATTTGTTAATTTAACACATAGCAATTAATGAAAAATATTTTACTAATTATACCGTACGGAGGAGTCGGTGGAATGGAAAGATTAGCCTTTTCTTTTTATAATTTTTATAAAAAAGAAGGGCATTTCATTAAAGCTGTGAAGTTTATTAAAATGGAGAATGATATCATTAATTTTGGAGAAGATGAGTTGTTTTTTTCTGATCGAGATTTTAGTGAAATGTCAAAAACAGAACGATTAAAATTTTATATTTCTATTCCATTTCAACTTAGAAAAGTAATTAAAAAACATAAAATCACACATTCTATTTCATTTGGAGCAATGCCAAATGTATACAGTTCTTTGACATATACAAAGGATTATAAAATAGCAAGTATACATGCTTTAAAAAGTGTTGAGCTTAGTAACAATTCTTTACTAAGTAAAATGACAAGATTTGGATATAAATATACGTACAAAAACCTGGATAAAGTGGTTTGTATTAGTAACGCTATCAAAGAAGATTTATTAGAAAAATGCAACTTTAAATTTGCCAATAAGCTAAAGGTGATTTACAATCCTCATGATGTTGATGAAATACAAAAACGATCTTTAGAAGAGATTACCGAAGAAGAAGAAGCCTTGTTAGCATCAAATTCTGTACTTTTTATAGGAAGACTTTCAACTCAGAAATCTCCATGGCATTTAATTAAAGCATTTTCTTTGGTACTAAAGACTGTACCTGATGCAAAACTTATTTTTATTGGTGATGGTGATGCAGGAGTATTAAAACATTTGGAAGATCTAATCGATGAGTTAGAAATTAAGAAACAAATACAGTTTTTTGGAAGAAAAAAGAATCCTTATAAGTACTTGGTGAATGCCAAAATGTTAGCCTTAGCTTCTCATTATGAAGGTACACCAAACGTAATTGTAGAAGCAATGTGCCTAGCAACCCCTGTAGTGTCATCATGTTGTACCTATGGTATTGTTGAATTGATGAGTCTTAAAAATCAAAAAGTTGAAGATAAAATGGTTGAGGTAGAAGCAGGAATAATTACACCTAATTTGTATAAAAATAGATTAGGTATTCCTGAAACGAATGATTTTATCGATGAAGAATATGTTCTGGCAGAAGCTGTAGAAAAAGTTTTAAAATCTTCAGTTTACAAAGAAAATTTAGAAGAAAAAAGAGAAGAGTTATTAATGAAATTTAACCTAGAAAAAGTGGCTAATGAGTATTTGAAATAGAAAAATTTCAAGAATAACAAATATTGTTGTTAACTTAATAATCAATCAAATGAACTTAATTTTAGACATACAGAGATCTATTGAGAAGAATTATAACAACAATGCTTTTTGTTTTAGTAATACCTATTATACATATAGAGATTTTGCACAGGCCATATCAGCAATAAGAATAAAAATTCAAGAACAAATAAAAAAAGACGAAATTAACGTAGGTTTGATTACTAATGATGACATTTACACCTACGCTTCAATAATTGCATTGTGGATGGAAGGAAAAGCATATGTTCCTTTACATCCCAAATTTCCAAAGGATAGAAATACTACGGTAATAAAACAGGCTGATATTATTAACATTTTGGATTCTTCTGATGATCAGGTATTTTCAAAATATCATACTATTCTAACAAAGGAATGTAATACTTCGCAAATTAATCTAGTACCAGTTCCTGTAACCAAGGATGATTTAGGGTATATCTTTTTTACTTCTGGGACCACAGGTACACCAAAAGGAGTTCCTATTACTTTTGGTAATCTATCTGGTTTTATGGATGCATTTTGGGAACTAGAGTATACCATTACTGATACTGATAGGTGTTTGCAAATGTTTGAGTTAACATTTGATTTATCTGTAGTATCATATTTGGCTCCTTTAATTAAGGGAGCTTGTGTTTATACAATACCAAAAGATGAAATTAAGTATAGTTATATATTTGAGTTAATGGAAGATCATGCATTAACTTTTACTTTAATGGTTCCTTCTATACTTCACTATTTACGTCCTTATTTTGAAGAAATTGATTGTCCAGCAATGAAATATAGTCTTTTTTGTGGAGAAGCTTTGCCTTTGGATGTCACTGAAGAATGGAGTAAATGTATCCCAAATGCCACCATCGCTAATGTATACGGACCTACAGAATGTACTATATTTTGTACCGATTATACCTATAAAAGAAATGGGGGTAACAAAACATATAATGGAATTTTGACTATTGGTAAGGATATGAAAAATACCACAACTATTATTGTCGATGATGATAATAACCAAGTGGGAGAGGGAGAAAATGGAGAATTATGTTTAAGTGGTATACAACTCACTTCAGGGTATTGGAAAAATGAAGAAAAGAATAAAGAAGTTTTTTTCACAAAAGAATATCAAGGAGAAAAGACAAGGTTTTATAGAACTGGAGATTTGTGTGCTATTGATAATGAGGGAGATATGTTATATTTGGGGAGAATTGATTTTCAAGCTAAAATTCAGGGGTTTAGAGTAGAATTGTCAGAAATTGAATTTCATGCTAAAGCAGCTTTAGATAAATTGAATGTTGTAGCCATTGCTTTTACAAATAGTATTCAAAATACAGAAATAGGATTAGTATTAGAATCCAAAAAATTTGAAACAAAACAATTGTTGGAAGATTTGAAAAAAACACTTCCACAATATATGATACCAACTCAAATCAAATTTATAGATAGTTTTCCTTTAAATACAAATGGAAAGACAGATAGAAAAAAATTAAATAAACTATTCGGTTAACATTAGAAAGCTAATTATATTATTATGGAAGTAGATGTTATAAAGAGTAAAATAAGTGCTGTATTGGTATCTATATTAGAACATGACAATTTTGAAATGCATGATGAATTAACTGCAAAAGATGTAGACGGTTGGGATTCTCTATCACATATGATGATTATCACCAAAATCGAAGAAGAATTCAGCATTCGTTTTAAATTAAGAGATCTTAATAAACTAAAAAATATGGGTTCATTAGTTTCAGTAATTCAAACTAAAATTTAATTTGTAAACAGTGGTTTTTAATTCATTAGATTTTGTTTTTTTTATTATTCCAGTGTTTCTATTATATTGGCTGGTTTTTAGTAAATCTAACATATATCAAAACCTTTTTTTATTAACAGTCAGTATATTCTTTTATACCTGGGCAGATTGGAGATTTTTGGCCTTACTGCTTGGTAGTACTCTTATTAATTATTATCTCGGATTAAAAATTTACAGCTCTCCAGAAGATCGTAAAAAAAGCATTTTCTTATATATTGGTTTAGTATTTAATGTTGGCCTTTTGCTATATTTTAAATATTTTAATTTTTTCTATGAAGGTTTTTATGAAATTTTAAATGTTTTTGGAAGTACGTCAACATATAATTCATTGCAGATATTGTTGCCTTTGGGAATTAGCTTCTTTACTTTTCAAACTCTAGGATACTTAATAGATGTTTATAACGAAGAAATAGAGCCAACTCAAAATCTCTTGGATTTTTCTGTATTCGTAGTGTTTTTTCCTAAAATTCTTTCGGGTCCAATAGAAAGAGCATCAAGCTTAATACCTCAAATTAAAGAAAAAAGAGTGATCTCATATGAAGTTTCAGTAGATGGGTTACGCCAAATATTATGGGGATTATTTGCTAAAATTGTTGTTGCAGAAAATTGTGCATTAATAGTCAATCCGATTTTTAATAATTATGAGAATGAATCAGGTAGCACATTACTTTTAGGAACTTTTTTCTATGCCATACAATTATATGCAGATTTCTCGGGGTATTCTAATATGGCTATTGGGGTTTCCAAGCTATTTGGGATACAATTGATGCGTAATTTTTCTACTCCATTTTTTTCAACGAACATTAGTGATTTTTGGAGAAAATGGCATATATCGTTAACAACATGGATGATGGACTATGTATTTACTCCATTATCATTTACATTAAGAAGGCATCAGAAAAAAGGGTTGATTATCTCTATAATTACCACTTTTGTTTTAGTTGGGTTTTGGCATGGCGCTAATTGGACATTTGTTGTTTACGGACTACTTCACGGGATTTATTTTATACCATTAGTTTTTTCTGGTAAGATGAATACATCAGAAATTGTAGCAAAAGGAAAATTACTTCCTTCTATAAAAGAGATACTTAAAATGCTCCTTTTGTTTGTTTTAATTATGCTTACTGATGTTTTCTTTAGGGTAGAAAGTGTTTCTGTTGGGTTTGAATACCTTCAAGGAATTTTTTCTTTAAGTATTATTGATTTACCTTCTGTATTATTTACTTCTACTATATTAATCACCATTACATTAGTTGGTTTTTTTATTTTGGTAGAATGGATGAACAGAGAAAAGAAACATGATTTTGAAATAGGTAATTATAATATTTATCTTAGATGGGTTTCTTATATATTCATATTTGTTTTGATACTAATTTTTGGAAAGAGTGCTGAAACATTTATATATTTTCAATTTTAAAGAATTATGAAACGATTACTTTTAAAGTTGTGTCTTTTTTTTATTTGCTGTTTAGCAATAACCACTTTTGTGTTAATGCAATATGGAGGAAATGTTGATTATTTTTACCAAAAATTCACAACACCTAAAGCGGTTTCAATGGTGATAGGAGATTCTAGAAGTATGCAAGGTATACAACCAAGAGTAATAAATGAAAGACTAAAAGAATTAGAATATGAATTACCCATTTTTAATTATAGTTTAACCATTGCAGAAACTCCTATTGGCCCTTTATATAATAAAAGTATAGAAAAGAAATTAGATGAAACTTCAGAGAATGGGGTTTTTATTATTTCGGTTACACCATGGATGTTTGGATCTGATAAGAATATTGATAATAATAAAGGTGAATTTAGAGAAGCAGATAGACCACCCCATAATATGAGCTTTGTCAGCACGAATCCTAATTATGAATACCTTTTTAAAAATTTAACTTATTTTCATTTTAAAGCCCTTTTTAGAAAGACATCTACAATGCATAAGGATGGATGGCTCGAAGAGAATAACTTGCCTACGAATCCAAAAGTTTTTGATGAATGGAAGAAGATACAAGAAAGACTGTTTGATAAAATGATAAGGAATTATGAGATATCATCTTTAAGATTAAATAGCCTCGACGTTCTAATTAAAAAGTTAAAGAAACATGGTAACGTTTATATGGTGAGGATGCCTATTGATCTTGATTTTGTTGCTATCGAGAATTCATTCTATCAAAATTTTGATAAGGATATGAATGCAGTAGCAGTGTCTAATCAAATCGATTACTTTAATTTTAACGTATCAAGTACGCATACAAATTTTAAAACATATGACGGTCACCATCTGGATAAGCATGCGGGTGCAGAGTTTACAAGTATACTTTGCGATTCGATAATAAAAAGTGTAATTGAAGTGAAGTAAGAACTGTATAAACAGAGAAACACATAAAAACTAAGATAAATAATATATGAAATTAATACTTATAACCATTTACAAAATATTTCTTATTCCACACATATTTGTATACAAATTGAGTAAGAATAGAAATAAAATTGATATGGATATAGAACGGTGGGCTTCTGTAAAAGGAATGAATATGAGTAAAAATACGTTACTTCTTGATTTTTTGGCAAATTCACCAGATTTTAGAACTATATTTTATTTTAGGACAAGAAGTCTAATATCCCATATTCTTAATCTATATTGTAGAAAACAGAAAAATTTTATTATTGATATTACTACCAAATTGGGAGGAGGAGTTATAACTGGGCATCCGTATTGTACAATCCTAAACGCCGATGCTATAGGAGATAATTTCTATGTAAATCATTTGGTAACCATTGGAGAAGAAAAAGGAAAAAGACCTACGATAGGTAATAACGTATCTATTTATACTGGAGCTATTGTAATAGGAGATATTACTATTGGGGATAATTGTATTATCGGAGCAGGTAGTGTGGTGACCAAGAGTATTCCGGATAATTGTACAGCGGTTGGTAACCCTGCTAGAATACTGAATAAAAAGAAAGCATTATGAAACAAACGATTAAATAGGAGAGTATGTTTGATTTTATTCCAGTAGAGCAATATTTTCCAGTATATATAAATTTATTTCTGTTTCTTGTTCTATTTACTCTTTTACATACTCGTGTATTAAAAATAGATGATCATAAAAATATAGCATTCATTAATATAGCTGGTTTTATATTAATGACATACATCGTATTATACATGGGACAAAGGCCAGTAAGTGGTAAGTTTTTTGGAGATATGAGAACATATACCAGATATTTTAATTACTATAGGTTAGGAGGAGAAGTAACATCTGATACCGATGTGCTTTTTCATTTATATATGAAAAGTTTATCTTATATCGCTTCTTCTCGTACATTTTTTACTGTTACAGCGGCGATATATGTATTACCCTTATATAGAATCTCTAAGGAACTTTTCAAGGAGTATTGGTATTATGCTTTTTTAATGTTTGCGGTGTCTTTCTCTTTTTACACATATGGAGTAAATGGTATTAGAAATGGCGCTGCTACATCTTTGTTTTTATTAGGGATAAGTTTTAGAAAAAACACGATAGCAATGATATTGTGTTTTTTGTTATCGGTTTCTTTTCATAAAACTATGTCATTACCGATAATAGCCTTTACGATAACAAGGTTTTATAATGATCCTAAAGTATTTTTAAAAGGATGGTTAGCTTGCATACCTCTTTCATTAGCTATGGGTGGTTTTTGGGTATCTATTTTTAGTAGTTTGGGGTTTGATGATAGACTTTCTGATTATTTAACAGCTCAAGCAGAAGAAGGTACTTTTGCTAGTACTGGTTTTCGCTGGGATTTCTTGTTTCATAGTTCGTTTGCTGTTTTTGCTGGATGGTATGTTATTTATAAAAAAGATTTTAAAGACCCCTTTTATTTTAGACTTTTAAACACATATTTAATTTGTAATGGGTTTTGGATTTTAGTGATAAAGGCAAATTATTCTAATAGGTTTGCTTATTTATCATGGTTTATGATGGGATTGGTAACCATTTACCCATTTTTAAAACAACGATTTTTTAAGGATCACCATTTTATGATAGGTAAAATAACATTTGTTTATTTTATGTTTACCTATGCTATGTATTATGTGTATTCTGGATAACAAATTAACCAACAGAAATAGTATGAAAACAATTACAGTATTTACTCCGACATATAACCGCGCTTATTGCTTACATAAATGCTATGAAAGTCTGGTGAAACAGTCTAATCAGGATTTTAAGTGGCTTATAATCGATGATGGCTCGTCAGATAATACAAAGGAATTAGTGACTTCTTGGATTAACGAGAATAAGATCGATATTCAATATCATTATCAGAAAAATTTAGGAATGCATGGAGGACATAATGCAGCCTATCGACTTATCGAGACAACACTTAATGTGTGTATTGATAGTGATGATTTTATGGGAGAAGAAGCGATTCAAATAATACTAGATGCTTGGAAATCCATTAAGGATAAATCAGAATATGCAGGATTGGTTGGGTTGGATGCAGATGAAAGTGGTGCTATTATTGGGACTAAAATTCCAGAAGGAATAAAAGAAACTACACTTTATGAGTTATACAATACTCATAAGGTGTTAGGGGATAAAAAATTAGTGTATCGAACCGAGGTAGTCAAGAAATATCCTCCATATCCAATTTTTGAAGGAGAACGTTTTGTACCGCTAGGATATTTATATCAGTTGATCGATCAAGATTATAAGCTTTTACCAATTAATGAAGTTTTTTGTGTTGTAGAATATATGGTGGATGGTTCTAGTATGAACATGTTAAAACAATATCGCAGACATCCCAGAGGTTTTGCATTCTCAAGAAAAAGCAGGATGCAACTAGCAACAAATTTTAAAGATAAATTTAAAAATGCAATTCATTATGTATCAAGTTCAATGTTTGTTAAGAATGGATCATTTTTAAAGGAATCACCAAAAAAGCTAACCACCTTCTTGGCAGTTCCACTGGGAGTATTACTAAACTTATATATTAGGTTCAAAACTAAAAACGATTTTTAATGGCTGTTACCAAGGTTTTACAAGTTTTTACCATCATGAATCGTGGAGGAGCAGAGTCTATGATCATGAATTATTATCGTAATATTGATAGAGATAAAATTCAGTTTGATTTTTTAGTACATAGAAAAGAGAAAGCAGCTTTTGATGATGAAATAGAAAGTTTAGGAGGTAAGATTTATAGAATGGATCCTATTAACCCTTTTTTTCCTGGAGAGTATTATAATAGGTTGAGGACCTTTTTTAAAGAACATACAGAATATGCCATAGTACATTCTCATCTTAATACATTCAGCTCTTTTCCATTAAAAATAGCGAGAGAGTTTAAAATTCCTTGTAGAATTGCACATGCGCATACAGCATTTGAGAATATAAAACTTAGAAATTTTATTCCAAATAAAGAAAACCTAACAGAGACGGTAAAAAAACTTATAAAATTTAGATTAAAGAAAAAGGTAAGCACCTATGCTACACATCGTTTTTCATGTGGAGATAAAGCTGGGCAATGGCTTTTTGGTGAAAACAATGATTTTTACACAATGAATAATGCTATTGATACCAAAAAGTTTACCCATAATCCCGAAACAGATAAAAAGTATAGAAAGGAGTTAGATCTAGAAGATAAAGTAATAATCGGACATGTAGGACGTCTTAATCATGCAAAAAATCATTCGTATCTACTTAGAATATTTGCAAACATTATAGAAGAAAAACCAGATTGTGTTTTAGTACTTGTGGGTAATGGAGAGTTAGAACAAGCGATAGAGCAAGAAATTGATAATTTAGGAATTCAGGATCAAGTTAAGATGCTAGGGGTTAGATCTGATATACCAGAATTACTTCAGATGATGGATGTTTTTGTTTTTCCATCATTTTATGAAGGACTTCCTGTTACTTTAATAGAAGCACAGGCTGCAGGACTTAAAATTCTTGCATCAGATACAATTACTCAAGAAGTAAAACTAACCGATGATATAGAGTTTGTTTCAATTCAAAAACCAACCAGTTTTTGGGTAAACAAGCTATTTGATGCTTTATCATACGAAAAACAGGATAACAGTAATAAAATTGCAAAAGCAGGTTATGATATTGTATCTAATACAGAAAAAATACAAAGCTTTTATCTAAATAATAAATAGTTATGGGAAATATGCAGGACAAGATTTATGAAAAATCTCCGCATTTTGTACAAAATTGGATTGTTTCTATTTATAATCTTTTAGCATATAAAAAAAGATATTCAGGAAAATATAAATATTTTCTAGAAGATTATTTACAAAAAAGAAGTTTGTCATTAGATGAACTAAAAGCGCTGCAAACTGAGAAATATAAAGAACTTATATGCTATACAAAAAATCATTCTGAGTATTATAAAAATATTTTTGATAAAATAGCATCCCCAGAAGATTTGACTGCTATAAAACAACTACCGATCATTGACAAGGAGACGTTGAGAAATAACCTCCCAGATATCTATACCATTGAAAAGAGCAAAGGGATAATTTCTAAAACAGGAGGTACAACCGGGAAATCTCTAGAAGTATTGTATAGCCCTGATGATGTACAGGAACGATTTGCTTTACTTGATAATTTTAGAAATGAATTTGGATACAAACTTGGTAAGAAAACGGCATGGTTTAGTGGTAAAAACCTTTTAGGTAAGACAGATCTGAAAAAAAATAGATTTTGGAAAACAGATCATATTCATAAAGTAAGGTATTATTCTACTTTTCATATTCACGGAAAATACTTGAAATATTATATTGAAAATTTGATCACATATCAACCAGAATATATGGTTGGTTTTCCTTCTACGATGTATGAAATTGCAAAATATGGAATGGCGCATGATATAGATTTCCCTGCAAATATTATAAAAGCAATATTTCCTACAGCAGAAACGATCACTGATGATATAAGAGATGTCCTTGAGGGGTATTTTAAGACAAACCTATATAACCAATATGCATCTTCTGAAGGAGCTCCATTTATTTTTGAATGCAAGAATAAAAAGTTACATATGGATTTAAAAAGTGGAGTTTTTGAAGTTTTGAATGAAGATAATGAACCTAGTAAAAAAGGTAGACTTATTGCAACCTCTTTTACGACACATGGGACTCCATTGATACGTTATGATATAGGTGATCAAATAGAGTTAGCAGATGATAATGATACTTGTAACTGTGGAAATAATAATCCATTAGTTAAAGAGGTGTTGGGGCGTATTTCAGATTATATTTATTCTGAAGAGATTGGTAAGATAAACCTTGGTAATATTTCTAACTGCTTAAAAGGAGTTAAAGGAATTGTTAAATTTCAAATTCAGCAGGATGTAATTGACAGTCTTTTGGTTTTAATAGAAAAAGATGATCAAATATACTCACCAGATTATGAAAAGGTGTTTTTAAAAAACTTAAGGGATCGTGTTGGATCTAGTATTAAGATTGAATTAAAACATATTGCAGAAATACCAGTAGAAAAAAGTGGAAAGTATAGATTAATAAAAAATAACATCAAAGAAGAAATTAATGTCTGATTTGAGAGTATTAAGAATTAGGGGTGTTGTATAACAAATAATTATTTTATAAAATGATCAAAGTTTTACAGGTTTTTACGATGATGGATAGGGGAGGTTCAGAATCTATGATTATGAACTATTATAGGAAGATAGATAGAGAAAAAATTCAGTTTGATTTTCTGGTACATAGAAAAGAAAAATGTGATTTTGATGATGAAATTGAAAACCTTGGAGGAAAAATTTATAAGCTATCACCAATAAATCCAATATTTCCGGGTAAATACTATGAAGAATTACGAGCATTTTTTAAAACCCATACAGAATACACTATTGTTCACTCTCATTTAAATACATTTAGTTGCTTTCCTATAAAAATTGCCAAAGAATTTAATATTCCTATTAGGATTGTTCATGCGCATATAGCAATTGAAGAAATTAAATTTTCTGACATAATTCTTAGTAAAGAAAACTTTATCGATACGGTTAAAAAGCTTATAAAATTCCGGTTGAAGAATAAAAACCGTAAGAATGCTACTCATTATTTTTCATGTGGGGATAAAGCAGGTCAATGGCTTTTTGGTAAAAACACTGAATTTTTGACAATGAATAATGCTATCGATACAGAGAAATTTGTTTTTGATCCAATAATAAGAAAAGAATACAGAAAAAAAATGGGAGTTGAAGATCAATTTGTTATTGGTCATGTCGGAAGACTAGACACTCAAAAAAATCATTTATTCTTAATACAGGTATTTGCCAGTATTTTAGAAAAACACCCTAATGCAAAGTTGATGCTCGTGGGAGAAGGACCTTTGAGAGATAAAATTACAGCTGAAGTAAAACGTCTAGGAGTAGAGGATAATGTTATGGTTTTAGGCGTGCGATCAGATATTCCAGAGCTATTACAAGCATTTGATTCTTTTGTGTTTCCTTCATTTTATGAAGGATTACCAGTAACTCTTATAGAAGCACAAGCAGCAGGACTTAAAATTTTTGCTTCTAATACGATTACAAATGAAGTGAGTTTGACCAATGATATAGAATTTTTATCGATTACAGAAACTCCTGATTTTTGGGCAAATAAAATTGTGAAAATGATATCCTATGACCGGAAAGATAATACATCTCAAATTGTTAATGGAGGTTATGATATCATATCTAATACAAAACGAATTGAAGAGTTTTATCTTCAATAAATAAGTAGTTAATTACTATACTAAAACTAAGAACAAGTATATGCTTTTTAATTCTTTAGATTTTTTCATATTTCTTTTTTTAGTTTTTATTGGCTATTGGTTTGTTGTATATAAAAATCTAAGATTACAAAATGTTCTATTGCTTGTAGCCAGTTATGTGTTTTATGGTTGGTGGGACTGGCGTTTTTTATCTTTGATAGCATTAAGTACGATTATCGATTATACAGCAGGATTTAGAATTTATGAATCCAATGAAAAATCGATAAAAAAAAGATGGCTCTGGGTAAGTATTGTCTTCAATTTGGGAATGCTAGGTTTTTTTAAATATTATAACTTTTTTATAGATTCTTGGATTGATCTTTTTGCTTCTGTGGGGTATGAACTTCAAAGTACATGGACTCTACAAATTATTTTACCTGTTGGTATTTCGTTTTATACCTTTCAAACATTATCGTATTCTATAGATATTTATAAGGAAAAGTTACAGCCTACTAAAGATTTTATTGCTTTCGCAGCATTTGTATCTTTCTTTCCACAGTTAGTGGCAGGCCCAATAGAAAGAGCCACCAATCTGGTACCACAGTTTTTAAATAAGAGAACATTTACATATAAAACTTTTTCTTACGGAATAAAGTTAATGATTTGGGGGTTCTTCCTAAAGTTAGTAGTCGCAGATAGGGCAGCTATTTATGTAAATGCAGTTTATAATAATACAGAAAATCATGATGGTTTAAGCTTTATAGCAGCAACAGTATTGTTTGCTTTTCAGATTTATGGAGATTTTGCAGGATATTCGTTAATCGCTATTGGTACTTCCAAACTTTTCGGTTTTGATCTGATGACTAACTTTAAGCGACCATATCTTTCGGCTTCAGTAAGTGAATTTTGGACAAGATGGCATATTTCATTATCCACATGGTTTAGAGATTACTTATACATTCCTTTAGGAGGAAACCGAGTTGCAAAATCAAGGTGGTTATTTAATCTTTTTATTACGTTTTTAATTAGCGGACTGTGGCATGGTGCAAATTGGACTTTTGTGGTTTGGGGAGCTTTAAACGGACTGTATTTAATTTTAGAAGTTCTTCTATTTAAAAAAAGAAGACAAGGTGTGTTTAACGTAATATTGACGTTTGTTTTAACCAATTTTGCATGGATATTCTTTAGAGCAAATAGTATTGAAGATGCTTTTTTTATTATAAAGAGAATCTGTACTGTGCCAGGTAGATTGTATATTGGTAGTGGGGATGATATTACAGCTTCATTATATGCAACATTAGCAATTGTTATTTTGATTCTGGTAGAATTGAAAAAAGAATATTTCAATACTATGTTTTCAATTTCTAATCATAAGTATGAATTTGTGCGATTAACAGGGTATGCGGTTTTGATTTATATGATTATGTATTTTGGAGTTTTTGGTAAAAGTCAATTCATTTATTTTCAGTTTTAAGAGATGATTAAAAAAGAATATAAGACATCAGTAATCAAGTTTGGAAAATTTATTGTGATTTTTCTTATTGCAGATTTTACTTTAGGAATAATCTCTAAGCGACTATTTTTTAGTCAGGAAACGGGAAAATATGCCAGATCTACATATGCCATACAAGAAACAGATGCAAAAGTATTGATATTCGGGAGTTCTCATGCGCATCGACATTATGTTCCTGAAGTTATAGAAAAAGAATTGCAAACATCTTGTTATAATGCCGGAGCAGAAGGACAGCAATTACTATATCATGTGGCGCTTCAAAAAATGATTGTTAAGCGAATCAAACCAGAACTGATCATCTTGAATATTGATGAAGACTTTTTATATCATTCAAAAGAAGCATACGATAGACTTAGTGATTTGCATCCATATTACTCAGAGTATAGGGATGATTTAGAGCCTATATTAGGATTGCAATCTAAGTTGATGGATTTTAAGTTGTTTTTTAATGGATATCAGGCTAATTCTACAATCATGCATGTTATTCGTTATTATGCATTACCTCAGCTGGATTATAAAGGATACAGACCGTTGTTTGGAAAGGTTAAGCCTTCTAATAATATAAAAGAAGAAGTTCAATCCAAAATAGAAAAAGGAGTAGAGGATATAGATCAAAATTTTGTTACCGCACTTCATACCTTTATTGCAACAGCTAAGGATAATAATATAGATTTGGTTTTTGTAACTTCTCCAACTTATCTTACCGTAGATCATACAACGAATGCATCTTTTATTAGAATTAAAGCTATAACTGAAAAAGAAAATATTCCTTTTGTAGATTTTTTCAATGATCAACAATTCACTGGTAAACCGATGTTATTTCATGATTCATCACATTTAAATGATGATGGAGCAAAACTATTCACCAAAAACTTAGCAGATCAGATTAAAAAGTTTAAACCCCATCATGATAACAATTAGATTCCTATTTGGTCATTGTATGATTTATTATCCCAAAAAAGAAACTCTTCAATCATCACGCCATTTTCCCAAATTCCTATGGTAGCCATTGGTATTTTGAATGCTTTTCCTGTAGGGGGTATAAACCCGCCGTCCGGAAGCGGCATCGGTTGGGTAAAAGTTCCTTCCATAATGCCCATAACAGCAGTATGATTTTCTGAACCAATACCTATTGGGTGAGTTAAAATTCTTGTGTCCGGAGCAAAAACAAATAAGAATTTTAGGTCTTCAATATGTTGCTCAATACCTTCGGTAATCCTTCCATCTGGCCAATTTACCTTAATATTTTCTCCATGACTTTCATGAAGACGCGACCACTCTTGATTAGTAAAAACTTTGAAGTCTAATGTATCAAATGTTTCGAGATTTTGCATAATAATTGCTTGTTCAGCATTGATCTGAGCGATAATAGATTCTAGTTCTGCGATTCTATTATCAGCATCGTCATTTTCACAGGAGAAGCAAAAAATAATAGTTAAGAAAACCAAGGTAAACCATTTGATATTATTGATGATCACTACTAGTTTTGTGTTTTTTTTGAAATTTATTCCTGAATTTTGTATTGTTTTCATTGTTTTTTTTTAATTATTAGAATAAAATTTTTCATAGGTTATTACATTCTAGAATATTTTTGTTTTGATTTTGTTTTGATTAAAAAAATGTTTAACCCGATATTAGGCTTTTATAAGTGAGACTATGCCAACCTTATAGAGTATCATATCTTATGATATTTTCAGGCTTCATTACAAATCTCTAGTACATAATGTGTAGAGACTTTCATTACAAAATTTTAGCACACACCCTGTATTTTAAATTTCTTATACAAAGTTGCAGAAATAAACAAACAATATATTTGATGTATGATAAGAAAACATCTTAACATACATCAAAAAGTTTAATCAATATAATGTAAAAAGGATAAGGAATTCTTTTGAAGAATAGAGTATTGAGACCAGAATTATAGGTGTTTACGTATTCGACTTAAACTCTCTGGTGTTATGCCCAAATAGGAGGCTATATGAATTAAAGGGATTCTTTGGATAACATCTGGATAGTTGTTAATGATATTTTTATAGCGTTCTTCGGCAGAAGTGTTTAGAGCAGCATTTATTTTTTTTTGAGCAGATAAATAAGCTTTTTCAAACAATTTTCTAAAAAACCGTTCAATTATAGGGGTATCTAGATATAATCTTTCAAGATTATAGAAAGATAACAAGAGAACCTCGGTATCTTCGAGGGCTTCTATATATGATTTGGATTGTGTACGACCAATAAAACTATGAAGGTCAGAAATCCAATGATTTTCCAAAGCGAGTTGTAGTACATATTCATTTCCTTTACTATCCATCTCATATAAACGTAAAGCCCCCTTGTTTACAAATAAAATATGATCGTTAGGATCGCCAGCTCTTAAGAAATCTTTTTTCTTCTTGATGAACCTCTTTTCAAATTTTGATTCAATGAGGCAAAACTCATTTTCTGTCAAATTAATTTTAGAAGTTATGTTTTTATATAAAAGTTGCTCTTTCACTCTATTTGGGGTTTTCATCATTTTAGGGCAAATTTAAATAGTCAATATGTGGTTTTTGTTAAGTAGATACCCCATTTATATAAAGAAAATATCTTCGCAAACCATGGCTTGCGAAGATATTTTGTAATTGAATACTGTGAAATTGTTATCAAAAAAGTGTAGATCAATTCAGTAAAACTATACGGATTAAGGTTAGTCAATAATATTTTAATTAGTTACATGTATTACCTGTATCGGTTACTGCACCAGGATTAGTAGAATTATTATTTATACATACAAATCTTGCTGCACCTGTTGGTTCAAAAATGGTATTGTTAACCAGAGTTATTGCCGAATTATCTCCAAATAATCGAATTCCATCACTATCAGTAGGACTAATTTTTGTATTTCCAGAAACCTCTATATTAGATCCATCTCCAATTTGTAAACCACCATCAACAGTATTATTTCTAAATATAATACCACTAGTATTGGTAAAGTTTACAGCTTTTGATGTAACAAATGTATTTTCTTCAAGGGTTACACGAAAAGCACTATGCTCGGGTTTATTATTTAGCTGTGCAAAATATACATGAAAACGACCACCATTAACTGTATTACGTTTTAGGGAGACATTTTCTACAAAAGAGTTAGTAGCACTAATAGCATTTCCTGATGTAGTAATATTATTATCATTAAATTCAGAATTTTTGGATTTTCCAAATTGCAATCCTATAGCACAGTCCGTTATGGTGTTATTAGTGATGTCAGTGTCATCAGCATTAGTAGCAATAGCCAAGTCATATCCAGATATAGTATTACCAGAAATCAAATTGTTAAATGCAGTTTCACCACCATCTGCTGCAAATATGGCAAATCGATCTTTAGCCTCAGGAGATAGTGCTTTAAATGTATTATTGATGATTTTTGTACCGTTAGTATGTGTAAATACTAATTGTGTTTCAAAATTATTTTCTTCAACAGTTACATCCTGACCAATAGTAATAGAAACACATCCGCCTCTACTACCAGTTTCTGTATTTCCCTTGATAAGGACATCAAAAACTCTTTCGAATTCTTTAAGTTCTCCTGTATCAGGATCTCTTCTTCTTGTGGCTTCGATATTAATAGCATATCCAACTTCTCCACCATCAGAATTTGTAGACGGATTACCAGTATTGGTAAACGTATTGTTTAATATTTTAATATCTCTACCTTCTGTTAATGCGATACTCATTCTTCTACTATTTTCGAAGATACAGTTCTTCACTGTTACATTAGTAGTAGGGTTATAGGTGTTTGGATTAAAAGAAAAACCAATAGAGTTAATGTTAAGAGAGCCACTGGACCCATCAACAAATCGAACACCATCTACAGTAACATTTCTTCCTGCATTGATTAACAACGTATGTGAACCAAATTGTCCAGCTAATTCGCCAGGAGGGTAGGCTCTTTCATCTCTATCTCCATGTAAATTACCTCCTTTTATCATAATGTTTTCTGCGTCACGTACAGCTAATAAAGCTCCTCTTTCATTTTCTGCAACGCCAGGAAAAACACGTAAATGTGTGTCATCAGACATGACCAGATTAAAATCAGAAGGAATATTTACCGCTTCAATAGCCTTATGATGAACTATACTAAACTCACGTGTTGGATAATGTATCTGGAAAAAGGCATCAAATTTACCAATTTGAAAAGTCTTTGCTCCATAGCTTTTAGTATATTCCATTAACCGTTCTAACTCAAAATTATTTTCCTGAGCAATATCAGAAGTAGTTGTTCCTTCTACAATACCTTCCCATCGGGAAGCAAAAAATTGAAATATAGGATCTTTTAGTTGTACATCGCCTTCGAGCTCTAATTTAGAACTTAATAGTCTTCCATCAATAGTACCTCCTTTAAAAACTAATTTACCTTTTCCGATAATATCTCCTCCTTCAAATTCGAAGTTCACATTTTCTGGTAAATTAATGGTCTCTCCTTTAAGATCTAAAACACAGTTTAGAACTATTGTAGAGTTTGCAGTCACATTGGATAAATCAAAATCACAAGGTGTAGTAACTACATTTGGCACTACATCTGGTATAACAGGCACATCAGGGTTTTCTTCTCCAGTAGGAGTATCTGGAGGAATAACTTCATCAACACTTTCATTGTTACACGATGTAACAAGAGTGATCATTAAAATCAATAAGTAATAAATTAAATTTTTCATCGGGGGGGAATTAATTTTTCTGTTTAATTGTTTCTGAACGGTATAACACTCAATTAATTGTATAAATTTTATTTTAAACTGTTAAAATTTGCGTAAAAATAATAAATATAATGTTTTTGTCATACAATCCTTACAGGTATTGATGAAATTCCGTACAAGAGTAGTGATTTTTACTTGTTTTTTTAAGTAATTTATGAAAAATTAAAGAAAGCAAAGGATTACGTCCTCAAACAAAGGCATATACTTATATTTGCCTCTGAAATTATTTGATAATTATATTGTTAAGTTTTGGGGAGCGTGCAAAAAATAATCAGGGTTACTACAGTACCTATATCATTGGGTAAATTATTACAAGGACAGTTACAATTTATGTCCCAATATTATGATGTTGTCGGAGTTTCAGGTAAAGGAGGTGATACATTAGAAATGGTTTCAAAACAAGAAGGGGTTCGTGTTATCCCAATTGAAATGACTCGTAAGATTACTCCAATTCGGGATTTAAAGGCAGTTTTTGCTCTTTATAGATTGTTTAAAAAAGAAAAACCAGATATTGTTCATAGTCATACCCCAAAAGCAGGAACACTATCGATGCTGGCAGCAAAATTGGCAGGTGTACCCCATCGCTTACATACGATTGCAGGATTACCACTGCTAGAAGCTACCGGAACAAAAAGAACTTTATTAAATACAGTAGAAAAACTAACCTATGCTTGTGCTACCAAAATTTATCCTAATTCTACTGGACTTAATGATATTATCATTAAACATAAATTTACTTCACCAAAAAAGCTAAAAGTAATTGCTAATGGAAGTTCTAATGGGATTGATACTTCTTTTTTTGATTCGGGTTTATATTCAGATGAAGATAATTTGAAATTATCGCAAAGTTTAGGAATTGGTGAGTCAGATACAGTGATTGTATATGTAGGTAGATTGGTAAGAGATAAAGGAATACATGAACTTATAGATGCTTTTAAGAAACTGAATACAGAGTCTACTACTGCCAAATTGTTATTAGTAGGTACCTATGAAAAAGATCTGGATCCATTATCTCCAGAAACTGAAGAAGAAATCAATACCAATCCTAATATTATTATGGTGGGTTGGCAAGATGATGTACGACCTTATTTTGCCATTTCTGATATATTGGCTTTTCCTAGTTATCGAGAAGGGTTTCCTAATGTAGTGATGCAGGCTGCTTCTATGGGATTGGCAAGTATTGTAACCGATATTAATGGGTGTAATGAAATTATTACCGATGGTGACAATGGTAAAATAATTCCTGTAAAAGATGCAAAACAATTATTTGAGAATATGAAGGTGTTAGTAAATGATGACACCTTAAGAACTACTTTGGCAGCTAATGCGAGAACATCGATTACCAGTCGTTATGAGCGTAAAGTAGTATGGAATGCTATTTTGGAAGAGTATAGTAAGTTGTAGAAAATTATTCTGATAAAAAGATTTTTAAAGATGTGCTTTTTTATTTAAAAAAGTTAATTTAAGAGTTTATAAACTAAAATATTGATTGTATATTCGCAATCGGTTCTATGAATAGAACTATAGATGAAATATAAGCTAAATTCCCTAGTAGCAAATAGTATATATTTCTTTATTTCCCCCAGTTTTTTTAGATTCAAATTGTATTCCAGAATTATTTTTTTGGAATGTTTTTTTGTGAATACAAATAGAATAGTATATAAGAGATTGTAATTCTTTTATTTCACTTTTTAACAAATGCTTTATACATTTGTTTGGTTTAATAATCGAGTCCTCTCTATGTGACCAACTAAACTCTATAAAGGTGTATAAATTTTTTATTAAAAGAATTCTTGATTTTAGTATTGCACTGGTATCATTGATTTTTATATCGCCTGTTTTATTACTATTGATATTTTTTTTAGCAATGGCTAATGGAGGTAAACCCTTTTTTATTCAGAGAAGACCTGGAAAGAAAGAAAAGATTTTTAGTATCGTAAAGTTTAAAACAATGAACGATAAAAAAGATGCTGAAGGGAATTTGCTTCCAGATAAAGATAGAATTACAAAAATTGGAGCTTTTGTTAGAAAAACATCTTTGGATGAAATTCCTCAATTGTTCAATGTAATATTAGGACAAATGTCGTTAATAGGGCCTCGCCCTTTGATTATAGCCTATCTCCCGGTATATAATGAAGTTCAAAAAAAGCGACATAATGTAAGACCTGGGATTACAGGATGGGCCCAGGTTAATGGAAGAAATTCTATAACATGGAAAAAGAAATTTGAATATGATGTATGGTATGTAGAAAACTATAATTTTTTGTTGGATCTAAAAATAATAGGATTAACACTAAAAAAAGTAATACAAAAAGAAGATGTAAATCTATCAAGTGATCTGACATCAGAATATTTTGACGGTACAAACTAGTTATATTTCTTAGGAATAATAGATGAGTAAAAATTTAGAAATAGTTGCGATAACCAAAAAAATGCTAAGAGAAGGTATTGATCAAAATACCTATTGGAAAGGAGATCTTACTCCCTTACCAAAAAGTAAAGCACTATGGTTGGTCTCCAATACACGGATAGAAGAAGATGAGTATTGCGGTGTTATAGGGTATGAGGATAATAAAATGATCTCTTTTGTTTTTATGTTTCCCGATTTATTGAATAATGGGAGCAATGAACCATCAAAGGTATATTGGATGATATCCTGGTGGGTACACAAAGATTATAAAGATACGGTTTTGGGAACCTATATTTATAATGAAGCTGTTAACCTAACAGGAAAACAAATACTTATAAAATCTTATGCAGAGAATGTAACTACATTTTATGAAAAACAGCCTTTTACCATAATCTCATCAAGATTAAGGCATACCATCTTTTTTAGTTTAGATGCATCAATGCTTATCGGACGATTTAGGTTC
The DNA here is from genome assembly GCA_947498785.1 of uncultured Aquimarina sp. Classification (GTDB taxonomy): domain Bacteria; phylum Bacteroidota; class Bacteroidia; order Flavobacteriales; family Flavobacteriaceae; genus Aquimarina. The sequence goes on along the minus strand of CANMLS010000007.1, from coordinate 53,224 downwards.
TTAAAATCATTTAAGTTTATTTTGGATAGAGTTGACAATGCTGTAGCATCATGTATTAGACTTCTAAATAGACCTAAGGCTAGAAAAACAACTAAAATGCTTTCTTATGATTATATTAACCAGTTGGATGACGCTATCTGGGAATTTATAGAACCACTTTGCAAGAACGATTTGATCTATAAAACAAAGGAATATGTAAGTTGGCAGATTAATGCTATGCAGTATATGCAAACCCCAATAGCGACTAAACGTCCATATAAATCCTTACAAACAGGAACTAGTAATAATATCTATATTCATAACCTTAAGATTATGAAAAGAGATCAGATTATTGGATTTTTATCCTATATCATAAATTATAATGAATTTAATGTCAAATATTTTCTGGTAAAAGAAGAGGAGTATTATGATATATGTATAGATGTGTTGATGGATAATTTTATTACGAAGAAAACAAAGTTCATTTTTACAGATGATACGAAACTATCAGATCATATAACAAAAAGATATAGTACTATTTTTACACATCGAGTAACGAAAAAAGGGTTGGCTCATGATGATACCAAACTGGATTTTGAAAATTCGGATATATTAAACAGAGATGGTCATTTTTATTAATAAAACTTTGTTTTGATCTTATATAATATAGAAGTAAATTATAATTGAAAATATAGGGGTTAATCCCCTAAAAAAGTCTTTAAAAATTATGTGTTTTTGTTAATGTAATTAACCGATGTTGTAAAAAATTAATTGTTTAATATATAGGATGAAATTTGTAAAAAAACTACAAGAATCAATAGAGAGTCACTCAGCAGGTAATGTGTTATGTATTAACAATACGTTCTATACATATAAGGATTTTGCTGTAGAGATATCCAAGATTAGATCTGCAATAGCAAATACAGTGGCAGAATCTGAAAAACTTATTGGATTAGTAACCAATGACGATCTACAAACATATGCAAGTATTATTGCCCTTTGGTTTGAAGGAAAAGCATATGTTCCTGTAAATCCTTCTACTCCTATAGAAAGAAATACAAAGGTTTTTGAATTAACAGAAACAAAATATGTTCTTGATTCTTCAAAAACTTCTATATATAAAAATCAAACCGTTATAGCGTCATCAACATTAGAGTTTACAGAGATTAATTTGAATCCTAAAGAGGTTTCTGGGGATGACTTAGCATATATTTTATTTACATCGGGCACTACGGGGCTTCCAAAAGGAGTGCCTATTACTTTTGATAATGTGCAAGGATTAGTGAACGCTATTGATGCTGAATCAGAGTTTAATTTGGTTCCGTCGGATAGATGCTTACAAATGTTTGAACTTACTTTTGACTTCTCAGTGGTTACCTACTTGTTTCCAATATTGGGAGGCGCATGTATGTATACCATACCCAAAAGTGCAATAAAGTATTTCTATATTTTTAAATTGATTAAAGAGCAGAAACTTACGGTACTTACTATGGTTCCTTCGATTATCAATTATTTACGCCCATATTTCCCAGAGATTAATGCTCCTGATGTTAGGTATTGTAGTTTTGGAGGAGGAGCTTTACATAGTGATATTGCAAAAGAGTGGAGTGATTGTCTGCCAAATTGTAAAATATTTAATTACTATGGCCCAACAGAATTTACAGTATATAGTGGCTTTTATCCATACCATAAAGAAACTGATAAGAAAGCGCATAATGGTATTATTGCAATCGGAACTCCACAGAAAGACACACTATATCTTGTTGTAAACGAAAAAAATGAGGAAGTACCCATTGGAGTCACAGGAGAATTATGTTTGGGTGGTCCACAAATAACTCCTGGATATTGGAAAAATGAAGAACGAAATGCGATTAGTTTTTTTACAAAAGAAGAGAAAGGAAAGCAACAACGTTATTATAAAACGGGTGATCTTTGTTTCAAGGATGAAGAAGGAGACTTTTTGTACGTAGGAAGAGTAGACTTTCAGGTGAAAATAAGAGGATATAGAGTAGAACTAGCAGAAATTGAATTTCATGCTAAATCAAAGTCCCCTAAGAAGGTAAATATGGTAGCATTAGATATTACCAATAATTTGGGTAATGCCGAGTTAGGTTTGGCTATTGAATCTGATGAATTTGATACCGCTGATATGTTTGAATATATGAAAATAAAAATGCCAGATTATATGATTCCAGGACATGTGAGATTTGTTAAAGAATTTCCACATAGTATTAATGGTAAGATTAATAGGAAAGAATTAAGAACGTATTTTGACATAAATTAAATAGTCTATAAATGAATAAAGAAGAAATTTTCTCTAAGGTAAAAGAAGCTTTTGTAACAGTATTAGAACACGATAATTTTCAACTTACAGATACAACTACAGCTAACGATGTTGATGGTTGGGAGTCGATTACACATATGATGATTATATCAGAGGTAGAAAAATCTTTTGGTATTAAGTTTAAGTTAATGGACCTAATGAATATGAATAATGTTGGAGATTTGATCAGAACGATTGAATCTGAATTGTAATTTTTTTGAAAGAACGATTATGTATAATCCATATATTAAAAGAGTGTTAGATTTTTTCCTTTCTCTTTTTGGTGTTCTCTTATTATCACCATTTATAATCATACTCGTTTTAATATTATTTGTGGTGAATAATGGCAAACCGTTTTTTTTGCAACAAAGACCAGGAAAAAACGGAAAGCTTTTTAAAATTATTAAGTTTAAAACCATGTCTGATCTCAAGTCAGATGAGAAAGATATTCATAATGTATCTCGAATAACTAAGGTAGGGGCTTTTGTAAGAAAATATTCATTAGATGAGATTTTACAGCTTATAAATGTATTAAAAGGAGATATGAGTTTAATAGGTCCAAGACCACTTTTGGAGGAATACTTACCTTTGTATAATGATGTACAGAAAAAAAGACACAATGTAAGACCTGGAATAACAGGATGGGCACAGGTAAAAGGTAGGAATACAATATCATGGATTCAAAAATTTGAATACGATGTATGGTATGTAGAAAACATAAGTTTTATGTTAGATGTTAAAATTTTGTTTTTGACCTTGCAAAAAGTAGTCAAAAAGGAAGGTGTAAATGTTGATCAGAACACCATTATGCCTGCTTGGAAAGGAAATAACTAATAAAAACGATAAACATCTGATATCGTTTTTTGTTAACAAACTAAAGTTTAGGAAACCAACAAATCAACTTAATTATAGTAATGAGGAAAATGGAAATAGTTGGAAAATCAAATAAAATAAGGATTTATGGGGCTGGCGGTCATTCTCAGGTTATACGAGAAGTATTAGAAGAGAATGGTTATGAGGTAACTGAAACTTTTGATGACAAACCTTCTGGTCGACATTATGCATCAAAAAATGTGACTTCTGGAGCTAGAGGGAATCTAAAAGAATTTCCTCATGAAGGACATCCTGTAATTGTTGCAGTAGGTATTAATGCAGAAAGAGCAGAGATCGCTGGATTTCTTAAAAGTGATTTTGAAAAAGCAATACATCAATCCGCAATTATAGCACCTACCGCAAAAATAGGAGAAGGTACTGTGGTCTTTGCAGGAGCGATCATTCAGCCAAATACTGTGATTGGAAGACATGTGATCATTAATACTGCAGCAAGTATTGATCATGATAATGTTATAGGGGATTATGCACATATTTCTCCTAAAGCAGCATTATGTGGTCATGTAGAAGTGGGAGAGGGTTCACATGTTGGTGTAGGAGCAGTAGTAATACCAAAAGTAAAGATTGGGAAATGGTGTACTATAGGAGCTGGAACAGTGGTGTTAAAAGATGTACCAGATTATTCTACTGTAGTAGGTAACCCAGGTAAAATAATTAGAACAAAACAACCAGAAATGTTATTTAATAATACACCTAAATCATCTGATGTTACATTCATTGGTTCAGGTATTTCGTCATCCTTTACTATTCTTCACTTTTTAGATTTGATAGAAGACAGTAAAGACAAAAGAAAAATACATATTAATATTATTGATAAGTATGAAGAATTCCATACTGGTATCCCATATGGTGGGCGATCGGGATTTTCGGTACATTTAATTACCTCTCTAAAAAATTTCCTGCCAGAACCAGAATTAGGAAAGTTTATTAAATGGCTAAATAATAATAAGAATTGGTTAATCGATGAGTTGAAAAAAGATGGAGGAAAATTGTCTCTGGAGTGGATATCTACACATGCTAGTAAAATAGAAAATAACGAATGGGAAGATTTGTTTATCCCTCGTCGTTTTTTTGGATGGTATATAAATGAAAAAGTAAAAACCAGACTAGAAGATTTTAAAATAAAAGGGTTAATTAATGTCAATTACATTAACCAGGAGGTTGTTGATTTAGAAAAAACTGAGAATCAATATATCATATCATTGGAGAATAAAAAAACTATAATATCTGAAAAAATTGTTCTTTCTGTTGGATCTCTACCTGTAAATCATCTTTGGAAGAATGAAGATTTGATAGAAGAAGACAATATACTCTTTATTAATGATCCTTATAAGCCTGAGTTAAAAAAGGTGCTAGAGAAAATAGAAAGTTTTCTTGAGAAAAAATCAAGTCAAAAAGTAAATGTTCTCATTGTTGGGGCAAATGCAAGTGGTTTAGAAATGCTTTATAAATTAAATGACATTGAAGGTATAGCATCTCATATAGATAAATTTATGTTTCTTTCTACTCAAGGGCTGTTACCTGATTCGGTAATAGACGAAGAGCATAGAAAAGAGTATACTCCATTTAATTTACACGCACTAGCCAAAGAAAATAATATAACTGCAAAAGAAATTGCAGACGCTACATTTAAAGACCTTGATTATGCAGATGAGATGAATTTGGGAGCTGCGTCAACGGTTGATATCATATCAAGAGCATTTGGTTCTTTGTTAGGAAAACTTAGTCCTGATGAATTGAAAAATTTTGCATGTCATTATGGTAATGAAATTGGTAGAAGACAAAGATGTGCGGGGTATCACTATTCTAAAGTAATCGATGGGTTAAAAGAAGAAGGTCGCTTTCATCATATTGCAGGAAGGTTTACGAATATTTGTAAAGCTGACAATGATCAATATTCTTTAGAATACTTAGATACACAATCTGGGAAAAATAAAATATATGAAGAACCAATACATCTTATTATTAACTGTGTTGGGAGTACTAATTTAACCAAAAGTGATGTTCCTGAATTATTAAAGAACTTGATAGATAAAGGATATTGCAAACCAAATGATTCTAAAATAGGCTTTGAGGTTAATGAAGCTTTAGAATCAAAAGAAAATCTACATATTGTAGGGCCATTACTAGCGGGAAATACTTTTGAAGGAAAAGCAGTATGGCATGTAGAGCATTGCGGAAGAATCATATGGTTATCCCATATATTGTCACAAAAAATTAATGATTACTTTCTAGAGAATACCGAGTTAAAAGAAGATCGCTAGATGAACTAATAAACCACGAAATACCCTTACAATTGAAACAAAACTACAAACTAGTAATAAAAAACCTCGATGATAGTTCAGAGGTCTTAGCATATAAAACTCTTCTTCAAAATAGATGGGATAATAATGTATACTATTCTATTGAGCATTTGCAATATTTTGAGAAAGATTCTGATGCATTAAAGTGTTTTTTATTCGAGAAAGAAGATGCTCCAATCATTCTTATGCCTTTTGTTTTTAGAAAAATAATGATAAAAGAGAAAGAACTTCCTTATTTTGATGTGATTAGTCCGTATGGTTATAATGGGCCTTTGTTTGATGATGCTGTTTCTGAAGAAGATGTTATCGAATTTTGGAGATATGTAGATCAATGGTATTTAGATAATAGTGTTATTTCAGAGTTTGTTCGTTTTAGTTTAAATGGAAACTCTAATGGATATTCAGGAACTCTTATTGAATCTCTTTTCAATGTAAGAGGTAATCTCTTAGATGATTTTGAAGATCAATGGACCGCATTCTTACCAAAAGTGAGAAATAACTATAGAAAAGCAGTAAATTATAATTTAGAGTTCAAAGTATTTCATAAAGATCAAATTACTAAAGACATCATTAAAATTTTTAATGATATCTACGTGAGTACTATGAATAGAAATAATGCAGATAGTATTTATTTTTTTTCGAATTCATATTTTGAAAATTTGATATTATCTAATTTGGGTAATTTTTCTATTGCAATTGCATATTATGAAGGTATTCCTATTTCTATAGAACTTATTATTAATTATAAGGATACATTTTTTGCGTTTTTAGGAGGAACAGATGCAGAGTATTTTAGTTATAGACCTAATGATTTTTTAAGAGTAAAAATAATTGAATGGGCTATTCAAAATAAAATGAAACATTATGTATTGGGAGGTGGAATGAGAGATGGAGATGGTTTATATAAAAGTAAGAAAGCATTGTTTCCTAAAGATGAAGATGTCATGTTCTATACAGGTAGAAAAATTGTTAATAAGGAAATTTATAATGAGTTGTGCTCCTCTGTTAATACAGATTTTATGGAGATTGAAGAAGAGGATTTGAAGAATTACTTTTTTCCGTTTTATAGATCTTGAGTATGAAAAAAGAGTATATTGATTATTTTTTTGAGCTTTTTGAAAAAAATTCAATTCCTAAAGTATTTTCAAAAATTGACAGTTTCGGGAGTGAAGAGTCAGTAATGAATTCTGATTACGATAAAAATAGTATCGAGAATTCAGATAAAATATATTCTGTTTTTTTTATTCCAGATTACTTAAAACCGATACTTAATCATCAGATATTTAATACCAAAAAAATAAATCAATTTTTTAAAGGATACGCTATTTTTCTTGATGATTTTATTAGTGCTGATGCATATATAAAATATCGCTTTAGAAGTAATGCTAAAGGAATAAGAAGGAGAGTCAAAAGACTAGAATCATGCTTTCAAATTTCTTATAAGACATATTTTGGGGCTATTGAGAAGGAGGAATATGATTTTTTAATGGATTGTTTGCATAAAATGTTGGTTAGAAGATTTGAGCAGCGCAATGATGTGAGTCAGAGTCTTATGAGATGGGATCATTATGTAAAAATGTACTATTCTTTGATCAATGAAAAGAAAGCGTCACTATTTGTGGTTAAGAGTGATAATGTGCCTATTGTAGTGTCTCTCAATCATCATTTTAATGAAAGATTATTTAGTTCTATATCATCATATGATATAGACTATAGTAAGTTTAGTCTTGGAAGTGTAGAGATTTATAAAAAATTAGATTGGTGTATAGCTAATAGCTATAAATCTTATGAAATGGGGATGGGAGATTTAAGTTATAAAAGAGAATGGTGTAATCATATATATAATTTTGAGCATCAGATTATATATCCAAAAAACTCAATTTCTACATATATAGGAGCAATGATAGAATATACAAAAGCTAGTTTTAAAGAGTTTGTATTCAAAGTGGCTTATGTTAGGTATAAAAAGTTTAAAGCAAGGCGTAAAAAAGGTGGTATTTCTCTTGAAATGTCATACACAACATCTGCAATAGAAGATATTAATAGTGATATACAATATAGCACGGTGATTGATTACAATAGACAAGAATACTTATTTTTAAGAAAATTTGTTTTTGATTTTTTGTATACGAGTATAGAAAATATCTCTAACGTAAAAGTTCTAGAGGTTTCAAAGAATCAGGCAATTTATTTGATTGTAGGAAGTAAAAAAATGCAACAGATTTCACCTGATAATTAATATTAAAAAATTAGTTTAGAGACGTTGTTTTTTATTTATGTATTCAGAAATAAGTCGTGCAATAAGTTCTCTTCCATGATTGTTCCAATGTCTATCATAAATTAATGTTACAGGACGATCAGATGCTTCAAAAGACGAAGCGAAATCAATGTAATTAAAGTTGTTTAGATCTAAATAGGATAAAAATAGATCACTTGTTATTCTAGAATCTAAGAGAAGAGTAAATCGCTGTTTATCATATCCGTATTTGGAGATTAAGTTTTCAAAATTGGCTAAGTGTTTTTTTTCATTTTCCTCTTTTATTCGAGAAACTTCAATCTCATCAATAGGTTTTTTCTTTGTTTTTGGTTTGATGCTATTAATAAGTCGGTATACTAATTCTTGCGGAGGATCTAAGATTCCAATACTTTTTGCATAGACCAACAATTTACTTTTCTTTAAAAGTTTATTCATAGGAGATTCTAACGCTAGTCGACTATTAACAACATGATATTCATTTCTGTTAAGGTCATTAGAAAATTTTATGCCCAGGATAATATGATCTATTAAAGAAAATTGTTCCTCATATACATAGATTAGATGCAATTGATCAGCAAAATCATATCCCGCATACCCATATTCATATACTTCAATTTTTGGAATTGATTTTTCGATTTTTTTACCAATAGAGTTGTAGTAATTTTGATGAAATCCTTCTATGAAAGAATCTCCAACCAATGCAATTTCAGTTTTTTCCTTTGTAGGATTAAATTCTCGATAAGAATTGAATCCAGAATTGTTAATGTGATATTCAGAGAAATTTTGTCGTCTATTTCCAGTCACCGAAAACCCATTTTGATTGGGTTTCCATTTTTCAACTTTGTGCTCATCAAGAAATCGAGTAGGGGTATCTTTTCCTAAATGAAAAATGCGAACAAATCCTTCTAATGTAATAAGTATTAAGAAAGTATAAAGGATGCTTTTTAAAATTAATTTTTTCATTCTATTTCTTATAAATCATTTTAGATTAGAATTGGAAATAAATAAAAGATCTGTCAATATTATCATCAAAAAATAGCAACATTCCTAAAATTACCATAGTATAGACTATAAAACGTACAATTTGGGATTTAAACTTAAACGGAGAACGTTCATCTCTTCGTATTCTAAATTCATATAAAACAAAAACAGCAAGTAGAATGAAATAATCTATCATTCTATAACCTAAAGGGTGTTGGTAGTTTTCATAGGTAAAATCAGAACATATTTGCTTAAGAAAACCAAAAGCATCAGAGATAGATTCTGACCTAAAAAACACACGTGAAAATGTAACTAATAAAAAGGTAATAAATATTTGAACTACTTCCTTTATATTAGGTAGCCATCTGTTTTCTGCTACAACAGTATTCATATATATACGATTTCTACCCATTAAGAATATAGGAATATATAATAGGGCATGAATGGCTCCCCAAACAATAAAAGTCCAATTAGCGCCATGCCAAAATCCACTTACTAAAAATATAATGACAATGTTTCTAACAGACTTGAGCTTACTTACTCTGCTTCCTCCAAGAGGTATATACACATAATGTCTAAACCATGTAGATAAGGAAACATGCCATCGTTGCCAATATTCTGCAACGTTTCTTGAGAAGGTTGGAAATTTAAAGTTTGACATTAATTCTATCCCAAATAATTTGGCAGTTCCTATAGCAATATCAGAATATCCACTAAAATCTCCATATACTTGAAAACTAAATAAAGAAACGCCGAGAATTAGAGTAGAGGCAGGATAATCGCTATAATTAGCAAAAATATCATCAACTATTGGAGCAATAGAATCTGCTATTGCCACCTTTTTAAATAAGCCCCAGAGTATAAGTTTTAAACCTTCTTTACATTGAGTGTAATTAAAAACTCTTTTTGTTGTGATTTGTGATAATAGGTTAGAGGCTCTTTCTATTGGTCCAGCAACTAGTTGCGGAAAAAAACTTACGAATGTAGCAAACGCAATAAAGTTTTTTGTCGGGGTAAGTCTCTTATAATATATATCAAGAGAATATGACATAGTCTGAAATGTATAAAAAGAAATTCCAACTGGTAGAATAATCTGTAATGTCCAAGTGTTTTTTAACTCATATCCAAAAACTGTTAAGAAGTCACCCCATGAGTCTATGAAAAAATTATAGTACTTAAAAAAACCAAGTAATCCAATATTAAAAATGATACTTACCCATAAGCACATTTTTTTCTTTCTCTTCGCGTCATTATTATGAATTGCTTGACCAATAAAAAAATCAACCAATGTGCTTGCTAAAATGAGAAATAAAAATCTCCAATCCCATAATCCATAAAAGATATAGCTAGCAGCAAGAATATAAAAATTCTGGATTTGAAGTTTTTTATAAAAAATAAACCAATATAGTATAAATACAATTGGTAGAAATATGAAAAAGTCTAATGAATTAAATAACATGTATTTTATTGTAATTATAAAATTCAAGAAGGTTATACAAAAGGATTAATATATTGTAGAAACCCTTTTTAGATTTGAAGAATGTAAATTTTATGTATTTAATTAAATAAATCAAATATTTATTGAACTATTTTTGATAATGCTCAATGTAATAGAGTAAAATGTAAATTTTGTGGTTCTATTAAAGGGGGAAAACCCCTATTTATAAATAGGTTTAATCCTTGATGATTTTAGTTATTATTAAGGTATACTTGTAGTGTTAAAAATAGAAGAGCTAAATTAATTATGGATTTTAATTTGTTAATGATCTCCCCAGAATTCATTTTCTATACGTTCAAAAATAAATATAAAAACAAAGATAAAAGTATTATTACGGGTAGTTTTATGTAAGAGATATAGTACTTTTCTTACGGAATTACCGTAAAATAAGACGGAATTAACATAAAAATGGGTCATTGAACGTCTTTTTTAAGTGTTCTGTCTAAAAAAGCAAATTTTAAGTTGATAATTAATTTAACTGAACTATTTTAGCTATGGAAAATATATTAAAAGTAAATTCGAAAAAAGGAAGTTCTACCCCCCTTCTTCCAGCGTTTTTTAGATTGTCATGAAAAAGAATTTTGATTAATGATTATACTGTTGTGTGATCTATAGTCAGCAGTAGGTTATTGTTCATTTTTAATGGGAAAATTATGAATATAATTGATTCTAAAAGAATATGGCTTTCTTCACCGCATATGGGTGGAACAGAGCAAAAATTCGTTAAAGAAGCATTTGATACAAATTGGGTAGCTCCACTTGGTCCAAACGTAAATGGATTTGAAAGTGATCTTGAAACTTATCTTGGAGAAAATGTTCATGCAGCAGCATTAAGTTCTGGTACGGCCTCATTGCACTTAGGTTTAAAGTTATTAGATGTAAGTTATGGTGATGAAGTTCTATGTCAGAGTTTTACTTTCGCCGCTTCGGCTAATCCAATAGTATATCTTGGAGCAAAACCTATTTTTATAGATAGTGAAAGTGATACTTGGAACATTTGTCCTCAACAACTTGAAATTGCAATAAAAGATAGAATTGCCAAGGGTAAAAAACCAAAGGCAATTGTTGCTGTGCACTTGTACGGTATGCCTTATAATATTGAGGCTATTCACAGCATTGCTTCAGAATACAGAATTCCTGTATTAGAAGATAGTGCAGAAGCACTGGGAAGTACTTATCAAGGAATTAAGTGTGGTACCTTTGGAGATATATCGATCCTCTCTTTTAATGGAAATAAAATTATTACTACATCAGGAGGTGGTTCATTAGTATCTAAAAATAAAGAGCATAAGGAGAAAGCAGTATTTTGGGCTACACAATCAAGAGATAATGCTCCTCACTATGAACATTCAGAGATAGGATATAACTATCGAATGAGTAATATTACGGCTGGTATTGGTAGAGGACAAATGGAAGTTTTAGATTCTCATGTAAATAACAGACGAAGCAATTTTAAATTTTACAAAAAAAATCTTGAAGATTTCTCTGAAATTAAGTTTTTAGAAGAACCTTCAGGATATCATTCTAATCGATGGCTTACGTGTATTGAGACCAGCTCTTATCAGTTAAGAGAGGCAATACGTTTGTCACTAGCAGAAGAAAATATAGAGTCAAGACCATTATGGAAACCCATGCACCAACAAACTGTATTTGCAGATTGTGATGCCTACCTCAATGGAATTTCTGATGACCTATTTGATCGAGGACTTTGCTTACCAAGCGGGTCTAATCTTGAAGAAGATGATTTATATAGAATTGTATCAGTAATTAAAAATATTTTGAGATGATTAAGAATTACCTAGTAAATAATTCCCATAAGCATGCGTCTAAGTGGCTGGTGTTATCTATTGATGTGTTTATAACGATTTTTAATTTCTTTTTGGCATACGTAGTAAGGTTTGGGATTACGTTGAATTTTGATATTGTGAATCTATTGTATCAGTTACCAATAGTAGCTGGTCTTGCCACATTAAGTTTTCTGTTAATTGGATCTTATAAAGGTGTAGTAAGACATACTGGGATGCGAGATGCATACAATTTGTTTTTGGCAGTAACTGTTCTAATTACCCTTACTGGATTTTTAATGGCTTTTAGTAGAATGTCTCTAATGCCAGAATTGTTAAATATTCCCGTATCAATAATATGTATTCATTATTTATTAAATATTATAACACTTACAACAAGTCGTTTGGTATTTAAGTACTGCTTTTATTATGTGAAATCAAAATTAGGAGAAACTTCTAAAATTTTGATATACGGTGCTGGAGATTCGGGTTTGATTACACAAGCTGCGATAACTAATGATTCTAATCGGTCGCTATCAGTAATTGGTTTTATTGACGATAACCCTCAAAAAATTGGGAAAACCATAAACGGAATTAAAGTATATTCTTCAGGTTCTGTTAATCAAAATTTTGTCGCAAAGAACAATATCAAAGAGATTGTAGTATCGATTCCTCATATCAATAAGAAGAGATTGTCTGAAATTTCAGATAACTTACTAAAACTTCCGGTTACTGTAAAAATTATACCTGCGGTTAATGATTGGATTGATGGTAAATTAAAAGTTTCTCAGATCAAAGAAATTCAGATAGAAGATCTTTTGGATAGAGCTCCTATCAATATGGATAATCAAAATATCAAAGAAGAACTTCATGGCAAAGTTATCTTGATAACTGGAGCGGCAGGATCAATAGGTAGTGAGATTGTTAGACAAGCATCGTATTATAGTTATAAACACCTTGTATTGGTGGATCAGGCAGAATCTCCTTTGTATGACTTACAGCAAGAGCTTCTTAGTAAGGGGGTTGTTAACTTTACTCCAATTGTAGCAGATATAAGAGATCATCAGAGGATAGAAACTATTTTTGAAAAATATAGACCAAATATGGTTTTTCATGCGGCAGCCTATAAGCATGTACCTCTTATGGAAAATAACCCTTGTGAAGCTATAAAAATTAATGTTTTAGGGACTAGAAAACTTGCTGATTTATCATCAGAATTTGGAGTTGATAAATTTGTTTTCGTATCTACAGATAAAGCAGTAAACCCCACTAATGTTATGGGGGCGACAAAGAGAGTTGCTGAAATGTATATAAAATGGTTGCATAGAACTAATAGTAAAACTAAATTTATAACAACCCGATTTGGAAATGTATTAGGGTCGAATGGATCTGTAATACCATTATTTAAAAAACAAATTCAAAAGGGAGGGCCATTAACAGTAACACATCAAGATGTAACTCGTTTCTTTATGACAATTCCTGAAGCATCACAGTTAGTGATTGAAGCAGGAACAATGGGTAATGGTGGAGAGATATTTATTTTTGATATGGGTGAATCAGTTAAGATATTTGATCTTGCCAGAAAAATGATTAGACTGTCAGGACTTAAATATCCTAGTGATATAGATATTAAGATAACAGGGCTTAGACCAGGAGAAAAATTGTATGAAGAACTTTTGGCAGATACAGAAAATACGTTGCCTACTTATCATAAAAAAATAATGATAAGCAAGTTTGACGATGATGATTGTTTAATGATTAAAGATAAAATAGATGATCTTTGTATAATGAATTTACTTAATCAAGACCATCAAATTGTTGGAAAACTGAAAGAAATTGTACCTGAGTTTATATCTAATAATTCTACTTTTGAGAGTATTGATAAAATAAACAAGGAAAGTGTTCATAAAAAACCTAGAATACTGGTTTAAAAATTCCTTTTAAAGATTGCAATAATTTATTTTTAAATCTAATGAAATAATTATTGCAATTTTATTTAACCCTTAAAACCAATTAAATATAACAGATAAAGCAAAATTTCATTGCTATACTAAATAAAGTTATATTTTTGTAAATCATTAAAAACTTACTTATAAAGTGTTAAGAATATGAGATGTAGATTTTTGTTTTTAGTTCTGGTATTAGTTTCGGTATTTTCATGTAAAGTCCCGACAGATGTAATTTATTTTCAGGACTCTGCAAATAAGGAAGAAATTTCTTCATCTAACTCATTTACACCAGTTTTTAAAGTTGATGATATTGTAAGTATACTGATATCAGCAGCAGATATGGATGCCGCAAGGCCATTCAATTTAATGCAAGGATCTTCTATAACCACCTCTTCTTTGGGAGAGGCAGGAATTGGGAATGCAGGAGGAAATGGAGCTCCAGAGCCAACGTATTTGATAGATGAAGAAGGAAATATTGATTTTCCAGTTTTGGGAAGATTAAAAATAGCAGGGCTTACACGTATCCAGGTTAAAGAAATGATCAAAGAAAAGTTAAAAATTTATATTAATGATCCTATAGTAAGTGTAAGACTCAAGAATTTTAAAATAACAGTTATGGGAGAGGTTGCAAGACCAGGATCATATACTATACCTAATGAAAGAGTAACTATAATTGAAGCACTTGGTTTGGCTGGTGATATGACGATTAAAGGAAAAAGAGAAAATGTTATGGTGATCAGAGAAAATGATGGTGTAAATACATATCACAGGGTAGATGTCACTTCGAAGTCAATTTTTGAATCTCCTGTATACTATTTAGCTCAAAATGACGTACTTTATATAGAACCAAATGTATCTAGAATAAGAGAATCCAAAACACGTAATAATACTCTTGGTGTTATTATAAGTATAATTGGTGTTATTATATCGACAGTTGGTTTAATCATAAGATAATTATAATAGATGATCTCCAATACGAACAATACACCTACATCAGATACTAATTTTGATTCATCTTCTGGCTTTAGTTTTAACCTTAGAGATCAGATTATAAAATACCTTAAGAAATGGTATTGGTTTGTATTAAGTGTTGTTGTTTTTGTTTCTTTTGCATATATAAAAGTAAGGTATACAATTCCCCAATATAACATTTCGTCAATGATAATGATCTCTCAGGACGAGAGTATTAGTGAATCTGAACTATCAGCTTTTAAAGATCTTGGATTGTTAGATGATTCTCAAAACAAAATAGAGAATGAAATTCAGATCATCAAATCCAGAACTTTATTGACAAATGTTGTTAATAATTTAAAATTGAATGTACGTTATTTTAGTGAAGGAAGAATTTTAGAGGTTGAGAATTATCCTAAATCTCTAATTGAAATCAATTTTTTATCAGATGATACTATTGTTCATACTAAATCACAGGTTTTTCATGTAAAAATTAATTCAGAAACATCTTTTTCTTTTTTAGATAAAAAAGGAAAAAAATTAAGCGATCATTCTTTTGGGAAAACAATAAGTAGTGGAGTTGGAGATATTGTTATTACTCCAAGTGTTGAAGATATAGAACCACATCTTAATAAAACAATAAAAATTCAAATCGCCCCAATAAAATCTGTGGCAGAAGGATACAGAGGTAGATTATCAATTTCTCCTTTAAAGAACTCTTCGATAGTAAGAATATCTTTAAATGATCCTGTAAAAGCAAAAGCAAAGGATATTATCAATAATCTTGTTGAAGAGTATAATAAAGCTACGATACAAAATAAAAAACAAGCTTCTGCAAGGACAGCAGATTTTATAAATGAACGTTTAGATCTTATTTCTGGAGATTTAACAGAAGTCGATGATGAGGCTGCAGGATATCTGTCAAAGTATGGGCTTACAAATGACATAGGAGCGCAAACACAACGAGTAGCCGATATTGATTCTAGAAATGTACAAGAAATAGCACAGCTAAATACTCAGCTTAGTCTAATAGAATCAATGAGAAGGTTTGTTCTAAGCCAAGAAGGAAGATATGATTTAGTACCAGCTAATTTGGGTTTTGATGATCCTACAATTACCACTACTGTTTCTAGATATAATGGATTAATTCTTCAACGACAACGTTTATTGAAAACATCGAGCGCGCAGAATCCAGTTGTGGTAAATATTGACCAGCAGATAGATGGACTTAGACAGGTGCTTATTGGTAGTTTAAATAGCTTAAGAAGTTCTATCAATATACGATTAAAAAGTCTGAGAACTCAAGATCAATATTTTAGTGGAAAGCTATATAACGCACCAATACGACAAAAAGATTTAAGAGTAATAGAACGAGAACAAACTATTAAGGAACAACTGTATTTATATCTTTTGCAAAAAAGGGAAGAGGCAGAGATTACAAGCCATATTACTTTGTCTAATGCTAGGGTTATTGATAAAGCTTCAACTTTGAGTTCGTACCCAGTCTCTCCTAACAAAAGAACGATATACGCAGGAGCTTTTTTCTTAGGATTAATATTACCTTTTCTTATTATTTATACATCTGATTTATTAAATGTAAAAATACGTTCCCGAGAAGATCTTGAAAAAGCACTTTCTATGCCAATTATTGGATCCATTCCTAAGGTAAAGTCAAAAAAACAAATTGTTATATCTAAAAACGATAGATCAGGTATTGCAGAGGCGTTTAGGATTTTGAGAACCAATCTGGATTTTCTGCTTGCAGGGATTAAAAAAGATAGAGGAAGAGTCATTTTTGTTACTTCTACTATTTCTGGAGAAGGAAAAACATTAATCTCATCAAACCTTTCCAAAACATTATCAATTTCAGGTAAGAAAGTTGCCTATTTAGGAACAGACTTAAGAGATCCAAAATTTCATAAATTTTTTGATCTACCAAATGGTAAAGATACCAAAGGGCTTACTAATTATATAATGAATACCGAATTGACTCCAAAGGACGTCATATATAGGGATAAGGAAGAAAACTCATTTGATATTATACCTTCTGGAGCTATTCCTCCAAATCCGGCAGAACTTCTTATGCAAGAAAGAGTTAACTCTATTTTTGAGTATTTGCAAAATGAATATGATTATATTGTTGTGGATACTGCTCCGGTTAGTTTGGTAACAGATACTCTTTTGATTGCAAAATATGCAGACCTAAGTATTTATATAGTAAGAGAAAATTATTCTGATAAAAGAGTTTTACAAGTTCCAGAAAACTTCTATAGAGAAAAACGTCTACCTAATATTGCGGTATTACTTAACGCAGCAGCTACCAAAACCGGTTATAACTATGGGTATGGATATGGTAAAAAGAAATAGGTAGATTAAGAAAAAACTGAATTCTTTTTCATCAAAGCAGTTATTTTTTTAGCTATTTTAGGAGGGAATCCTTGTTGTAGTATTCCTAATTGATGATAATTATGTATATCTGATCCAGTAAAATCTATATAGTCAAGATCGATTAACTTTTTTGCAAATGACTTAATCTTTTCTCCATAATATCCAGAAACAGATAACAGATTAAGCTGAAATAAAAAACCAGATTCTTTTAATTCATCAAACTTTTTAAGGTCATCTTCATAAAAAGAATACCTTTCGGGATGTGCTAGAATTGGAGTGTATCCAGCTAACTTAATCTCAAATAATATTTCATTAAGGTTTATAGGAGGGCCAAATGTAGACATCTCTACAAGGATATAATTCTCGTACAACGGTAAAATATCATTTTGTTTTAGGCGATCATAGAATAAATCATCCATCATATATTCTGCGCCAGATAATAATTCAATATTTGTAATTCTAAGAGAAATAAGAATCTCTTGCATTTCTTTAAGTTTGGTAGATATTGTTTGTGATGAATTGGACCAAACATCCTGAATAACATGAGGAGTAGTAATTACTTTTTTTATTCCGATTTTTTCTAATTCCTCTAAGATATAAGCTGATTGATATACTGTTTTCACTCCGTCATCTATATCTGGAAGAAGATGAGAATGAATATCTATATATCCTTTAGGAACAATTTCATAAAAAGGAATATCTTTTTTTGATAAAAATGACAATATTGTTTTGTTTGGGGTGAATTTAAAGTAAAATATACTTATTATATTAGTATTTAACAATAACAATAAATATTTTTCAAAAATAGAGATTATTAAGCACAAAAAAAACTGTTTAAGGGAACTCCTTCAAACAGTTTTTTAATTGTCTTATTTTTTATATAGTTGTATTAACGTTTTGTAATATCTCCAGATCCAGATACTTTCTTGTCTTCTTTTTGAGGATCTCCTTTATATGTAATATCTCCTGATCCTGATACTCGAGCTTTTAAAAATGAAGTTGCAGTGAGTTGGATATCTCCTGATCCTGATACGGCAGCGTTAGCATTTTTTGCATTCAGTTCATATGCTTCTAAATCCCCAGATCCTGCAACACTACAATTAAAACTATCTGTATTTCCTCTTAAAACTAAATCTCCACTGCCAGAAACTTGGGCATAGGTATTATCTGTATCTATCATAAGTTTAATATCTCCAGAACCAGATACTGCTGTTTTAAATTCTGAAGCTTTAATTGTGTCTGAACTATAGACATTCCCAGATCCGGATAAGGTTACTTGAGTCAAATCCTTAAACGGAACAGTAATTAATATTTTTTTTCCTACAGACGGTTTCAAATAATATCCTTTTTGAACATATATTCTTAATGCATCACCTTCAACTTTTGTTTCGATATAATCAATAAGATTATTTTCTCCTTCAATAGAGATTTTTCCTTCTGTTCCAGAAACCAGAGATACGTCAAGACCACCTTTTACCTTAATTTGATCATAATCAGAAGTGGTTCTTTCTTTGGTAGTCATGTTTCCATCACCATTAATTTTTTTACCATTTCCCCACCATTGAGCTTGTACTGTAGTTATACTACATAATGCTAAACCTAATATAATTGATGTCACTTTCATTTTGTTAATGTATTATAATTTGTGTATTAATTTTTTCTTAGTTTAATTCCTCCATAGCTAGACGTAATATTAATTGTATTTCCGCTATTTGCCTCACCTTGATATCCTTGATACTCTTTTTTAGAACTTTTCACATATTTTTTCTGAACAGTAATACCTTCGTCAACCTTTACACCTCCATAGGAAGTTTTGATTGAAAAATCAAAATTACAACCGCTTTCATATCCTATATCCACAGAAGTATAATCTGTTTTGATGGTTACGCTTCTAAAAGAAGATTTTAAAGACTGAATACCAATAGATCCATAGTCAGAATCTATATTTAATGCCTCAGAAATACTTCCGATTTTTGTGCTTACATAATCAGATTGCCCCGTTATATCTTCTCCGTTTTCTATCTTGATAGAGCCATAATCACAGTTGTAATTTAAAGTTTTTATCGATTTAAACTTTGATTTAGTATAATCAGCATTAAGAACAATTCGATCGGAGTTACCTATTTCAAAATCAGAATAATCAGCATTGATCCTTCCATTTTTCATGTATGTTATGGTACTGTTATTTGTATAATCAATATTAATATAATTATCGTTGCCTAATAATTCTCCAAGAATAATTTGTCCATAATCACATTTGATTTTTGCAGTACCTTGGATTTTGTCAAGGTTAATATTTCCATAATCATTATTGAGGTCGATACTATTGGTCACAGGAACTTTAACAGTATAGTTGATCTTCATATTGAGATTGTTATTCCATCCACTGGTCCATTTATCCCACCATGAATTATCATTTTTATTAAAAGTAGTTCTAGCACTAACCATTTGAGAGGAAGCATCAAATTCTACACCGATTGATTCTAGTTTTCTTATAACTTTTTCTTCATCATTACCACTTACTTTAATATTGATTTCTATTACGATTCGGTTTTGATTCCATGAAGTGATATCAAGATTACCATAATCATTACTAATTTTTAGTAAAGCATCTGCATTCACTGAGAATTCTTTTTTTAATTTCTTTTCCTTGGTGTATTTACCCTTTAAATCTCCATTATTAGCTAATACTAAAGAGGGAATAAATAATAAAAGGATTATATTATAGTATAGAGTTTTCATTTTCTGATAATTTGAATTCTTTAATGTCATTAATTTTTTGAAGCACATCTTCTAATAAACTAGCTCTCTGTTGAAAGTTTTTTATCATTGCACTAATTACCCGTTTATCATTTCCACTATGAAAAAGATCTTTTTTTAGGGTTTCATAGTCAGTTTCTAACTTTTCTAATTGCAACATTGCATCTGCAACTAATTTTTTTGTCTCTGGAGAAGAAATTTTATTGATTTCTTCAAGTTGTACCTGAATCGCAGAAGTAAAAAAGCTTTGAGTTTCTTCCATTTGAGGTGAAACATTAGCTAAATCTACTTCCTCTTTAGGGTCAAATTTATAAGTCATGGTTACAATTCCAAACAGAATGGTGACAGAAGCTGCAATTGCAATTGGTGTAAACCAGTTCCTCATTTTAGGCTGTATCGGAACGACTTTACCTTGACCTTGCAGTTTTTCTAAAAACCGTGCCTTATGATTAGCAGAAGGTTCGTATATGTCTAATTGATCCTCCATTTGTTTAAATAACTTTTCTATATTGTCATTGTTCATACAATTTGTAATTTTTTTCGTAAGCTTTCTTTTGCGCGCGATACAAGCGTACGACAATTAGAATATGATATATTCATAATTTGACAGATTTCTTCATAATCATACCCTTCAATTAGATGTAATGATAATGCAGTGCTATAGCTGTCTTTTAGTTCAGTTAGAGTATGTAGTACAGCATTCACTTTTACAGAAGCTAAATCTTCTTCTGCTATTCCTGTATTATCAGAAAGAGCATATTCTACAGTTTCTATAGCTACTTCGCGATGAATACTGTTTTTTCTTGACACAGTTAAACTCGCATTAATAACTATTCTTTTTAACCATGCACCAAACATATTATTGTCTTCTAGCATAGAGAGCTTTGTAAAAGCTGTCAAAAAAGCTTCTTGCATGACGTCTTCAGCTTCTGCACTATCTTTTATGATTCTCAATGCTGTATTGTACATTGCTTTATAATAACGATTATATGCTTCGAGCTGCGCATTCTGATCATGCTCTCGACATTTTGCTATTAGTTGCTCAGTATTTAGTTGGGTCAGTGACAAAAAAATGATTTACTTTTAAATAAAGATATATATTGATTTAATTTGTTACAGTTTTAAAATATTTTTTTTTAAATACTTATGGCATAACAATTGAAATATAAATAATGAACTTATATTAAAACCCTAGTTTTAATAGGTTTAATGAAGTTTTAGTGGATTTAAATAAATTTTAAAAAAAATGTTGTTTTGTAGTAATGACAAAATGACTTTGATATATACTTATGGCGAAAACCAAATTTACAACACTTGACAGTTTGTCATTTCAGGGAATAGAAGAAGATGCTGAGTTAATACCTTTGATGACCCCTGAAGATGAAGAAGAAATAGATAAAGAAGATCTACCAGAGATATTATCAATCTTACCATTGAGAAATACTGTTTTATTTCCTGGAGTTGTTATTCCTATTACAGCAGGGAGAGATAAATCCATAAAACTTCTTAATGAAGCAAATACTGGAAATAAAACAATTGGCGTAGTTTCTCAGAAAGAAGAAGGAATAGAAAACCCGTCTTTAAAAGATATTAATAGAGTAGGAGTTGTAGCCCGTATTCTAAGAGTATTAAAAATGCCAGATGGTAATACTACTGTTATTTTACAAGGTAAGAAACGATTTCATATTGATGAAGTGGTAGAAGAAATACCTTATATAAAAGCCAAAGTAAAAGAAGTTCCCGAAGCTAGACCAGCTAAGGAGAATAAAGAATTTAGTGCGATAATAGACTCAATTAAAGATTTGGCTCTAGAAATTATAAAAGAAAGTCCAAATATCCCGTCAGAGGCTTCTTTTGCCATTAAAAATATAGAAAGCAATTCTTTTTTAATCAATTTTGTGTCTTCTAACCTTAACCTTCCTGTAGAAGAAAAACAAAAGTTATTAGAGGTTAATGATTTAAAAGAAAGGGCGTTAGCTACTTTGAAGTATATGAATGTAGAGTTCCAGAAATTAGAACTTAAAAATGATATACAAAATAAGGTTCAACATGATATGAGCCAGCAACAACGCGAATATTTTTTGCATCAACAAATGAAAACCATCCAGGAAGAACTTGGAGGAGTTTCTCATGAAGATGAGATTGAAGAAATGCGTGTGCGGGGTAGAGATAAAAAATGGGATGATGATGTAAAAAAGCATTTTGATAAAGAACTGGCTAAAATGCAGCGCATGAATCCTCAAGTAGCTGAGTATTCTATACAACGTAATTATTTGGATCTATTTTTGGATTTACCATGGAACACGTTTAGTACTGATAAGTTTGATCTAAAGTTTGCCAAAAAAGTTTTAGACAGAGATCACTATGGTCTTGATGAAGTAAAACGCCGTATCATCGAATATTTAGCAGTGCTAAAACTTCGTAATGATATGAAATCCCCAATATTATGTTTATATGGACCTCCTGGAGTTGGTAAAACCTCTCTAGGAAAATCTGTTGCAGAGGCACTGGGTAGAGAATATGTAAGAATCTCCTTAGGAGGATTACGTGATGAAGCTGAGATTCGAGGACATAGAAAAACCTATATTGGAGCAATGCCGGGTAGAATTATTCAAAGCCTTAAAAAAGCAGGAACTAGTAATCCAGTATTTGTACTTGATGAAATCGATAAACTTTCTGTTGGCAATCAAGGAGATCCTTCTTCTGCATTATTAGAAGTTTTGGACCCAGAACAAAACTCAGAATTTCATGATAATTTCCTCGAAATGGGATTTGATCTCTCTAAGGTTATGTTTATTGCTACTTCTAATAGTTTGAGTACAATTCAGCCTGCACTTCGAGATAGAATGGAGATTATTAATGTTACAGGATACACGATTGAAGAAAAAGTAGAAATTGCTAAACAACATTTACTACCTAAGCAGTTAGAAGAGCATGGATTGAATAAAACTCATATAAAATTAGGAAAAGCACAATTAGAAAAGATAATTGAAGGCTATACCAGAGAATCAGGAGTTAGAGGGCTAGAAAAACAAATTGCAAAAATGGTACGATATGCTGCCAAGAATATTGCAATGGAGGAGGAGTACAATGTAAAGATTAGTAATGAAGATGTTATAGAAGTTCTTGGAGCACCACGATTAGAACGCGATAAATACGAAAATAATGATATTGCAGGAGTTGTAACTGGTTTAGCTTGGACAAGAGTTGGAGGAGATATATTATTTATAGAATCTATTCTTTCTAAAGGAAAAGGAACCCTAACAATAACAGGAAACTTAGGTAAAGTAATGAAGGAATCTGCAACTATTGCTATGGAATATATCAAAGCAAATGCTGCAGAATTAGGTATTAAACCTGAAATATTTGATACTCATAATGTACATATTCATGTACCAGAAGGAGCTACACCAAAAGATGGTCCAAGCGCAGGAGTAACTATGCTTACCTCTTTGGTATCATTATTTACACAACGTAAAGTAAAGAAAAGTCTGGCAATGACTGGTGAAATCACATTGCGAGGAAAAGTACTTCCCGTTGGTGGAATAAAAGAAAAGATTCTTGCGGCTAAAAGAGCTCATATAAAGGAAATATTACTCTGTGAGGATAATAAACGGGATATTGATGAAATTAAGTCTGAGTATTTAAAAGGTTTGACTTTTCATTATGTTAAAAACATGGAAGATGTTTTAAAAATAGCGTTGACGAATTCTAAGGTTAAGAATGCTAAAAAGCTTTAAAAATACTTTTAAAACCATTTGGTAAAAATAAGGGTGATGTTAACGATCACCCTTATTTTTTTATAGAATTACGTTAAGTGTTATACTACTTGTTTATTTATTTGGTTTTTTTAGAACTAAAAATCAGTTGATTATGATTTTTATATGTTAAAACCATATAATGTTTGATGTTTATATGTAGTTAAACTTGAATTTTTATACATAAATTTATATTGTTAAAAAAAATATAACAAACCAAAACCTTTAAACAGTTATTGCCATTAGAAAGAATTACTCAAGACATTTTATTTTCTTACCCCTTTTTGTCATAAGTGGTTTTTGATAACTGTATGTACTACATCTGTCAAAATTAGATTCTTATCCCTGTTTAGATATGGATATATAGAATCAATGAACCTAAAAATAATACTGGTTTATGTTACTTATGAATGGGTTAATACTTTTTTCCTTTATAAATGTAAAGAATAGTATAGCGCTATCCATTTTAACAAGAGCTGGATACCATAATTATATCTGTTTTGTGGATGTGTCCGACCAAATTTTTAATAATAAAGGATATATATCTATAAGACAAAGAA
This sequence comes from uncultured Aquimarina sp., assembly GCA_947498785.1. Classification (GTDB taxonomy): domain Bacteria; phylum Bacteroidota; class Bacteroidia; order Flavobacteriales; family Flavobacteriaceae; genus Aquimarina. The sequence goes on along the minus strand of CANMLS010000007.1, from coordinate 28,842 downwards.
TATAGTACATAACATAATTAAAGAAAAATATATAATAATAAAAAAAATGGAAATAACATATAAAGAATAATATCCTCTCTTTTTTTAGATAGGTTAAAAACATCCTGCAATTGCTAAACTTTGACGAGCCAGCAAAAGTATCGGATCGAATAATGATACATTATATAATTCAATCAACCATTATGAGGCCATTTTTGTATATACCAAAAGTTGCACCAAAACTTTTTTCTTCAAAATTAACTAATACTATATTTGAACACAATACATTTCTTGTATTTGGAGTAATTACGCTTTTTTTATTAGGAGTTTATTTCCTGCTTGTTGGTATTTTTTTACATAGCTCATTAGGCCTTTCCGTAGAGGGAAGTTACACTAAAAATAAAAAAATAAATATCATTACAATATATGAGAACAACAGACAAGTTATTGTCTTTTCTCTAAAAGGCATCGATGATATTTATAACCTGAGTTCAATTTCTAATTTTGATCACTTAAAAACCATCAATTCTGATGCCTCCCTTGATATAAATATGAAAAATGAGCTTTTAAGTTCAAGTTTTGCGTTCAATTACAAGCAAAATCCAGGACAAATGAATCCATTGGATTTGGCATTTATCAACGGAGCATTTTATGGGGTAGACTGAACAAATTTGTATATATGGAATTTAATTACCATGGATAGAAGTATTATTCCGATTACAGGACTTGCCACTGCTCCAAGTGATAATTATGGTGTAGTGTTCGCAGATAGTAGCGATCGATTTTATATATCTAACAATGATGGAGGATTATATCTTATAGAAAATTATACTACAGCTACTCCTTCTGCTACCTTTTTATCCAATACACAAAATGTTATTCGTAATGATGGATTTGCCTGTGCACTAGCCTCATCAGCAATGGATCGGGATAATGATAACAACTTAGATCCCCTTGATTTAGATTTGGATGGAGATGGATTAACTAATATAGATGAATCTCCCTCAAATCCATATGTTGATGGAGACTCAGATTTGGTATTCGCTTATTTAGATGATGATGCTATGGCAGCAATCGGAAATATTAATGGAACAGTAGAAGTTGCTTTTGATACAGATGGTGATGGAATCCCTGATTTTTTTGATCTAGATAGTGATAATGATGGCATTTATGATGTGGTGGAAGCCGGTCATGGATTAACACAAACTAATGGTAGGATTACAGGACAGGATACCGGATCAGTGGCTAATGGTCTTTTTGACGGAGTAGAGACTCCAGTAGATTCAGGAACGATAAATTATACAATAACCGATACAGATATGGCAGATGAGCAGGATTTTCAATCTGCAGATAGTGATGGGGACAGTTGTCCTGATGCCTTAGAAGGAACAGATTCTTTTATAGTTGGCGATCTGGATGGGGATAATAGTTTGGGAGATATAGTAAATAAAGATAGAGAGCCTACCGTAACAGGAAGCCCTCAAAATATAACAGCAGCGGTAACTGATGCTGGAGATAATAATATTTGTGGACCCGTGAGCTCATTAACACCTTTTAGCTGTCCTAGTACGCTTTATCAGATTATTGCAGGAGAATTGAAAAGTTATAATCCGATAACTGGAGAATATTCTGCTCCGATTGCTACTACTAATCTCTACAATGCGATGGGGTATAATCATATAGATGATTATGTGTACGCTATAGGAAAAGGAGGAGGGGCAAGCCCTATAAATCGACACTTGATTCGTGTAAGGGCTGATGGAGTTATCGAAGATCTTGGCCTAATTTCGGGTTTTACATCTGGAGGGATATCTGGTGATGTCGATGACAGTGATAACCTGTGGATCAACATAGGAGATGAATATCACAGGATAGAAAATTTATCTTCACAAACGGTAGGGGGAACTCTGGTTTTAGTCCCTAGAATATTTACAGGTCTCGGTGGTTCAACTTTACCAACAGGTAATATGAATGACGTTGTTTTCATTAATGGAAGTATATATGGTGTAAATAACAATGGAGAAATAAATATCTGGAATCTAACTACATTAGAAAAAAGTTTGGTAGAAGGATTAACAACACCAACTGCAACCAACTTTGGTGCGGCATTTATGGATGCAGAAGATCGATTATATGTATCTTATAATGATAGTGGCTTATATCTCATTAATGATTATACAACGGTAACACCTTCTGAAGCATTGCTAAATAATACTGCGATAACTACAAGTAATGATGGTTTTGCTTGTCCATTGGCACCATCAGTAATTGATAATGATTTCATTCTGGATTCATTGGATCTGGATGTAGATGGTATTCTTACAGTAGATGAAAACCCTGATCCTAATGGTAATGGAATTCCTGATTATTTAGAACCTAATGTCCCTCCAACAGGAGGGGAAGATGGAATAACAATCTTTACAGGGATATCACCAAAAGGTGATGGAGTTCATGATGTGTTTATAATTAGTGGAATAGAAAGACTAGAAAACAAGTTCGAGATCTATAATAGATGTGGAGTTAAAGTATATGAAGCAAAAGATCATGGAAGAGATGATAAATTCTTTAGAGGAATTTCTAATGGAAGAACAACTATAGAAAACACTGATGAATTACCTGTAGGAACATATTATTATGTACTTGAATATGTTCTGGAGTCTGGAGAGCGAAAAAACAGAGCAGGATACTTATATATCAATAAAGAATCAATAAAAACTAAGCTACCTAGGTATGTTTTACCAATGGGGCCGAATTAAAAAGTAAATTAGAGCTGATGAAAAAGATACACATAATAATTGTTACAGCATTTTTGAGCATTGTATTTTATACAGGTTATGCCCAACAAGATGCTCAATACACTCAATATATGTACAATACAATTAGTGTTAATCCAGCTTATGCAGGAAGTCGCGGAGTGCTTAGTATTATGGGGTTACATCGTAGTCAATGGGTGGGTCTAGATGGAGCACCACGAACTCAGACACTAACTCTTAATACTCCTATTGGAGATAATGAACGTTTGGGATTAGGGTTATCTATAGTCAATGATGAAATTGGTCCAACCGACGAAACCTATTTTGATATTGATTTTTCCTATACCATACCTACTTCGGAAAATGGAAAATTAAGTTTTGGAGTTAAAGCAGGTGGGCATTTATTGAACGTTGATCTCCAAAGATTATCGCAATTTAATGGTAACGATGCTTTATTTGAGAATAATATTGATAACAAATTTAGCCCCCAAGTAGGTGCAGGAGTATATTATCATACCAATAAGTTTTATTTTGGTTTAAGTGCCCCTAACTTATTAGAAACTGATCATTTTGATGAGAGCACGACTAGTAATAGTGATGCAGTGAGTTTTTTGGCAGAGGAACGTATTAACTATTACTTCATCACAGGCTATGTATTCAATATAAGTGATCGTGTTAAATTTAAACCGGCAGTATTGAGTAAATTAGTATTTGGAGCTCCGTTACAAGTGGATGTATCAGCAAATTTTTTGTTATACGAACGATTGACTCTTGGAGTAGCATATCGATGGAGTGCAGCTGTTACTGGTCAGATTGGCTTTCAGATATCAGATGCACTAATGATAGGTTTTGCTTATGATAGAGAGACCACTGAGTTAGGACAAACACAATTTAATGATGGAAGTTATGAAGTCATGTTACGATTTGAACTCTTTAAAAAATACAAGAGAATGTTAACCCCTCGTTTCTTCTAAATTCTCGTTTAGATGAAAATCTGTATTTTGAAAAGTAAAAAAATTAGAACAAATAAAAACCTTGTTTTTTGACTCAATATAAAACGATGAAATTATGAATTTGAATACATATTTGGTAAATATAATTTTAGTTTACTATTATCTGGTATAGTATTTTCTCAAGAAAAACGCTTAGCTAAAGCTGATGAAGATTTTAGTCGTTTTGCCTTTGTAGATACTCGTAATGTATATCTTCTGGTAGCTGATAGTGGATACGAATCAGCAGGTTTATTAGAGAAATTGGTGGATTCATATTACTTTAATGCTCAGCTGGATAAAGCTGTTCTCTGGTACGCGAAATTGACAAGAACCTATGAAGCAGAGATAAATCCAGAATATTTATTTAGATATTCTCAAACGTTGAAAAGTATTGAACGATACGAAGAGGCAGATGAAGTAATGGAACTATTTAATACTATTACAGGAAACGATCACCGAGCAGAATACTTTATGAATACTCGGGATTATCTTAAATTTATAGAAATGTAATCAGGTAAATTTAGATTATTAAAACTAGGTGTGAATTCAAAATACTCTGATTATGCACCAAGTTTTAATCATCAGGGAGAATTAATATTCGCACCTTCTAGAAAAGGAGGAGGAATGAGTAAAGTAAAACATGAATGGAATGAAATGCCTTTTCTGGATCTCTTTTCCTCAACAATTATTGAAGCTAACGGAATTCTTCAGACTCCTATCAAAATAAAAGGATAAATACAAAATTTCATGAACCTTCTACTTCTTTCAGTAAAGATGGGCAAACGGTATATTTTACCCGTAATAACTATACAAAAAAGAAATTAGGAACTAATGAGCAAGGAACTATATTATTAAAATTATATCGAGCCACACTTCAAAATAGTAAATGGACTAATATAGAAGAACTTCCTTTTTAATAGTGATGAATATTCTGGAGCGTATCATGCACTTACCGCTGATGGGACAAAACTATATTTTGCAAGTGATATGTCTGATAGTAAGGGGTTATCAGATTTGTACTTGATTGATGTAAACGATGATGGCATCTTTAGAGAACCCAAAAACCTTGGGGATAAAATTAATACAGAAGGAAAAGAGACTTTCCCATATGTAAGTGATTCGGGAAGATTATATTTTGTTAGTGATGGGCATATAGGTCTGGGAGGATTGTATATTTTGTAGCTGTTCCCGAAGAATTAGGAATGTTTTCTATTCCTTATAATGTAGGTAAACCAGTAAATAGTTCTGAAAATGATTTTACATTTGTATTGAACGAAAACACAAAGATTGGATACTTTTCGAGTAATCGGACAGGTGGAAAAGGAAATGATGATATCTATAGTTTTAAACAAACTGGAGAATTAATCACTGAATGTAATCAATATGTATCTGGAGTGGTTACAGATGCCAATACCCGAGAAATATTGACTGATACAGAAGTAATTTTATTGGGTGATAATAACCAAGAGTTACAACGTACAGTGACAAATGTAAAAGGAGAATATACATTTGATCTGGAATGTGCAACCCCATACATTGTAAGAGCAGCAAAAATAGAATATAATCCTACAGAGGTTACACTTGCTACACATAATGTATTGGAGTATACATATCAACTTCCATTACAATTAAGTAAAGGAGGACTAGCAGGAAAAGAAGTAAAGCCAGGAGACGATTTGGCAGAACTGTTGGATTTGGAAATTATTTACTTTGATTTGGATAAATCTTTTATACGATCAGATGCAGAAATAGAATTGCAAAAAATTATAGCTACTCTTAAGCAATACCCTAGTCTAACAATAGATGTAAGATCCCATACCTATAGTAGAACTGGTGATGACTACAATATGTATTTAAGCGAACAGCGTGCAAAAAATACGATCAAATACATTATAGAAAAAGGAGAAATTGATAAATCCCGTATCACGGGTAGAGGATATGGCGAGACCAATTTGGTCAATGAATGCTCGAATAATACATCTTGTAGTGACCAAGAACATCAACTTAATCGTAGGAGTGAGTTTATAATGATAAAATAATTTTTAAACTAGGTGTAATTCACCCTTTCTTCAGCAGGGAAAGAAATCTCTTGATTTATAGTATATTATTTTAAAGGCTCTTTTCCCAAATGGTGGAAGGTGCTCTAATTCAATCAAAAAAATTGGCTTTTCTGCTATAATGAAGTAGGTTTTTTTGCATAGCCATAGATACGGTTAAAAAATCAACAAAATTAGAGTGCAAAATATAAGTTTTGCAGATCAAAACGTTACTCAAGATGAATTCTATACGTTAAAATTGAAAATACAAACAGGTTTTTAATTTTCAATTAAGAAGTTTATAATAAACAAATAACAGTAAAAACAACCCCGCAATTGTATAAACTTTGACGAGCCAACAAAAGCAGGGTCTGAATAACGATTAATACTTAAATTAACCATTATGATTGGATCTTTTTACTTATTATTTTAAGAATTTATTTTATACTATATGTAAATAATTTCTAATCTGGAAATATAGGAATTTTGAATTATTTTTTACGAGGTTCCTTACTTTTTTTAAGTCCTTTTTAGTATACATAGTAAAACTACCAATAGTCTACTATAATCGTAAGTAAGTGAAAAATTTAATGTATTTATGTTAAGGTATTCATCATGTTTTTTGAAGCTGTTGGAAGATTTTAAGTTTTTATCTTCTTTTTTGAACGAGTACATTCATATATTTATCAAGGTTTTTGAGTACAATATCACTTCCTTTTACGACAGTTTTAAGAGGTTGTTCTCCCAGATGTACTGGTAGTTCTGTGGCTCTTGATAATCGTTGATCCAGTCCTCTAAGCATGGATCCTCCACCAGTTAAATAGATACCAGTATTATAAATATCGGCAGAAATTTCTGGCGGAATTTCTGCAAGAGTTTCCATTATTGCATTTTCAATTTGTAAGATAGATTTATCAAGACTTTTTTCTATCTCTTTGTATGATAATTGGATTTGTTGGGGTTTTCCTGTAAGTAAATCTCTTCCTTCAATTGATATGTTATCTGGAGGAGATGCTAAATCACGTACTGCAGCTCCAATTTGTATTTTTATTTTCTCTGCCATGGATTCACCTATATGTAGATTACGAAACTCGCGAATATATTGAGTGATGTCTTCATTAAAGGTATTTCCTGCAATTTTTACTGATTGACCGCTAATTATTCTGCCTAGCGATATTACAGCAATCTCTGTTGTTCCTCCACCAATATCAACAACCATATTTCCTTTTGGTTCTAAAACATTAATACCTCCGCCTATAGCAGCAGCAATAGGTTCGTGTATAAGGAATATATTTTTTGCATTTAATCTCTTTGCCGATTCTTGTACTGCCCGCATTTCGACTTCAGTACTTCCACAAGGAATAGCGATAATCATATTATATGAAGAAGGAAATATTGAAGCATTAAGAGATGATAACCGTTTGATAAATGTCTTCAACATTTTTTCGGCAGCATCAAAATTAGAGATAACACCATTATGAAACGGGTAAATTGTTTTTATGTTTTTATTGATCTTTCCTCTCATCATACCAGCTTCTTTACCTACAGCTATAATTTTACCAGAAATTTGATGTATAGTAATGATAGAAGGATTGTCAACTGCTATTTTTCCGTTATGAGTAATTAACGTATTTGAAGTACCTAGATCTATTGCAATTTTTTCGTGTAAAAAATCAAAAAAGCCCATGATTTGTGTTACTTAGGTTAAGTATGTTGTTTTTAAGGTCTACTAAAGTAACTTTGTTATCATACAGAGGGGGTCAAAGGTAAATAACTCGGATAAAATGTAATTATTGTATTGACATGTTATTTTAATGAAGTTGATACCTTGTCAATAAATATGTATGATGTTGGGTGACAGTGATAGCATTGTACAAATAAATTCAATATTAACTTTTTTTATCTAATCTATATTTTCAAGATAGTTTCATGTATTTTTGAGCTGATAATAATATTCATTCATACAAATTCTAAATATCATTGAAAAAAAAGATTATTATAGCTATTGATGGTCATTCATCTACAGGAAAAAGTACTGTTGCTAAACAATTAGCTAAGGCATTAGAATATATTTATGTGGATACTGGAGCGATGTATCGCGCTGTTACTTTATATGCAATGCAAAATGGTTTTATTGACGAATCTCATTTTGATATAGCTGCTTTAGAGAATGATCTTCCTAAAATCAATCTTAAATTTGAAATTAATCCAAAGACGGGACTGGCAGAAGTATTACTTAATAATGAAAACATAGAGAAAGAAATTAGGACGCTTAAGGTTTCTAAACATGTGAGTAAGATTGCAGCAGTATCAAGCGTACGCAAAAAGTTAGTTGAACAGCAGCAAAAAATGGGAATAGATAAAGGAATAGTGATGGATGGAAGAGATATAGGTACAGTGGTATTTCCTAAAGCTGCACTTAAATTATTTATGACAGCCACAGCAAAAGATCGTGCAGAACGAAGATTTATCGAACTTTCTGATAGAGGAGAAGATGTTACTTATGAAGATGTTCTAAAAAATGTAGTAAATCGAGATCATATTGATAGTACAAGAAAAGATTCACCATTACGAAAAGCAGGAGATGCTATTAAGATTGATAATTCTAATCTTACATTACAAGAACAATTTGATCAAATTTTGCAATTGGCAAAATCCACGATAAAGAATGCTTAGTTTTCTGGAGAAGCAAAAGAATTTGATATATTACCCTTTTTTAAATTAGCATTAGCAAGCTCTCTTAATTGATATAATCTTATGTCTCCTTTTATCCATTCTACTAGTTCTATATATTCATCGTTATTATGAAGAATTAATACACGATTTAATCGTAATAGATCATTTACCACTTGTACAAATTTTTTGATACTAGTATCTGCTACTTTATAAAAAGGTTTCTCTACAAGAATTTGATATTGTTTTCCATTATTTAATACAATCTGATCTTTACGTTCATATATAATATTATTCTTGGATAAAGACTGAGCGTAATTGTTTATCGTAATGCATAGAAAGACTATTAGTAATACTATTTTCATAGCTCTTTATTTTGGGTTCTATCATAAATTTACGTTAAAACCGTAAAATAAAGAAGGTTTTTAGGGTGTTTTTTGTGAATTTTCGATGAAATACAAAATTTAAGGGTTTATATAAAGAAATTACAACAAGAAATAGCCATAAAAAATAATTTTTGATAGCTATTTTTTGTTGTAAAGTATTGATTATTAAGCTTTAGTACTTGTAGATTTTTGTACTGTTATAGTATGTACTTTAATTATTAATCAGGGTATTTATAGGTTAGGAATAACTAATTCTTGATCAGGATGAATAACATCGGGATTCTTAAGAATACCTGTATTTGCTTCAAAAATTGCTTTGTACTTCATTGGATCTCCATAATAGTGCTTTGCAATTTTACTTAATGATTCTCCACTTTTTACAGTATGTCTATGATATATAGAAGTATCTGCTACATTAATATCTGCTACTATATCAGAAGGAGATTCACCGCCAATTTCTTTTATTTTATCCCAAAGTTGGTTTTTTTCATATTGGGTATTTGCGGTACCTTTTATGTTAAGAGTTCCGTTTTCTACAGATACATCACCATTCTGGATATTTAATTTTTGCCCTAGATCCAGAACACCTTGATACTTTGCTTTTACCATAACTAAGTCGATTTTAAATTATTAATTAGCTTTACTCAAATATAGGGAATTATAAAGTTGTGTTCACATAATTTTAGGTTTAAAAAACGTTTAAATATCGTTGAAATACATAATTTATCTATATTCGGGCAGATTTTTAAATATATTCTATGTTTCGTAAACGTTTCTATTATATAATTGAGTTACAATATCTAGGTTTTAGATATCATGGATGGCAAAAACAGCCTACGGTGAATACTTTACAGCGTATGGTAGAGCGAACAATCTCTTATGTATTGGAGCATAAAGATTTTAAAGTTTTGGCTGCGGGAAGAACAGATGCAAAGGTATCAGCAAATCAAGCTTATGTAGAATTATTTGTGGATAATACACCTTTAGATTTAGAAATTTTTTATCCAGTATTTAATCAAAATTTACCACAAGATATAAGAGCTTTAAGTATTAATGAAACCGATGAAAACTTTAATATTATTCAGTCTCCCAAGATAAAAGAATACCTATACCTATTTTCTTATGGAGAAAAGTTTCATCCTTTTTGTGCTCCTTTTATGTACAATATATTAGAAGAACTTAATATTGATATCATGCAAAAGGCAGCTAAATTATTTGAAGGAAAGCATAATTTTAGATCTTATTGTTATCGCCCTACCAAGAATACAGTTTTGGATGGAGAAATTACACATTGCGAGATCAAAAAAAATGATGTGTATGTTGCTAGTTTTTTTCCAAAAGAGAGTTATCTTTTGCAAGTGAAAGGAGAAGGGTTTAAGAGAAATCAAATTCGGTTAATGATGGGAGCTTTGTTGGATTTGGGAAAAGGAAAAATTGATCTTGATTTTATTAGAAAAACATTGGATTCAAATGAAGAAGAAATTATCTTAGAACACATTGTTCCTGGTTCAGGTTTGATACTAAACTCGGTAGAGTTTACATAATCATCCTGTGTGCCATATTAGATAATTGAGGAGGTAATAGCTTTACAATTTTTAAAATAATATGAAGAATGAAAGTAATATCTACAAATATTGGAGAACCAAAAATAGTATCTTGGAGAGGAAAAGAAGTTAAAACAGGAATCTATAAATATCCTGTTGATCTGCCAATATATCTGGGTAAAGAAGATGTGAAAGATGATCACGTGATTGATCGAAAATACCATGGAGGGATTGATAAAGCATGTTATATATATGCTAAAGACTATTATCCATATTGGAAAGAAAAATATCCTGATTTGGACTGGAATTATGGAATGTTTGGAGAAAACCTAACGATTTCGGGTTTTGATGAAAAAAATATCAAGATAGGTTCTATTTATACCTTAGGAAACGCTACCGTGCAAATATCAAGACCAAGGCAACCTTGCTATAAATTAGGGATTAGGTTTGAAAACCAAGCGATTATTAAACAGTTTGTGGATTCTTTACTTTCGGGGGTCTATGTAAGAGTATTAGAATCTGGAGAAGTTAAGGTAGATGATGAATTTATATTGGAGAAAGAAAACAGTGAAGGAGTTTCTATTTCTGAATTAAACACTTTATTGTTTCATTATGATAAAACCTTATATAAAGACCTACTAAAAAAGGCTCTTAATGATCCTTTGATTTCTGAAGATGATAAGAAGTATTTTAAAAAACATGCATCGTAATATCCAAAACTATTTAACCAACTTTTTATGACTGATGCTATAAGATTATATAATGATAATGGCTATTCGATTGCTAGAGAATATTAAATATTGATGATCCAATGAAAAGATTGAAAAAAATAATAGCACCATTGCTTGTAACTGTTTTATTAAGTGCAACTAGTTACTACTTTTTATTCAAATGGTTGAAAGAGTACTCTATAGACCCTTCAATAGAAAGTTCTTTTAGCAAAATGCAGGCAATTAAATTATTCATCATCTGCCTGATCTACTTTTTCACTTTAATAACTTTACCATTTCTATTGTCGGATTTAGTACGATGGATTAAAATGAAAGATAAGGACTGGTGGAAAGCCATCTTGGGATTTGAATTATTTTCTCTATTTTTTTCTTATTTAGCAACTCCTCCTGACCTTATTTCAACCATCCTATTTTTTTTAATCTGCCAAATGATAGTTATAGTGAATTATATTATACTAAAACGAAAATTAAATGAAACCAAAGGAGATGATTTGTCTAAAGAAAACACATTTTCTAACACTGTGTAAAAAAGTATTAAAACGCTTTTTACATTAACCATTACTATCCATGAAGGTGAATTGGTGAGTTATCAACTTAAAGGTATAGAAATAATGCATCAGAAATGGAATTCTGGGTGAGGAATTACAGAAATTGAAATGTTCTCTATTATTGGAACGAGTGCAGTACTCATCGAGGGTTATTTTTTTGTAAGTTTTGATAATTATAAGCTTGACTGATTCTGGATACAATTTTTAGTGATTCTAAAACCGATAGCAGATAAAATTTTGAAACAATAGAAGTGATTTCACGGTTTACCGTGTTCTGTACTGATTATTATTGAGCGATATTTGTGATAGTTTTTTTATAGTATGAAAAATAAATTTCTAATAGTTGTTTTATTTATGATGAGTTATCAGTTATTTGCTCAGGAATTAGATACTCCATCTATTGTATATAATGGTACTGATTTGTCATGGGAGAATTTTCCGGCAATCTCAGAAGATGGATCATATTATCTAATTATTTACAACGAATATTCTTGTTGTATCGATTCTGGAAATATCTTACAACAACGTAATATTACTACTGGAGAGATTAGTAAAGAAATCATTTTATCTCCTAATGAAATCGATCAAATAGAGTTTTCTTCAGAAAAAAAAGCTATTATTATTATTAAGGAGGTACAAGATTTATTAAAAGAAATGCGCTATTTTACCTTATTTGAAGTAAAAGAATATGAACAAATACAACAAAAAATTAATAATGAATTATGTATAAAATCCAAATTACAAACTCAATCTTTAACAAGTAAAAGTTTTAATTTACCCAAGTCAGAACTTCATGGATTTTGTTGTACAGGAGATTATGATAGTAAAGAAAGCTGTAATGCAAGTCAAAGTATAGAAAATGTTTGGTTAAGTAGAAAGCATCAATTATTACTTATAGAATCAGGTGTGACACATCCTGCCGATGGTTGCGATGATGGCCCATACTATACTGTAACATCTCTTTTAAAAGAATAGCTTTTAATTCTTTATATCTACACTTTCATCTTTCAAGACAGTCAAGGCTATCTTGATTGTGTTATAATCCAAGGCTTGTTCAAAATGTTCAAAATATGGTTTTAGTGTATCAGGTTGGTCAAGTTCTTGTTTTGCTTTTTTAACAGCGGATAGATCTGTAGCACTTATGAATTGCTTTAGATCGATATCTTCACCATCATCATATAATTTCATGATATGAGAATACACTGTAGAAGTAGCTAGTTGTCTTTTTATAGCTATTTCTTCTATAGATAACCCTTCTTTATAAAGCGTTAATGTTTCCTTGTGTGTATTTCCTTTTTTTGTGTTTTTCTTTTTCTTTTTTGTTCTTTTTTCTTGAGAAAAATCAATAATCGCTTTGATAAATTGATACCCGTAATTTTGCATTTTTTGCCTTCCTACACCATTAATTTGCATGAATTCATCATCACTTATCGGACGGGATTTCTCCATTTCTTTTAATGTGGCATCACTAAAAATTTGATAAGCGGGAATACCTGCTTCTTTTGCTAATTCTAATCGTAACGTTCTTAGTTTTTCAAACAAACTAGGAGTTGATGATTTATCAAGCGTTTCTATAACAACTTCTTTTATTTTTTCAAACTCCTTTAAATGAGCCAAGCTTACTTTTTCACCTTCAAATAAGACCTTCTTAGAGCGTGTAGTTAGTTTTAATTTATTGTTTTGATGAAAAGCAATTTCTAAGTACCCTTGATTAATTAATTGTATGATGTATTGTTGCCAGTCTCGCCAAGATATTTCTTTGCCGACACTATATGATTTAAGGTTTTGATATCCTTTATCATATACAGCAGCATTCTGCGCTCCTCTTAAAACATCAATCACGGTACCAATTGGTTCTTGTTCTTTGATTCGGGTAACTGTTGATAACGCTTTTTGAGCAATGATTGTTCCATCGATAAAAGTTGGTGGGTTTTTACAAACATCACAATTACCGCAATCTTCTTCAATCAGTTCGCCAAAATAACTCAATAAAATTTTACGTCTGCAACTTAACGAATCAGCATATTGCTTCATACGATCTAATTTTGCTAGTTGTACTTCTTGATTACCAGACATATTGGCAAATTTCTGCAATTGTACAACATCTGCATAACTATGAAAAAGAAGTGTAGACGAGGGGAGTCCATCTCGTCCTGCACGACCTATTTCCTGATAATACCCTTCAATGTTTTTTGGTAAATTGTAATGAATAACCCAGCGAACATTTGATTTGTCAATTCCCATTCCAAATGCAATAGTAGCACATACGATTTGTACCGTATCATTAATAAAACCTTCTTGCACTTTTGACCTTGTACGATGATCAATACCAGCATGATAAGCTTCAGCATCATAGCCTTGTTGTTGTAGTTTATCTGCTATAGCTTCTGTGGTTTTTCTACTTAGACAATATATGATACCACAATCATTAGGTTTATCTTTTAAAAAATTAATAATCTGCTCAATCCGTTTATTGCCTGGTCGTACCTCAAGACTTAAATTTTTTCGATCAAAAGATGCTAAATGTTGTATGGCATTAGGAATATTAAGTTGATTACAAATATCTTGACGTGTTGCTTTATCTGCAGTAGCCGTTAAAGCAATTAAAGGGGTTTTTGGAAATTTATTTTTTAGATATCCAAGTTGAGTATAGGCAGGTCTAAAATCATGTCCCCAAGCCGAAATACAATGCGCCTCGTCTATTGCAATTAAACTTAATTCTATTTGAGATAGTATAGTATCCAAAAAACTTAAACTTTCTGGAGCGACATAAAGTAACTTTATTTCTTTATCCAAAAGTTTCTGGTACATGTCTTGTTGCTCACCTTCAGTTTGACTACTATTAATAAAAGCTGCTTGTATACCATTGGCCAATAAACCATCTACCTGATCCTTCATTAGGGCAATTAAAGGTGAAATTACCAGAGTTATTCCAGGTAACAATAAAGCAGGGAGTTGATAACAAATTGATTTTCCACCACCAGTAGGCATAATAACAAGATTATCCCGATGATCAAATACAGAATCTATAATCTCTTGTTGTAATGGTCTGAAAGTGTCATAACCAAAATATTCTTTTAATGTATTTCGAATTTGTTGTAGGTCTGGCATAAATACAAAGGAACAAAATTAGCTTGGGAAAACGAAAGTGTTTTGTACAATGATAGTACATAAAAAAAATTAGTAACAAAATTGGGTTTGATCCGTCTTCAAATAAAACAGCGATTTTATGGCAGCACTAAAAAACGTACAAAAATTAGGTGGAATTTCAGCAATACTTGAAGCTATTATTTATATTATCGCCTTCATTATTTATGGAGCAGTGTTAGTATTTCCTCCAAACGATGCTAATACTATACAAGAACTTAAGTTTCTATCTGATAATCAAACTACCCTTATGGTTATGAACTTAATAATTTATGTACTATTTGGAATTTTATTATCTGTATTGGTTCTTGCTATCCATCAACGCTTGAAAAATACTTCCTATCTTCTTTCACAAATAGCTTCTGTATTTGGTTTAATTTGGGTTGGATTAGTAATAGCAAGCGGAATGATAGCTAATATTGGCTTAGACTCTGTAATTCGAATTGGTGCCAAAGAACCAGAACAGGCGATGTTGATTTGGAAAAGTGTTGAAATAGTTACTGAAGGCTTGGGAGGAGGAAACGAAATAGTTGGCGGAGTTTGGGTATTGCTTCTTAGTATTGCAGCTTTAAAAGGGAAAAGTTTCTCAAAACCTTTAGTTTTTTTAGGATGTATAGTTGGTTCAGCAGGTATTCTAACTATATATCCAGCAGATATATTTACTGAAATTTTTGGCTTAAGTCAGATCATATGGTTTATTTGGTTAGGAATATTCATGCTTCGTAACAGTCAAAAATCAGTACATTAGAAATCGTTAACGATCAAAAGTTCTTATAAAAAATAAGGGTAACTACTTTGCTTATTTTGGAAGTCCTAAAATATAGTATCCTAATTTTTTCCCATTATCTTTTTTTGCTTTTTTAATTTCCCATAAGTATGTGTCATTTTTTATATCTTTTAATAGATGTTCTACATCACTAAAGGTATAAGTTCTCATTGTTGATGCCTGACCATCCCATGCATAAAAAAGAGGAATTATCGGTATGATATAAGTGAATACAATTTGTTGCCATGTTAATGGTTTTACAAATGGTGTCATAAAAAGTGACATTATAAAAAGTATAGCTAACGAGAGGGGTAAAAATAACCACCATAAAATGATAGGAACAAAATTCTCACCCATTTCATGTATAAGAATTCGTACAAAAAATTATATGAGAATGAATCATTATTAAAGGTATATATATTGTATTTAATCTGTAAGCTTATAATAGTTTAGAGATAGCCTTAATTGATGATTATAAAGCTTTGAAAACACAATCAAAAGGAATATAATGGTGTGTATTTTGTTAGCTACTTTTGGATGTTGTAATTATTCTAAATCATATTTTAACTATTTTTGTTTTTAGCTATGAAAGTATGCATTGCCGAAAAACCAAGCGTTGCCCGTGAAATTGCTTCTGTATTAGGAGCAAATGTAAAATGTGATGGATATTATGAAGGCAATGGATATGCTGTGACCTATACTTTTGGACATCTCTGTACATTATTTGAGCCTAATGATTATAAACCTTATTGGAAGAGCTGGGACCTTAATAATCTCCCTATGTTACCCGATAAATTCAAAACCAAAGTAGTTGATAATTCAGGAATCAAAAAACAGTTTAGTATTGTAAAAAAATTGTTTGATAAAGCTACAGTAGTGATTAATTGTGGAGATGCAGGTCAGGAAGGAGAGCTCATACAACGATGGGTTATCAATCAAGCAAATTATAAAGGAAAAGTCCAGCGTTTATGGATTTCATCATTAACAACAGAAGCAATCAAAGAAGGTTTTGAAAAATTGCAACCTTCTGCCCAATATGATAATTTGTATTATGCAGGATTTTCTCGTGCTATAGGGGATTGGTTATTAGGTATGAATGCTACACGATTATATACCGTTAAACATGGCGGATATAAACAGGTGTTATCTATTGGTAGAGTACAAACTCCTACACTTGCGATGCTGGTTAATCGATTTAAAGAGATTCAGAATTTTAAACCTAAACCCTATTGGGAGTTACAAACCGTGTATAGAGATGCTTTATTTAATTGTGAGGAAGGAAGATTTTTAAAAAAAGAAGAAGGAGAAGCTTTTGCAAAGGTCGTTAAAGAAAGTGATTTTGAGATTGTATCAATTACTAAGAAAAAAGGTAAAGAATATGCTCCCAAGCTTTTTGATCTTACAGGGCTTCAGGTTTATTGCAATACTAAATTTGGTTTTTCTGCAGATGAAACTCTAAAAATTGCGCAAAAGTTATATGAGCAAAAGGTAATTACTTATCCTAGAGTAGATACCACTTTTTTACCTAATGATATTTATCCTAAAGTATCGGGTATATTAGGAAAATTGACGAATTATCAAAAGTTGATTGAACCAATCCTGAGGGAAAAGATTAAAAAGTCAACTAAAGTTTTTAATGATAAGAAGGTTACAGATCACCATGCTATTATTCCTACCGGAATTCAGATTAATCTACAATATAATCAGCAACAGGTATATGATATTATTACCAAAAGATTTATAGCGGTGTTTTATGATGATTGCTCTGTAGCAAATACAACTGTAATTGGTAAAGCAGATACAGTAACCTTTAAAACTACTGGGAAAGAGATTTTGGAAAAAGGTTGGAGATTGGTTTTTGAAACCTCAAATGTTAAAGAAAAAAAAGAAAAAGGTATACTTCCTTCTTTTGAAAAAGGAGAAAAAGGTCCACATGAACCTTCTTTTTTGGAAAAAGAAACCAAACCCCCTAATCAGTATACTGAAGCTACTTTGTTAAGAGCTATGGAAACTGCGGGGAAACAAGTTGATGATGATGAAATGCGTGAACTAATGAAGGAAAATGGTATCGGAAGACCGTCTACAAGAGCCAATATTATTGAAACTCTTTTTAAACGAAAGTATATTAAGCGTAATAAAAAACAAATTCTTCCTACAGAAACTGGAATACAACTTATTGATATCATACAGAATAAACTTCTCACTTCTGCAGAGCTTACGGGACAATGGGAAAAGCAATTAAAAGAAATTGAAAAAGGAAACTTTCATGCTGGTATCTTTGTTAAAAAGATGAAGCAAATGGTAGATCATCTGGTATATGAGGTTCGTACAGAGAAAATAAGAGCTAATATCTCCTATACTAGTACTTCTAAGATGTCTACTTCAAAAAACAAAAAGAAGGATATAACGGTTGAAGGGCAGATATGTCCTAAATGTAAACAAGGAAAACTTCTGAAAGGCAAAACAGCTTTTGGATGTAATTCGTATAAAAACGGATGTGATTTTATACTGCCTTTTTCTTATAAAGGGAAAAAAATACCAGAAAAACAATATTTGCGATTACTTCAAAAAGGATGCACTGTTAACCTTAAAGGATTTAAAAATTCTGAAGAAAATACAGAAGGTCTCATTCGTTTTGGAGATCAATTTCAATTACTTCTCGAAGAAAAAAGTTACTAATGCTTAACTTATTATCTTGATGCGTAAAAATAAATCTAAACGAAGAGTCAGGGTTTCGGCGTAATTTTTTTATACCGAACTCACCTTAAAAATCATTATTTTTAGAAGGCGCTATCATTTTTTTTCCATTATTACATATTCAATCCCACTTTTTTCGAATGTTTTATTTGTGAGTTTTAGATCAAATTTTTCATAAAACTTATACTTTTCAACTCTTGCATTACACCATATTTTTTTAATTCCCTCACTCATAGACATAGCTATTATTTTCTGTAGTAAAAAAGTTCCATAACCAAATCCTTGAAACTGTTTCAATGTTGCAAATTTTCTAAATTGAGTTTCATTATTATTTGTAAATAATGATATAATAGAAATTATTTCTCCATTTATACATAAGCCAAAATGTCTACCACTGTTATCATTGGGTAATTTTACATAGTCTATTGGTTTATCGGGCCACATTACTTTATGTCTGATCGGTAGAGTCTCAGATGATGTGATTTGTTTTATTTCAAGTATTTTATTTTCCACTATTTATCTGGCAAATGGTTTTACTTTAAGAATATAATTCCTTCGGCAAGTTTTGTAAATTTAGGAAAATTCAATTCATATATCTAGTATTGTTACAATTTGAATTCATAGAAATGCTTATTTCTTTTCTATGAGAGAAAATCGATTATGATAAATCTTATTTTGATAGAAGTTGAACTAATCCCGCTTTTTCTGCGGGATTTTAACTCTAACCTCAAGATACTTGTTTCTAAATTCTAAAAAGATTATTTTCCTTTGGATGAATATCTTGTGGACTTGGCTTGAGAATTATTTACTGAAGTCTGTATTCTAATTTATTGTAAAGGGAATTTTATTTGAAAACGGACATTTTTCTATTTCTTCTTTATTCATCGTCCGGGCTACTGATGTTATTTTCCACATATCATCAATCAAAATAAGTGACCAATATTCAGTTCCCCAATTTTGACTGTTTGAGTTAATTGAAAAAGTATAATCAAAAGATATAGTAGCAAATTCACTTCTTCTAGTTATTTCTACATTGTAAAACTTTTCTTCAGAGTTATCTTTTAAATTTTTATAAAATGTTTTATAACTAGTTGAATGAAATTTTAAATTAGGCATCTGCTCTAATACTTTTTGTTTTGTCTTGTTAGTGAAAATTGCAGACCAAGTAATAGAATCATGCAAAAATAAATTATAAAATTTTTTGGCATCATTGTGTTCTATAATCGAAGTCCTAAAATCTTCAACAACCCTTTTTAACTTTGTGTTAGAGTCTTTTGTCTGAGCGTTAATAAAAAATGATGTTAATAGTATACTAATAAAGAATAATTTGAATTTCATAAGAGATTTATAATTTGAAGGTTTATTTTTCATAAAAGTATCAGGTCAATAACAAAACGATGATTATTCCGAAAGTAAAAGGTGAGGTGTTTTTAGTCATCATTTTTAGAATTTACAAGTAGTTCATTCATCAGATGATGACCTTGTTTATGTATTGTTACATATTATGAATAAAATAATTGGTAATATGTAGATTTTCAATATTATATATAGTGTTTTTGTATGTAGAAAGTAGGAGATTTTTATGAACTGAAGGCGTTGTTTTTATAATAATCATGAAAAATAATTATTCTAAGTTAGTATAATAAAAACCTAATAACTTATTCATTGTAAAATCAAAAAAAATACTACAAACTCAGAATTATTTGAGATATATAAGCGAAGTTGAAAAATTCATTCCGCTACTGATCTCTTTGATTGATTAACTTTTACAATTCTACCTGATACATTTGCATTATAGAAACAAAAAAAGCCACTATTGATTTAAAATTTACAGTGGTTTATTTTGGTTTTGCGCTAAACCAAGCTTTTATATTTTGATTTATTTTTTCTTTATAAAGTCAAAAGGTTTGGTGATATTGTCAATGAATCCAGAGTTTTTGGATTATTTTAAACCGACCTATTTGCTATATAGTGTTATTATTGTATACAGGTTTTTGCAGAACGACTTTCTTATTTATTTGAGTAACCAATTGATATCGTCAGTTTGTATTTTCTAATTTTATCTTTAACAATTATCAGATCTAAATTATCAGTAATTTCAATCTGATATCCGTCTATATTATCAATTACTTTTTTATTCAATATTATTTCTGTTTTGACATATTTAAAATCTGAGTTTTCTGTTTCTACATTCTCTACAAAACTTTTTAAATTTAGAAAAGGATTTATTTTTGTTCTATAGATTATGTGAGCTCCTTTATAACCACCGCTATTGATATGAGAGCAAGGATTTTTAATTGTTACTATCCTATTTATATTTTGGGGATCAATCAATTTCTTTTCAAAATCAATTATCTCTTTGTTATCTAAGATATAATCACCTCCCTTAGCAATTATTGAGTCATTAACTTTAATCAAACATTCATTAGTTATTGATTCCCTATTTTGAGCATTTACTCCTAAATATGATAAGTTAAAAAGTAAAAGTAGTGTAATCAGATTTCTCATTATTAATTGTTTTTATCCTAGTCTAAAATGTACAGTTGTAGACTTCCCCCTAATTTGTACTATTAGTTTTTCTAACTCCTCTTCTGGAGTTTTACTTTTGTTTTACTATCAGTTCACAAAATAGATAGTGTTATTTTATCAGATGTAGCTTCTGTAGTGTAAGTGGCTTTGGTATAAATTTGTGGGATTTTGGAAAAGTCAATTTCTTTTGAAAGTTCAATATCAGGTATGAAAGCGAATATTAAAATTAGATATTGAATCATTTGGTAAATTTTAGTTCCTCAAACATAATTTGATTTTGTTACTAATAATATTCAAATTGAGTAAACTGTACTTTTGGTTGAGCGAAAAAGTTTTTTCACGCATTGGTAGTTATTTTTTTATTTTGTAAACATTTAACCTTCATATAATACACCAACCATTCAATTGATCATTATACTACTATGAATAGCACAACAAAGTTTGTATCTAGTTGAAAATTTTATTTCATAGTTTTATCACCAGAAAAAGTGTCATTATTTTTAATATTTCTGAAATTTAAGCATGGATGACCATAACAAGTTAAACATTTAGGATTTACACCACATTAGTTTCTAACCTTGTTGATTGTTGTTTACTTCTGAGATGCTTTTCATTAAATAAACCTAAATATTTATCTATATAATACTTCCGAAATACTACTACCAATATCTTTATCTTTCCGCTGTGGTATCGTGTTGTAAGTAGTACTTATTCGGGTTTTAGTTTGTTTTAAGTAGTTTGTTTCGTTCAATAAAATAGAATAACATATCTGTTGATGGTGCTTTTTTTAATCCTAATTGATGTCCGATTGTAATTATTTGTCCTCGATGAAAAGTACTATGATTCATACAATGTTGAATTAATTCAAATTGATGAAAGTTTCCGTTTAATTTTTTTGTTTTCACTAATCTGAATTCATTCAGTGATTTTTGACCTTTCAAATAATTTACAAAGACCTCTGATTGTTCAATTATTCCTTTGAAAATTTCGTCAATAGAATTTCCCCATAATCTTTCAAACGGTTGTTCTTTTAAAACACAATAATAAAATATTTGACCATCCAAAATGTGACTTATCGTATTTATGATATTAGAAAAACTTGATTTACATTCTTTAATCAACAATTCTTCGTCATTATTCTTAAGCCAATTTATTAATCGTTTGTTGGCCCATAGATTATAATTAACTAACTCTTCTATTTTGTTTAGTTCTTTCATCAATATTGAGATTTGTGTGGTATCGTTAATAAAGGTTTTGTATTGGAAAAGTAGTAGTTTTTTGGAACTTACTTTTTGATTTGATATAGACTATTAAATTTAAAAAACTTCTCATTTAAATATTCAAGTTACTGTTTTTTTTACCATCTCTGCAAAATTAGGAAGTACAGTATTTTTAAAATTCATAAAGACAAGGAAAAGTATATCTAGAAAGATAAAATAGATGTCCAACCGATTGGCAGAAAACTAAAAGAGATGAGGCTATTATTGTAAACATTTAGTGAAAAATACAAAGACATAATTATATGGATGCTAGTGACGACTCGAGAAGCTGATCATATATAGGGTGTGGAGCAAGTTATAAAGTATCTAAATGTTGACAATTAAAAAAAAGGAAGAAGGGAGTCAATATTTAGATACTGTAAAATGTTTATTATTAGATGATTATAATGATAATTTTAAAGAACAGAACTAGAGCTTTTCATAAGATACGGTGCTATAATATGGTTTTTATAACCCAATTCCTTTTGCCACAAGTACTGCTAATAGAGGTATTGATAAAAGTAAAATGAATTCTATTTTAATTAAAAATAAAATTGTTTTAAAACATTTTATTTTTTGAGCTTCCTTATTTGAGTTCTTCAATTTCAAAAACTGACTTGATGGATAAATTGATATTACACCAACTAAAATGAATAATGAAATTTTAGCAATAAATATAGGATTGGATAAGTAATAATCAGCTCCCTTTCCAAAATAATATATTCTTAAGAGACCCGTTATAACTGTTAGTGCCGCAAAAACACCAAAGAATAAATCTGCTTTCTTAAGAATTTTGATATCATTGATTCCCATCTGTCTTTTGATTATACTAAATTCAACAATCAATACTGAAAACATTATAAAAATTGATATAAAATGTAGGTAAGTTACTATTGAATATAACCACATAGGCTATTCGAATTTGGTTGGAGAACTATCCAATATAGTAGGTCTAAAAATTATTGCACTTTCTTCTATTTTGGCAAAAGGTATTTCTTTTCCATCATCAAGTTTGAATAACTCAACTATTTCTAGTAGTCGCCCTTCTTCATATTTGTAATGTTGTGTAATTCGCATTGTATTGTATGGTGCAAAGGAGCTAATTCCATCAACTGCAAACTGAATTTGTTGTTCTCTAAATTCTTTGTCAGAAACACCGTTTCCGTTTCCTAATGATGAATTTATTTTAGATACAATTTCAGTACCTTCTTTTGAAAAATCAATCGCAAAAAACATAGTTTGTTCTCTTTCACCTGCTTTTCCATCATAATCAGGGTGAATACGATGCATATTTTTAATTGACTTCCAAGAATTTCCATACCTTCTTTGAATTACTTCAAAAGAATAATCATTCGATTCATTTCTTTGATATTTTCCGTCAATATAGACATAAGATTTTCCACTTCCGACCCAAACAATTGTATAATTATCCTTAACTGATGGAAGCGTTTTACTTGTCGGAATGATAACTTTGTTTGATGAATTACAAGAAGTTAGTATTGTTGTAATTACTACTAAATAGATTGATAATTTCTTCATAAGAATATAATTTTAATGTATTTATTAAATAAATTAAAATTGCAAAAGTATATTCTAGAATTCGTCTAAAATTTGATGTATGTTACAATCGTAATTTAACTTAAAATCTCTTTTCGTATTCTGCTGAGACTTTCTCTTTCAATTCCTAAATAAGAAGCTAGGTGATAAAGAGGGATACGTTGGATAAACCTTGGATAATCATTTATCATTTGTATATATCTTTCTTTTGCTGAAAGAAACAGGAATGATTCAAAGCGGTTAGTTGCTGTAGCATAGGCACTTTCGGCAATAATTCTTCCAAATCGCTCCCAGTTTTTAGAGTTATCATAAGCTTTTTGAAGAGAGTTAGAACTGAAGGTAAATAGTTCACAATTTTCTAATGCTTGAATGTAATATCTGCTTGGAGTATTTTTTAAAAAATCTAGATAAGAAACTGCATAATCATTTTCTAAAAAGAAATGATTGTTAATTTCTTTTCCATCAGATAAGTAGAAAAATCTAAGAACACCTTTCTCTACAAATGCTATCTCATTTACATTCTGTCCTTCTTGTAACAGATAATCTCCTTTTTTTAATGTCTTTCTTTTAAGGTAAGGAATAAACATAGAACATTCGTCTTCAGAAAAGTCAGTTATTTTTCTGATTTGTATTTTAAAATTATCCAAGTTCATTTTGGTGTCTTGTATTTTATTTAGCTGTAACGCCAAATATATGAATAGGAGCAAAGTAATCAAGCCTGAACCAATTGATTTATCTGCGTATTTTTATTTTTTTATTCAATTTATAAAAATTCAACGTCAATATAATAAAGAAAATAACCTTTTAATCTGACAATGTATTACTCTGATGTTTATGACGTTAAGCATTCGTCTTTTTAATTATTATGGGTTAAAAGGAAACTGGTTTTCGTTTAACAGTTACCTGAGAATGATAAGGGAATTATTACTAATAGAATTATATTTTTCATTTTAAAGATTTGTTATGCATACGTTATTTTCTTGTTTGATACGGAATGTAATTTTCCCATTTCCAAGGAGTATACGTATCTCCAACACTAATCTCTAAGAGTTCTTTGAATATACTTTCAGCATTGTCGCTATTAGAAATCATTACAATTCCTGTTCCTTTTTCGGGAAAAATAATTGTATAATGTTGAAAACCTTCACCATGGCCTTCTTTAAAAGCTCCAAAACCATAAGGTGTTTGCAGCAAGCCCCATCCCAACCCATAATTGAGTTGAATATTGTCATTTTCATTTGACTCTTGGAGGGAAAGAGGACCGAATTGAGCCTTGGTTCGGATTCTAAAATTTGGTTTAAACAACTTTTGGGTTACACCAGAATTATCTTTGTAAAGCTTCATTATATGCTGAACAAATATCGAATAATCTATTAAATTGGTTTCCATAGAACCTGCTGCTCCAGCTTCTTCTCTTTTATCCTTTTTAAGAACTCGTTGTTCTGATGTATGCCCGTTGCAATACTTGTCTTCAAATCGTTCTTGCCATAAATAACTTGTATTCTTCATTTGAAGAGGTTTGAACACTTTTTCTGTTACTAATTCTTCGTAACCTTTTCCTGTAATATGCTCAATTACATATTGTAAAAGCATCATCCCTTCTCCAGAATAATAGTATTGAGAACCAGGGTCAAAATAAATCTTAAGAGTTTTTTTATTTTCTGGATCATTAGGTCTAGGAATCCATCTCCAATTTTGAAAGCCAGTGGTATGAGACAAGCACATACGCGCCGTAATAAGCTCATACCTTTTGTCATGTTCTAAATCCTGAAATCCACGCCATTTATTTCCAGATTTTAATTTGTAAAGTGGAAAATCCAAGTATTCTTGAAGTGGTCTGTCCAAATCAATCACTCCATCATTTGCTAAAACCGAGATTAAGTATCCAAAAACGGCTTTACTTAATGAGGCTCCATAGAACGAATGATTTATTAGAAGTGAAGTTTTTTGATTGTAGTTGGCATACCCAAAGGCATTTCTGTAAATAATTTTATTATCGTTAAGAATTGAGATTGCAAGTCCTGTCACTTTGGCTTCTTGAACAAGAAAATTAATTTTAGAGACCAGTGAATCAACTGTAATTTCAGTACTATCTATTCTGCGAATTGTAGTCCTTGTGGAGTCTTTAAGTACCTTAATGTCCTGAACGAGTTTTTTCCTCATGAATCGATCAGATTCTTCTTTAGATGTACATGAAACTACAATCATTAGTATAATAATAACCACTAGGTTTCGATGGTGTATTTTATTCATATTAAAGGACAATTTTGTTTATAACATCACAGATATGAATCGAAGCAAGGCTTGTTAGGCTCGAACCAATTGATTTATCTCTTAATTTTATATATCATATTAGGTTTTTTTTATAATCTCTAAGTTCATCATAATATTGAAAAGATACAATGTTTTTGGTTTTCTATAAGTAAATAAAAACAGATTTTAAGTGAAAGAAAATGTCTTGCATGCTATATACTGTTAATTATTAGGTTATTTAGGAGGTAAACTCATAACATAATCATAGCTTTCATCCAAGTATTCTGATAATTTACCTAAATCTTTTAGCATACATTCTGGTATTAATACATAACCACGCATAACGGCATTGTATGATTTGTAAATAGTGGTTTCAAATTCTTTGATGTATTTTTCCTGAACTTCTTTTGAGAATCTAAGCCCAATTTCTCCAGCTTTATTAAAAAGCGAAAACATATATCCATTTGCAGAAGTATATGGCATTGTTTTCCCTTTTCGTTCAAATCGGTCACATTTTGCAACAAGTTGATCGTATATTTTTAATTTTTCGTCCCACATGGTTTATTGTTTTTCGGCAAATTCTTTAAATTGACTCATCCATTTTTCTACTTGTTTTCTATATACATTCGGAAAAAAAATGGCTATTATTTTAGGCAAAAACCAATTAATTCTAATGTATTCACACTCATAATCATATTGTGTTGTTTTAGAATTAACTTCTGTAAAAGTATATTTCATGGTATTATCCATATGTTTGTGATGGTAAAAAGCTTCTAAAGATTGTGGGAGATCATTTTTCATGATCGTTTCAGTGATTACCATATCTTGTTTACCATATTTATAATACATTTTTGATTTAGCCCCGTTTTGCCCAGAAATACCATTAATTAACTCTTTTTTTATAAACCCATCTTGGTATTCTTTGTTGTACACTTCATTCATAAAAAGAGCGACTACCGTCTCTCTTGCTTGATGTATTGTCACCGAACCTTTATATTTCATAATTATAGTCGTTTAATCTCTTGAAGCATAGTTAAAAAGATAAAATCATATTTTGGTTACAGAATAGTTTTGTAACCTTGTTTTTTTTAAATTTTTAGCTCCTATTTATCTTCTCAAGATATTCTGAAGGAGAGATGCCTTCAAATTCTTTAAATGTCCTATAAAATGAAACCTTATTATTAAATCCTGATTCAAAGGCTATTTCGATTAGTTTTACTTTTTTTTTACTATTATTCTGGATCATTTTTTTTGCCTCATTTAATCTATACTGATTGAGCAATTTTTTAAATGAATAACTAAATTTTTGATTAATAATTTCTGACACATAAGCTGGTGGAAGGGCAATTGATTCAGAAAAACGTTGAAGGTTTATAGTATCATCCAAATAGATTTTCTCGATTTCAAATTTATTAAGAATAAGGTTTTCATCCTTTTTTCTTTTTTGTAAATCACTTAAATCAGGTGTTTTACTACTAAATATAGTCGATTTGTCAATTAATTTGTAAGCTACTGCTTGAATAATAAAAGTCATTGCAAGCATGCTTATTTGATTCACCAATGCAAAATTGTACTTACCTATAGGCTGAATTATAAAATAAATAAGGTGTAATACCAAAAATATAGAATAGCTAAATAAAATAATGTAATACCAGTTTACCAAAACGTTATTGGTTACTTGTAATTTAAACCGATTTAGTTTTTTGATACCTGAATATATATAGATACCGATATATGCGAAAAAACTTAGACTAAAATAAAAATCAAAACTTAGAAAGGATGGAATTTTTTCCATGAAAACTTTTATAGTCTCTAATTTTTCAATTCCACTTAAAAAATAGAAGGGTAGATTAAAAAGTAGCATTAAACCAAAAGGAATAAAATGCAAATACATTTTTTTTGATAGTTTAAAGCCTTTAATGGTTATTGCAAATACCATGAATAACATTAAAGGGGGTTTTATAAAACTAATAGGGTAGCTTATACCTAATAGATGAGGAATAGATAGAATTATTTTGCTTTCTACTAATAGTCTTTCGAAAAGAGTAATTCCTTCAATTATTAAAAGGATTGCAAACAAATTTTTAAATAGGGTTTTGTTTTCAGACTTTAATAGAATAAATGCAATAAAAAACGCTTGGCAGGTTCCATATGTAATTATAGCGTTAAGTATCAACGACGTCAGATCCATTATTTTTTATTGACAAAGTATTCTTTCAAAGATAACTAGTTTGATTTGAAGGAGAAGTTTAATGAGTTTTAGTGCTCGTATTTAAAGTTCTGTAAAACAATAATATATCAAAATAAAACCTACTGTTCATCCAAAGTTATACATTGAGATTGATATCTACAAACAAAGCTGGAAAATTCATTGTTCCATAGATTTCCCATTGAAATATCGATTTCAAATACTTGAAGGTATGATCAAACCATTTTGGTTGAACATAATTTAAAGGATATTAATACTAGGAAAGATGTTCAAGTAGTAAAAGTGAATGTATAAAATGACCATATTCATTTGACGTGCTCAATTACAGTATAAGTATCTATTTCAGAATATATGTGTGTTTTGAAAGATAAAATAACACTAATGATTTTTAGTATATGCCTAATTCATCTGTAATTATATTGACGTTTTTTTTAGTGAATTTTTATAATAATTGTTAAAATATGGTAAGATTAAAATTATATAAATGATTTATATTGATTTAAAAAGTATCAAAAACATCTATGTAGGGTTAAAATAGCACATATATATGCAAATATTGTTGTGTTTGATAAGAGTTTTCTGAGATACATTTGTACCATCAAACATTAACAATTAAAACCATAAAGTAATGAAAAGAGTAATTAACCTAAGCCTAATTGTATTTGCATTTTTGTTAAGTACAGCAGCAAAAGCATCAGATGTATTATCTGTAAAAATTGAGAACTCTTCTACTATTAATGTTTCATTGACTAATATTAATAAAGGGCAGAAGTTGTATCTTAA
>CANMLS010000006.1 GCA_947498785.1 uncultured Aquimarina sp. | reverse complement strand
GATCAAATGGTTAATGAGTATTTAGAGCACCATAGAAAAAATGATAGCGATGATTCCAATTTTATATTGGAATAGGGTATAGGGACTTTAGTCCCTAATAAAACCAAACCTCTGCACTTTCAGTGCAGAGTGATTTAGTTAGTATGAATTAGATATTTATAAGATGAATGGATTGGAGTGTCAGAGAAGCTAGAGCATGTCAATTATACTGAAATAGATAAATCAGGTCATAGTCCTATGATTGAAAAACCATCTGAATTTTCAGAAACATTATTAACCTACATTTATAATGTTTCAAATATAAAAGTAGTTGTATGAGTCATTAAAAATTGAGAGTTCGAGGTTTGATATAATTTCAATCTAAAATGATTTAATTTATGGCCATATAGAACTTTAGCAGAATTTTTTAGATACTACCCTCGGCTTTCCAAAAAAATGGATTTAGGGTAGGGATAGTTGTTTTAAATTTAATAAATATAGAATTTATTCTGCTAGATTCATCTATTTTTGATTACAAAACCCTTCTTGCCCAGGCAAAAGATTTGTTCCAGTATTTTTCATCAAGACTTGATATAATAACTCCTCTCGAAGTAGAAGCATGAATAAATTTAATAACTCCTTTGGTTTCAACAACTAATCCAACATGAGATATTACATTTTTTCTTTTATTGGTTTTGAAAAACAATAAATCTCCAACAGCAACTTTTTTTAATGAAACGGCTTTGCCTTGCGTTGCCATAGTTCTCGAGGTTCTGGGAAGGACAACGTTTTCTTTTTTGAAAGAAGTGTATACCAAACCAGAGCAGTCCATACCTTTCTTTGTTGTTCCACCGTATTTATAACGCGTTCCACTAAAGGTTTTGGCATGTTTAATAATACTTTTAATCTTCTTATTGCTAGAATTACTAGTTATTCTGGTTTTAGAAGTGCTTTTTGTTTTTTCATTTTTTTTGTCCTTGGGATGACTTACTGTTCTTGTTTTGGAAGTGTTTTTTGTTTTTCCAGATATGACAACTTTGTTTTTTGATGAAGTCCTTCCAGAAGAACTTCCGCAAGAATACAGCGCAAAACTTAATACAAGTAGGTAATAAAATGTTTTTTTCATTTGGGGGTGTTTTGTTTTATTGTATAGATTCGACAATTAATTTGGCAGTTTTGTCATTTGCTCCTCTACCTCCAAGTTTCTTTTCCAAATCATAATAATCTAGAAACATAACAGCTCTTTTATAGTCATCAATAATGATGCTAAGTTCTTCTTTTAGTCGTTTAGGGTTAAAATCATTCTGAATAAGCTCTGTTACTACAGGTTTATTCATAATGAGATTTACTAAAGATATATAATCAAGGTTAATAACTCGTTTTGCAATTTGATATGAAATATAATTTCCTTTATAGCAGACCACTTCAGGAACTTTAAACAATGCAGTTTCTAGTGTAGCAGTGCCCGAGGTTACCAAAGCAGCATTACTAAGACTTAGTAAATCATAAGTCTGATTCATGATGAGATGAACCCCTTTATGTTTGATAAAAGGAGAATAGAAAGACGCATCCTGACTGGGAGCTCCTGCAATTACAAACTGATGATCAGGAAAATCATCTACTATGGTTAGCATTACTTCAAGCATTTTTCTAATTTCCTGTTTTCTGCTCCCAGGGAGTATAGCAATTATTGGGCGATCATCCAGATCGTGTTTCTTTTTAAAAACTTCGGGTAGAATCTGTTTATGATCTGCAATTGCATCAATAAGAGGGTGACCTACAAATTGAACAGGGAACTCGTGTTTATCCTCATAAAAAGATTTTTCGAAAGGAAGAATCACATACATCATATCGATACATTTTTTGATGCTTTTTATCCTGCTTTCTTTCCATGCCCATATTTGTGGAGAAATATAATAGTGCGTTCTAAACCCTTTTTCCTTTGCCCATTCTGCAATTCGTAAATTAAAACCAGGGTAATCGATAAAAACGATAACGTCTGGTTGATACTCAAGAATATCTCTTTTGCAAAGTTTTATGTTTTTTAGGATAGTAAATAAGTTAAGAAGAACCTCTACAAACCCCATAAACGCAAGATCTCTATAGTGTTTTACCATAGATCCACCAACAGCTTGCATAAGATCACCGCCCCAAAACCTAAATGCTGCTTTTGAGTCTTCTTTAAGAATAGATTTCATGAGATTTGCACCGTGTAAATCACCAGATGCTTCTCCTGCTATAATATAGTATTTCATCTGGTTATTTTTTTTCTTCTTTGTTGATCAGATGTAATAGGTTAATATACATTAAGCCGTATTTAAAAGATTGTTTTGTTTATTTTGTTAACCAAATTTACTAATTGCAATACAAATAGCTGCAATAAGTGTAGCAAGAAGCACGCCACGAGCTCTATATATGTTGTTTTTTCTTAAAAAAAGAAAGAAAAGAACTAGATTTGGGATTGCTCCAAGAACAATCAAACTTCCTAAAGAGTCATTTTGTACAGCAGCTTTAACCGTTTCAGAGAATGATGAAGTCTGAGCACTTAATGCAGAAAAAATAAATACGCATAAGATAAATCCTATACTATTAATAAGTAAGCCGGTAAATACACCGATAAGAATTTCTTTTTTAATCATGTAGTGGCCAATTGTTTAATTCTTTTATAAATTGATGAGCAGTAAGATCAAATTGTGTTGGTACTATGGATACATATCCTTGCTCTAGCGCCCATTCATCTGTATCTTTACCTTTGTCTTCATTAATAAATTGACCAGAAAGCCAGTAATATTCACGTCCCATAGGATTTATTCTTTTATCGAATTCTTCTACCCAATGTGCATTTGCTTGACGACATATTTTTATTCCTTTTATCTCATTTTTGGGTAATTCGGGAATATTAACATTAAGAACTACTCCTTTTGGTAATCCATTGTTGAGCACATTTTCTACAATAGTCTTCACATATTTCTTAGAAGGTTCAAAATCAGCATCCATCGCATAGTTAAGTAAAGAAAATCCTATGGCAGGTATTCCTTCAATACCCGCTTCTACTGCTGCACTCATTGTACCTGAATAAATAACATTAATTGCAGAGTTTGATCCATGATTAATACCACTAACACATAGGTCAGGTTTTCTGTCAAGAATTTGACGAGTAGCCATTTTCACACAATCTACAGGAGTTCCAGAACAGCTGTACTCTTTTTGTGGCGCATTTTTATCAACAACAATAGGATCACAATATAAGGTGCTGTTTATGGTAATAGCGTGTCCCATTCCGCTTTGAGGACTATCTGGTGCAACAACAACTACATCGCCAATTTCATTCATCACTTGTATCAATGCTCGTATTCCAGGGGCATTAATTCCATCATCATTAGTTACTAAGATCAAGGGTCTTTTTTGAGTCATACACAAGGTCTTTTTTGTACTGGTAAAAGTACACTTTTTTATACGAAATAAGACAGTTTAGTAAGGTTCAGAATGAACAAAATAAGAATCAACAAATTCAATTTAATCCTTATAAAACTGATATCCATAAATCAATGAGACGATAAGAGATTAAAGAGAGCAAAAATAATATTAGTTCATTTAAGAAAAATTTAGTAATATTACGAGTTATTGGCACGATTTTTAATGTATTTTACCTTAAATCCCTAAATTAAATGAGCGTATGAAAAAGAGTTTTTTGATTTTGATGCTTACCGTAATCGTTTCGGCGGCTTCTTGCAGTTTTACTTCTAAAGTTGAAAACGATCCAGATAAAGACAAATTACTGATTGACTTAATAAGTTATGTCTTAGGTAAAGGGCATTATGATGCAAAAGATATAAATGATGATTTTTCAAAAGAAGTTTTCGCGGATTATATTGATGCTTTAGACCCTTTAAAGCGTTATTTCTTTAAAAGTGATATTGAAGAGTTTAAGAAATATGAGAAATTGATTGATGATGAAATTAGAAACAAAGAAATTTCCTTCTTTAATTTAACATATGATCGTTTGCAGGACAGAATGTTTGATGCTAGACAATTACACAAGGAAATTTTAAAACATCCTTTTGATTTTGAAAAAGATGAAAAAATTAATACAGACTATGAAAATTTACCTTATGTAGAAACCAAAGATCAAATGAGAGATCGATGGAGATTACAACTTAAATTCAATGCGTTATCCAGTTATTATGATAAAGTAGAAGAACAAATAGATTCTGTTGCCAAAAACAGCAATTATGATCGTAAAACATTTGTGGTTTTAGAAAGTGAAGCTCGCGAAATTACCAAAACTTCTTTGAAGGAATATTTTGAGTTTGCTGATGATCTAGAAAGAAAAGATTGGTTTTCTATTTATATAAATTCTATTGTAGAAGAATTTGATCCGCATACTTTTTATTTTGCTCCACAAGATAAAGATAGGTTCGATATTGCAATGTCTGGAAAATTAGAAGGAATAGGAGCTAGACTTCAAAAGAAAAATGATAACGTTAAGATTGTAGAGATTATTTCGGGAGGTCCTGCATGGAGAAGTAATGAGGTTGAAGTAGGAGATCTTATCATGAAAGTAAAGCAAGAGGAAGAAGAAGAACCAGTAAGTATTGTCGGAATGCGTTTGGATGATGCTGTGAGTTTAATCAAAGGCCCTAAAGGAACTAAAGTAACATTGACAGTAAAAAAAGTAGATGGTACTACAGAGATTATAGATATTGTTAGAGATGTTGTAGAGTTAGAAGAAACCTATGCAAAATCATCGGTAGTAAAGAAAGATGATAAAACTTATGGAATTGTTAATCTTCCAAAGTTCTATTTTAATATGCAGGATTATAACCAGCGTAATGCAGCCAAAGATGTAAAACAGGAAATCGTTCGTCTTAAAGAACAAGATATGGACGGTTTGGTGATCGATTTGCGTGATAATGGAGGAGGATCATTACAAACTGTTGTTGATATTGCTGGTTTATTTATTGAAAAAGGACCAATTGTTCAGGTAAGAACAAAAGGAGAATCCCCAGAAGTATTAAGTGATAAGGATAGAAATATTCTATGGGATGGTCCACTAGTAATTTTGGTAAATGAATTATCTGCCTCGGCTTCAGAGATTTTAGCCGCAGCAATGCAGGATTATAAAAGAGCTATTATTATCGGGAGTAAACAAACCTATGGTAAAGGAACAGTTCAAAATGTAATGGATCTTAATCGTTGGATGCGTAGTAATGATTTTGGAGATCTAGGAGCATTAAAACTGACTACTCAGAAATTTTATAGAGTTAATGGAGGCTCAACACAACTAGAAGGAGTAAAAAGTGATGTAGTAGTCCCAGACCGTTATAGTTATATTGATATTGGAGAAAAAGATCAGGAGAATCCACTTCCTTGGGATAAAATTGCAGCAGCTGACTACTCGATTTGGGATGGGTATATTGATTTTGATCAAACAATCAATAATAGTAAAGAGCGTATGTCAAAAAACGATCAATTAAAATTGATTGAGGAAAATGCCAAATGGGTAAGTCAAAAAAGAGATATAAACAATTATTCTCTACAATACAATAAGTATAAATTAAACATAGCTCTTAACGAGAAACAAGCAGAGCGTTTTGACAAGATAAATGACTATAAAACTAATTTGACTTTTAAATCTTTGCCTTATGAAGAAAGTCTCATGAGTACAGATTCAGTATTAGCAGAGAAAAGAAAAAGATGGCACCAAAATCTTAGTAAAGATGTTTATGTAGAAGAAGCAATTAGCGTACTTGAGGATTTGAAAATCAATAATATTAGAAGATCTAAAAACCCGCTTACGGTAAAGAATTAATTTGTTAATGCTCAAAGAAAAATCAAACTCTTTAAGTACACTAACGCTCCAAAAATTCAAAAAGAATTTATGGGGCGTTTTGAGTTTTTATTTTATTGTTTTTTGCGCTGTTATTGCAATTTTTGCTTATGTTTTTGCACCTGATGACTCACAATATGCTAATCAGATGCATTTATCGATTCATTCAAAATCTCCGGGATTTAAAGTCAAAATGTTAACGATTCCCTCTCAGGATGTTTCTGATCAATCTTTTTTGGAGAAAATCTTTTTTGGAGAAAAAAACTCAGATACAGAGCTTCCTATAGAACGATATAGTTTTGAAGAAGACGTATTAAAAGTTTCTCCATATAGTGAAGGAGAAGTTATAGAATTATCAAAAGATATTAAACTAGATCGTTTCCCTAAGGGCTTAACAGAAGAAGAGCTAGTTAAAGAATATATTTCAACTCCAACTTTTATCCTAGGTACCGATAAATATGGAAGAGATTTGTTAAGTAGAATGTTGATCGGTATTCGTATTTCGTTTTCTATAGGTTTTATTGCAGTTTTGATTTCTTTGGTTTTAGGAATATCACTTGGAGCAATTGCAGGTTTTTTTGGGGGTAAAATAGATGCTATGATTATGTGGTTGATAAATGTAACCTGGTCAATTCCTACTTTACTGCTTGTAATTGCTATTACTTTGGCATTAGGAAAAGGGTTTTGGCAGGTTTTTATTGCTGTTGGTTTAACCATGTGGGTAGAAGTAGCTCGTGTAGTAAGAGGACAGGTATTGGGTGTAAAGCAAATGCAGTATGTAACAGCGGCCAAAGCACTTGGGTTTACAAATTTTAGAATCATAACACGACATGTACTACCTAATAGCTTAGCACCTGTAATTGTAATTTCTGCGGCTAACTTTGCTGGTGCAATTCTTATTGAGAGCGGACTCAGTTTTCTGGGGATAGGAGCTCAGCCTCCAATGCCAAGTTGGGGAGCTATGATAAAGGATCATTATTCTTATATTATTCTGGGGAAGGCTTATCTTGCCATTATACCTGGATTGGGTATTATGAGTTTAGTAATGGCATTTATGCTAATTGGTAATGCGCTTAGAGATGCTCTGGATGTGAAGTGGTGAATAATTTATTTAATTTAAAGCTGTCTCATAAATAAAAAGAGACAGCTTTAAATTAATTGAAAAATTTAGAAACAAGGAGGACCTTGTACCCAAGTGGTTCCATTGTGATAACAACAGCTTACATCAGGTGAACAACCTCCTCTATTAACAAAAACAAGAGGTGTTTTTCCACCATTTAGATGTTTTTGTTGCTCTTTAGAAATAAGTGTTGCGCTTGTCATTTTTGAGATTGGTTTCATAATATTTGGTTTTAAAGTGAATATTCTTCTATTTACATTTCAACAGGCTCTTGATTTTCAATAATATCGTTATGATTTTCAATCATAATACCCATAAAATGGAAAAACTCTGAATAACTATACTTTTTTGGGTAGATAGTGTTTTTTATTAATGAAGCAGGTGTATAGTAAAGATTGCTTTTTTCGGCCCATTCGGTTTGTTTTTCTAAAACAGAAATATAGTCTGGGTTCTTTGTAGGAAGACCATATTTTTTTATCCATTTACTGTGCGTCCTGTCTGCAAACCAATTATTGTATGCTATTATAAATTCATCAGCTCCTTTATGTTGATAAATATCAAAAAGAATCAAAGCAATTTGTGTTGCTTTATTCTCTGGGTCATCAATTTTTACATTTAAACGAATAATGATCTGTAGCTGATCTCCCATAGCTTTCAAAGTACGAGTATAGGCCTCAAAAGCATCTTTACAATATCCACACATAGGATTGGTAAGACTAATGATTTTGAAAGGAGCATTCGGATTACCTAATACGATTTCGTTTTCGATAGTTGAATTATCTTCAATTTTTTCTGAAAGACTAAGTAAATGATTAAAAATCTGACCATCTCTTTTAAAATGATTTAGCTTTAAGTTTTCACCTTTAAAAGTCTTGTTTTCTACCATTTTTTCCTTAGCAAATAAATAAAGCGAAGTGAATAAGGTAGTAATAATTAAAAATCCTGAAATATGAGAAATATCAATATCAAACTGAAGACTTCGTAGTGCTATTATGGTTAGTCCAACAGAAACAGTCACCATGGCAAGGCATATAGCACACCATTTTTTTATAATAAAAGCTTGAGAATATATAGAGTATAATACAAATGGGATACCTGCTAGTGTTGGTATGAGTAATACATTGGTAAAACCATAAAAGATTTGGTACAAAGTAAGTGTACTAAAAAACACAATGCCAGCGTCAGCAAGCGAAAAATTCTTGAATATCTTACCGCTATTATTATTAATTACATCTCCACAATTTGTATTCCCGACAGAAGTGCAAAATTGATGAATGGTTTGAGATTGAATGCCTAAACTTTCGCGAAACGCAAAAAAACTAAAAGTTACGCCCACTAAAGATACAAGTAGAAAAAGAATTTGATCAATTGTCCAGATCCTGCTTATACCTAATAAAACTAAACCAGTAATTAATGTTATCGCTAAAAAATTATGAAGAAATGATCGATTGGATAAAAGACTTTGTTTAGAGTTGTATTCAACAGCAATGACCTTAGGGATCCAAATTTCTTTAAATTCTTCGAGGGTAACGTTCTTTTTCTTTAAGCTACTGTGATTAATTTCAATGCGTTCATTTTTTTTAATAACGGATACGATTTCCTCTGATGATTCTGTAGTTTTGATTAAAGTAACAAAGCTTTTTGGTAATTGATCCAAAGCGTCTATAGGAACTTCTACAGCTATATTATCAATGTTAAAATAGTCTAGAGTGTCTGTAATAGATTGAAAACTTGGATAGTTGGGGTGTATTTGTAACTGAAGCTCTAAATCCTTTTTCTCATAGTTACCTATTCGATTTTGAACCAAAACAGATTCTACAATTTTTTCAATGTTATTTTTCATGAACCTTTTTAAAAATGATTTGTTTAATAACTGTAAAAATTAATTTACTGTAGGTTATTGGAGTACTAGAAATGGTAATTGTTGATTTAGACGTAATTTGATTTCTGTTGAGTATTGACCTCCAAAACTTAACTTTACTAAAATAAAACTTTAAAAACAGTACGTCAATATGTATATAGCTCAAAAATACTGGGGCATATCCGTAGTTTTGATGTTTTAAGGGTTGTTTTTTGGGTTTATATTATTGTAAATCAGTGTTTAAATAAAAATTCATGACCTGGTTGAAAATGATGAATATTAGTGTTAAAGTTTTAATCTCTCATAGAAGGTTTAATTCTCCATGGCTAGTCTCGAAATCAAAATTCATTTTTCGGAAACGTATCTAGTGAGCTTGTTTCGAGGATGATATAGAGTAATTTTAGGATAGAAAAAAGATAGTATATCAAAAATCCTTTGGTTATGTCATAGAAATCGAATTGACACCTTTTTACATTAATTTTCCTCAATATACAACAGATAGGACATCATCATTTTACTATTTTTGTTTTTCTAAAAGCAAAACATTGAAAAGAAAATATCTTTATCCCATATTGATTATTATTGTTACTATTGGATTTTACTATTTTGAACAATACGAAGGAGAATATGCAACAGTACAAAATCAGGATGATACATCCGAATACGGATTCTTTTATCTGCCAACATCTACTACAGGTGCTGTAATAACTCATAATCATTACTCATTATCGTATTCTGAAAAACATGAACAAGCAGAGTGGGTTGCTTACGAATTAAAAAAAGAGCATTTATCTGATAACAATTTTAAGAGGCCATATTTTGAACAGGATAAAAAAGTGAAATCATCTTCTGCAGATTGGCGTAATTATAAAAAATCTGGCTATGATAGAGGGCATTTATGTCCTGCAGGTGACAGAAGGTTTACTTATGAAGCTTTTGAGGAAACATTTTTTACTTCAAATGTGACTCCACAGAATCATGAATTTAATAGTGGTATCTGGAATATTTTAGAGCAAAGAACTAGATATTGGGCGCAACTATATGATGGAGTCTATGTAGTTACTGGAGGAGTGCTATCTGATGATTTGGATGATATTGGCTATGAAGCAGTATCTGTACCAAAATATTTTTACAAAGTTATACTAAAGAAAGGTGCTAAGAGCTCCAAAATGATCGCATTTTTAATGCCACACAAAAAATCCAATACACCTTTAAAAGAATTTGTTGTGCCTGTAGATAAAATCGAAAGGCTAACCGGAATTGATTTTTTTCCGAAGTTAGATGATAAAATCGAAAATCAATTAGAAGCTTCTTTGGATACAAAATCCTGGAAATTTTAGCTACCATTCATTGACTCTATTCGAGTCTAGTTTGATAAAAATAAAAAGTAAAATTGTAAACCCCCATAATCCTGATCCTCCATAACTAAAAAAAGGAAGAGGAATTCCAATAGTAGGCATAAGCCCTGTTACCATACCAATATTAATAGCAAAATGGATAAATAAAATGCCTATAACACTATAACCATATACTCGGCTAAACTGTGTTTTTTGCCTTTCGGCCAGATGTATAAGCCTAATTAATAATAAAACAAATAGAATTATGATCATGGTCGCCCCCAGAAAACCCCATTCTTCTCCAACAGTACTAAATATATAATCAGTTTGTTGTTCTGGTACAAAACCACCTTTGGTTTGTGTTCCTTCTTTAAAACCTTTGCCAGTCCAGCCACCACTACCTATTGCGATTTCACTTTGATTTGTATTATACCCTATACCTTTGGTATCAACCTCTTTGCCCAAAACGAGATTAAATCGATCCCTATGTCTTTGTTCAAATATATTATTGAAAATATAATTGACTGAAAAACAAAAACTTGTGATTGTTAGAAATATAAGAATAAATCTAAAATATTGTGGTTTTTGACGATCAGAAAGTTTTCTATGAGTAAATAATCCTATAAAAGTACCTAGCGCAGTTATTAAAGATGTTAGAATGGCTATATTGATAATTGTTAACGTTTTATAGGTTTCTAGTGTATTAAGGATACTATATGAAAGGATAAGTATGGTTATGAATATACCTAAGACTAAGTATATTCTTGATTTTCGTTCTTTATTCATAAATGAAGTTCGAGCAATTAAGAACCCGATCATAAATAAGAAAACACTAACAACAACAAATATTGGACTAAAAAGTAATGTGAAAATAAATAAAACGGCTGCAGAAGCACCAACAATCAAGTATATAGCAGCTAGACCTTCTCTGTAAAGAGGGAAGAAAAAAGCGGCATAAATCAAAGCGCTTCCGGGATCAGGTTGAGGTATAATAACTACAGCTGGTAATACAATAATCACAAATGCACGTACCTGATAACTAAGAAGCTTAATATTGGTCTGCATATCACTTAAGTATTTGGCCAAAGCCAATGCTGTACATGATTTTGCAAATTCTGAAGGTTGTAGACCAACGGGTCCAAACCCATACCAGGAAGTAGCACCATTAACATTTTTTCCAAAAACAAAAAGCCCTAGAAGTGATAATATTGATATTACATAAATCAAGCCTGCAAAACGTTCATAAAACTTTACTTCTATAGCTTGGGTGATGATAATTAAAACGATACTTAATAAAATCCAATACCCTTGTTTTACATATACTTCTGATAAATCGGTAAAAGAAAAAACTTGGTTCTCATAAGAAGCAGAGTAGATATTTCCCCATCCAAAACCAACTAGAAGTAAAAATAATAAGACTGTTATCCAATCTATTGCGGCTACACTGGATTTTGCCATTATTGATTAATTTTAAAAGGTTCGCCACTATAAGGTTTTGCATATTCCTCTTCGAGACTATGAGTGAGAAGCCATTTTTCTAAATCAGTTCTGGTAATACTACCGTTTATATGCTGTTCTATCATTAGCGAAGCTATTTTTCCAGCATATCTGGAACCCCAATACCCATTCTCTACAAACACTGCAATGGCTATTTTGGGATTGGTTTTAGGAGCGAATGCTACAAATACAGAATGATCTGTAAGTTGAGTTTTCTTTCCGTCTATTTTGGTGAAATTTTCTGCGGTACCTGTTTTACCACAAATTTCTATTCCTTCGACTTGCAAAGAACTTGCTGTACCCTGAGTATATACCTGATGCATTCCTTCAATTACAGGTTCAAAATGCTCTTTGTCAATGGTTGTGATTTTTGGGATAGTATAATTTTCATTTTCTATGGGCCTTCCATCTATAGCTTTTATGATATGAGGTGTATAATAGTAGCCTCTATTAGCAATTGCAGCGGTTATATTAGCTAACTGAATTGGAGTTGCTAATACTTCTCCTTGTCCAATAGAATTAGATAAAGTAGCAGAAGCATACCACTTATAAGTAGGGTATTGATACATTCTGTTGTATGTTTTCGAGGTTGGTACTTTTCCTCGCTTCCCTTCTGGCAAATCATTTCCTAGATAATTTCCTAACCCAAAACTTTGTACATGTTTACTCCAGTTATCTATACCTTCTTGAGGAGTATCATACTTTTCTATAACTCTTCGATATACCGTTGCAAAATACGCATTGCAAGAGTTTGCAATTCCTGGAATCATATTTAAAGGACTTCTGTGAGAGTGACATCCCAATTTCTTGCCTCTTTTTCCATAATAGTACCCCATTCTACACGAAACACTTTCTTTGGTATCGATTACGTTTTCCTGCAAGCCAATTAATGCATTAATTGTTTTAAATGGTGAGCCAGGGGGATACTCAGCTTTTAATCCTCTGTCAAATAATGGTATTGCTAAGGTGTCATAAACTAATTTGGTAAAATTTGGAGATCTTTTTCTTCCTACCAATAATTCTGGTTTGTATGTAGGGGCGGTTACCAAAGCCAATATTTCTCCTGTAGAGGGTTCTAGAACAACAATACCACCTCGCTTATTTTCCATAAGCTTTTGTCCATATGCCTGTAGTTTTGAATCAAGGGTTAAAGTAAGGTCTTTACCATTTACTGGTAACGTATCAAACTTTCCGTTTTTATATGGCCCTATATCTCTGTTAAACCGATCTTTTTGAATGCGTTTTACTCCTTTGACACCTCTGAGTTCTTTTTCGTACTGTTTTTCAACACCATCAATACCGATAAGATCTCCAGATAGATAATATGGATTTCTTTGAATTAAAGCTTCATTAACTTCTCCTATATAGCCCAATACGTTTGCGGCATTTTCAGTTTGATAATCTCGCAATGAACGCTTTTGAATATAAAAACCTTCGAATTTTCGCATTTTTTCCTGTAGATAAGCGTATTCATCTTTTGTTAATTGAGGAACAATTATTGAAGGTACTCTTGGAGAATAAACTCTTGCTTTTCTAAGACTTTTTATAAGTTTGTCTTTACTGATATTAAGAATAGAACAAAATTCTAATGTGTCAAAAGGCTTTAATTCTCGCGGGATAACCATCACATCATATGATGGTTGGTTGGTTACAA
The DNA here is from genome assembly GCA_947498785.1 of uncultured Aquimarina sp. Lineage (GTDB taxonomy): Bacteria > Bacteroidota > Bacteroidia > Flavobacteriales > Flavobacteriaceae > Aquimarina. The sequence goes on along the minus strand of CANMLS010000006.1, from coordinate 180,717 downwards.
GTAGTCTTCCGTTTCTGTCATAAATAGCTCCTCTTTGCGGGTAATCATAGATTACTTTGATTGCGTTATCTTCTGATAATGAAGCAAATGAAGTATTGTAAATCTGCAAGTAAAAAAGCCTTGCAACAAATACAACACCAGTGGTAACAATTATAAGGTAGAGTAATAACTTTCTCATGAATCATTTCTTCTAAATAATACCAGAACTAGCATGGTAATCACTATGGTAAATATACTAGAAAACAACGTTTTTTTTAAGATTAATAGTATGTGAGAGAAGTTAAAAATTTCTAATGAAAAAAGTACGATATGATGTGTTAAAACCATCAAAATTACATAGGCAAATCGTTCTCCAAACCCTACTTGACTTAGTTTTACTGTTTGAAACTCATAACTAAGGCCAAAAACAAATCGCAATGCTACTGGTCTAAAAAAAGCAATGATAAGACAAGCGGCTGCATGTACTCCTCCAGAATCTCCAAACATATCTATAATTAACCCTAAGATGAAGCTTACAACAAGAAAAGGACTTTTATTGATATTGATAGGAGCGAGAAGTATAAAAATAATATAAATGTAAGGGTTAAGGGATCCTAAAAAATTAATGTGATTTAGGATAGTTACCTGAACCAGAACTAAAACTATAAACCTGACAATATGTAATAGCGTATCCCTATTCATAAATTTAGTTTTCTAGACTTTTAATTTCTTCTATATCTCTACTTTTTATGGCATAGACAAAACCTATGTTACTCATGTCATTAAATAATTTAACATTGATAAGATAGTAACTTTTGTTTTGATTTAATTTGTAGTTTGCAATTGTCCCAATTCCAATTCCTCTGGGAAATATAGTCGAGCGACCGTGTGTAATAATAGTATCTCCTTCTTTAAAAATGGCTTGCCTCGGAATAGTTTCTAATTGAATAATATTGGGGTCTTTTCCATCCCATACCAAAGAACCGTATTGATTAGATTTTTTTAAACCAGCATTAATTCGGGAATTACTATTAAGAATAGAGATGACTCTACTATAGTTTTTTGAAGTATTTTCTACAATCCCAATAATACCTTTATCGGTTATTATCCCCATATCTGGAAAAATACTGTCTTTTTCTCCTTTATCGATCAGAATATAATTATCAATCTTACTATAATCATTTTTGATTACCCGTGCCTTAGTATAGGTGTAAGGTTTGTCAAATGACGTTGTGTCTATCTTCCGTTTAGGGATAGAGTCTACACCTAATAGACTGAGCTGGTTATGCAACCATTCATTTTCCTCTAGTAATCTTTTGTTTTCCTGTTTTAACCCAAAATAATCAGTTATCGAATGTTGCCAACCGTATAGTCCTCCACTTAAAAAATTTGTAGAGCTTACAAACTTGCTTTTGTGATAAGAATGAGATTGAATTGTAAATACTAAGGACAAAAATAATAACAAAAGAAATAGCAGGGAATGTTTATTCTTTATTAGAAAATTAATAATCTGCTGCATGCTTTAGCGTGTGATAATTTCTTTAGTTAAACGTGTTGTTATAAGCGATTTTTGCCTTTGTTTAATAAATATTAAAGCAGGATAACGTAAAATTAGAAATTTAGGTATATTTCAGTCCGTATTTTTTTTAATACTACTTAATGAGCACACTTTTATATCTATTTAGATTTTTAAGTGTAATTCCTGTTCCTCTTACAACTGCTCTTAATGGGTCTTCTGCTATATAAACAGGTAAATCAGTTTTTTGCGATAAACGTTTGTCTAATCCTCGAAGCATAGAGCCTCCTCCAGCAAGATAAATTCCTGTATTGTATATATCTGCCGCAAGTTCTGGTGGCGTTTGTGATAGAGTTTCCATTACTGCATCTTCGATGCGCAAAATAGATTTATCTAGTGCTTTTGCCATTTCTCTAAAAGAAATTTGAACTTGTTTTGGTTTTCCTGTGAGTAGATCACGTCCCTGAACGTTCATTTCTTCTGGTGGTAGCTCAAGGTCTTCTGTCGCAGCACCAATTTGTATTTTTATTTTTTCGGCAGTACGTTCCCCAACATATAAATTATGTTGTGTACGCATGTAGTATATAATATCATTAGTAAATACATCCCCAGCAATCTTTACAGACTTATCACAAACAATTCCTCCAAGAGCAATAACTGCGATTTCTGTTGTACCTCCTCCTATATCCACAATCATATTTCCTTTGGGTTGCATAATATCTACTCCAATACCAATGGCTGCTGCCATTGGTTCATGAATAAGGTATACTTCCTTGCCATTTACACGTTCTGCACTTTCTTTTACAGCTCGCATTTCAACTTCAGTAATACCTGAAGGTATGCAGATTACCATACGAAGTGCAGGAGCAAAAAGTTTTTTCTTTAGTGCAGGGATATCTTTGATAAACATGCTTATCATTTTCTCGCTGGCATCAAAATCTGCAATTACTCCATCCTTTAATGGTCGAATGGTTTTTATATTTTCATGAGTTTTCCCTTGCATCATTGCTGCTTCTTTTCCAGCAGCTATGATTTTGCCATTCATAATATCTCTGGCTACAATAGAGGGGCTATCGACTACGACTTTGTCATTGTGAATTACTAATGTGTTAGCGGTACCTAAATCTATTGCAATCTCTTCGGTAAAGAAGTCAAAAAATCCCATAGAAAGTTAAAAAAAGGGGTTAAAATTCAGTAAATGTAATAAAATTAATGTTTAAAATGACGTGTTCCGGTCATAACCATTGCAATTCCGTTTTGATCGCAGTATTCGATACTCAATTGATCCTTTATCGAACCCCCTGGTTGAATCACAGCTTTTATGCCTGCATGACCTGCTATTTCTACACAATCAGGGAAAGGGAAAAATGCATCACTAGCCATAACTGCCCCATCAAGATCAAAGTTAAATGATTTTGCTTTTTCTATAGACTGCTTAAGCGCGTCTACTCTAGAAGTTTGTCCAGTACCACTTGCTAATAATTGTTTTCCTTTAGTGAAAACTATAGTATTTGATTTGGTATGCTTGCAAATTTTTGAAGCAAAAAGAAGATCTTCAATTTGATCAGAGGTAGGAGCTGTCTTAGTCACAGTATTCAAATCTGATTTGGAATCTGTTTTAAGGTCTTTGTCCTGAACCAAAGCACCGTTAAGGCAAGTTCTTACTTGCATTTCTGGTAAATTGATTTCTTTTTGTACTAAAATGATTCTATTTTTCTTTCCTTTCAGTATTTCTAATGCTTCATCACTAAAAGAAGGCGCTATGACAACTTCACAGAAAAGTTTATGAATTTCGTCAGCAGTATTTTTATCAATATTGGTATTGCTAATTAATATTCCTCCAAAAGCAGAAACAGGATCGCCAGCTAATGCGTCTATATAAGCTTGAAGAATTGTTTCTCGTTGTGCTAGACCACAGGCATTATTGTGCTTTAATATTGCAAATGTAGGAGCGTCATTTTTAAACTCATTCATTAAGTTAACAGCAGCATCTACGTCAAGTAAATTGTTGTATGATAATTCTTTGCCATGTAACTTGTCAAAAATGGCTTCAAAATCTCCAAAGAAAAATCCTTTTTGATGAGGGTTCTCTCCATATCGTAATACTTTTCCTTTGGTTTCACTTATTTTAAGAGAAGCTATTTCATGATCACTATTAAAATAATTAAATATAGCAGAATCATAGTGAGAAGATACATTAAAAGCTTTAGCTGCAAAACGTTTACGATCTTCTATAGAAATATTTCCGTTTCCTTCAGAAATAACAGATAAAAATTCGGCATAATCATCGACAGAAGCTACACAGGTGACATCAGCAAAGTTTTTGGCTGCTGCTCTAATTAGAGAAATTCCTCCAATATCAATTTTCTCAATAATATCTTGTTCTGGTGCTCCAGAAGCTACGGTTTTTTCAAAAGGATATAAGTCTACGATGACAATATCGATTTGAGGAATCTCGTATTGTTCTAACTCTGCAACGTCACTATCATTATTTTGACGGTTTAGAATTCCTCCAAAAACTTTTGGATGTAATGTTTTAACTCTTCCTCCAAGAATAGAAGGGTATGAAGTAATATCCTCAACAGGTATAACATTAACCCCTAAATCCTTAATGAATTTTTCTGTTCCTCCGGTAGAATAAATAGTAACATTAAGTTCATCTAATTTTTTTACGATAGGTGCTAATCCGTCTTTACTGAATACAGAAATCAATGCAGATTTAGCAGTTTTTGTGTTGCTCATGAGAAAATTTAGTTAGTAAAACGCAAAAGTAGCAATTTAGTAACCAATTAGACAATCAATTATGTGTAATTGTTTAAAAGAAATTGTAACAAAAATATAAGGAAAACGTCCTATCTTTAAATAATTTAAAATCTAGTTCAAAAAATAGAACATGCTAATCTATCTTAGAGTATTAAAAGAGAGTTTTAATTTTGCTGTTAGTGCGCTTATAAATAATAAGTTGCGCACATTTCTTTCGTTACTTGGTGTGACTATTGGGATATTTTCTATTATAGGAGTATTGGCTGCGGTAGACTCTTTGAAACAGGAAATCAAAGGGAGTATTAGCTCTTTGGATAATAGTACTATTTATTTAATGCGGTTCTCTTTTGGTCCAACAGATATACCACAATGGAAACGAGAACAATTTCCTGATGTAACATTCGAGGAATATCAGTATATAAATAGATCTTTGCCAGATGCAAAAGCGACTAGTTTTATTTTGAATGTTGCTCCTGAAACGGTGAAATACGAAGATAATAATGTTAGTAATGTAGAAATTATTCCTGTTACAAGTGATTATTATGAAATAGAAGAATTGCAAGTGGTGAAAGGAAGATTTTATAATGAACAAGAATCTGCATCTGGAGCTCCGGTGGCGGTTATAGGAGACGAAATCGCAAATAATTTATTTGGCGCTGGGGACCCTATTGGTAAAAAAGTACGTCTGTATGGAAGAAAAATCACTATAATTGGAGTACTTAAAAAAGAAGGAATGGGGCTTTTCGGGAATAGTAAAGATACTATGGTTATTCTCCCAGTCAATTTGGTAAGAAGAGTCTACGGGGATAATAATAAATCCGCTTTTCCCGCAATCATTATTAAGCCAGAGTCTGGTGTTGATGTTCCTGAATTTGTTGCGGGATTAAAACAAAAGATGAGGACATATCGTGGATTGAAACCTGATGAGATTGATGATTTTTTTGTGAATCAACTACAAGGATTTACTGATTTTATAGATAATATAACTGGTACAATGTCCCAGATCGGAGGGTTTATAGGGATGTTTTCATTATTGGTTGGTGGATTCGGAATTGCAAATATTATGTTTGTGAGTGTAAAAGAACGCACCAATCTTATAGGGATTCAAAAAGCACTTGGTGCTAAGAGAAGATTTATACTGTTTCAGTTTTTATTTGAAGCTGTTATTTTGGCTATTTTTGGTGGATTGATAGGGCTAGTATTGGTTTGGTTGATTTCTATTTTTGCATCTCAATTTACAGGCGATTTTGAATTCATTCTTTCTAGTTCTAATGTATTTTGGGGCATGTTTTCTTCTACTATGATTGGTTTAGTTGCTGGAATTTTACCAGCAATATCTGCTTCAAAACTGGATCCTGTTGAAGCAATTAGAACAGGGATGTAGGATTAAATGAAGGGATAGTTGCTAAGGATTTGATTTTTAGACGATATGGAACGGAAGAGGTGTTTCTTTTTATTTTAAATATAGACATGTTCTCTCATAATCAATAACCGCTTTACCTCTTTTTAGAATATCAGCCCCTATAATACCGTCTACAGGTTCTGCATGATGTGCTATAAGTGCAGTATTGACATGATTAAGGTCAAATAGAACAAGGGATATCTTTTTTTTGGACCAACCACCTATTTGGATAGTATTCTTTTTAGAAAGTTGAGTAAGCATATCTGTGGCTCCAGCACCAGCAGCTTTTACATCACTATCTTGAGCAAAAAGATTAAATTTCTCTACAGCTTCGAATCCAACACAAGAATTAGAAGCGCCTGTGTCTAATATAAAATTTCCCTCTATACCATTTAGGGTTGCTTTAACTTCAAAGTGATTTGTTTTTGTAAAAACAAGTTTGATTCGTTGATACGCTTTTTGTGTTAAAAATTTTCGGAGTGTACTCATGTTTTGTTTTGAATAAACTTGTGGTAAAAGTAGTATAATTAATGGAAATAGAAGTGACGTTAATATGGTAAAAAATAACTTTTGAAGTGTAGAGGTCCTTTTGTGATATGAGGTAAAGGGGTTTATAAAACTTAAAAACTAAATCCCAAAAAACAAGATCAAAAATGGTGTGATATGCTTTTAGATTAAAATTCCCTTTAGATTTAGAATGCGGTGCTATTTTCGTTTCATGAATAGGTGATCTCGACTAGTTTCAGATTTAATTACTGATAATTAGTTGTTTTTGGTGTTATGAAATTCAATCAAAATTAGTCCTAGAGTTACATTTTTTTAAACATTAGTTTAGGATGTTAATCAGTTCTTGATGTGAGGAGTTGTGTGGAACAATTGAAGTGTCATAAATCTGTTAATTATTATATGTTTTGAGATTAATACTATGTTGCAGTGTAATTTTTATTAGCTGAGAACTACTAAACTTTCAGAATAATTTAAAGAATACATGTTATGAGAGCACACAATAAAATACAAGCTATAGAAAAAGAACAAATACGATTTTTGCATTTTCCACACGAAGAAGTGTTAAAAAATAAAGGGGAAAAGAGAGATCGCTGTCAAAAATTAAGAAGAGCAATGAGTTTAGGAAATCTCGAACATCAAAAAGTTAAAATCATTTTTGCAGACGATCAAGGCTCTAAAGCAGTAGAAACTACTGTTTGGGGAATAACCGAAAAATCTGTTATTCTTAAACAATCTACAATTATTCCAGTAGAGCGTATTATTAGTGTGAACTAAGGAATATTTACAGGTTAGATATTCGTAATTAACATTCTGAAAAAAGAATAATCAAAGCGTAAAAATTTAATTATTTTTGACGCATGATACTAACCGATACCCATACACATATTTATAGTGAAGCCTTTGATGAAGATCAAGATGAAATGATTCAACGTGCCATAAAAAACGGAGTAACTCGCTTTTTTGTACCAGCTATTGATTCTTCCTACACCAAAGCAATGTATGCTGTCGAAGAGAAATATCCAGAAAATGTTTTTCTAATGACAGGTTTACATCCAACTCATGTAAAAGAGAATTATAGAGAGGAACTTGCGCATATTGAGAAAGAACTTGAAGATCGTCTGAATAATAAAGAAGGTAAAAAGTTTTATGCGATAGGGGAGGTAGGGATAGATTTGTATTGGGATAAAAGCTTTTTATCAGAGCAACAACAAGTTTTTAAATATCAAATCCAATTAGCAAAAAAGCATAAGTTGCCAATAGTTATACATTGCAGAGAAGCTTTTGATGAAGTTTTTGAAGTGTTGGAAGCAGAAAAATCAGATGATTTATTTGGGATTTTCCATTGCTTTACTGGGACTTTGGAAGATGCTCACCGTGCTATTAGTTATAATATGAAATTAGGAATCGGAGGAGTAGTTACTTTTAAAAATGGTAAGATTGATACATTTTTAGATCAAATCTCTTTGGATCATATTGTATTAGAAACTGACGCTCCATATTTGGCACCTACTCCTTATAGAGGTAAACGAAATGAAAGCTCTTATCTAGTCAATATTATCGAAAAACTTCAAAACATTTACCAGAAATCTGTTGTAGAGATAGCAGAAATAACTACCAAAAATTCTAAAGATATATTTGGAGTATAGATAAATTAAGATGTAATCAAAATTTTGTTCATTTGTTATATGAATACATCACCAAATATTTTACTTATATATACGGGAGGAACTATTGGGATGATAAAGGACTTCAAGACAGGGGCTTTAATTGCTTTTGATTTTGATGAATTGTTGTTAAATATTCCAGAACTTAAACAATTAGATTGTAATATAGATACTATTAGTTTTTCTACTCCTATTGATTCGTCTGATATGAATGTTGATAGATGGAAAGAATTAGGAGATATTATTAATAAAAACTATGAGGATTACGACGGATTTGTTGTACTTCATGGAAGTGATACGATGTCGTATACTGCTTCGGCCATTAGTTTTATGTTTGAAAATCTTGCAAAGCCGATTATTTTTACGGGGTCTCAATTACCTATTGGAGATTTAAGGACAGATGCAAAAGAAAATTTGATCACAGCGGTTCAGATTTCTACATTAAAGAAAAAAGGAAAACCTATAGTAACAGAGGTAGGACTTTATTTTGAGTATAAATTGCTTAGAGCTAATAGAACTACAAAGGTTAATGCAGAACATTTTGAAGCTTTTCAATCTATGAATTATCCGCCATTGGTAGAATCTGGTGTTCATCTCAAAGTCAATACAGCCTTTTTGAGGGTGGTGAACAGGCGAAAAAAAATGGTATATCACACTCATTTTGATAATGATATTCTTATCTTAAAAATGTTTCCTGGAATTAATGAACGTATTCTTGAGGATATTTTTTCTTCAGAAACTATAAAAGGAATAATTATTGAGACCTATGGAGCGGGAAATACGACTACAAAAAAATGGTTTATAGACCTTGTTTCTGAAACCATAAAAAAAGGTGTTCCGATAGTAAATGTTACTCAATGTACAGGAGGAAGTGTAGAAATGGGGAAGTATGAGACTAGTGTAGCACTAAAAAAAGCAGGAGTGATTTCTGGAAAAGACATAACTACAGAGGCTGCGGTAGCAAAATTGATGTATTTGTTAGGAGAAAAATTGCCTCTTAAAGTGCTCAAAACCATCTATGAAACCTCGATACGAGGGGAAATGTCTGAAAATTAACGCCCTAAATTTTAGTAGTTAATTTTTTTTTTGTTATTTGCCGATCCCTAATTTTAGGGGGGAAATCAAAGAGAGAGGTGGCCGAGTGGTCGAAGGCGCACGCCTGGAAAGTGTGTATACGTCAAAAGCGTATCGAGGGTTCGAATCCCTTCCTCTCTGCAATATATTTAATTTTTTGATAGATTTTATATTATTTTTATATCTTTAACCCTTTAACTAATTAAAATTAAGAATAAGCGCAATGAAAAGATTATTTTCTATTCTGGCAATCGCAGCAGTAATGACTTTTGGAAACTTACAAGCTTCTACTGCACCTGCCCAGTTATTAACGGCAAATGTGCAATTATTAATTGCTCCTCTTACTACGACAACAATTCAAGATGCAACTGAAACTGCTGATACTGAGGATTTATCCTTCCATCAGGAGCTTAAAAAGCGTTTTATAGAAGGTGGACCTGGATTTATGGGTATTGTACTTTTATGTTTGATTTTAGGTCTTGCGATAGCAATTGAAAGAATTATCTTTTTAAATCTTTCTACAACAAATACTAAAAAACTACAACAGAATGTAGAAGATGCATTAAATAGTGGTGGTGTTGAAGCGGCAAAAGAAGTTTGTAGAAATACAAAAGGACCTGTTGCATCAATTTATTATCAAGGTCTTGATAGAGCAGACGAAAGTATTGATGCTGCAGAAAAAGCAGTTGTTGCTTATGGTGGTGTTCAAATGGGACAATTAGAGAAAAATGTTTCTTGGGTATCGTTATTTATCGCTCTTGCTCCAATGCTTGGATTTATGGGTACGGTAATTGGTATGATTCAAGCCTTTGATAAGATCGAGGCAGCAGGAGATATGCAGCCTTCTCTTGTAGCAGGTGGTATTAAAGTAGCACTTCTTACAACAGTATTTGGTCTTATTGTAGCGATTATTCTTCAGATATTTTATAACTACATCGTAGCAAAAATTGATAGAATAGTAAATGATATGGAAGATGCTTCGATTACTTTAATCGATATGTTAGTATCTTACAAAAACAAGAAATAATAGATATATAGAAAATAGAAGTTTAGATACTTCTATTTTGTATAAAGATTGATTTTATACAACTATTTATATATTATTATTGTTTAACAGAATACTATCACGTATTCTAAATTTTAAAAATACAGACACATGAAAATTTCTAAAATATTATCATATGTTGTGCTAGGAGTAGGAGTCTTAGGGATAGTCCTTTGGTATCTTATGAGTAGTTCAATAGGCACCTTAATGGATGAAAATGGTGTTTCTGAAGCAAGAGAACTTCCTTTAGAAATAGCAGCACCTTCAGTAACTCCGATATATATGCTTACTTTGGTGGTTTTTGTTATCACTATTATGGCTACTTTAATTGCTGTGTTTTCGACTATGGCCAAAAACCCATCAAGTCTTAAAAATACTGCAATAGGTATTGTCGCTTTTGTTGTCATTGCAATAATTGGTTTTGTATTGGCTGATGGCGTAGAAACCCCACTAAAAGATGGAGAGATACTTTCTGCAAGTGAATCTAAGTGGGTAGGAACTGGATTGTATACATTTTATTTTTTAGCTGCGATTGCAGTTGGATTGATGTTTCTTTCGGGTGTTAAAAAATTAATAGGTAAATAATTATGGCAAGAAGAGCAGCACCAGAGGTAAATGCAGGATCTATGGCAGATATTGCATTCTTACTTCTTATATTCTTCCTGGTTACTACAACTATCGAAACAGATAGCGGTATTAGCCGTAAACTTCCACCTCCACAAGAGGATAATGTGGAGCCACCAATTCTAAAAGAAAAAAATATTTTTGTTGTAGAATTGAATAAGAATAATGACTTATTGGTTGAGGAAGCTCCTATGGAGTTGAAAGACCTTAGAGAAGCAGCAATCGCATTTTTGGATAATGGTGGTGGAAAAGGAGCTGATGGATGTACGTTCTGTCAAGGAGCTAAAAATCCATCTTCATCTGATAATCCCACAAAAGCGGTAATTTCTTTACGTAATAACAGAGAAACTAATTATGCTACTTATATTGCAGTTCAAAATGAATTGGTAGCAGCATATACAACTCTTCGTAATAGAGAAGCTCAACGTCTTTTTGGTAAATCTTTTGTTCAAATGGAAAAAGATGTAAAGGATGTTAATTATACTGGAAGTAAAGAATCCTTAAAGGAAGATATCAAGAAGATACAATTTATGTTTCCTGAAAAACTTTCAGAGGCAGAACCAAAAAAATAAAATAACGTAAAACAAATATTCTTATGTCTAAGTTTAAAAAGAAAAGCGGCGGTGAATTACCTGCAATTTCTACAGCTTCGTTACCAGATATTGTATTTATGTTATTGTTTTTCTTTATGGTGGCAACGGTAATGCGTCAAAATACATTGATGATAGAAAATAAATTACCTGTTGCGGATCAAATTGAAAAATTAGATAAAAAAGATTTGGTAATGTATATTTATGCTGGAAAACCTAGTTCGAGATATGCTGCTAGTGCAGGTACTCAGGCTAGAATACAGCTTAATGATAAGTTTGCTGAAGTAGCTGATATAAAAGCATTTATTTTGGCAGAAAGAGCATCTAAAAGAGAGGAATTGATTCCTTTTTTGACAACAGCTTTAAAAGTTGATGGGGAGACCAATATGGGACTCGTTGGAGATATCAAAAGTGAGTTAAGAGATGTTCAAGCACTTAAGATTAATTATACTACCAGAACAGGTAGTGCAACCGATAATCTAAAGTAAAAGCGCTATATAATATTCTGATTAGATAAAAAAACCTGCCTTTTGGCAGGTTTTTTTAGTTTATAAACTTCTGTAAATACATATTCATCGTATTATCAAAATGTTGGCATGACAATTGATCCAAATATGTTGATAACTGTGATTTACATTTTACATATACATCAATATCTAACCTTCCAAAAGTGATATTGAATATTTGGATAAAAGAGTTGCAGCTCCAATATGTTTTTCTTCTATATACTTCTTATCACACATAATCATGGTTTGCTGATTTTGTAAATAATTATTAACTAAATATTTTTTTTATGGTAAGAAGATTAGCACCCAGTGTTAATGCGGGATCTATGGCAGATATCGCATTTTTATTACTCATCTTTTTTTTGGTTTCTACTACTATAGAAACAGATTATGGAATAATGAGAAAATTGCCTCCTCTGATAGAGGATTCTCCTGAAGTTATAATCAAGAAAAAGAATCTTTTTCAAGTTGAATTAAATCAACTTAATCAACTATTAGTAGAAGGTACTTTGATGGATATTCGGGATCTCAAGAAAGCTGCAATTGAATTTTTGGATAATGGCGGAGGGGCAAGAGATCTTACATGTAGCTATTGCAGAGGAGCTAAGGATATAAAATCTTCTGATCACCCAAACAAAGCAGTTATCTCTCTTGTTAATAGTCGTGAAACTAATTATGAAACCTATATAGCGGTTCAAAATAAATTAGTAGCTGCCTATACAGAATTGCGTAACAGGGAAGCAGAACGATTGTATGGTGTTTCATTTGTAACAATGAAGAAAAATTTGATCGATGGACGTTATGGTGGTGATAAACCAAAATTAAGAGAGCGAATTAAAAAAATTCAATCTATGTATCCAGAAAAACTTTCTGAAGCTGAACCAAGAAATCAATAATAACCTAAATTTTGTAATCATGTCTAAGTTTAAAAATAAGAAAAACAATCAATTGCCAGAAATCTCAACGTCTTCATTACCAGACATTGTTTTTATGTTACTTTTTTTCTTTATGGTGGCAACGGTAATGCGTCAGAATACATTGATGATACAAAATGTATTACCGTATGCAGATCAAGTCGAAAAACTGGATACAAAGCTAGTTATGAATATTTATGCAGGAAAACCTAGTTCTAGATATACAGATATGGGCACTGAGGCTAGAATTCAGCTTAATGATAAATTTGCAAACATCAAGGATATAAAAACGTTTATCCTAGCAGAAAGAACGCTTAAAAGACCAGCAGAGGTTCCTTTTCTGATTACTTCATTAAAAGTGGATAAAGAAACCAAAATGGGTCTTGTAGGAGATATAAAAAAGGAATTAAGAGCTATACAGGCGCTTAAGATCAATTATACAACTAATACAGGTCAAGCCAAAGATAATTTTAATCAATAAGGTTTGAAGTGCGCATAATTTAAAACCAAATCCTGTCCTTGGGCAGGATTTTTAATAATTTAGGCCTTGTTTTTATCAAGTTTTCCTAATTTTTAAAGAAATAGATTTATTTTAGTGAACACTATGAAAAGATTGTTTGTATTTGTCATTTGTTACTCATGTATGTTTGTTTCTTTAGGACAAGAAACAGAGCAAGATACTGATCAGAAAATAGAAATAGATTCCCTATATCGAGAAGATCAATTTTATGTGGGAGTAACTTATAATCTGCTGTTGAATATGCCTAAAGATATTAGTCAGTCTGGTTTTTCAGGTGGATTGCATTTGGGATTTATAAGGGATATTCCTATAAATAAAAGGCGAAATGTTGCAATTGGTTTAGGTTTGGGGTATTCATTAAATGTATATAATCAGAATTTATTTATAGGAGAGGAAGAAGAAACAGAACAAGGAATTTTTATTAGTTTGGATGATGTCGATTTTAGTACTAATAGATTTGCAACTCATTTAGTTGAAGCTCCTTTAGAATTTAGATGGCGTAGTTCTACTCCCGAAACCCACAAGTTTTATAGAATTTATACAGGAATCAGAATGGGGTATTTATATTCTTTTCAGTCAAGGTTTAAAGGATCTGTTGGAGAAGTAAAACAAACAAAAGTTGAAGAATTAAATCGATGGAGAATCGGAGCTACTTTTACTTTTGGCTGGAATACCTTCAACTTTCACTTCTACTATAGTGTAAATTCATTATTTAATGACGATGCAGTGATCGATGGAGAATCTGTAGGGCTAAATACAGCTAAAATCGGTTTGATGTTCTATATTTTATAACCAGAAGTTGGCCAAAGTAAGCTGGGGAATCACCCCGATCAAAAACCCCAGAATAAGTTCTAAATTGCTGTGTGCTTTACAATGTAGTCTTGATGTGGCTACTAAGCCATTGAAAATCATTAATGCAGCAATTAGTAAGGTTAGATTAAGTCCAAAATGAATACTCAGTGTAATTGTAAACATAGTTATGCCGCTAATTCCTATCATATGGAGACTTGCTTTAATGTTAAATAGTACCATAAAAACTGCGCTTAAGGAAGAGAATAGAATTCCCAAAAAGAAAAAGTACAATTCTGGATAGTGGTAAACATCAATGATCATTTTGATTACTATAATCAGTAAAATAGATTGTAGTAATAACGGGATTTTACGTTGTTTTACATTTTCAAGATGTATCGAACTAATGGTTCCTGTTCTTTTTAATAAAAAGTATAATACAATGGGTATTAGAATAGTAAGGACAACTATTCCAAAAACTTTGGCTCGTATAATCTCATCGGAAAAAAACCTTGGAGCTGTTTTAAAATAAATTATTGCACCTATAAAAGGCATCAATAAAGGATGTAAAATATATGAAACACTTCTTAGAAAAAAGTTCATTAAATTTTCTTTCTTAGCCTGGCAACAGGAATGTCTAATTGCTCTCTATATTTAGCTACGGTTCTTCTGGCTATAGGATATCCCTTTTCCTTGAGCATTTTGGCAAGTTTTTCATCCGTTAACGGTTTTTTCTTGTCTTCATCTCCTATAGTTATTTCCAGTATTTTTTTTATTTCTCTGGTAGAGACTTCTTCACCTTGATCATTGGTCATGGATTCAGAAAAGAATTCTTTGATAAGTTTTGTTCCATAAGGTGTGTCAACATATTTACTATTTGCTACTCTAGAAACTGTACTTACATCCATGTTGATCTCATCTGCAATGTCTTTTAAAATCATCGGTTTAAGATTTCGTTCGTCTCCACTAAGAAAATAACTTTTTTGATAGTGCATTATTGCACTCATGGTAATAAAAAGTGTTTGTTGCCTTTGTTTAACAGCTTCTATGAACCATTTTGCAGCATCTAATTTTTGTTTGATAAATAATACTGCGTCTTTTTGCGATTTTGACTTTTCCTTACTTGCTTTATATCCTTGAAGCATGTTGTTGTATTCACTCGAGACATGTAGTTCTGGAGCATTACGGCCGTTTAAAGTAAGTTCTAATTCTCCTTCTACAATTCGAATGGTAAAATCAGGAACTACGTGTTCTATTAAGCGATTATTGCCAGCATATGCTCCTCCTGGTTTTGGATTGAGATGTTCAATCTCTTCAATAGCATCTTTTAGATCATCTTCGGTAATATCAAACTTTACCAAGAGTTTATCATAATGTTTCTTGCTAAAATGATCAAATGCCTTTTTTAATATATTCGATGCAAGTTTTATAGGTATAGTTGTTTCTTTTCTGTCTAACTGAATCCAAAGGCATTCTTGCAGATTACGAGCGCCAACACCCGCAGGGTCTAGTTGATGTACGATTTGTAAGATGCTCTCTATTTTTTCTTCAGTTGTATATACATTTTGTGTAAATGCAAGGTCATCCAAAATATCAGATAAAGATCTTCTGATATAACCACTTTCATCTATGCTACCTACCAGAAATTCTGCTATTTCTCTTTCTTCGCTATCAAACCTATAGGTGTTTAATTGATTAATGAGGTGTTGATGAAAAGATGTTCCTGAAGCATAGGGTACACTTTTTTCTTCATCATCGGTGCTATAATTATTAGTGCTTAATCTATAATTAGGGATTTCGTCGTCACTTAAATATTCATCTACATTGATTTCTGCCTCAATCTTTTCGGTTCCGTAGTCGTCGTCGTCGGTATTTTCATTGCTAAATGTGTCTTCATATTCGTCTCCTTTTTCTTTGCGATCATCCAGAGCAGGGTTTTCTTCCATCTCCTGTTTCAAACGTTGTTCAAATGCTTGGGTAGGAAGTTGAATCAACTTCATCAACTGGATTTGTTGTGGAGAAAGTTTCTGAGATAATTTAAAATTTAGTTGTTGTTTTAGCATAAAAAAATCAATATTCCTTTACTTACAAAAACAAGTAAGTACACTGCTTTTGTTGAAGTACAAGATGGTTAGTTCGTTTAAAAAAGCCATTGATACCATTAATTCTCTGAGTTTACAGTAATAAATCGTTCTTTTTTATCTTAGTTCCTGTATAAAAGTAAACTGTAGCTCTGCTTGGTTTTTTCTTCACAGAAATAAAAAAAGTGATCTTCTTTTTCAATAAATTCAAACAACAAAAGGTATAAACAAGAAAGTCAGAAGATTAGGTTCTGTAATTGATTATACTTTATACTAGAGTATAAAAGAATTAATTTTTTGGTTTTCTTGTTTCTTTTTTTGCTTTCATCAATAAACGCGCCAAAAGTAATTATAATATGTATAAAGGTAGTTTTTTGTATTTAAAAATCCCTAAAAAATATAACGTGATTATATAGAAAATATTGATAAGGTTTTTATTCGCCCTTGTTTTTTTACAATTTCTGTTGAATTAGAAACTGTAGGGCAATAGCATATTTGTAATAGATTCCAGTCTATAGCTGACCCAGAGTTATATCGAAGGGTTGAAATGAAAAAAAGGCAAAAAGATGTTAAGGAATAAATAATTTATTTTTAATTGCATAGATAACCAAACCGGTTCTGTTTTTAAGGTTTAGTTTTTCAAAAATTGAATCTCTGTAACCTTCAATAGTTTTTGGACTTAAGCACATATCATTAGCAATTTCTTTATATGTTTTTTCAGTACAAGCGTGCTTAATAAATTCGATTTCCCGATCTTTAAGTATAACGGTATTTTCTTTTTTTGGATTTAGTGTACCTAGTAGCAAATTAGTCACATCTTTGGTGTGATAAAATCCTGTTTCCTGTACTTCTACTAGAGCGTTCTCGAGAATGCTTTTTTCGGTATCTTTTAAGAGGTATCCTTTAGCTCCCACTCTCAACATTTTTAGGATTGTCTTTTCATCTTCTTCTACAGAAAGAGCCAGCACCTTAACCTGTGGGTACTGCTCTTTTAGAGCAGCTGTAGTTTCAATTCCATTCATAATGGGCATATTGATATCCATAAGAACAACATCAGGGATGTTTTTTGGATCTTTAAACCTCGTTAAAAGCTCTTTCCCATTTTTACAGATATATAAAACTTTAAATTTTGCAAATCCGTTTACTAAACCGGAAAGTGCCTGAGATAGTAAGATGTGATCTTCTACTATAACTACTGAGTATTTCATGACTTGTGTTTTATATATTATGTGCTAAATTATTTTAATAATGAATATCGACGTACATAATAATTTGCTTGTCAATCTAAACTTGTTTTTAACCAGAGTTCGATGTAAGAAAATTAGTGTTTCTTCTATCGATAGAATACATTGCACTAGGCTCGGTAGAACCACCAACGACAAGTAATTTTCTTGTAAAAGCCTAATTCTGATACAATTTTTCTTTGGTCACTCGAGTGGTGTCTAGAAATTAATACCAAAAACCTCTTGATTTGACGGCTTTTACTTTTAAAATCTTTTACATCGAGTTATTAAGCATTAATTTTATGTACACTATGAGATGCTGAAAATAAGTTCGGCATAACACAGATTTACTGTTATTTTTTATTGTTTAGAAAGACCCCTTGATTTGACGATTATCGGTATTCAAGTTACAAAATTAATAGTCTTCGTCATCTAATGCGGTCAACTTTTCTTTTTTATAGTGATAGGTTAGTGTTATTGATGTTCCTTTTCCTTTTTCGGAGGTTAATTTTACATTGGCGTCTATTAGTTTTCCTCGGCTTTGCATATTAGATAAACCAATACCTTGTTTGGTAGTTGTATTCATACCATCAAAACCGATTCCGTCATCTTTTGCATGTATAATTATTTTTTCCTCATCATAATGTACATTAACATCCAGGTTTGAAGCTTTAGAGTGTTTTATAGTATTGGTAAAAAACTCTTGTAAGATTCTAAAAATAATAATCTCTACTTTATCATCTATAACCTCTATTTCTTCATTGCTCGTTATTGTTGCTTTTATAAATTGTAAACGATTAAAACGCTCTATCTCGAGTGTTATAGCTTCTGTAAGACTAAGACTTTTTAAGGCATCAGGGTTAATTAATTTTGACAATGATCGTAACTCGGTAAGACTTTTTGTAATAGTATCAGTAACTTCTTCTAGCTTATCTGGATCATCCTGAGCTATATTTACTTGTATTTTGGCCAGCGTGAGTAGCTGGCCAATATTATCATGTAACTCCCAGCTAATATTTCGTAGGGTCTCTTCTCTGATTTCAATTTGAGTCTCTGCAATAGCAGTTTCAAATTTTTTTTCAGCTTCTTTTTGTTGTAATAACAAGCTATTCTTCCTTTTTTGAAAAATGCTAAATAATGTAATCAAAAAAATGATGATTACCACAAGAATGATACTTGCTATTAGTATTGCTGCTTGCTGTCGCTCCATACAAAGCCAATGATAAAACAAAGATTCATAACAATAGTTAAAATACAAAGAACTAAAAACTCAACCGGAACATCTCGCAATTGATTGGCATAGCTTCGTACAATTTTATAGGGAATATTTCCGCAATAATAGATTATGACTCCAGTACTAATCCAAAAAAGTAAATTTTTGTTAACATATAATACTTTTTCTGAGTTTAAAATGTCAATATAATAAATTATTATACTGATTACTAAGAAACTAGCTCCAATTATATAAGGAGCTCTTGAGAATTGAATTATGTAATTCTCAAAAAAACCATTGATGAGAAAAGATAGAGTATAAATACATATGAAGGACGATATCAATTTCTTATGACTTTTCCTGGTTACATAGTTTCTAAACAAAAACATTAAATAGTTAAAAACAACCAAATAATATATGTTATATAAGATTTCAACTTTATAATCGTTATTTCTTAAAAAAAAACCTAGTAAATCATTAATGGCAACATACCAAAGTACTATTAAAAAATATTTTAAAAAAGTTTTTTTGTATTTGTAGAAATATATAGAACCAATTATCGCAATAAGAAATTGGAATATTATAATAAATGTTCTTAGATGAGATAAATAGGCCATTATTTTTATAGGTTACTACTGAATGTTAGGTGGGTATCCTCCTACTTCATTTGCAATTGTACTTTGCCCTCCACCAGATTGACTTGAGAATGAAAAGAAACTTGCAGTATTAATTTTTACTTTAGAAGGACTTTGATTTGGTGTTGATGTTCTATACTCAAATTCATTCTCCAAGAAAAGGATTTCATTTATCCCATCATTGTTTCTGTCAACAAAAGTAAATCCCCGGGTTTCATTTTCAAGTAAGGTTGTTGGTGCAATAAAAAAAGTATTTCTTCTAGGGTCCGGTATTGGTTTACCATCTTCAAATTTTTCTTTATCAGGATAATTACCCAGATATAAGCGATACCCTGTAATATCAACAGTATCAGGAGTAACCTGATTAACATATGCAATATATTGTTCCAGAAATTTTTTGTCCAGATCAAAAGCTCTGGAAGGAACAAAATTTGGATCAGGTTTTCTTTCTGATGAACAAAGAGCTGTTACGGTGCTGTCCTTAGCTTCATAGGCTTTAATTATACAGGCACGATTTTTTGTATAACTGGTATAGAGTTCTTTGGCATCTTCTAGAGAAATAATTTCTTCTGGAGTATCAACTATTGGTGGGTCTGGTTTCAATTTGCATAATATAATATACATGATGATTGCCGTAATGATCGCTGTGATAATAATTACAGGAAGGTATCCGATTGAATTAGTTTTTCTGTCCATTTTTAGATGTTTTTAAGATGTTTACGTGATTTGTTAGATTTTTGAATATTGTCATTTAATTTAAAGTTTTAATAGTTGGGGTATGTCACAATTTTTGTTTTGGAACCTCTCTAGAATAATGGTAAAAATTTCCTGATACTTTTATTGGTAGGATTAATAATTTTCCAATATAAGAAGAGGTGTTCCTTTTGAATAAAAATACTATTATTCTGTAGTTTTAAAAAAATAAAACAGGCTTTTGTTATAATCAGATGAATGCAAATCTCTGATAGTAAGCCTTGTCAATGGAGGTCTTGTGTGCCAGGGGATTAATTCTGATTGATAAAAAGGGGGTATTTCCCCCTTTTTAAAAAAGTGATTTGACTGTTGTGTTATTTTATACCCCTAATTCGAGTTGATTTTTTACTAAGTGATAATATTTCCCCCTTGCTTTACTTAAATTATTATGATTTCCTGTTTCTACAACTTCTCCTTTTTCTAAAACAACAATTTGATCAGCATTTTTTACGGTGCTTAACCTATGTGCAATGATGACAACAGTTTTATTCTTAAAAAAGAAGTTAAGATTTTCCGTGATTTTTTTTTCGTTGTTTGCATCTAAAGCGCTTGTAGCTTCATCAAAAAACATTAGTGAAGGATTTTTATAAACTGCTCTTGCAATAAGTATTCTTTGTTTTTCTCCACCACTGATACCAACACCATCATCTCCAATGGGAGTGTTATAAGTTTGTGGTAATCTTTCTATGAACTCTTTAATATTAGCTACATCAACTGCTTGGGATAATTTTTTTTTATCAATGTCACCTTTTCCTAGGGCGATATTTCTAGCAATGGTATCATTAAAAATGTAACCATCTTGCATAACAATGCTAAGTTGATTTCTCCATGATTTTTGCGAAATATTCTTCAAATTTATACTGTCTAAGCTAATTAGTCCATTTTTTGGAATATAAAATTTCAACAACAATTTTATAAGTGTAGTTTTACCACTTCCACTAGCTCCTACTATTGCGGTCGTTTTGTTTGAAGGTATTATTAAATTAATGTTTTTAAGGACATTTGTTGTTCTTCCAGGATAATTAAAAGATAGGTTCTTAATATGGATATCTTGACTTATATCAAATAACTCACACGTTGATTTATTCTCATCATATTCGCTATTTAATTTGTGAATTTCATTTAGTCGTTCAATGCTTATTTTTGCATCCTGAACAGAATAGCTTATTTTAAGAATTTCGTTTAATGGGCCATTTAATTGACCTATAATATACATTATGGATAACATCATTCCTAAAGTAATATCACCTTGAATAGCCAATTTTGATGCTATGTAAATTATAATAATATTTTTAAGTTCATTAATAATTAATGATCCAATGTTTAAAAGTTGTTCTAGAGAAAGTTTTTTGATTTCTAATCTAAATGATCTAGCTTTTATGAATTCCCAACTCCATCTTTTTTCTTTTTCTGCATTTAAAAGTTTAATTTCTTGCATTCCATTTATAAGCTCAATAATTTTTGTCTTTTCTTCACCGATTAATCGAAATTGATGCATGTCAATTATTCTTCTTTTTTTAATAAAGATAAATATCCAAATAAAATAAAGGACGCTTCCTATTGTATATATTGTGAATATTTTAAAGCTATAGAGAGCAAGAACAATTCCGAAAATTATAATATTGATAAAAGCTAAAAAGATTGATAAAGGAGAATTTGTAAGTAGATTTTCGATTCTTTTATGGTCTCCTACACGTTCAAGAATATCACCTGTTACCTTTGTGTCGAAATATGAAATTGGAAGATTCATAAGTTTGACGAAAAAATCTGAAACAAGAGAAATGTTAATTCTTGTACTCAGATGAAGTAAAATCCACCCTCGTAGAATATCGACGCTTATTTTTCCTAGGAAAATAAATATTTGAGCTAATAATATAAGATAAATATAATTTAAATCCATATTCTTAATTCCAATATCTACAATGCTTTGAGTTAAAAAAGGAAATATAAGATTAAGAATGCTTCCTGCTATAACACCAATGGCTAATTGTACCAGAAATTTTTTATGTATGAATAGATATTTGAAAATATGTTTAAAATCTTGTTTTTCGGGCTCATTATAATTGTTTTCCAATAACTTTGGAGTTGGTTCGAATAGCATTACTAATCCGTCTTTTGTGGTCTCATCTGCAGAATACCCAATCCAGTTTTGAATAAATTGTTTTTTGCTATAAGTTAGGAGGTCTAAAGCGGGATCAGCAATATATACTTTATCTTTTTTAATTTTATAAACTACCACAAAATGATTATGATTCCAAGTAACAACACAAGGGAGAGGAGCATCGTTGAATAGTGTTAAAGTATCTATTTTTAATCCAATTGTTCTAAAGCCAATTTTGTCGGCTGCGTTGCTAAGCATCTCAAAGTTGATTCCTTCTCTAGTAGTTTCAACAATTCTATTTAATCGGTCAAGAGAAATATGAACGTTATAAAACTTTGCAATCATTCTTAAACAAGTTGCCCCACAATCCATGATGTTGGGTTGTTTATAATGTTTGAACTTTTTTCTCATAAAACAACAACTTAATTCCAACTATTGTTATAAGGATCAAAGTTACAAGTGTCAATTTTGTAATACTTATTTTTCTCAAATTTTATATCAGAATTACTTAAACACATATATCTAAATTGACAATCTTTGCATTTCTCAATCATGTCATTATGAATGTAATATTTTGTCTGAAAACTCTTTTTTGAGATGATATCTACAATACTATCTTTTGATATATTGCCATAGGATTTATGGTGTGATAAATAGTTTTTGACATTTCCATTAGTATCTATGCAAACCTTCCTGTGTAATCCCGTATTATATTGTAGAGCTTCATAATACATTTGATGATTTATAATAAATGATTTGATAGAATAAATTTCTTTTGAATCTTTAGTCAGTTTGTTAGTTGTGTATATAATTTCTTTTTTGGGATTTTCTGAGGTTTTTAACCTCTTTTTTGTGTCACAGCCATAAATAATTAGACTTGTTCTAGGGAAATTATTGGCGAACTTAACAAGCTCCTTTTCGGTCAACTTATAATTCATAGGAATTAGTACTTCTACTTTCCTTATGCTACTTTCTTTTATTGTACGAAGATACTTTTCTAATAATTGTAGATCAATAAAGTCAAATAATCGTATTTGAATTAGTTGACAAGAGAGGTTTTCCAATTGTTTTAGTACTTCGGGTAGACTGTAAATACTTGTCCTGTCAAATGACAAAACTGATGAAATAACTTTATATGGAGAATAAAAAACCTTCTGTGGATTTTTAAAAGAAGTAGTTTTTTGTGTAAAAAAACCATATTCGTTATCGACCAAAAACTGAAAATAACTGTCAATACCTTCATTATATTTGTTATCAAATATAGATTTAATTTCCTCTATAGTGTTTTGTTTAAGGTCAATAGAAAGTATTTCTTGGAGTAGATTAGGAATTTCAATAAAAGTTCCGTTATCAAGATCCATTATAAGACTATTAGAATACCCCCCTACACTGATACAGGAAGGGAATAGTAGAAAATTTGTATCCATTAATTTGTGTCAATAATATTAGAATTTTTTTTGTAAAAATCTGAAATTACTCCAAGGGATTTATATTTTTTCATGTATGCAAATTTTACATCTTGATTACTACTTTTTTTTTCGGTTATACAAATATAATGTATGTCAAAAGGAACAGATTCACTTTCGGGTATGTCAATAAGGTCCTTGTATTTTTTAGATTGATCTATCATCATTAAAATTCTTAATTAAATCTTCTGCTATTATTTTGTTGAGATAATAGTTACATTGTAAAGATACATCACCATATTGTCCAACAGGATTAATCTCTAAAAAATAATACCTTCCATCTATACCTTTTACAATATCTATAGCTCCGTAGTCGAGATTTAGTTTTTTCATCAATTTGATTAAACTGATTTCGATTTTTTTATCTAATTGATACGGAATATATCGAGTAGGATGATTTGCGGATCTATTACGCATATCCACTTTAGTATGTTCGTTAAGTTGACTAAAGATAGAAGCCGAATATAGCTTTCCTTTAAGAAAAATTGTTCTTATTTCATATTCTTTATCTACGTACTCTTGAAATAAAGATGGAGCAAATAATTTGGGAGTATTTTCTAGATTGTCTATTAATTTTGTTAATTGATAAAATGAAAGATAATTCATGTCTTGTGGTTTTTGTTCATAACCAGGAATTACAGAACCAAGAGATTTTGTAATTATCTTATTATTACAATTTTTAAAGAAAATTTCAAGATCTTGCCTTGAATTTGTAATTAATGTTTTGGGTATAGTTAGTCCAAGACTTTGGGCTTTTTTTAAAATAATAGGTTTATTCAATTCTACTACTTCAAATGAACCTTGATGATGTTTTTCTTTCAGTTTATACCCAAGAAAATCCCATAACACCTTCTCTCTTTTATGTATAGTATCAACTAATAAACCTTTTGGATAGCTTCCTTTGTAGTTGTGTTCAATATCAAACAAAAATGAATTGGTATTATGAACAGGTCTTCTAAACCATACTGATTCAAAATCGATTTCTTGGTTGTTATCTTTAATCATAAATGATTCTTCATCATCAGTACCTCCAAAACAAGCTGTGATGATCTTGTTATCAAATCTAAAATGATCTCCAGTTTTTGGTTGTCCTATGTATTTTTGATATTTTTGATCGTAATATATTAACCAATCGATAACTCTATTTGAAGAAAAATCAATATACTCAGAAAAAATTAAGTGCATGGGTTAAAAGTTTAAAAGCTACTATTTGATATAGTAGCCTTATAAGTTTTAAGATTAATTAATGGTTTTCAATGTTTTAAGGGTGAGCTCCAAGTTCATCACCAGCATATCCGCCACCAGTTCCACACCAGTATTGGATTGTTTTACCGTTTTCATCAATTTTGACAGCTTCCTTTTGATTTTCCAGACTGTTTAGTAATAAGTCAATAGATTTTTGTTTTTTCATGTTATATATGATTTAAATTAATACTAATTGTCTTTAAAGAAAACTATAAAAAACAATAAATACTTGTACAATCTTGGTAATGTTAGAATAATACTTTTTGGTATTGTTTAGGAGAAAGCCCGACAAAGCGTTTAAAATGCCTGGAGAAATGAGACATGTCTACAAAATTATACTCGTAAGCGAGTTGAGAAAGGTTTGTCGATGGTTTAATTTTCTTCTTAGCTTCAAAAACTCGTTTCATTAAGATGTAGTGCATAGGGGACATGCCAGATGTGTTTTTAAATTGTTTTGCAAAATTATATTTATTAATACCTGCTATTGTCGCGAGATCTGATACTTTTATAGAACTTTCTAGATTGTTGTTTATAAAATCCGAGGCATTTTGCCATGGTATGGTAAATGTCGGACTAGTATTAATGGTTTTTTTATATTTAATTAGATTTTCAATAAAGTAATTTAAAACTTTTGATGTAGAGATTACATCATTAACTTTTATTTTCTTTATAATATCAATGAATGTTGAGTTTAGATCAATATCATATATTGGGTCATTTTGAAATTGTATCAAGTTATTTGAGTAAGATTCTATTGTTTTAGGACTTATGTATATGGTATAGAAATGTGCATTCGGATGCAAAAAAGAACTCGAATGCACCTCATAAGGATTAATTATAGATAAATTATTTGGAGATGTAAATATAGTATTACTCCCTAGTTTTGTGCATTGTATCCCTTGAAGTACAAGCGTAATACAATATGACTCATGAAAATGTTTAGGAAAAGACAATGATTGTCCTTTTATTGATAATACTTCTAATTTTTCACTTCCTGTTTTTTTAATAAAGGAGGAATCTTGGTTTTTTACGTTCATACTTTGTTTATGTCGATCGCAATTGTTTTGTTACCCCTATTAATTTGTAAACTTGAATTATTGTGATTCTTATGTAGTAATATGAGTGAATTTTAAATCTATTGCGGAAATCAATAGATGCCATTGTTTGCCGAGTGAATGACTTGGGATATTAGAATAATAATTATGGTAAGAATTATGTGGTGATCAAAAAAATTTATAATTAATGTGAATTTCGATATAAAAAATCATACCACTTCTAGTAATGGGAGATTATATAGAGAATATTGAGTTTTGATAGAAAAACCGAATCTCTCTAGTTCTGCTGAAGGTACCGAAATATGATTTTTCTCCATATCATTTTGGAAAGTCATTCAATTTGATAATTTTTCTTTCATTATGAGTTGGTAAAACCAATTTAGATTAATTATTATAATTTTTTGTGGGATGATTTGCTTAATCTAAGATGGCTTCTTCAATATCTACAAAGTTCTGGTTTTGAAAGAGTGTATGATGAGAGGCTATCAATTACGTTTCTGTGAGAAGTTTAATGGTGAGATTCTTATTTACGCGACTTTTAACTCAAATTCTATTATTTTTTATAGAGGTCAGTAGTTAATTACATATCAATTCTGCTTGATTTATTTTATCAGCTATGACCATTTTTGTTATTAGATTATTGAATATAGTTGCTTTGCTTTGTGATCTATTTATTCTAAAACAGAATTCATTAAAATATCTGTTTAGATTATCATCACTGACCCAAGAATATGTTGTTCTTATCCAGGATTTGACTTGATGTATCATTGTGTGAAGTGCTTTAAAGTTGAGACCTTTGTTACTTTCTATTTGAGTAATATCATAGGCTTTAGCTATAGGTCTATATCCTCTCCACTTATCAGTTGTCACTTTAGCATCTCTACTTATGTGATTTACAAATATGTATTGTAAAGATTGTGCAGAGAAATCCTCAATTTTCATAGCATACATTCTCTTGACTTTTCCATCTTCAGTAAGTTGTACAGCTGTTATAGCTTTCTTTTTCTTAGTGTCATAGCTCCTTCCTGTTTTACCTTCATCCTTCCCTCCAAGAACAAATTCGTCCACGTGGACATTACCATCCATAGGATTATTACCACTTGAAGACATTGCTTCTCTAACCTTATGCATAAAAAGTCGAGCCGTTTTTTCAGTGATACCATAACGAACAGCCATATAACTTGCTGATAAACTTTTAGTAGATGTAGCCATTTCAAAACAGATAAAAAAAGCTTTTCTAATCCCAAATTTCACCTTATGAAATAGCGTATTGGCAGTAGCAGATTCAATATGATTACATACATTACAATGTCTAGCAAAATCTTTGCGCTTTTGATATGCAGTATGATTACATCTAGTACATATAAAGCTACTTTTTGACTTAATTGAAGCTAGATATTCCTTACAATCCTTATCACTTTTGAATCGATCAGAGAACTCTAGAAGATTTTGACCTTTAAAAACATCCATAAAAACACATATTTATTAACCTTAAAGATATGTATTTAAATACCCACCTCTAATTTTTTAAATTCTAGCAGAATAAAGATTCCTTTTAATTTGTTCCATTTTTATTCCAAAAAAAGCTGAAGAAATCGTAAATCCAACCATTTATTAAACTTAAATCCAATTTCTTTAAATGTTCCAATTTCTTCGAAACTAAATTTTTTATGAAAATCAAAACTCCAATCCCATTAGCTCTTACGTTTTTACTTACATAAATTGAATGTTCGACACTAAATTGATAAGCCGCTCATGGTCTGAAAATTCTATAAGTCCCAAACCCAATAACTCCGCCTTGATTTTCAACCACAATTACAGGCATTCCGTCAAGATTCTTTTGCTCAAACCAATACAGTTGTTGTTGATATGTCTTTTCTTTATAATCATATAAAACAGTGGAATTGACAATTTCATAATTAACAATTTCCAAAATTTTATCTATGTCCTTTATTTCAGCTGGTCTTATTAATGTTTTCATGAATGTTTTTTTATTGGTAACAGTTGTGAAAAGAAATACTTTCTTTATAATATATATTCCATTTTGATATTACTTCGCTGATAAAGTGGATTTTTCTCTATTGGAACTTCTTTAAAACCATGTTTTTTGTAGATATAAATAGCATTTTCCAGAATCCTATTTGAATACAATACCAGTTTTATCCAGGCCTGATCTTTTGAAAAACTAATACAAAATTGAATTAGCTGTTGCCCTATTTTAAAACCTTGAAATTTTGGAGAAACAGCCATCTTCCCTAATTCATATATACCATCTTCTATTTTGATGAGAGAAAAAGTCCCTACAATTTTGTTATCAGCTTTGGCAAAAAAAATGTATCCTCCCTTGTTGATAATGTTTTTTTTACACTCTTCTAATAATTCAATGTCTAGTGGGTCTACCACAAAATATTTTTTTATCCATTCTATATTAAGACTAGCAAAGTCTTTTGCGTATTTTGAATCAAAGGGGATTATTGATATGTTTTTTACAGTGCTCATAAAGAAGGATTTTTATAGATTTCAAGAATTCGGGTACTTAACGATTTTATATGTAATTGATTTTCTAGATGGCTAAGGTGATGTAGTAGACTTATTGCACTTCCCTCTGTAAGCCATTTAATCTGTTGATCGATCACTGCCCATAGCGGAATCATTTTCTGATGCATTTCCTTTCCTTTTTTGGATAATCTAAAAAACTTCTTTCTTTTATCAGAAGCATCAGTTTTATATGAGATTAATTTTTTATCCATTAGTTTTTTAAGAGCTTGGGTGATAGCAGGTTGTGTGTATAGTAGTTTTTCTTGAATATCAGTAGTGGTTGCAACTTTCTGATCAATAATGACCTTGAATATTGGAAATAAATGGGGGTCAAAATCAATATCGCAGGCAGTGTATACAAGCTGAATTTCTTTCATCATAAATTCACTTAACCGTTTTAACCTGGATCCTAAGCCTAATTCTCCAAATTGTTGTAATTTATCTTCCATTATACATAAGTATTTATATAAGTGCTTATGCAAATGTATATAATTTTTTAAAATACATCTCAAAAACTGATTTAAAAATATAAAAGATATAGTTTGCAGAAGGAGAGGTTGGTTTCTTATGTGTGTAAAGGATGATGTGATTTTTTTGGTTAGTAGTACATTGTGTTTTTGTGTTAAAGGATACTGTTTCTAAGATTAGATAAGAGTTTTACTACTATTTTTGAATCGAAAATCACTGTTTTTTTATTTGAGTATTTTAAAGTAGAAAAAATATAGTACAGGTTTTTAGCTAAAAAAAACAGGAGCAGATCATATTGAAAAGCTCCTGAATTAATTTAACCATTAATTTAGTGAAGATAATGAAAGTTGTTTATTTTACAATGATTGATTTAAAGCTGGTTTTACCTTCTTTGCTTATTTTTAGAATATATAATCCAGAATCTATTTCATTAATAGGAAGCTTTATATCTTCACCCTTTGATATAGATTTGTTATGAGCTATTTTGCTACCCATTAGATTAAATAATTCAATATTATAATCACCAGATATTAAACCAGAAATTGTTATTTGATGTATAGCTGGATTAGGATGTACTGTAATTTCTGAACCTATTATCTCTTCTAAGGATTTTATTCTATTATTGCCTGTTCTAAGTGTGATTTTATCTAGATTCCACTGCCAGTCGTTGTTTCCAGAGGCATTTATTCTAATAGTATGTGAACCTACAGATAGATTAACAGTTCCTCCTGCAAGGGCTGTATAGTTGTCCCAGGAACCGTTGTTTGGGATATTCGTAGTAGATGCGATAGCGCCATCTATTACAAATTGCACTTGAGCTCCATTTGATGGTGTAGTAATCAAATATTCTATAGTATAGGTGCCTGCCTGGGTGACATTGAGACTATACTCCATCCAGTCACCTTTATTTACAAAGTTGATCGTTGACCCCGAAACATTAGCTCCTAACCCAGGTCCACCAGCAAAGGCGTCATTGTACGTTCCTCCAGTATTGGTAAAGCTTTCTGCTTCGATAACCAAAGTAGCATTACCAGAGGTAGAGCCATTAACCGTAATGTTAGCATTGGCAGTTTTATTACCATCTTGTGTGCTTACAGTAATAACAGCAGAACCTTCTGCAACTGCTCTAACCAATCCAGAATTGTTTACAGTTGCTATATTAGTATTTGAAGATGACCAGGTGACCGATTTATTTGTGGCATTATTTGGGCTTACAGTTTCATTTAAATCTACGGTTTGATTTATATTTAAAGTTGAATTAGTTGGAGATACTGTTACTCCCGTAACAGGAATATTGCCTCCACTACCTGAAACTGTAACGGTACAAACAGCTATATGGTTTCCATCTTGCGTGGTGACTTCTGCAGTTACTGTACCATTTGATATTGCAGTTACTACTCCAGCTCCATTAACCGTTGCGATAGTACTATTACTTGTAGTCCATGTTACAATTTGATTGGTTGCATTACTGGGGACTATAGTGTGATCTAAATCAAAAGTTTGACCAGGACTTAGGTTTAAAGTAATAGGATTAATTGTAACGTCAGTTACAGGAATACCACCACCGATCGGAACACCTTTATAGACTCTAATCCAGTCAACTAAATATATGTTTTTGTTATTTTCATCCTTTAATTCTTCCTGAGTTGGGTAGATGTTTAAATCACTTAGCCATGATTGCTGCTCCATATTGATGACAATATGCATAGGTTTGCTTAATCCTGTACCACCCGTATAACCATATTTATCTATAGCGTCAAAACTAGTAGTGTGTTGAGAGATATTTCCATCTGGATCGAGGAATGAATGCTCATTCTTCTTTATTGTTCGAACCCATCTGCCATTGATATAATATTCTATATGATGAGGATTTTTCCAGTACACACCAATTCTTATCCAATCACCTCTCCATGTATCTCTTCCAGTTTCAGAATACCAGGTGCCATATACCTCTTCTTCATCTCTGGGTTGGTAATCTGTAAATGGTTGTCGAATAAAAGTATGATGACTTAGATGTATGTTTGAGTCTAACCATTCTCTTCCTTCTTGGCTGTTTGGATATGATTCGATCATGTCCAGTTCTTCAGTTTCATCAGTGCTTATCATCCATATGTTATTGGCTAACATACAGTTTGATAGTTTTACTCTTGACTCCATAAACATTGGATAGCCAAAAGTTTCTTTTGATGAGATACAACCAGTATATATAATTGGTATGTTTGAATCCCAGTTTGCATGAACATTCAATTTACCACCACTAGTCCATGTGTGATCTCTGTGATATGATGTAGCTGAGGGTCCAGAGAAACCATTAATGTATAAATCGTTCCATCTATTTGTGAATTCATCAGGGCGATTTCCTCCTGAGGAGGTGTAATCAAAGCTATCTGATATAGGCTGTATTTCCCAAATCATTCCTGTAGGCGGATTTGCCGGAATCGCAATCCCATTCCAATCCTGTGCGTAAATACTAGTTGTTAGTAAGCAGATTACTGCTAGTAATAGTTTTATGACTTTCATGTTTAAAAGGTTTTAGAGTTAGAAGCAAATCATAGTTAAAAGCTCCTAGGTTATTAAAAAAATAAATTGAAGTAGACTTATAGAGAGATCTATTATTATGTTATTTAAAGCATATAACTGTTAGATTAAGTTCTGGTTAAAATTTTATTGCAATATTGTCTAGATATTGCTGGGATCGTTTGTGAAATATGGTGAAGATTAGGTGGGGCAGAATTTAATTTCTTAAGGAGATGATTAGAAATTATAATTTTGTTTAGTTTTTTGGCTATAGAATCAATAACGAAAGAACAGATTTCTAATATAGTTGGTTTTATGACTTTCATGTCTTAAGGTTTTAGAGTTAGGAGTTCTGTCTATTTCAGAAATCCTTGGTTGGTCAATAAATTATAATTAAGGGGCGTTTTTCTAGAATGATAAATAAAAATGAAAAAAATATCTCCATTTTTTAATTAGTCCTGTATTAAACCAGTTTAATAGAAATCGTATCTATTTAGAGGATTTTTGGTTTAATATCCAATTCATTGCAATTTGTGTAGAGTGTTACTATTTGCTAAGTGATCACTCAATATTTGTTTTACAATTAGGTTAAGAAAGTAAGCTTAACTTGTAGATGAGGGGGTACTTCTTATTAACTTGTTTTTTTGATTTTTATCTATACGAATATTTCTAAATTTTAGCATTATATTTATTAAATTCTTATTTATTTTTTAAAATAATACGAATCAAACATAGTGCAAAAACTTTTTTAAAAAAAGTAATTGTTTTAGTTTTCGCTTAAATGATTATTAGTTCGGATAAATAACATGTATGGAACAAGGTCAGTTTTTTCACCATATGTATAGTGATTAACTTTTTTGTTATTAGGTAGTTAACTTGTGTTTGTTTTGTTTAATGGTAATATTCTAATTATAAGTTTGGTGCGATAAATTAGAATTTTGAAGAGTTATTTTTTATACAAAATTACAAAGGTTAAGTACATTATATTGTAGAAACCAAGAGTTATTATGCATTATGAAAAACTTAATACAAATTTATGCTATTAACTGATTTTACATTTTTGAAATTGTATATTTTAATAAAGAGTCGGATACCCTTTTTAGATTAAAATAACTTTAAAATAGGTGTAAAGCACACATAACAAGAATGTTAAAAGCAGATGATTTGGGTTATTTAAAACCATTTGTCAAATGTTATTTGTAAGAATGTGCATATTTTTGTAAGGTTTTAATCAGTGTCTAACCCTTTTTTTAAAACATCTTGTATCCCTGCTAGGTGGTCACTAAACTGCATCATTTGTACTAGTACTTGAGCCATTTCGTTTTTATCTCCAAAACCTTTGAGCTTGTTGTTTTTAATAAAAGCATTCTTGATAGTTTCCCAACGTGTAGTTTCCTCTTTAGAAATTGTACTAGTCATTTCTTTATATTTCAATAAATTGGCCTCTGCAGCACTAGTTAGTGTCTGAGATTCATTTTCATAATGAGAAAGAAGCAATGTCTGTAACTCCTTTTCATTCATAATAGGAACTACCTTGGAAACAAGTTTACTCATGTCACGATACGACCCTTGTAATTTAAAAGAAGGTTCTATGCGATATGCATCTTCCATGGCGGCAGATTTGATATACGTTTCATTTACTTTTAATACTGTATTGCGTATGGTAACCACTTTTCCTAATACAGATAAATAATCTTGTACTTCCTGTTTTGTGTGATTCCCTTTGAGCTCTATACCTTCTTGAGAACCTGTTTCAACAATTTCTATTAAACGATAAATGTCTTCAAAATAGGTGCTGCTTAATTGGTGTAAAACAGGGTTAGAAGTCATGGCGTTTTCTATCAAACTTAATTTGAATAGATCTGCTGTATCACCAATGATATCTCCTAGATTATAAATATCGGCACGGTTAGCTAACATATCTGGAATCTGGAATTTTTCTCCACTTTCTGTATATGGATTCCCAGCCATAATAACACAAAATTTCTTACTTCTTAAATCATAGGTTTTAGGATTACCGTTATAAACTCCTTCAATTTTTCGGGTACCATCTGCCAGAGAAATAAACTTCTGTAAAAACTCGGGATTACAATGTTGTATGTCATCCAAATATAACATTACATTATTACCCATCTCAAAAGCTAGATTGAGTTTTTTGAGTTCTTCTCTTGCAGAAGCATTATTGGCTGCCATAGGGTCTACAGAAGTTACTTCATGACCAATTGCTGGGCCATTGATTTTCATAAATACCAACCCAAGTCGATTGGCCATATATTCCATCAACGTTGTTTTACCATATCCCGGAGGCGAAATGAGTAATAGCATCCCCATTCGGTCGGTACGTTTATTATCCCCTACGCTTCCCAATTGTTTGGATAAGTTATCTCCAAATAGTGGTAAGTATACTTGGTCAATTAATTTATTTCTTACAAAAGAGGAAAGTACTTTTGGTTTGAATTCATTGAGCTTAAGATCGTTTTTTAGAATTTCTGTAACAGAATGCTTTGCTTCTCGGTATGCTTCAAAAGCTGGAACTTCGATAGTTGTAAATTGTTCCATTTTTGAAATAAAATTATGATAATTAAATTCGAAAACATTATCTATAATTAAGGTATGACTACCGTTTAATTCTGTAATGGTTTGTGATGGGTTCATATGAATCACTTCTGAAGTAGATTCGTTTTTAAACAATAAAACACAAACTATTTCATGTTTATATTCGATATGTTCAGAATGCTTTGATTTTAGGTATGAAGCTACCCACTGTATGGCAAGATTGATTCTGTTGTTCCAGTCCACATTGCCGTTTGATCGAGGTTTGACATCCAGATGAAGTGCTTTCTTTAGTTTTGTAAACCCCTTTTTCTTTTGTAATTCTGTAATAAAAGTCTCATAAAGCTCATTTGCTGTTTGACTAATACAAAACGTATGATCATTTTGTAATTCTGTAAACAAATATTTAGCAACTTTATTTGCATTACTATCTGAATATCCTTCTATCCCAGTTAGAGTTGTAGAGAATGAATGTCTGATCTCTTTTTCTAAATTTGAAAGTACTTTATGATATTCATTGCTGTCAGGAAAAATAACCAGGACTTCACCAGAGGCTTTGATAGTTTCATTCCAGTAGTTTTGTTTTTCTGTTTCTAAACTATGCCAGAAGTATTGTGCAAAAGCTCGTGTATTGGGGGTAAAGCGTAATAATCCTAAATCATGATCTTTGGTTACCAGTACTCTTAGTATTTTGGCAGCATCGATATCATGAACTCCTTTTACATACCCTTCTGCGTAGTTTTTACTGCTTTCGGATTTCACAAGTTCTAATAATCCTTCTTCATCCATCGATTTAAGAGCTTTTAAATCTAAAGTATTGTGATGTTTGAATATTTTGTAGGCCAGATAGGCAGAGCGGTAAACTTCTTGATTTTCAGAAATGAGTTCCTGATCCCAGTATTTTTTTGATTTTAATAGGGTTTCATTGGTAATTTTCTGGTAAAAATCGGTCCCTGTAAGATGATAGTTTAAACCACCATCTCTATATACAATGGTAAGATCAAGAGGTTGTTTGTTTACTCCAAATTTATGTTTTCCAAGTTTGATGATATTCTCACCATCTTCATATAGATCTTGTTTATCCTTAAGTTTACGAGTGGCATCTTCTTTGGCTACCTTTATAGCAGTCTCAATAGCTTCTGCTTTACCGATATCATCTAACTTTTGCAATTGACTGACAATATCTCTCAATTTATTGATCATAAGATCTGATGCAAAATATCCATTGATATCCACAACAGAACTAAAACTTAATGCTTTTTTAGTAACACCTTTTAGAATTCGATTGGCAGCATTTTCTAAAGCAACTGCTTTCTTATTTCGAGCTTCGATCAGACCATTTTTACGAGCTTCGAAAGCATTATATACCTCTTCTCTTTTCTCAATAATCTGAGTGATGAATTCTTCAAAATCTGCAAATCGCCCTTCGAGATCTTCTAATTGAACTGATACTTTATTGAGCAGTTCATCTGTTTTTTCTGGAGTATTGGCAATATCCAAATAATTGATAATACTTTGATCTACTAGTTTGAGTTGCGCAGTAAATTCTGCAGTAGCTTCTTTGCTACCCAGAGATTTGATTTTGTTTTTGATTCCTGCTTTAAGCTGATTTATTGTGGCAAAAATCAAAGAGATATTGTCAATAATTTTGGTAGAATGAGAGGTGTCTTCAATCTGTAAATTAGAAACAATATCAATTAACATTTCTAGATCGGTAGCGATCTGATTTACCTCTTCTTCTAATTTTTTGGCATCAATTACTTTTTTAATCTTCTCTAGTAACTCCTGTTTTTCTTTTACACGAGCATGATAGGGGAGTAGTGCTTTGTCATCAAGTAAAAACTGAACGCATCGCTGTGAAATTTTTTCAGTTTGTTCTGCAATTTCAGCTTCCAATTTCTCGATAAATGTTTTATCTACATACCGAATGTCATTCAAGCCTATTACTTCACCGCGTAAGGTACGTAGTTGTGATAATACCAGAACAAAATCATCAATGGATTTAAAGGAACTACTTTTGATCTTGCCAAAAATACTTTCAGCTTTATCTTTAGTTTCTTTGGTGATATTTGTTGCAGTTCTTCTAAGCTGAACTACTTTTTCGAATTCATCAATTGCAGCATTGGCTGCACCATTAATTTCTTCGAGAGGAATATCTAATCTAAATGTATCTTCTTCTCGAATCCAATAATAGCTATCTACAATATCATTTGAAAATTTGGAAATATCATCATACAAACCATCATAATTATCTTCTTTGTTAAGAAGAGTTATAAGGGCATTGCTCTCTGCCATTGCTTTAACAATGTCTTTGTTCCCAATCTTATAAAGCAATGTGTCAGTGTGTTCTGATGGTATTGTGTTACCTTTTATGAAAGGCGTTTGCCATATCTGAATAACATGATGTTTGGTTTGTTCATTTTCGGTTTTAAAATAGCATAATTCTCCTTGTTCTAGTATAGTAAAACCATTACAGATAATAGGGGTTGTTACTTCTTGTTCGATTACGTTATACGACATAAGAGTGTATAGCCCTTTTTCACTTTCGTAAAAAACATAAAGAAAATCTTCGCCATTAGGAGAGCTAATTTTTTCCTGAAATTTTACATCATTAACTTCATTAGTAAATAATTTAAATTCACCTGATTGAAGGTAATAACCATTAGGATAAATAATCCCGTGGTCATCAGGAAGCAATACACAGGCATCTTTGATACAACTTATTTTTTTGACTTCCTGTATTTTGTGATTATACACAAAATAGCGAGGTGCTTCCTGAAAAGGTTTAATTTCTAAGGCGATTAAGTTTCCGATATTTGCAAATCGATATTGACCGTCGTCCAATGTTTGATCTATATGCTCTACAGCTTCGTCCAAAATCCCTTTTCCCTCATTGGTATTGTCTTCTATTTTAATGGTTAAATCTCCTCCTACAGTTTCGACGAATACTTTATCAAGAATGGAAATATGTGGATGTGTACCATATCGATGCATGTCACGAGTAACTTCGGTCCAATTAAATTCATGTTGTCTTGGGAACTTAAACTCATGTTCACTACGGTTATCAATATAGGTAAGTTTATCTTCGTTGATTAACCATTTAAAGGTTTTGATATCAGAAACACTTTCACTAAGTTGAAATACCATATGCAGGTAATTTCCAACAATAGCAAATTTTGAAAATATGGTATTGCGATAATATTTATAAAGATTAGTAAAATCATCTATAAATATCGAATCGTTTATGAGATCTAATGGTTTGGTAGTAAAATGATCATTTGTATACGTGTATATGCTAAATACATCTGCTAACGTAATCTCTGTACGAAGTCCAAAATGTACATTATACCCAAAAAGACAATATTCGCCAATGGTTACAATATCTCGGGCAATACAATTATGTTCTGTATTGATTCGATTATTGGCAATAAGCTTTGTTTCTACATTACCAAAAACTTCTTTACGGGCTTCATTAAGCTGTGTTAGACGATTTTGGAGTTCACCCTTTTGTTTTTGTAAACGATTTTGGATAATCTCGTAGGTTCCCCCGTCTAGTTGTATGTTGTTTTCTGTATTGGTTTCTTCCATAATTTGTACTCTAGTATTTAATCAGAGTTTGCAATAGTTCCCCTCCTTTTAGAGGAGGGAAGAATTTGTCTTTAACAAATAGAGGGTGGTCCTTGAACCGCCTCTTTCTTCCACTTTGCGGAATTCATTCTCCTCCTTGTACAAGGAGGAGAGCTTTTTTGTTCTATTTCGCTTTGTGAAAATCTTTATTTATTTTTAGTATATAAAATTCACTTATTAAAATTATCATTTATCTCTTTTAATACAGAGGGTAAATGATCAAATACTATTTTGTTTTCGAATCTGATCACAACAAATCCTAAACTATTTAAATACTTTGTCCTTTGTTCATCATATTGATTAGTTCTTGGATTATTATGAATTTCACCATCCAGTTCTATAATTAGCTTTTCTTTTGGACAATAAAAATCCACAATGTAATTACCTATACTATGTTGCCTTCTAAACTTACGACCCTTTAATTGACTTTTTTGTAAATATCTCCATAGAAATGCCTCTGCAGAAGTACCATTGTTTCGTAAATCTTTTCTATAAGCTTCTAGATATTTTCTGTTATGAATTTGTTTTTTACTCAATCTATTTCATAATTTTCTCAATCCTCGAATTCTTAGGTTGCTCAGGATTGTATTTGATGCTGATGGAATCCCCAACTACGGTATTCGACTCAAAATAATGATCGTGTTCATGTCTAAAAATCTCCTGAGTTTTTACAATTTCTTTGGTATGAACGATGTACTTATACGTAATATGAATGTTATCTACAGGAGTGCCTATCTCATTCTCGTATTTATTTGATGTTATCTTCTGGATCACTGCCGTTGCGATTACGCCATTAGCATTTAACTTCTTTTTTTTGAAATGCGTATTTAATGCAAGTGCACTGATGCTTATTAATAATACGGTGAGTAATCCTATAAATTTTTTATTCATTTTTCTAAGATTAATATGTTAATATGGATTCCATCCAATTCCAGGGTCATTTTCAAAATATAAGAAGACTAATTGTATGAAAAAGAAAAAAGCAATGAGTCCAATTATTGCAATAATAAAATTTTTTATAAATGTAACTTGCTGTTGTTTTTTCATTTTCTTCCTTATTTCAGATAAAGTTTTTTCTGAAACGGGTTCTACTTTGATGCCTTGACTTTCCTTGTCACTTTCAGTCCATCCATCATAAGCTTCTCTTTTCTTTCTACGATTGTTGTTTTTGATTGCAGTAATCATTCCTTGAGCTGATCCAAATCCTCCCATAAGATTACATTCTATAAGTTAACCTAAAAAACAACCAAGCTGTTATCGCCATACTTATCGAAATGATGATTACACCTTTTATGGTATTCACTCGATTCTGTTTCCTCATCTTTTTACGAATGTTTCCTAAAGCTTCTTGAGAAACAGGTTCTATCTCAATTCCTTGGCTTTTGGCATTTGTGTTTCCACTTAAATGACTAAAAGCATCTCTTTTATTTCTTCGATCATTAAACTTAATCGAAGCAACCATTGCTGTGCAATACTCATAATTAAACCGTATTAAAAGTTAAACAAATCCCATCCCAGGTCTCCCCAGGATGGGAAGACTTTTATGGGTTTAAAAATGTAGTTATGATATTCATTCTATTGTTTCAGAATTCTTCCCTCTTGATTAAAAAGAAGGAAGAATAGAATTCAGTTTTTATTTCAATTTCTTATCTGATAATCCTAATCCTTTGGCAAGGTTAAACAGATTTGTGAATAAATCATTTTCTGATGGATCTGTAGTTTTTTGTTTCAAATCCATTAATATATTGGCGATCGTTAGATTTTTGATGTCTTCGGAAGAGATTCCGTATTGAGTGGCAAAATCTTTTATTTTCTCTAAAAGGTTACCTTTTACATCTTCGCTTCCTAAGATAGCATCTTTTACATCCTGAATGTTATCAGAATGCTTAACCAATCTATCGATTCCTTTGGCTTTTGTTATCTGACCTACAATCTGATCGAAGAACATGGTTTCACCACCAACGATATCAATATTAGCTGCTTTAAGCGCTTCTGCGATTACTTCGGCTTGTGCATCTGCAATTTCTTTCTGAATATTGATATGAGCCAGATCAACTTGTAATTCTTTATCTAAGCGAAGTTTAAACTCTTCATGTTCTTTACCAACACCATCAAGTTTTTTCATTGCTTCTGCTTTCTCTTCGATTCCTGCAGCATCTGCAAGTGCTTTTTCTTTGATTACATCTGCTTCTGCTAGCCCTTCTTCTTTGATCGCTTCAGCTTTTGCCAAGATACCTGCTGCTTCAGCTTTTGCTTTCTTCTCGATAATAGTAGCTTCAACAAGACCTTCACGTTCATGCGCATCTGCTTTAGCATGCATTACTTGTGCTTCTGACATACCAAGTGTCGCTTCTTCTTTTGCTTGTGCTTCAGCTAATGTTTTACGAGCTTCTGCTTCTTTTTCACTAGCCTCTTTCTGTGCTTGAGCTTCGATATTAATTTCTTCAGCTTTTTGTTTAGCAGCTTCTTTTTGCGCTTCTGCAGCTTTGATTGTTCTAATCAATGCTTCTTCTGCATTTGCTTCTGCAATGGTAATTTTTACTTGCTTCTCACGATCAGCAGTTTTGAAAGCCTCAATATCTTTCATGTTCTCTTGCTCTTCAACCACACCTTTTTCTAGGGTTACTCTATCGCGAATCACATCCTGGATGTTCTTTTTCTCAACTTCTACTACTTTTTCTTTTTCAATCTGAGCTAAGGTTACAATACGTTCGCGTTCTGTAGCCTCTAGCATTCTGTCTTTTTCTACTCTTTCTGTTTCTACAGCGTCTGTACGTTCTTTATTCTTAGAAGCAACGATGATTTGTCGCTGCATATTTTCTTCTGCAACTTTTACTTTTTCTTCGGTTGCGATACGAGCAGTTTCAGATTTGAGACGTTCCTCTTCTGATACCTTAAGGGTTTCTGCTTCTTCACGGGATTTGATATTGGCAATTTCGCGTTTTTGTTGTTCCTCTTTTTCAGCAAGTTGTTTATCTAATTCTAAAATAGCTTCACGTGCTTCAACATCTTGTTTGCGAATTACTTTTTCCTCATCTCGTTTGATGAGGTTAGATTTCATATTTTGAGCGGCAGTTAATTCGGTAATCTTTTTGATTCCTTCCGCGTCTAATATGTTGTCTGATTTTAAGAATGTTACAGGTGTTTGTTCTAGGTAGTCAATTGCGCAATCTTCTAATGTATATCCATTAAGATCAGTACCGATAATATCTACAATTTCATCTCTAAATTCTCTTCTGGCTTCATAAAGCTCAGTAAATTCGAATTTTTTCCCAACTGTTTTTAATGCTTCAGAGAATTTGGCTTCAAAAAGATCTTCTAGTGTTGAAATATCTGAAGCACGCTCACAGCCAATAGTTTGTGCAACTTTTTTGATAAAGTCAACTTCGCTATTTACTCTTACAAAGAAAGCTACTTTGATATCAGCTCTCATATTGTCTTTACATACAAGCCCGTCATTTCCTAATCTTTCAATTTGAATTTTCTTTACAGAAATATCCATGATTTCAACTTTATGAAATACAGGAACAACATAAAGTCCTTTATCTGTAGCAACTTTGGTTCCCTTAAACCCTGTTCTTACAAGAGCCTGTCCTTGAGGTATTTTTTTGTAGAACATTGCGATAATCGCAAAGTATACGATGATCAAGAATAGTATTAAGCCTATTCCAATTCCAATAAATGGTAATATAGTATTCATAGTTTTTAAGTTAATTAGTCGTTATATGATTGTACGAAATAGTAATTTTTATCTTCTGATTGTTTTATGATCAGAATTTTTTGATGATAATTTATTTGTTCTCCATTCAATGATTTAACATAGATTGAAAGAGGAGTTGATTCTGCAATAACTTCTGCAGAACCAAGTTTGGTTCCAGAAATTGTTGATTGTAAAGTTCCTTTTCGTCCGATTAAATCAATCGGTGCATCACCATCTTTATTTAAGTTTTTAAAGAATCCTTTAAAAGGTGTCGTAAATATCTTTGTTAGTAGTAAAGAAGGTAAAATTGCAGCCAAGAAAATGATATAACCAAGACTGTTATTATAGGTAGAAGTTAGACTTGTAGTTATTACAGTACACAACCACCATATAAAAATCCAGCATGTAAAGGTGAACATAAAAGGAAGTCCAACAAAATTGAAATAGATCAGTACGATTTGCCACCATTTTAGTGGTTTTCGTTTTTTCCCTACTACATCTTCTTTATTGACTTCGGTATTAGCAATGTCTTGAAAATCAAGATTTCCGCCTTCTATACCTGCATCTGTGTCTATGTCAATATCTGTATCCATGTCAATATCTATGTCTACATCTACGTCAACATCAAAGTCAACTCCAGAAATCATAGTGAATAACCAATATAAGATCAATAAGATCATAAGTATGGTTAATACCATGTTTACTGATGAAAATGCTATGTCTATAAGTTCTTTCAAAGGTTACTATTTAAGTTATGTTTGTTATTAAAATAATGTTTAACTCTATTTTCTAATCTCCTCCGCATGAAGAACAACTCGAACAAGAAGAACAAGAACTACAACCAGAGGAACTATCATCAGAATCAAAAAAACTCCAGTTATCTGAATCAAACCAGCCAGAAGATTCTTCAACAGGCTCTTCGTTTACTGTAATTGGATCTTCTTCAAGCGTTTGATTTACTGATTCTTGATCATTTAAATCACTATTAAAAATAGAATCCTGAGCATTGATTTCCTCTGCATATCCTAGAAACTCTCCGTTTTCATTTTCAAAATGAGAATGTGTAATCGTACTTCCGTAATGATGCATTACATCAGACCAAATTAAGTTATAGTAGAGGTAATCATTAAAACCATAATACCCTCCATAAACACCTCCTCTTTTTGGGTTTTTGGGCAAAGGACCTTCTTTGTTAATTGTCTTTGAGGGCAGAATGTATTTTGTTTTTGTGAAAATTTTAATATCATCGGTTTCTATCTGCCGCTTAAGTTCGAATTTTATTTCATCAAGAAAATGTTCGAATTCTTCACTTTTTTCTTTTTTAAATAGATCAAACACTTCTTGATGCTCTACTATTTTTTGGATTTCTTCTTTAGGGTTGTTTTTTGCAAACCTGTTGAGAAGTCCCGAAACTTTAATTTCTATTGGATACACTCCAATTTTATGATCTCTATTAATGTTAATTTCAAAAAGATATTTAAATGTTTCGTCTTTATGCTCTAAAACCAAAGTAAGCT
This sequence comes from uncultured Aquimarina sp., assembly GCA_947498785.1. Classification (GTDB taxonomy): domain Bacteria; phylum Bacteroidota; class Bacteroidia; order Flavobacteriales; family Flavobacteriaceae; genus Aquimarina. The sequence goes on along the minus strand of CANMLS010000006.1, from coordinate 138,132 downwards.
TAGAAAAATGAGTTGACATTGCTTCATTTATCTCGATTTCATATTTATCTAAAGCGAGTTTTAAATCATTCTCTTTTCCTTCTTTATCATGATAAAAATCGATTTCATCATGAGAAATTTTAATAACATTAGTTACTCCAATATTTCTAAAGCAGGCATTGATTTGTTGAAGAATAGCTACAGCTGTAAATGTTTCGCGTTCTTCTTTGTCAGATACAGAGCCTAATGTTATACTATGTAAAAATTTTCTAAAAGCTTTGGTTGGTTTAACATGATTTATTTTGGTAATTTGAGATGGATCGATAGTTATTATTCCTTCAAAATACATTGTTTCTTTAGTTTTAGTTATGACAAGAACCACAGTTTAACGATTCCCACTCTTCTTTTGCTATTTCTCCCCAAATTTTGGAATTAGGTTCATTATATTGATTTATGTATAGTTTTATTGTCTTTTTAAAAAGCTTAGCATCTCCATTTTTACCTGGAGTGTGATGAATAAAGCGGGAGTAATGTTTTATGCAGAATTGTTCATAAAACCTAGTAAATAATATAAACTCATGCCATGCTAAATCAACAATATAAGAAGGGCTAAGCTTTTGATCTGTACTATGAATTAAATCTAAAAAGCGAACTAGTTCTAGGATTAATTCATCTGTGGTTACCTTATATTGTTTGCAGATATTGTCAATCTTTTCTACTATCAAAGGAATTTCTCTTTTTATTTCACTGACTTTTTTCACGTCCCTTTTTTATTGATTTTTTCATGATTAGTTATTTCGTTTTTCAAAGTTTTCTGCCTTTTGATCTTAACTCTTCTTAAAATCAAATAGATAAGAAGTATTAAAACTACTGTCAGAATAAAACTTGTATAATTCCCAACGATATTATTACAGCTATTTTATAATTTTAATTTTGCTACCGTGCCATAAGCTAAAATTTCTGAAACTCCCTGCATTACCATTGATGTCGTAAGCCTAACATTTGTTACCGCATCAGCACCTAGTTTCTGTACATCATGTATCATTCTTTGCAAAGCTTGTTCTCGTGATTGTGTTTGCAATTTTGTATACCCTTCAATATCTCTTCCTATATTTCGAGCTCTTACTGTACTTCCTCTAGCAATACCTAAAAACTTCTGTTGTTTCTTTGCTAGAGATGCTTTCTGTTGTTAAAAAAATCATGATTTCACTTTTTAAGATAAAATATGTCGACTTTATTTTTTGTCATTGTCCATACCTAGCTGCTCCTTGAGTTTTGCTAGGTTATCATCAGCATTAGCTTTGGTTACATCTACAGCCTTATCCAGTTCTTCATCAATAGATTTAGATGCATTTGCGATATCACCATAAGCTTCTGCAAGTGCTTCTTCCTGATTCACTTTGTCTTTCATTCGTTCTAACATAGAGACAGTACTAGAGCTATCTATTTCTGCCATTTGTTTGTTTACATTTTTGGTGGCTGTAGATACTTTTACACGAGCTTTGAGAGTTTTAAGTTCATTTTCCCATTTGCTAATATTTTGTTTTATCTCTTGTACACTTTTTTCCAATTGAGCAACAGAAGTATTAAATTTTTCAGACTCACCCTTACTTCGAGTTTCTTGCTGTTGCGATTCTTCTTTTTTGATTAGGGCTTCTTTTGCCAATCGATCAGCTTCATTACTATCCATATCTCCTTTTTGTGCTTTTTTAAGGATTAACATGGCTTTTTGTTGGTAATCTTCAGCTTTTAAAGCGTATTCTTCTGTGTCATTTTGGGCTCTAATAGCTAATGCTTTTACTTGAGCAAGTGCTTCCAGGCTTTTTTCAAGGTCGGTTTTCATATCGCGAATCCCTTGTTCGGTCATTTTGATAGGGTCTTCCATTTTATCAATTGCTGAATGTGCTTCTGCTTCACCGATTTTAAATAGTCGTTTAAAAAAGTTCATAGTATTAATATTTTGAATAATTTATAATTTGATCTGAATATTCACTTAATAATAGCCCTAAAGAGTTTAAAGATCCTTCTAGCTCATTAAGATCTAGGTGTTCTACCTGTAGAGTGTCTCTAAAAATAACTTTTTCACCGGTATCATCTAGGACAAAGGCTCCATGTACGATATCTCGATTTTTTTGAAGTAAATTTCGATACACCACTTCGTTTTTACTTTTGATATTAAAAATATGCTGTTCCATGATCAAAATCGGAGGAGCAACACCAAGAATCATATTTTTGATTCCTTCATTTTCTTTGCTGATCATGATGATTCCTTCTCTCGTATTTTCATGAATCACATTATAATTAAGCTGAAGTAAATAGTTTTTTACTAATTGAAAATGATCTTGCATGTGATGGTAATTTTGATTGATAATTAAGTGATTTATTCTTTCCTATTTGACTATGTATCAATATTACAAAAAGTCGCATAACTTTTCTATGATATCTATAGCTAAATTAGCTAGATAATATACAATGAGTATCATGGGTATGAATGATTTAAGTTAATGATTATACGTTGTGCTAAAAATTTTAGTATAACCCCGTTGCTTCTTAAGAAAAGAATAAAATACTGAAGTATTTCTACTAAAATTAGCATTTTTAAAAAGTATTAGCTAATATTGTTAGTGTAAATGTACAATAAATTTTTATAATTGCAAATAAAATTAGCAAGAATGTCATTTTTTGGAAAAAACATAAAAAAAATTAGAAGTATAAAAGGCTTAAGTCAGCAGGCGTTTGCTGAGTTGTTTGATCTGAAACGTGGAACTCTAGGCGCTTATGAGGAAGGAAGGAGTGAGCCAAAAATTGAAACTTTAATTAAAATAGCTAATTATTTTAGCATAGTGATAGATGATTTACTAACAAATGAACTTACGGTAAATCAATTGTTAAAGTTTAAAGGAGATCTTACTACTTATGCAGAAAATGTTAAACGCGAACAGTTTGCTTTGATTCCTTGTATTACCGAAAGTACCTCGAATGATTATATCCTTTTATATAATAAAGAATCTTTTATTAAAGAATTACCAACAATACAATTGCCAGTAAACCTGACAAAGGATTTTCGGGGCTATACGGTGAGTAGCCTAGAAATGTCCTCGCATGATAAAGGCTTTTATCCTAAAGATATTGTAATTGGAGAAAAGGTTCCTTCTACGGTAATGAAGAAACTAAATAACGGAACGCTTGTTTTTGTAGTTGTTGATGGGAAATTAATTTTTAGAAGACTATATATTATCAAAGATAAAGTAGTGTTAAGAGCTGATCATAAAAATATCGAAGAAGAATCTTACCTTTTGTCTGATATAAAAGAAATGTGGAGAGTGCGATATGTATTTTGCAGACGTATACCAGAATTTGGAGATGATGTAGAAGATAAATTGTTTCTTATCGAGCAACAACTACAGAAAATGAAAGAACGATTAGGATAAAAATTAAGGGTTGACTTGTCAAAATTCAACCCTTAATTTTAATTCCTCATAGAGGGTTTAATTCCCTGAGACTAGCCTCGAAAACAAATTGCATTTTTCGGATGCGTATCTTGCAAGCTTGCTTCGAGGTTATTGATTTATATCATTTTATTATTCTTAATGTATTTTAATTCTTTTTTATGAATTGCATAGATTTGTATGGTTTTTTCCCTTTGATTTCTACAAAATAATTACCATGTTTTAGTGTTGAAACATTAATCGTATTAGTTTTACTATCTACAGATGTTTTTAACACTATTTTACCTCTTATATCCGTTATTGTGATCATAACTTTTTCTTTAAGCCCAGATACATTTAAAGTTTCATTGGTAGGAACTGGATATAGTTTCAACGGTATATTTTTTTCTGTTTTTATTGTGTTATTCATATCATCAATAGAACAGTTTGGAGCAGTATTCGAATTACTAAAATAAATAGTGAATTCTTTATTTTTAGAAACCATTACAAAATTATCTTGATCTTTTGTAACCCAATACTCACCATCAAGATTTGTAAAACCAGTATCACTTAGATTAATTGCTGGCATTTCACTATTGAAATTATAAGTTATATTGTCTAGTAGATCATTCCACCAATTTGGGCTTCCATTGTTTGTATTTATAGAAAGTTGATGTAACTTGTTATTAAGTAAATTCCAATTTATTGTGAAATTTGTAAGATTACTTAAGTCTGGACCGCCAGTACCTATAATATATGCATGGGAGTAAGAATTATTTTCTAAAGAAGATAATGGAGTTGAAGAAGGAGTCCCATATTTACAATTATTACCTCTAGGTAGTGGAGGGTTAGAACTTTCGGGTGAGATTTGAAACCAATTGATATTGAATTCCCCTGATTGTGTATATAGTTCTATAGTTTTTGATCCTGCGGTAAGGTTTACTGTAGTAGTTATTGTACTCCAGGTCTGCCAACCATCAGTTAATGGGATAGATGTGGTTTTTAAAACAGAAGATCCTTCTTTAAATTGTAATTTTCCCGTGTCTACAATACTGGCTATGCGATATTTTATTTCATAATTACCATTTGCGGGAATATTTACTCTATATCTCATGTAATCTCCATTATCAATATATCCTACATTCATGCCACCACCGATATCAGTTGTAGTTTCAGTCTGAATTCCATTTTGTGAGCAAAAATCTTCTGCTTGTATAACAGCGTTTATGGATACTCCATTACCTGTACATTCTTCAACAGGTGGATTCGTAACATCATCGTCCCAATTTTTAATAATGTCTTTAATGTAGAGACCTGTATCGGTCAAATTGTTATTAATAAGACCAGATACTCCAGTTCCGCTTGCAACTACCGAAGCGCCTTCTGCTTTATCACTTACCGACCAATTTGCATGGCTGATATTATTATTTTTCATAAAATCTAACCATTTTTGGGTCTCTTGTTTATCAGCGGCTCCATCACCACTCGCTTCTACTGCACCCCATTCTGTAACAAATAATGCGATACCATTATTCATTGCTCTAATAGCTTCATCTCTTAAGTATTGTCTGTGTGTACCTGCATAAAAATGTAAAGTATAGGCTATGTTGCTTTTTGATATAGGATTATTAGAAGCCTCTTCGACTTTTTGTGACCATTGAGAAGTACCAACAATAATCAAGTTGTCAGAATCTATACTTCTAATGGCATCAATCACCGCTTCTGCATATGATTTTATAGTAGGCCATGATTGTGCAATGGGCTCATTATACACTTCGTATATTACGTGGTCGTTGTTACCATATAGTTCTGCCATTTCAGTAAAAAAAGAAATTGCTTGTTGTTGATAATCTTCGGCATTATGAGAATGCCAATCGATGATTACATAAATATTATTTGCAATTGCTGCTTCAACAACAGCTTTTACTTTGTTTTTTTCGCGAGTTGGATTGGTGATATAACCTCCTGGGTTCTCAACTCCCATGGATGCTCGTACAATACTAGAGTTCCAATCTTGTGATAAATGATTTACGGTTGCAGCATTATAAAATTTTGCGCCTTCACCAAAGTTACTCCAAAAAATACTATTACCGGCAAGGCTTATAGGTTGATTGTTTTTGTTGACAACTTGATTTCCTGATACTCTTAATCTTCCATTTTTTTCTACAATCGATTGAGAAAAAATGGATTGGAGAGAGAAAAGGGTAAAGGCTAAAAAGAATAGTCGAAATAAGATAGTTTTACTTTTTCTATAGAAAAAGTGTTGTTGTTGTTTCATTATTATAGGTTTTAAAGGGTTTAAATCACTTCTAGTAAGTGCTCTTTTAATAACATTTATTTTATGAACGAATATTTGTGATAGATCGTATTGGGTTTGCATACCCAAGGTGCTAAATAGGATAGGTTTTACCTATTTTAAAATTATAATAATCAATTATATTATGTTGATTTTGAACTGAATATAATGTATATTTAGATGAAGGTAATTCACACAAAATATTGCAATAATGGTAAAGAAAAGTTTACCTCTTTCTAGAGATACTTCAGATTCAAAGTAATAAGATATCCAAAAGAGCAAAACCAAAAACTTTCATTTTATTACTATTAAAATAATACTTGCCGAGATATTAGTATGTTAAATTATCTATATGTCAAAAATTTGATTTTATCAAAAAAGTGATTTAAGTATGAGGTGTTCAAAAATGTATCCAATATATATTCTAATAAATTCTGTTTGATTTATAAATGCAGTAAATATCACAATAGATTTTTTATATTAAAACAGTGTGTTTGATAAAATAAAATTATGATACATTTAAGCTAGTTAAACACAAATAATCATTTAATCTTAAAATATCAACGATGGAAAATAACAATCTAAAGGATGAAAAATCTCATGGTTTAGTTCATAATGCAAGTGGTGAAGGGATGTGCCCTTTTTTGAATGGTTCATTAAAACAAGGTGCAGGTGGAGGAACTTCTAATCGTGATTGGTGGCCAAATCAATTAAAATTGAATGTTCTTCGTCAACATTCTTCATTATCTAATCCGATGGGAGAAAAATTCAATTATGCACAAGCGTTCAAAACTCTTGATCTTAAAGCTGTCAAAAAGGATCTTATTGATCTAATGACAGATTCTCAAGAATGGTGGCCTGCAGATTATGGTCATTATGGACCGCTTTTTATTCGTATGGCTTGGCATAGTGCCGGAACTTATCGAATTGCAGATGGTAGAGGAGGTGCTGGTTCAGGAAATCAACGTTTTGCTCCTTTAAACAGCTGGCCGGATAATGGAAACCTTGATAAAGCACGTTTATTACTATGGCCTATTAAACAGAAATACGGTAGGAAAATTTCTTGGGCAGATCTTATGATTCTTGCAGGAAATTGCGCGTTAGAATCGATGGGGTTCAAAACTTTTGGTTTTGCGGGAGGTCGAGAGGATGTATGGGAGCCAGAAGAAGATATCTATTGGGGTTCTGAAACAGAATGGTTGGGAGATAAACGTTATGCTGATGGGCGAAAGCTTGAGAATCCACTTGGAGCGGTACAAATGGGATTAATATATGTAAATCCAGAAGGGCCAAATGGTAATCCTGACCCTGTTGCATCTGCTAAGGATATTCGAGAAACTTTTGGACGTATGGCTATGAATGATGAAGAAACAGTAGCGCTGGTTGCTGGAGGTCATACTTTTGGAAAAGCTCATGGAGCAGCAGATCCAGATAAATATGTGGGTAGAGAGCCTGCAGGAGCAAGTATCGAAGAACAGAATTTAGGTTGGAAAAATAGTTTTGGTAGAGGGCATGGAGATGATACGATTACTAGTGGCATAGAAGGGGCATGGACACCAAACCCTATACAATGGGATAATGATTATTTTGATGTTTTATTTGGTTATGAATGGGAATTGACAAAAAGTCCTGCAGGAGCACATCAATGGAAGCCTACAGCTGCATCTGCTGCAAGAACTGCTCCTAAAGCTCATGATGCGTCAAAGACACAAGATCTTATGATGACTACAGCAGATATGGGATTAAAAATGGATCCTATCTATGAAAAAATTTCTAGACGTTTTTATGAAAATCCCGATGAGTTTGTAGATACTTTTGCTCGCGCATGGTTTAAATTAACACATCGCGATATGGGACCGGTTGCTCGTTATCTTGGTTCAGAAATTCCAAAGGAAGAGATGATTTGGCAAGATCCAATCCCAACAGTAAAACATACATTAATTGATGATAAGGATATTGCTTCTTTGAAAAATAGTATACTTTCATCAGGATTATCTGTTTCTCAATTAATATCTACAGCATGGGCATCTGCATCAACATTTCGTGGCTCTGATAAGCGAGGAGGTGCAAACGGTGCTCGTATTCGTCTAGAACCACAAAAAAACTGGGAAGTTAATAATCCAGTTCAACTCTCAAAAGTATTAAGGGTTCTAGAAGATATTCAACAAAAATTTAATACTTCTCAATCAGGGGATAAAAAGGTTTCACTTGCAGACCTAATCGTTCTAGGAGGATCTACAGGTGTTGAAAAAGCTGCAAAAAATGCAGGTTATGAGGTGGCCATTCCATTTACACCAGGACGAGAAGATGCCTCACAAGAACAAACTGATATAGAGTCTTTTTCTGTTCTTGAGCCTACTGCAGATGGATTTCGTAACTATATGAAGGAGCAATATGAGATTTCAGCAGAAGAAATGTTGATAGATCGAGCTCAATTATTAACCCTTAGTGCACCTGAGATGACCGTTCTTGTTGGTGGTATGCGTGTCCTTGGAACCAATATAGGTGATTCTCAACATGGAGTTTTTACCAAAAACACAGAATCTTTGACTAATGATTTCTTTGTAAACCTACTTGATTTGGGAATTACTTGGAAAACGATTTCTGAGTCTGATGATTTATTTGAAGGTCGTGATCGTAGAACGGGCGAAATTAAATGGACAGGTACTCGCATAGATCTTATATTTGGTTCAAATTCAGAATTAAGAGCGCTTGCAGAAGTATATGGAAGTAAAGATTCGCAAGAGTTATTTATAAATCATTTTACAGCAGCATGGAGTAAAGTCATGAATCTTGATCGCTTTGACGAGGCATAATTTAATGATGAGTATAAATTTTTGTTAATTTAGAGTATAGTCGGACATCTTTTTTGAAATTTTCAATCAAGGAATCCTGACTGATTTTGTATATTTTTTACAATAGTTAATTTAAAATTCGCATGAAAGACATTTTTAGTGCTATTCGATCTAAAAATTTAGAAGAAGTAAAAGCAATTCTAAATACAACCCCAGAACTTGTCAACCAAAAAGATAATAGAGGTTCTACACCTTTATTGTTAGCATCATATTACGGTTTTGAAGATATTACCAGATTGATATTAGAGTATTCTCCTGATATTGATGCAAAAGATGCTTCTGGGAATACAGCCTTAATGGGAGTTTGTTTTAAGGGACATTATACTATAGCAAAATTGCTTATTGAATCAGGAGCAAATATAAATCATAGAAATTTTAATGATGCTACTGCACTTATATATGCAGCTTCCTTTGGTCAAAAGGAGATTATTAAATTATTAGTAGACAATCAAGTGGATATCAATGCAAAAGATAATAAAGGATATACCGCAGAAATGCATGCCAGAAATCAAGGTTTAGAACTTTCAGAATTATTTAAGTCAAACTAGTGAATAAAAATAAGGATATAGGAGGCATAAAATCCGTAAATATAAGATCGGTTGATATCAAGAGGCAAGCATTGATGTCTTCTTCTGCTGTCCAAGTTTTTGAATCTTTTTTAAAAGAAAATATTGGTAGCGAAGTATTAGTAGTCAATACAAATATTGGAATAGGAATATATTATTATTCTAAAAATGATTACAGTACTTTTATTAGAGAAAGCGTATTATTATATACCACAACATATATAGATCAAAAGAAATTAAAATTTCGTAATAGCCTTAATAGAAGGGATGTATATCAAAGTTTTTGCGAAGCGTTAGTTACATTTTCTCAATATCCCCAAACCTTTTTGGCATATGCTAAAAAATTTATTTATCTAAAAGAGAAAAACAAGACAAGTAGATTTGTAGTTCCTATTTTAACTGGTTTTTTTGAAGAAGTACTTAAAGTATTGGATAAGACAGGTAAAGTACCTCATTACGAAAAAATTGAAAGAGTAAAAAGTAAATTTCAGAAACCTAATACTGATAATAAAGTTATTAAAGAACTTATTACCCAGATATTACTCAAAAAACATCATAATTAGCCCGTTGGATTTTTTTTTGATTCTAATACCTCAATTTCGAGTGCTTTGATACTAGAAGAAGTGTGTTGAGAATAGGATTTTGAATTCAAAAAACTATTCTCGATACAATTTTTCTTCATTCCACAATAAAAATCACTCAAATTGACGTTTTTTAAATTTGATCTGTCAAAATACGCAATAGGGTATGATTAATCAAAAGATAAGTCAGCTACTTTAACCCATTGATATTTAATGTAATATTGAAAAAAAGAACAAGTTAGAGTTCTAGTATAGATTAATTTAGGTTATTTTTTATTGAATTTATATAATGTTCTGATAATTAGGTGTTAAGATAGGGGGCAAAATCCCCCCTCATTTTGGATAAAAGTCTCATTAACACTTTAATTTTGTAAGATTAAACCTTCATTAAATGTTAAATATGTTTTATTTTTTTATTGAAAGGGGCTTTTTTTCGACGAAAAACAAGGGTTTTCGGGAGTTGCGTAGAAATATTGAGGTTTTACCGTATGTGAATATTCACCAACACTTATTATTTTTACAAAGCACTGATAACTAGCTATTAAAGTCAATTGTACAAAGTAAATTCGTCAAAATGTAAAATGGTCTTCAAAAAGCCCAGAAGAATGTTTAACATAGTTTAAAAGAATAAAAGTGTCTCTTTTAAATATTTAATACTTCTATTACCCCAGAAGTATTCCCAAATCTAAAAAAATGACGAAACTTATTTTAATTATCATTCCGTATCATAAAAAAAAGAAAAAAGGAATTTTTCTATTGTTTTCAAAAAGAAAATTTAATACATCATTACTTTTTATAAACAATAGCACTTTTGGATAATACACCAGAGTATCTTCTAATCAGGGAAATCGATCTTCAACTATAAGCACTTGATAAAGGAAATATCAGGGGAGGACTTAAGTACATAAACAGAACAAACGATTTAGCAATTTTGCTTTTACTACATAATTAAGAATGACTCTTTTTCTTAATAGTTGGTTTCTATTGCTCAAAATTTACTGATCTGCACATCATATCAATCTAACAAATATCAGGTGTTATAAAGGCATTTAAAGGTCAATCAAAAAAACTACCATGAAAAAATTACTACTTATTATATCGCTACTTTCTTTTTTATCCTGTTCTAGTGAAGAAGATCATAGTCCAGAAAATATTATGGACATGGTATTTGTCGAAAATCCAGAAAGAACCATAAAAGTTAATATTATATATGTTGAATCTCAAGATACTTCTGATAAATCGTCTTATAATTTGAATGAAAAAGATTTTATAAATTATTTAAACGGATACTATTTTCATAGATTGGGTATTGGTTTAGAGATAGATGAGTCTAAAAAAATGGTTAATGATGAATTGTATGATCTTACAGATAATCAAGGTTCAGAACCGAGTACTTTTTTTACACAATCTCAAGAAACATATGATAAGAATAAAATAAATATTTACATTATCAAAAGATCTAATATACGTGGTATCGCTGGAATGGGAAGAAGCCAAAGGGTGTTGTTGACAGATGAGCATTTATTTACTTCAACCAGTCCACATGAAATTGGTCATGCATTAGGATTATTTCATACTCATGAGACTGGAAATATTATGAGCACAGAAGAAAAAGCTTTAAGACAATCTTTTAATAGAGATCAAGAAGAGAAAATCAAAAAACGAATTGATCAAATAAATCTAGGTAGCTAATTCTAGTCATAATCATTTTCTTTATATGTACATTTTCTTTTGGATATAGATAATTGAAATCTAGAATAGAAAAAACAATTTTTGACCATTAAAAAAGGGGTGATATACAATTCAATACATTTCCTGTACAGTTCAATTCATTTGTTTTTTTATATATGATATAACGTTCCATTTTTGTACTCATCAAAAAACGAATAGTTATGAATCAATTATCAAAGATTATTATAGAAACTATATTTAAGGTTACGCTGCTAATCCTCTTTTTTTTCTTTGCCAAAGGAAGGGATGTTTACCTTGTTGGAAAATACTAACATAAAAGTGTATGATAGAATATAAATTAGAAGAGTTGGAAAAAATGTTAGAGCCTAAACTATTTTAGAGTAAATCCCCCCTTTATTGTTAATATTAATGAGATACAAGATGTATTGGTATATTCTAATAGACGCCTAAAACTAATATTGAATCAAAACCCTGATAAGGAAGTAATTGTAAGTTGAGAGAAAGTTGCTGATTTTAAACAATGGTTTGAAGGGAATTAATGGTTTCATTTAAATAAAAAATCCCCAATTGTTCTCAATTGGGGAAAATGATATACATTCTTTGAATATAAAAAATTAAAACTCTGCGTTAAGAGGTGTTCTTGGGTAAGGAATTACATCTCTAATGTTACCCATTCCGGTTACAAAAAGAACTAGACGTTCGAATCCAAGCCCAAAACCACTATGTACACAGGTTCCAAAGCGACGCGTATCAAGATACCACCATAAATCTTCTTCAGGGATATCGAGTGCAGCCATTTTTTCTTTTAGAACATCTAAACGCTCTTCACGTTGAGAACCTCCCACAATTTCACCAATGCCAGGGAATAAAATATCCATGGCTCTTACCGTTTTACCATCTTCATTAAGACGCATGTAAAAAGATTTAATATCAGCTGGATAATCAAATAAAATTACAGGACATTTAAAGTGTTTTTCAACAAGAAATCTTTCATGTTCACTTTGTAAATCTGCTCCCCATCCATCAATTGGGAATTTGAATTTCTTCTTTTTATTAGGTTTAGAGTTTTTAAGAATCTCAATCGCTTCGGTATAACTTACTCGCTTAAAATTATTCTCTAATACAAACTTTAGTTTATCACGAAGAGACATTTCTGCTCGTTCTGCCTGTGGTTTTTGTTTGTCTTCTTGTATTAGGCGATTTTCTAAAAATTCGAGATCATCCTGGCAATTTTCAAGAACAAACTGAATTACATATTTTATAAAATCTTCTGCCAAATCCATATTTCCATCCAGATCACAAAAAGCCACTTCTGGTTCTACCATCCAAAATTCAGCAAGATGACGAGATGTATTTGAATTCTCTGCTCTAAAGGTTGGGCCAAAAGTATATACCTGACCCAATCCCATCGCATAAGTTTCAGCTTCTAATTGACCAGAAACAGTTAAATTAGTCTCGCCTCCAAAGAAGTCTTCTTTATAGTTTACCGCTCCGTTTTCATCTTTAGGAACATTATTAAGATCAAAATTAGTCACTTTAAAAGCTTCACCTGCTCCTTCAGCATCACTTTTTGTGATAACTGGTGTATGGACGTAGTAAAAATCGTTCTTTTGAAAGTATTCGTGTATTGCAAAAGATAATTTTGAACGAACACGCATTATAGCACCAAATGTATTGGTACGAACTCTAAGGTGTGCTTGCTCTCTTAATTTTTCAAGGCTATGACGTTTGGGAGATAATATGGTTAATTTCAGTTCCTCTGGATCAGCGTCTCCTTCGATTTCAACATTCGATACCAAAATCTCAACACGTTGTCCTTTACCTTGGCTTTCTGCCAGAGTGCCTTTGATCACAACAGCCGCACCAATATTAATTCTATCGATAATTGCAGCATCAATTGTGTTATCCTCTAAGACACACTGAATATTATTAATGGTTGATCCATCGTTAACTGCTATAAAGCGATCATTTCTAAAGGAACGAACCCAACCTTTAATAACTACAGGTTGTAATAGTTTATCGCTTTGTAGTACTTCTACTACCTTGGTATGTTTCATCTGTAGTGCTTTTTGTTTTTAATAGTCAGATGTAATTCGTTTAGTAGTAATTATAGTGGTATTCAAAGTTTGCTACTAAACTCATTTCATTATATTTTGTTTTATAAATATCAATTTTACACTCTTTTGGAATATGTAGTTACATAAATCACTAAACCGTGTAAAATTTTGAGGTAGCAAAGATAATTTTTTAATCTGATTGAAGGTAGTCTTATGAATTCAAAAATGAATTACACATAAATATAGACTGATATTCTTTTTGATATCTAGTATATAGTACAGCTAAAATATTGTAACCTGACGTTTTTTTGATCAATGATTGTACTTTAAAACTATATTTTTTTAAAGTTTTTTACTAAAAAATGTTTTTTTTAATCAAATAGAGATCGAAATACAAAATCGATGATTTATTTAAAAATCTTAAAATCAATTCATTAAACGAATATTTTCATTTGGGTTATGTTAAAATTGAGGCTATTTATAAAAAAAGGGGATTTTCCCCCCCTAAAGGGTATTTCAAAATATAAAAAGTGATAGTATCTTGCATATGCAATTATGACGATTGTGTTTACGTTAAGTTTAGTTCGATAGGTTTTGGGGTAATCTATCTTACAGAAGTCCCGTTAGTTTCTAACGGGGCTTTTTTATTACAAAAGGTTGAATAAATTTTTTTTAAAAAAAACATTAGATTGTTCTTCTGTAATTTTGCTAATTGAGGATGTTCTTAAGCAAAAAGAAATAGAGATGATAGTTTCCTTACCTTTTATTCTTCTTCTTTAAGAGTTTCTTGGATCTCTTCCTCTTCATTATCATTAGGAGGAATAATCTTAAATGTAGGCTCTTTTAAAGTCTTTTTATTTGCAATACTTCGTTCTAATGAAAGTAACAGGGAAGGAAGCAATAATAGATTTGCTAGCATTGCAAATAACAAGGTTGTAGATACCAGACCACCAAGAGCTTTGGTTCCACCAAAACTAGAGATCATAAAAACAGAGAATCCAAAGAATAAAACGGTTGAAGTATAAAACATGCTCACCCCAGTTTCTCTTAAAGAAGCCAGTACAGATTTTTTGATTCTCCAATGATTGGATTTTAACTCTTGTCTGTATTTTGCAAGGAAGTGTATCGTATCATCAACAGAAATACCAAAAGCGATACTAAATACTAAGATCGTGGATGGTTTTATTGGGACTCCCAAATATCCCATTAATCCTGCTGTCATTAGCAATGGTAATAAATTTGGAATAAGTGAAATAACAATCATTTTCCAGGATCTAAACATCCAAGCCATAAACAAAGCAATTAATACTACAGCCAAGGTTAATGAAAAAGTTAGATTCCATACCAGGTATTTGGTACCTTTTTGAAAAATAAGGGCTTTGCCCGTAAAAGAAACATTATAGCGATCTTTGGGAAATATTTTTTCTAGTTTGGGGGCTAAAGTAGCCTCAATACGATCCATTTCTTCGGTTCCCACATCTTTCATAAAAGTGGTAATTCTAGCATATTGTCCGGTAGAATCTACATAGCTTTTCATTACTCCAGATTTGGATTCAAAACTTTTAGCATAGGGCAGAATAAAATTTCGTTCCTGACTGGTAGGGATTTGATAATATTTAGGATTGTTATTGTAAAATGCTTGTTTAGAGTATTTTACTAGATTTACAATAGAAATAGGTTTTGATAACTGTGGAGTTTCTTCAAGAAGTTCTTGAAGCTGTTCCATACGTTTTAGAGTAGAAAGTTTTAAAACACCTTGTTTTCGCTTGGTGTCAATTAATATTTCCAATGGCATAATACCATCAAATTCATCCTCAAAAAATTCTATGTCTTTATAGAAGCCAGCAGATTTTGGCATGTCTTCTAGTAAACTTCCTGAAACTTTTATGGTATAAATACCAATAATACTAACGATTAAAATAATTACAGATGAAAAATAAATGGTAACTCTTCTGGTTTTTACCATGTTTTCCATCCAATCCATTAATTTTTCAATCCACCCTTTCCCCAGATGCTTTAAATGCCTTTCTTTGGGTTGTGGCATATAACTATAGATTATAGTTATCACCAGTAAACAAAGTATGAATAGAGCAATTATGTTTATCGAGGCTACAATACCAAACTCTTTTAATAATTTGCTTTCGGTCAAGGCAAAGGTTGCAAATCCCGAAGCTGTTGTTACATTGGTCATTAGTGTAGCATTACCTACTTTGGTAATTACTCTTTGTAAAGATTTGGCTTTGTTACCATGTTTTTTTATTTCCTGTTGATATTTATTAATTAGGAAAATACAATTAGGAATACCAATCACAATAACTAGGGGAGGGATAATAGCTGTAAGCACTGTGATCTCATATTCTAAAATGCCCAAAAGTCCAAAAGCCCACATTACTCCAATAATTACGGCAGTCATAGAGATGAGAGTCGCTCTTAAAGATCTAAAAAAGAAAAAGAAAATTAAGGAAGTAACTAATAAAGCAGCGAGAATAAAGACTGAGATTTCATCCATGATATTCTGCGAATTCATGGTTCTAATGTATGGCATTCCAGATATTTTTATATCCATGTCATACTCTTTTTCAAAAGCCTCTACCGCGGGTTGAAGTACGTTAATAATAAACTTTTTTCTAATTTTGGTGTTTACAATATCTTTTTTAAGATAAAGTGCACTTTGAACCGTTTGAGATTTTTTACTGTATATTAACCCTTCATAGAAAGGAAGTTTATTAAATAATTCATCTTTATATGTAGTAACCTGTTTATCGGTATAGCTGGAGTCTTTTATAAATGGGATTAACTCAAATCGAGCAGGGTTATCTTTTTTTGTTAGTTTTTTAAGATCTGCAATAGAAATTACGAGGTCTATTTCTTCATATTTCTTAAAAGAATTATTAAAATCATTCCAAGCTTTAAACTTTGTTGGAGTAAAAAGACTACTGTCTTTTACTGCCATAACAATCAGATTACCTTCTTCGCCAAATTTTTCTAAAAACTTTTGATATTCTAGGTTTACTTCGTGATCATCAGGAAGCATATTTGCTTCTGAATGTGAAAATCTCATGTTTTTCCACTGAAAACCCATGAAAACTGTGATCCCTATTATTGTTATGAATATTATAGCTCTATTACGGAGTATAATTCCAGCTAGTGCATTCCAAAACCCGAAACTGAATAATTTTGCCATTCTTTACTTTCCTAGTGCAAATGTAAGGATTGGAGAGATATTATTTAACAATTTCCTCAAAGAAAATACGGCGTTATTTTGGAGATTAAAGTTTTAAATAAAAAGTAAACTTGAATGATATATTGTCTTCAATTCTTGGGAGGTGATATGCCCCATATCGATAAGCAAAACTAAGCCCAAAACCAGCAAATAGCTTATTGATTTCTAAACCAGATTCTTGGTAACCTTGCTGTAAAGAAGAAAAATTCACACCTTGGTGGTTTTCAAGATTTTCAACATCTCCAATGGCATAGCGACTTATAAACACTAACTCTGGTTTAAACCAACTAGTGATTTTTATTGGTTTTATTCTATGTTTTACTTGTAATGTAGCTAATTTATCACTAAAAAATTCTCCAAAGAACATGGTTTCAAAAGTCCTTCTTCCAGCAACAGAAAAACGCTGAAAGACTGTTTCTTTTGTTGGAGCATTAGGATAAGCATGATACAAATGAGTAAGAGGAATATCGCCAGTGGCTATGTCAGCTTCGAATAGTAAGCTAGTTTGTGATTGGTTAATACGGTTAATGACATACTCTGCCTTAAGTCCTATTTTACTATAGGTAAAATTACTATCAAACACTCCCTTGAAACTTTGGGTGTATTGTGCTGTGATTTTTGGATACCCATCATGAATTTCTTTGTAATTATTTGGTGTTTTTAGAAATTTGCTAAATGGACTCCATCGAAGTGCAATTGTCGATTCTGAAGTTTTGTAATTTGAGAACGCATTTCCGTCATTAAAATATCTGTATTCACCAGTTTGGTTTATGTTACTTATCGAAAATTGAGTTTCAGAAATGAGTTTTGGGAAAATTTGATATTGTAAACTGGTGCTCCAGGTTCTGTGTTTATAATAGAAATCAATATTTACCAAACGAGGTTCAAATAGAGAATATACTCTTCTGTCTGTGAGGTAAAAAAAGCTACCTACTTCTTTAATATCATCGGTATAATTTACATTTAACCAAGAGTCTGAGTTTTTGTTTAGTAATACACCTCCTCCAATTCCATATTTAGATTTTGAGTCTCCGAAGCCATAAACCAGATACCCTTCTAATCTATATCGATTAGAGAACTTAGCATTTGTTTTACCTCCTAATCCAACTCTTAACCCTTCATGATTATTATATTTTATTGGATACGTAAGGTCAAAATTAAAAAATCCAACTGGATAATAACCGACATTAAAACTTTGTATCACATCAATTTTTCGCTCAATGTTTTGTGCTTTTACAATGCTATCTACGACAGGAAATGAGTTTAAATCTTTCTCGGTAATTGCGCTTGTGCGATTTTTTTGCCAATAACTTTCATCTCTTACATTGGCTTCTGGATCTATCTGTATGGTAGCTTGGCTTTGATTTATATTTTGTTTGGTATTTAGTTCAATGTCATATAGATCAGTTTTAGAGACTAGAAAATCGTTATTTCCAGAAAAAGTTTTTTTATTATTTGCGAGTCTTCCGACCGAAATTTGACCGCCAAAGAGACTAACTTTTTGTCTTCCATCTCCTGGTCGAATGGTAATTTCCTGACTCTCTGGAAACCAGATTTTTTCTTCTGGGAAATATTCAAAAGTATGAGTGGCCATTACATTAAGCTCTCCTCTTAATTCGATAATAGCTTTTTGAATCGCCAATGTCTTTATGTCGATATATAAAACACCTTCTAAATGGGCAAAATTTTTAGATTTACGAGGTTGAAAAAGAATAACAAAAGCAGGGTTTTTATCCTGAGTAGTGTCAAGAATTTTATAATAATAATTTCTAAGTGCTCTATTGGATAATGGCGCTATATATCTATTATTGAAAATCGTATAATCCTCATTGTAAAGGGAATTGGATTGTATTTTGATGCCTAATACATTATAAACAGGCTTCTTAAAACCAGTCATTCTTGTGGCTAAAACAGTCTCTTTTTCTTCAATACCTTTTTTGAATTGATGTAGACTTACCTTTTCAGACAAAAAAGAATGTGCATCATTAAATAAATGTTCCATGTCAACATTCGTAGTGTCATGGATTTTTAAAGTAGCTTGATTATCTTCAGTGATTTTGAGTTTATTGTAAGTCTTGTAACTAAAAGCTTTGAGTAATTTTTTTGGGTTGTTTTGATTTTTTCTTCGAATTGCTTCTGTAATAATTTTTGCAGCAACATTTTCAGGAACATCTAATTTTACGGGATCAAGGTTCTCTTCTTTAATATTGAGTCTAATTTCTATTTTTTCAGAATTTTTGGATTCAATTACAATAGTTTTTGTCTGATATCCTAAATAACTAATAGCCAGATTAACAGGGTAAGCACTACATCTGATCATGAATTCTCCGTCAACCGAGGTCATTGCATACGAAGACGTATTTGTCTTTACTGTGGCAAAGGGTAAAGGTTTGTTAGTTCTTTCATCAACGACAATACCATTGATGCTAACTTGAGAAATTAAAACAAAGTGAATAAAAAAAAATAAACAAAAAAAAATGCTCTGCATTATGTCAAATACGTTCAAAAAACGAATATACAAAAAAGCGCTTTCTTATCGGAAACGCTTTGGCTATAATTAACGGAGATTATGAAATATTAAACAGTCATAATTTCTTTTTCTTTAATACTTAACATTTCGTCTATCTTTTTTATGTAACTATCGGTTAGTGTCTGAATGTCAACTTCAGTATTTTTTGCTAGGTCTTCAGACAATCCTTCTTTTTCTAACTTCTTAATTTCATTATTAGCATTTTTACGATCATTACGAACCCCAACTTTAGAGTCTTCTGCTTCAGATTTAGCCTGTTTTGCTAAATCTTTACGACGTTCTTCTGTAAGAGGAGGGACGCTAATAATAACACTTTCGCCATTGTTCATAGGGTTAAAACCTAAATTGGCAATTTGGATACCTTTTTCGATTTCAGGAATTATAGATTTATCAAAAGGTTGTATAGAAATCGTTCTGGCATCTGGTGTTGATACATTTCCTACCTGATTTAATGGGGTTGGAGAACCGTAATACTCTACCATAACACTACCTAGCATAGCAGGTGATGCTTTACCAGCTCTAATATTAAGTAGTTTTTTTTCTAAATGAGCAATTGCAGCTTGCATTGACTCTTTTGTCGAATCGATAATAAAGTTTATTTCTTCGTTCATTTTTTACTTCTTTTCTTTTGACTAATCAAAAAATAAGCCAATATAATTAAAGATTTACTTGAGTTCCAATAGATTCGCCTGAAACGACTTTTAATAAATTTCCAGTTTTATTCATGTCAAAGACAACTATTGGTAATTCATTTTCCTGACTTAATGTAAATGCTGTAGTATCCATTACTTTTAATCCTTTTCTTAATACATCATCAAAGGATATAAAATCAAATTTTGTTGCATCTGCATTTTTCTCTGGATCAGAGGTATATATACCATCTACTCGAGTACCTTTTAAAATGACATCTGCATTAATTTCTATTGCTCTTAATACTGCTGCAGAATCTGTAGTGAAATATGGATTTCCGGTTCCTCCTCCAAAAATAACAACTCTTCCTTTTTCAAGATGACGCATTGCTCTTCTTCGTATAAATGGCTCAGCTACTTCATTAATTTTTACTGCAGATTGTAAGCGAGTAGGTATTTCTGCATCTTCAAGAGCACTTTGCAATGCCAGTCCGTTAATAACAGTAGCAAGCATTCCCATATGGTCAGCTTGAACTCTATCCATTCCTTTACTAGCGCCTGCAACACCTCTAAAAATATTACCTCCTCCAATTACAACAGCAACTTGTACATCTCTATCGATGATCTGTTTGATTTCATTAGCATATTCTGCTAATCTTTTAGGATCAATTCCATATTGGCGATCGCCCATTAGAGCTTCGCCAGACAATTTAAGTAATATTCTTTTGTATTTCATTGTGAGTTTTAACTGTGGTGCAAATATAATGATATTCTTAATTTAGGAAATAGTTTAAGTTATAAAGGTGTTTTTTTAGAATTTGATACCTAAATGTTAAAATTTAAACCAAATTGTAAAAAAGGGTGGTTTTCCCCTACTAAAGGTATTGGTTGATGTCTAATTATGTTATAAATTTGCATCAAGGAAAACAAAAAATGTGGGGGAAAAGTATTTTTGAAAGAGTATTTGGATATTTAAAAGCATGAGTATCATTGATATTTTTGCGATATAAACTGATTGGGGAGTTAGTTTGTAGTTATGGGGGATATAAGTTCTCAAAATAAATTTGAAACTTATATAAATATCTTAAATCCAGAAAAAAATATTTTTAAATATGATGAAGAAAAAACCGCTTCTGTAAAGAAGCGGTTTTTGTTTTTTAGAATTATTATACAATTCTAAAAATATTTGACATGTGATTATTATCCTAGAGCTATTCTTTCAAAATTAACTACGGATACATCACCTAATGATTTTACATAGTCAGCTACACTTTTCTTCTCATCCTTAATGAAATTTTGATCAAGAAGACATTGTTCCTGGTCTAAGGTAGTGTTGTCTGATATAAACCTTTCTAATTTACCAGGAAGAATTCTATCCCAGATTTGCTCAGGTTTTCCTTCAGCTTTAAGTTCAGCTTTAAGTTTTTCTTCTGCCTTTGCAATTACTTCATCGGTTAATTGAGATCGTGATATAAATTGAGGAATGTTTTTTAACGTTTTTCCTAATCGACCAAGTTCAATGTTTTCTTTTTCTATTGCAGCAATTCTTGCTTGAGTTTCTGAGGCAACATATTCTGGATCAAAATCTTTATATGACAATGTAGTTGCACCCATAGAAGCTACTTGCATAGAAATATCCTTAGCAAGAGTCTCGGCGCTATCTATAGCAGTAGATAATCCAGTAAGAGCACCAATCTTATTTCCGTGAATATAAGATCCAACAAAAGGAGCTTCTAATATTTTAAAATCTCCGATTTCGATTTTCTCTCCAATAACACCAGTTTGTTCAGTAAGTTTTTCCTGAACAGTCATACCATTAAAATCTGAAGCTAAAAACTCTTCCTTAGAAGAAGTGTTAATTGCTACTTCTGCTAATTCTTTTGCTAAAGAAACAAAACTTTCATTTTTTCCAACAAAGTCAGTTTCACAATTGAGAGAAACAATTACTCCTCTATTTTTTGCATCGTTAACTTTTGCAATAACTGCACCTTCTGCAGATTCTCTGTCTGCTCTTTTATCAGCGATTTTCTGTCCTTTTTCTCTAAGAACTTTAATTGCTTTGTCAAAATCTCCTTCAGCTTCAACAAGTGCTTTTTTGCAATCCATCATTCCGGCACCTGTAGCTTTACGTAATTTACTTACGTCTGCTGCTGTAATATTTGCCATATCTTTAAATATTTAATGTGTAAATGTAATGTTTTATGTAAAAAACAAGTCGTTTAGTTAGTACTGCAAAAGTAAAGAACCAAACGACTTATCAATTTTATGCTAAAGTTAAGTTTACCTTAAAGATAAAATCCTAACCTAGAATTTTAATAGATTGAGTAATCAATCTGTTTTATTCTTCTTCTTGCTTAGCAGCTTCAGTTACCACTGGTGCTTCTACTACTGGAGCAGCTTCAACTTTTGCAGGTGCGGCCTCTTTAGCAGGTGCAGCTGCCTTTGCAGGAGCATCTTTTTTAGGCGTGTCCTTTGAAGCTTTTCTTTCGCTTAAGCCTTCAATAACAGCATCACTAACATAAGTCATTACTTTGTCAATAGATTTTGAAGCATCATCATTTGCAGGAATTACATACTGTACTTGACGAGGGTCAGAGTTAGTATCAACCATTGCAAAAATAGGAATGTTTAATTTTTGAGCTTCTTTTACTGCGATATGTTCTCGAGTAATATCTACAACAAATAACGCTCCTGGTAGACGAGTCATATCAGAAATAGAACCTAAGTTCTTTTCTAATTTAGCTCTTAAACGATCTACTTGTAAACGTTCTTTCTTAGATAATGTGTTAAAAGTACCATCTTTCTTCATTCTGTCGATAGCAGCCATTTTTTTAACGGCTTTACGAATAGTAACAAAGTTGGTAAGCATTCCACCAGGCCACCTTTCAGTGATGTATGGTTGGTTGGCTTTAGCTGCTTTTTCAGCAACAATTTCTTTAGCTTGTTTTTTTGTAGCGACAAAAAGGATTTTTCTGCCAGATGCTGCGATCTTTTTTAAAGCTTCACTAGCTTCATCAATTTTTGCAGCAGTTTTATATAAGTTAATGATGTGAATACCATTGCGCTCCATATAAATGTATGGTGCCATGTTTGGATCCCATCTTCTTGTGAGGTGACCAAAGTGTACACCTGCATCAAGTAATTCTTTTACTTCGATATTGTTTGCCATTTTTGTAATAGTTTACGTTCTGTTGAATTAGCAATGCTCAAGTGGCTACTTTTGTATGGCCTTGTGCATTTAGATGCTAAACTAACCCCTCATACTGATGAGGTAACAACAAATACTGTTTTAATAAATTAACGTTTAGAGAACTGGAATTTCTTACGAGCTTTCTTCTGACCGAATTTCTTACGTTCTACCATTCTCGGATCTCTTGTCAATAAACCTTCAGGTTTAAGAATTGATCTGTTTTCTTCGTCTAGTTCGCATACCGCTCTTGATATAGCTAAACGTACAGCTTCTGCCTGACCAGTAATTCCTCCACCATATACATTTACATTTACATCATACTTGTCCTCATTACTTGTTAAAGTTAAGGGTTGATTTACTTTGTATTGTAAAGTAGCAGTAGTGAAATAGTCAGCAAGATCTTTTTTGTTAACTGTAATTTTTCCAGAACCATCTTTAAGATATATTCTAGCTACAGCGGTCTTTCTACGACCAATTTTGTGAATAACTTCCATTACTTAAATTCTTTTAAGTTAACAGTTTTAGGTTGCTGAGCGTCTTGACCGTGGTCTGCTCCTGCATATACCTTTAAATTACGAAATAAAGCTGCTCCTAATTTGTTCTTAGGTAGCATTCCTTTTACCGCTTTTTCGATTAAACGCTCTGGATTTTTGTCATACAATTCCTGAGCAGTAAGACTTCTTTGCCCTCCAGGGTATCCAGTGTGACGGATATAAGATTTATCTGTCCACTTTTTTCCTGTTAAGTTGATTTTTTCGGCATTAGTAATGATAACATTATCACCGCAATCAACGTGTGGGGTAAAGTTAGGTTTACGCTTACCTCTAAGTAGTATTGCTACTACAGAAGAAAGACGACCCAAAGTCTGTCCTTCAGCATCTACATGCAACCATTCTTTGTTAACGGTAGCTTTGTTTGCAGATACTGTTTTGTAACTTAATGTGTCCACACTAATTATTTTTACTTAATTAAACATTCCTTTTCCTATATAAAATAGGGGGTGCAAATGTACAATTATATATTTATATAGCAAACTGGTGGTTGATAATATTTTAAAAGTATGATGTGTTGGTTTTCAGGGATGTTGATGTAAAAACTATTTGATTGGTTTATTTTGTGCTTGCTTAGTGCCTGCTCCTTGTTAATTTTTTACTAAAAAATAGCAAAAAGTGTGACAAGCTAAAATAATTTCTGTCATCTTAGTTAAATCAATCATCAAACTTCTAATCATCATGAAACATTATGCCCATTTTGTGGTACCCTTTTTACTTCCAATAGCTATTCTGGCACAAGATTCTATAAGTACTGTTAAGAAAAGAATTTATACAACAAAACCTTTACAAGGAGTAGAAGCTCCAATTATCGATGGATTAATCAACGAATCCAGTTGGGATCTGGTAGAATGGACGGGGGATTTTATAGAAAATGAACCAGATGAGAACACTCCTCCTGGTCAAAAAACAAAATTCAAAATAGTATATGATCAAAAATATTTATATATCGCATATCGCTGTTATGATGATGAACCTGATAAAATAGAGAAAAGACTATCTCGAAGAGATGGTTTTGCTGGAGATTGGGTAGAGATTAATCTGGATACGTATCACGATAAAAGAACAGGTTTTTCATTTAGTATTACTGCTGCTGGTGTAAAAGGGGACGAATTTATTTCACAGAATGGAGATAACTGGGATAGCAGCTGGAATCCCATTTGGTACACAGCTACAAATATTGATGAGGAGGGCTGGACAGCTGAAGTAAAAATCCCTTTAAGTCAGGTTAAATTTGGTAAAAGTAAAGAGCAAGTATGGGGATTGCAGGTTAATCGTCGGTTATTTAGAAAAGAAGAACGCTCGGTATGGCAACGTATTCCTCAGGATGCCCCAGGTTGGGTTAGCGAATTTGGGGAGTTGCATGGATTAATTGATATTGAACCGCAAAAGCAATTAGAAATTCAACCCTTTGCTGTAACCCAGTTAGATACATATCCTAAGGAAGAAGATAACCCTTTTAGAGATGGTGATGATTTTGAACTAAATGGAGGTTTGGATGCAAAAATCGGAATTACCAATGATCTTACTTTGGATTTGACTGTGAATCCTGATTTTGGACAAGTAGAAGCTGACCCTGCAGCTATTGCATTAGATGGATTTCAAATTTTCTTTAGAGAACAGCGACCATTTTTTGTAGAAAATAAGAATATATTTGATTATCGTTTTGCTAATAATCAGGATAATGTGTTTTACTCTCGTAGGATTGGAAGAAATCCACAAGGGTCAATTTCTGAAATAGATAACGAATTTATAGACAGACCAACAAATACTACAATTCTTGGTGCAGCAAAATTTAGTGGAAAAACCAAAAACGGCTGGTCTATAGGTCTGCTAGAAAGTGTAACCTCAAGGGAGGTCGCAAAAATTGAAGATGAAAATGGAAATAAAAGGGAGGCTATTGTAGAGCCTTTAACCAATTATATGGTGGGTAGAGTTCAAAAAGATTTCAATAAACGTAATTCTTTTATTGGAGGAATCATTACAGCTACTAATCGAGATCTTGGAGATACATTTAATATAGATGAAGAAGATCCTGATACAGATGAAACATCTGAAGTGGCAGGTACAAGGGAAAATAACCTTAATCTTCTTAGGAAATCTGCATATTCGGCAGGATTAGATTTTAAACATAATTGGAAAGACAGAAAATACTTCTTAGAAGGCAATATTGTAGCTAGTCATGTAGAAGGTTCTAAAGAAGCTATTGAAGAAACTCAAAATGAATTAACTCATCTTTTTCAACGAGTAGATGCAAGTCATGTAGAAGTAGATTCTAATAGAACTTCATTAACCGGAACTGGTGGTAAGCTTACCGGGGGTAAATCTGGAGGTGGAAACTGGAGGTATGATGCAGGAGTGTTTTGGCGATCTCCCGAATTAGAACTAAATGATATTGGGTTTTTACGTCAAGCAGATGAAATCAGACAGTTCAGTAGTGCACGTTATCTTTTCTTAAAACCGACAAAGTTGTATAGAAGAGCAAATATCAATTTTAATCAATTTGCTACATTCGATTTTGACGGAAATTATAATCGCATTCAATATCAATTAGAAGGCTTTATTAATTATAAAAATAACTGGTGGACAGAAGTAGGTTTTGGTCATAAGCCTCGTATTTTTACCAACACCTTTTTGAGAGGAGGGCCTCGCTGGCGTTTCTCTGATGAGAATTTTGCTTATTTGTTTTTCGGTTCAGATCGAAGAAAGAAATTTAATTTTACTATTGGATATGATGGATCCAGAGCAGCACAAAACAGTTTTTCATTCAATCGATATGTGATTCGATTGAGATACCAACCTTTTAATTCTTTTAGTATGTCTCTTAATCCACAGTTTCAACAAAATCCTAATAAGACTCAATATGTAACAGAGGCGGATTTTAATGGAACGGCACGTTATATTACAGCAGATATAGATCAGCAAACATTGAGTGCAAGTATTAGGTTGAATTATAATATTAATCCAAATTTGACTATACAGTATTATGGAGAACCTTTTATATCTAGAGGAAGATATAAAGACTTTAATTATGTAAATAATGCTGTAGCAAAAAACCTTAGCGAAAGAGTAACATTATACGATCAGAATCAAATTTCTTTAGTAGATGATGAATACGAGATAGATGAAAATAGAGATGGGACGGTTGATTATACAATTGATAATCCAGATTTTGCATTTGTACAGTTTCGTTCTAATCTGGTTTTACGTTGGGAGTATATTCCAGGCTCAGAGATATTTTTGGTGTGGTCACAAGGGGTTACAGGAGATGGAGATTCTTCTAATCATCTTTTTAGAAGTCTAAACAACCAAATTTTGGATCAGCAACCTGAAAATACATTTTTAATCAAAGCGACATATCGATTTGTACTTTAATAATAAAATGATTAAAGTGAATTGATTTCTTGGAGAGTTATTGTGAAAAACTTTTTCAGGCTTAGTATTTTACCTTTATTTTGCAGCATTATTAGAATATGATTATATGAAATACCTTTATGCTGTATGTATTGCTGTCTTTGTAGTGTCTTGTAATACTTCAAAAGTTGAGAAAGAAGTAAAATTGATCGAGGAGAAACCTGAGGTTTCAGAACAAAAATCTTTAGCTTTATTTTTAGAACATTATGAAAAGTTTTTTGCTACTAATTTTAATGTTTCTGAATGCCCCGGTGCAGCAGTAGTGATTGTTAAGGATTCAACAATTATTTATAAAAAGGGATTTGGAGTAAAAGAAATTCGCACTCAGGATTCTGTAGATGTAGAATCAGTTTTTAGGATTGCAAGTTTATCAAAAGGGGTAACAGCAGTCCTTGCTGGGAATATGGTTGATCAAGGGGAATTACAATGGGATCAGAGCGTAAAAGAGTCTTTACAATCATTTGATCTTAAGGATAGACAACAAGCAGATAGACTTCAGATAAATCATTTGCTATCTCAGACTACAGGGTTATATCCTTATACCTATACCAAATTGATACAGCAAGGCTTGTCTTTGGATCAGATTGTTAGAAGTTTTAGGAGAAAAGGTGTCGTAGCAAAGGAAGGAGTAGAGTATGGTTATCAAAATGCAATATTTTCTGTAATCGAAAAGGTCATAGAAAATGACTCAGAAAAATCTTTTGAAACATTACTTAAAGAACGAATTTTTGATCCCGCAGGAATGTATAGTGCTTCGAGTACATATACTGCTATTAAAAATACTGATAATGTAGCATTGCCACATTCATATAACCATTATTCAAAAAAATATAGATTAGATAAGCTGCATAGAAACTACTATAATGTAGCTGCTGCGGGTGGTGTTAATGCATCAATTTCTGATATGGGAGAATATCTAAAGATTTTGCTTGGATATCGCCCTGATATTATTTCTAAAGGAAGCCTTAGTGATATTTTCAATCCAGTTATATGTACAAGTAATGAAGATACCTATGTTAATTTATGGGATGGAGTAACAGACTCATACTATGCAAAGGGTTGGCGTGTTTTGGATTATCGAGGTAGAAGAATCATTTATCACGGAGGAAATGTTAATCAATACAAAACGCAATTGCTTGTGGATCCTGATAATGATATTGCTATATGCGTGCTTTTTAATGCGCCAAATTCTTTTAATGGCCCCGTGATGCCTACTTTCCTTAATTACTATGATTTTTATAAAGAAACGATGCAAAAATAAAACACTGTTTGTTATAACAAACAGTGAGTTCATATGTCTTGTTTTTATTGTTGCATGGTTCTATAGAATTTGTTGATAACTCAACAAACAGTGCAGAAGAACCAGAAAAGCATAAGCATATTCTATGGGGAGCTTTGGTTGGTGGTCCAGATTCTTCGGATAACCATATAGATAGTACTACAGATTATATATATAATGAAGTTGCAATAGATTATAACGCCGGAGTTGTAGGTGCGCTTGCTGGGCATTATATGTATTATAAACAAGATGATATGCCTATTAAAAATTTCCCTCCTAAAGAACCTAAGATCGATGAGTATTTTTCAGAAGCAAAAGTAGAACAAGAAAATAATCAACGTTCACAGATAACAATTGATGTACATAATGTATCTGTACACCCGCCAAGAATGATTAATCATATAAAAGCAAGATACTTTTTTGATATTTCAGAATTGATAGAAAAGAGACAAAGCATATGATGATGTTTCTATAGAAATATATTACGATCAAAATAATTTTGTAGTGGGACAACCAACTAACGTAAGTGATTTTATGTCTTGGGATGTTGATAAAGGAATATATTATGTTGAACTTGATTGGGCATCAAACTTCTTCTATGGCTCTAGGTCTATTCAGTTTGCGTTAATATCGGATATGGATAGTAATTGGACGACACATTGGGATTCTTCTAATGATTATAGCCGCCAAGAAATTAATAATACAGATTATGTAAAATCCACTCATATTCCGGTATACGTAAATAATCAATTGTATTTTGGAACAGAACCAGAAGGCGATATTAGTACTAAAACTAATATATCAGGATTGAAAAATGTGGTTGTAAGTCCAAATCCAGCAAGTAGTAATATTGAAATATTAAATGCACAAGAGGTTGATGAGCTTAGTATAATTGATACAACCGGAGCTGAGGTGCTAAAAGAAAAATCGAATAACCAAAATTCGTTTCAGCTTGATATTTCTCAATATAGATCAGGAGTATATTTTTTGATCTATAAAAATTTAAAAGGCTATAAACGAATTGAGAAATTCATAAAAAATTAGCACGAATAATCATTATTAGTTGCCTCGTAATTTTATAATGTGTTCGAAGTTAATGTTTTGTGATAGTGCCCTGAGGCAAATTCGAAGTGGTAAACAAATTATGATGTATAACAAATATTCCCTGAGAAAATATCTCAGGGAATATTTATATAAAAAGCTTTCCTTATTAGTTGAAATGATTTTTTAATGCGCTTCTAGCCAGTTATCTCCAAGTCCAAGATCTACATCCAGAGGAACAGCTAGGGTATACGCATTTTCCATTTCTGTTTGGATAAGTTCCTTAATTGTATCAAGCTCTGGTTTGAAAACATCAAATACCAATTCATCATGTACTTGCAATAGCATTTTGGTTTTATAGTTTCCTTCTTTAAGTTTTTTATGAATATTAATCATTGCTATTTTAATGATATCTGCGGCACTTCCTTGTATAGGAGCATTTACAGCATTACGCTCTGCAGCACCTCGCACTATAGCATTAGCAGAGTTAATATCTTTAAGATACCTACGTCTTCCTAAAACCGTTTGTACATAGCCATTCTCTCTTGCAAAATCAACCTGCTCGCTCATGTAATTACGCAGTTTTGGGTATGTTTTATAATATGTTTCTATTAACTCTTTGGCTTCGCTTCTTGAAAGGCTAGTCTGATTACTTAGTCCAAAGGCAGAAACTCCATAAATAATACCAAAATTTACTGTCTTGGCATTACCACGTTGCTCTCTGGTTACTTCTTCAAGAGAAACATTGAATACCTTTGCGGCGGTAGAGGCGTGAATATCTTCACCATTTTTAAATGCTTCTATCATGGTTTCTTCTTCGCTCAGTGCGGCAATGATACGTAATTCTATTTGAGAATAATCGGCAGCAAGTAACGTGTATTCTTCACTTCGCGGAATAAAAGCTTTTCGTACCTGTCTTCCTCTTTCTGTACGGATTGGAATATTCTGCAAATTGGGATTGTTAGAACTTAGTCGTCCAGTTGCCGCTACGGTTTGCATATAGTCGGTATGAACATGACCAGAATTTTCATTGACCTGTGTTGGTAATGCATCCACGTAGGTGCTTTTTAATTTAGATAAACCACGAAAGTCTAATATATTCTGAATAATCTCATGATCTTTGGCTAAATATGATAATACATCCTCTGCAGTAGAATATTGCCCAGTTTTTGTCTTTTTAGGTTTGTCTACCAATTTCATTTTTTCAAATAAAATAACACCCAATTGTTTGGGAGAAGCTATGTTAAACTCTTCTCCAGCTTCAGTGTAAATCTTCTGTTCTAGTTGCTTAATATCATTATTCAGTTCTTCAGAAAGAGATTGTAAGAAATCTTGATCCAGATTTATTCCTTCAATTTCCATATCTGCTAGTACTCTAAGTAATGGAATCTCGATATCTTCAAATAAGGAAACTGTTTTAGCTTCAGTAAGTTCCGGAGTAAAGTGTTCCTTTAGCTGAAAAGTGATGTCTGCATCTTCTACAGCATATTCTGTTTGCTTGTCAATGGGCACTTGTCTGAATGATAATTGATTTTTACCTTTTTTGCCTATCAATTCTGTTATAGAAACTGGAGTGTAGTTAAGGTAAGTTTCAGAAAGTACATCCATATTATGCCTCATATCTGGATTGATAAGGTAATGCGCAAGCATGGTGTCAAAAAGTTTTCCTTTTACTTCTATATTGTATTTTGCCAGAACTTTGATATCATACTTAAGATTCTGACCAATTTTTGTAATATACTCCGATTCAAAGAAAGGCCTTAATTGCTCGATCAGTTCTTGTGCTTCGTCACGATCTTCAGGAAACGGAATGTAAAAACCTTTTCTGGATTCCCAGGAAAAAGCTATGCCCACTAATTCAGCAACTAGAGGGTCTAATCCTGTAGTTTCTGTATCAAAACATACATGTTTCTGTTTTAGTAGGTTTTGTAGGAATAATTTCATCGCCATTCCAGGAGCGATACTCTGGTAAAAATGTTCGGTATTGGTGATTGTTTTTCTACTAGAAAAAGAAGCTGCTTCAGATGGTTCCTCGGTTCCTCCAAACAAAGAAAATTGCCCAGCTCCAGCTTGTGAGGTCTTTTTCTTTGCGTTAATGTTGTCCTCAAGAGGAGTGTTTTCGCCAGAAAATATTTTTGTGAACTGATCTGTGAGCCTTCTAAACTCTAATTCTTCAAAGATTTCATGAACTTTTTTTGCATCAGGTTCTGTGAGCTCATAATCATTGGCGTTAAAAGTCACATCACAATCCAGAATTATGGTGGCAAGTTTTTTAGATAGTAGACCTAACTCTGCGTTAGCTTCTACTTTTTCTTTCATTTTTCCTTTTAGTTTATCTGTATTGGCTAATAATGCTTCCATAGAACCATACTCAGCAATGAATTTTTTGGCAGTTTTATCTCCAACCCCTGGTAATCCAGGAATATTATCAACGGCATCACCCATCATGCCCAGATAGTCAATAACCTGCTCAGGGCGTTCTACTTCAAATCTTTTTTGTACTTCTGGGATTCCCCAAATTTCAATTCCGTTACCCATTCTGGCTGGGCGATACATAAAAATATTTTCAGAAACCAATTGAGCATAATCTTTATCAGGAGTTACCATATATGTTTTATATCCTTCTTTTTCGGCTTGCTTGGCAATGGTTCCAATTAAATCATCAGCTTCGACACCTGCACGTTCTATGATCGGAATATGCATGGCTTTTAATATCTCCTGTATGATGGGTACTGCAATTCTAATTGCCTCTGGTGTCTCATCGCGATTAGCTTTATACTCAGGAAAAATTTCTAAACGATCCTTGCTTCCTTGTTTATCAAAGGCTACAGCCAAATGATCTGGTTTTTCTCTTTTAATAACATCAAATAAAGAATTTACAAATCCTAAAATAGCAGATGTATCTTGCCCCTTTGAGTTGATTCTGGGGTTTTTAATGAGCGCATAATATCCTCTAAAGATAAGAGCGAAAGCATCCAAAAGAAAAAGACGTTTTTGTGACATGATATGAGTTAAATTTTTTTAGAAATGCAATATAAAAATAAGATTAATCAAAATCTCTTCGAAAAACAGAATATATGATAAAAAACAAAAAGAAATGCCGTCAAAAACTGACGGCATTTCGCCCCAAAATAAAATTGATAACAATGTATCAACTGCTATAAATACTGTAGTAATTTTTTTACTATATAATGTTTGATTTTTTTTATTGTAATTAAGCCCTAAAGGATATAATAAGACGAAGTTACAAATAAAAATCTTACTTCCGAAAGAAATTGTTAATATTTATGATAGATTAAAGGATGATTTTAGCTGTTTTTGGTAATTAAAAATTATTTATCGTTAATTTTTACTTAAAAATAGTGTCGAACTAAAAAGGAGAGATAGTTTTGTTTGATAATTGAAATTGAAAATAAATTATGCGTTGGTTGATCCTTATTTTTATATATATGCTTATTGAAGTATATGCATACCAAGCCATAAAAACAATAACAAAGAACAACTGGGTACAAATAGGATATTTTGTGATATCTCTATGTATCTTGGCATATGTGATTTACATTTTTGCAAACTATGATAGAAGTGTGGGGCCAACAAAATATACATTAAAAGCCAGTGCTTTTTTATTACTGACTTTGGTTCCAAAACTTATTCTGGTGATATTCTTGTTTGGGGAAGATATTATTAGATCTTGTATAGCTGGATATAATTATTTAACTAATACATTTTTTGAAGGTACAAAAATTCAGTACCTCCCCGATAGAAGAAAATTTATAAGCCAATTAGCGCTGGGAGTAGCAGCAATACCCTTTACTGGTTTATTACATGGGATATTTAAAGGAAAATATAATTTTAAAGTGATACGCCATGTATTACACTTTGAAGATCTTCCAAAAGCCTTTGATGGATTTCGGATCACTCAGATTTCAGATATTCATTCAGGTAGTTTTGATGATCCTGCCAAAATAGAATACGCTGTAGATTTGATTAATGAACAAGAAGCCGATCTTCTTTTGTTTACAGGTGATATTGTAAATACTATGGCTAAAGAAATGGATGAATGGATCGATACGTTTAAGCGTATAAAAACACCTCAATATGGGAAATACTCTGTTTTAGGTAATCATGATTATGGAGAGTATGTTACTTGGGATAGCAAAGAAGAAAAAGACGCAAATTTTGAAGCAATAAAAGATATTCATAATAAAATTGATTTTAATCTGTTACTAAATGATAGTACGTTTGTTGAAAAGGAAGGGGAGCGTATCGCTGTTATAGGTGTAGAAAATTGGGGGCATAATTTTAAAAAAGCAGGAGATCTGACTAAGGCTTCTGAAAAAGTAGTTAAAGAAGATTTTAAGGTGCTTTTAAGTCATGATCCGTCACATTGGGAATATGAAGTAAAAAAACATTCTAATCATTACCATCTTACATTAAGCGGTCATACTCATGGATTTCAATTTGGAATTGAGATTCCTGGGTTTATGAGATGGAGTCCAGTGCAGTATGTGTACAAGCAGTGGGCGGGAATGTATAATGAAGCTGGGCGTTACCTTAACGTGAATAGGGGGTTTGGTTTTCATGCTTTTCCTGGGAGAGTAGGGATATGGCCCGAGATTACAGTAATTGAATTGAGAAAAGGTTCTAAGCCTGCTTAATTCATAGAAAGTGTTATATTTACAATTGTTTATAGGTCGTTTTTAATAAAATATAAAGACCTGAAACATTAAAGTTTTTGGACATGTCAAAGTTTGGAGATATAATAGGTATTGAAGTTCCGGTTCTGCTGGATTTTTATACAGAGTGGAATGAACCCTCTCTGGCAATGCATCCTGTGTTGAAGGATGTGGCTGCTGCTCTTGGTGATAAAGGAAAAGTGATAAAGATAGATGTAGATAAAAATGAAGAGTTAGCTACTGCTCTGCGTATTAAAGGGCTTCCTACGCTGATGATCTATAAAGAAGGAGAGATGGTTTGGAGACAAAGTGGCGAACAGGATGCAAATACACTTATTGGGCTTATGAAAGAGTATGTTTAAAACTCAATAGCTTCAAAAACGAATCCTTTTTTTGTAAAATACTCTAATACTTTTGGAAGTGTAGCTGTAACATTTTTTGATGCTTTTATACTATCATGAAAAACGATAATACTTCCTGGTTTTACATTTTCGATTACATTTTGAAAACATTCTTCGGGAGATGTACTCAATTCCCAATCTTTTGACAGTACATCCCAGAGTATTATATGATACCCTAGATTTTCCAGTGTTTTAAATTTAGAATGACTTATTTGTCCGTGAGGAGGTCTAAATAACTTCTGTACATTTTGAAGAGATTTTTTATGTTTTTGTATGATTTCTTCGCATTCAATAACGTTTTGAATATAGGTGTCATGATTATTTTTCCATGCTTTGAGATGGTTCATGGTATGATTACCAATAGTATGTCCTTGAGATAAAATGAGATTAAAAACATCAGGGTGTTTTTGAATGTTATCTCCGATGCAAAAAAAAGTAGCCTTGGCATTATAGTGATTCAGTTGTTCTAGCACAAACTCGGTTACTATAGGTATTGGTCCATCATCAAAGGTTAGATAAATTTTATTCTCATTAATACTAGATAAGTCCCATGTATATTTAGGAAAAATCTTCTTAACGAGCCGTGGTGTTTTGTTAGGGATTTTTGTCACCTATATATTGAAAAAAAAGTGAGCTATTAAAAAGCTCACTTTTAATGATTTTATTCTGATAAGCTATCTCTATCTAATGAGTCTAAAGGTTTTTCTTGATTTTGAAGTTCCTTTATAAGATCTTCTTCTTGTTTGCGAATGGCTTCATCATCATCATATTTTTCATCTTCAGAATATAATCTTGTGAATAGATCGAGGTATTTATTAAATTCATCTGCCTTTTCTTCAATCATTTCTCGGTCTTTGTTGATTAGTAATAGATCAACAACACTACGATAACGTTCTACGTTTGTTACAATATCTTCTGCATAGCGATATTGATCTTTAAGTTCAAGGCTCCCAAAATAAGTGAGTTGTTCTTGATACTTTTTTGCTAGTTTTTCCCAGAGGTCACGAGCTTTTTGTTTTTCACCAATCTCATAATATCCGCTTATATAAGGTTCTACTAGAGTATAAAATTCGTAATATTCGATAGGCATTTTATCCATTGCCAGATCGATAATTTCTTTGGCTTTGTCCTTTTTGCCTTCTCGAATTAATGCTTCAACTAATCTTGCTAAATTACTTCTATAAGTGATCGCGTTTTTTCTAGTTTCAGGATCGTGATATATATTCGGGTCATTACTATTTCCCCAATCCCAGCTGGTAACATTTTTATACATTAATTCTGTGTCGATACGTCCCATTTCAAATGGGTTGCGAGGATCTACTTTGGTGCGTATGGGTACAAGTTTAAAAGTTACACCATCTAACTGAAGGTAATCTTTCATCCATAAGAAATCATCATCTCCATAACTACCACCAGTAAAATAAATTGGTCTTTCCCAATTATTGTTAGCAAGCATGTCTAACATCAATAAACGATTCTTGAAGAGTAAATCTCCTTTTAAGTGAATGTCGATATACGGAACAATAAGATCTGCATCTTCAGGGGCTACAATTCCATTTTTAAGAACAGCTTCTTTGTCGACAGGAATTCTTATATGTTTTGCAGGAAATGTATTTACTTTTTTACCACTTTGTAAATCTCCTTTGGTTCTAGGATCATCTGTTTCTATCCATCTCATCCAGTTTTTGATAAGCATGGTATCATTAGTTACCGGTTTGTAATAAATAGCATCATTGTTACCAAACCTATAAAATTCGTGGGTAAGTTGAGATGGTATAGGTTTTCCTTCATAAGCAGCTCTTTTCATCTGATCTATATACCAATCTGTTGCAAATAAACTTGTATTTACTGTTCGTACATCGGTACGATATCCCTCGATATCTTGTGCGTACCATAGTGCAAAAGTATCATTATCACCAATGGTAAACAATATAGCATCTTTTTGACAAGATTGTAGATACATCTTTGCCATGGCTTGTGCTGTATATCTATCTGATCGATCATGATCATCCCAATTTTGAGCAGCTAAAAGTACAGGTACCGCTAATAAACAAACAGCAGTGATCGCAGGGGCTACTATTTTCGGTTTTAAATAGTTTTTGAGTAAATCAAATAATGCATATACTCCAAAGCCTATCCAGATGGCAAATACATAAAATGACCCAACTAACGCATAGTCTCTCTCTCTAGGTTCAAATGGTCTTTCATTTAGGTATATTTTTAGAGCTAATCCAGTAAATAAGAAAAAGATGAGTAAGACCCAGAATTTTTTCTTGTCACGTTGTAAGATGAATACAAGACCTATTAACCCCAGTAACAATGGTAAAAAGTAATACGTATTTCGGGCTTTGTTTTTAAGAGCATCTCCTGGCAAGTTATCTTGAGACCCTAATCGAAGCTCATCGATAAATTTAATTCCGCTAAGCCAATTTCCTTCTAAGTCAGTTAGCTTACCCTGATTATCATCTTGTCTTCCAACAAAATTCCACATAAAATAACGCCAATACATATATCCCATTTGGTAATCAAACAAGTAATATAAATTATCCTTAAATGAGGGTTTTTCTACATTAATATAATTCCCAAATGATTGCAGGAATTTATTGTAATCATCATTATCTAATTTTCCAGTAGCATATTCTCTTCTAAATTCTGTTACCGCCTTTAATAGTTCTTCTTCCCCTTGATATTCTGGTTTTATAGTAAATTTAATAGGGCCAGAATATTCCATATAGTTACCAATATGTTCGGTACTCCACATTCTTGGTAAAAATGCTTTGTGGGCATCATCAAGATTTTGTCTTGCATTTTTCCAATCATTGACTATAATGTATTTTCCTGTTTTAATATCTTTTTCATATTTAGGTTTACCATCTTCATATGGATTGATCTCATCTAGACCAGCGTAGATTTCTGTAAACTGAGGACCATAAAAAAGGTGGGTCTCTGGATATTGCTCAAGATTATAATACGCTAGAAGTTCTCTTGCGTTGTTGGGGTTGTTCTCATTAATAACTGTTCCAGCATTTGCCCGAATTGGTAACATGATCCAGCTTGAAAAACCAATTAATATAAAAAGAATACAAAGTAAAGATGTATTTATATATAATGCTTTTATTTTTGTACCATTCTTTAAACCGTAATAGAATGCTGACCCCAAAATAATAACAGGAATGATAGTATTCAGTTTAAAATTATTTAATAAAACCACTAAAATCACAATAGGGGATATCGTTAATAATAAAGTGGTTAGTTTAATGTGTTCTGTTTTACGTGTATATTTTATTCCGAAATAAAAAGCTGTAGCTATTATAAGCCCTGTTATAATAGTTCCAGAATTAAACGGAAGTCCAATCGAATTAACAAAAAAGACTTCTGCAGCACCAAAAAACTTAAGTGTTGAAGGCAATAAAAGTTTGAAAATAAATAATAGTATAGCAACAACAACAATATTTGCTACGATAAAGTTTTTTATGGTGATTTCTTTGTAATTTTTAAAATAGTACAACAAGCCAATGGCAGGAATAGATAGTAGCCCCATAAAGTGAACTCCAAAAGATAAACCTACAATAAAAGAAATTAGAATAAGCCATTTGTTACCTCTTGAGGTATGCATATCTCGTTCCCATAATAATCCAAGATAAAAGAGAACAGATAAAATACAGGTGGCCATCGCATATACTTCGGCTTCAACGGCATTAAACCAGAAGCTATCAGTGAAAGTAAAAGCCAAAGCACCTACAATTGCACTGCCCAATACAGCTATTGCTTTGCTTTGCGTGAATTCTTCATCTTTTACAATGACTTTTTTAAGGATTAGTGTTATTGACCAGAACATGAAAAGTATCGTAAAGGCGCTGGCAAATGCTGATGTCATATTAACCATTAAGGCTATTTGCGTAGGGTCTGATGCAAAAACTGAAGCAAAAGCCCCAATCATTTGAAATAGAGGTGCTCCTGGAGGGTGTCCAACTTGTAGTTTGGAAGCGGTGGCAATATATTCTCCAGCATCCCAGAAACTAGCGGTTGGTTCTACTGTCATCCCGTAAACACATAATGCGATAGCAAAAACTATCCATCCAGATATTTTATTCCACTTGGTAAAGTTGAATGTACTCATAAGATTTATTCGGTTATATAACGTGTGGCGAATTTAGTAATAAAAATACTTTCACCTTGTTTTTTTTAGCAAACGCTTAACAGAAGTTTATATTTTGATGAATTATAACTGAATTAAGAAAAAGAAAATATAATTTAGTAGAATATTTTTTTAAAAAATGTTTGCAGAGCCAAAAGAAAGCTTTAAATTTGCACCCGCAATGACGTATTGGTCTATGGTGTAACTGGCAACACGTCTGGTTTTGGTCCAGAAGAGTCTAGGTTCGAGCCCTAGTAGACCAACTAAAAAACCCTTTAAAACATTTGTTTTTAAGGGTTTTTTGCTTTTTTAAAAGGATGCAATAATCAAGTTCAGTTGTGATAAGGATCAAAACAAAATTAATTGCTAGCAGTTTTACCGTTATTAGAAGACAAAAACTATATATTAAACTTGATTTCTAAAAAAAGTGGTTGACCTCTTTTAATAGGAGATCAACCATTTTTTAAACTGAATAATTTGTTTTTTAACTTAAAATTCAGTTTTCTTAGCTAAAAATTAAATCCTTGAAATTAATCAAAAATCTTACTACTATTCTTTAAAGAATATTCCTGTACCAGGTATAAGCTCATCCCATTCAGGTTGCCAACTTTTTGTTTTCCAGGTAGCATCCATTAATCCAACATTTAAGCGAAAAGTTTCCCAATGATCACCTTGTATAGCTTCCAATAATACAATAGGAATTTTGTATTCTACCGAATATCCATTTTTGGTTTTCTTATAATATCCGTCTAAGTCGATATCTTTATTTCTTAGTAAACGATTCTTTTTTAACATTTTAAGGTGTAGGTCTTTATTGCTAAGTTTTCCGTTTTCCTCACCTAATTTTAAAGGCAGATATAAGTATTCTCCTCTTTTTGCTTCGTCAAAATTCCCTGGATTCAAAGCACTTTTTTCTTTACTTCTAGGATCAAATTTTAAAATAGCATATTTAGTACCCGCTTTTTTTATGTCCATAGCGATATAAATATTATCCTTGGTATAACGAACATCAAAAGTAGTATTGTCACAATCTTTGATAGTATACGATAATTTATCCCATTCTTTTAAGTCGCCGTCTAGTTTGATCTTTTCCTTTGCCTTATGTAATGAATGTTTTTGTATAGGCAAAAATTTAATTTTTTGCTCCCATTTTTGATGTGATGCATCTTTGTTATCAAAACTGCATATCGCATCATAGATAATTGGTGTATTTAGAACTTCTTTTTGTGTTTTCTCTATAGGGATCAAAATGGTTTTTGAGCTTTTAGGAGGTACAACAACATCAATGTCCAGTGTTTTAATAAGTACTGTTTGGTGTGCGCGTGCCTTCATACTTATATTCATATTCACAGGTTGTGTATTGTTGATTTTGAGTGATATTTCTGAAACTCCTTCATCATTTAAAATAGTTGTAGGATCAAAATAAATAGCAGGATCAGACATAGCTTTGTTCAAAATTCCTGCAGATTTTTCAGTCACAAATTCCTTTCCTTCAATACCATCGAGCATCAAGTGGGTAATGACAGGGTTTTTGTCGTCAGAAACAGTCACCCAAGTTATGTGATCCTTTTGGCCAAAACCTTTACCTTTTAGCTTGCTTACCCCTCCAGTAGGACCTAAGACAATATAGTCGTTGTTATTGCGCTCGTAATGTGTGTATCGGTGATAATGACCTGCCAAAACGGTATGTTTTCTTTTGGCTAATAAATCCATCATATTTGACCATTTACCTGTCTTGTCTTGGATCCATAAGGGTTGGTGCATCAATACAAAGGTCCACTTAACATCCTTGTTTTCTTCTAAAACTTTTTCAAAATATTCAAACTGTTCATCTCCAAGACCCGCAGAACCTGCATTAACAACACCATCTTCAGAGTTTAAACATAAAAACAGAGTATTTTTATATCTGAACGAATAGTAGTCAGGACCTAATCTGTTTCTCCAAACATCAGCCATCGTCTGGTTAGTAAAATCATGATTCCCGGGCACGTAAAAAAAACGGGCATCAACAGCGCTTACCATAGCGTCGAATGCTTTCCATTCTGATTCTATTACATTCTTATCTTCGGTAAAGCCTTCAATCAAATCACCAACACTTAAGACAAACTCGGGTTGCATTTGGTTTACATTATATAAGGCTTTTTTAAAGACACCTTTTCTGTGACCTCCTGTTCTATCAGATACTATTGCAAACTGAAAATTGTTGTCAATTATAGGTTTGTCGGTATACGGAACTTTTACGCTGCCTCTTACATCTATCTTAATATCATCTTGTGAAAACAAGACACTAATAGATAAGAAGATGAAAATTGATGTTAAGATTAATTTTTTCATATAATTTTGTTTTTTCAATAGTATTTTAGTTATTTCTGACTAAATGACCAACTCATTTTTGCTCCAATAAATTGTGGTGTGCCTGGTACATAAGTAGGTATACCAAAAGATCCTCCAGTATTTCCAGCATCGATAAAATACTCTGTATCGAATAGGTTTTTTGCAAAGAAGGCTAGTCTTAATCCTTTACTAGGGAATTCAAAGCCTAAGTTGATATTAAAAACGCCATAACCTTCTTGAAATTCATTTTTTGGATTATCTGGGTTGTCTGGATCATTCTCATCTACAGAATTGGCATCACTGAAGAATATTTTTGATTTGTATGTGTAACTAGGTAAGGCAAATAAGTTTATATTTTTACTTATTGGTAAATTCATATCGAGTCCTAAACTAAAACTATGGTCAGGAGTTAATCTAAATCGATTACCTGCGTATCTTTGTGCGGATCCATCAGAATCGCTATCATTAAAACGGGCATGAATGTAAGCATAGTTGCCAAAGAATATCAATCCCTTTTTTAGGGCATAGTTAAAATCTAATTCAACCCCATAAGCCGTGGCTTTACCAGCGTCAATGCTTGTGAAGTTTGCCACACCTCCAGTAATGTTAGTAGTTACAAAGGTTTGGAAGTTATTATAATTGTGGTAGAATAGAGCTGCTCCCATATTCATTTTATTGCTTATTGCCGATTTGAAACCCAGATCGTAACTGTCAATAGTTTCATCTTCTAATATGTTTAAAGATCCATCTCCTTCAAATTGTAATACATTAGGGCGTCTTCCTCTAGAATAACTAAGGTAAGAGTTGAAACGTTCGCTAAATGTATACTTTGCAATGAACCTACCAGTTAATGCCGAAAAATGCTCTTTTTCTTTTGGAAAGTGTGCTTCTCTCCAAAAGAAATTTGGTGAGTTACCTCTAATTAGACCTAAAGTAGAAGGTTGTTGTATTAAACTGGTTGTTTGTCCAAAAGAAATATAATCATTAGTATAGCGTAGTCCTCCTGTTAAACTTAGTTTTTCGGTAGGGTTAAAGGTAGCATCCACAAACAAATCTAAAGCTGCATTAGTAGCAATTCTAGCTAATCTTTCTATATGTCTCTCAGGAAAAGGTGTGCCAATCAGATGAGCAAGATCATCACCTACGTCTGCAGGCACTGCATCTATTAGTATAGGTTGTCCATTTTCATCTACTAGATTATTTGGATTAGTAATTAACCAATATGATGATCTTTCATCCGTAGCAAAGTCTAAAAAAAAGTCTTGATCTTCTGTGAAATAACTAGCTCCAAAAAAAGTATTAAATTTATCAGAAGGCTTGTAGTTTAAACGTAATTCTTGATAAAATTGTAAATTATCATTGTCATCAAATATATCAAGAGCTTGAGCAGCAGTACCATCCCCATCATACCATTCGCCAGAAAGGTGTTTTAAAGTTGATGAAATAGAAGTTAAGGCTAGATTATCGTTAAGAGTTTGTTTCCAAATTAAGGAGGCACTAATGTTCTCTTTACGAGTGTATAAACCTTCACCTCTTTCAAAAGAAGCCACTCCAGAATAAATATCTATTTCTCCATTAGTGTTTGGAAGAGATTTACTTAAAAAAGCTGCTCCTGGAGCATCATCTTTTTGGTAGTCTAAAACCAAATCTAATTTGGTCATTGAATCAGGCATGTATCGCAATGAAAAACGCCCGGCGCTGGTATTTTTCCCATTTAAAGTACCTCCAAAAGTATTTTTAATAAACCCATCTCTATAATCATGTGTACCCGCTATTCGCATTAATAGTTTATTCTCTGCCAAGGGAATGTTGACCATCGCAGTAAGGTGCCTGAAATTATAATCACCACCACCTATAGTTATTTGGCTTTCTGAAAAGTTTTTTGGAGCTTGAGGAATATAATGAAGTGCTCCGATTTGGGCGCCTCGACCAAAAAGAGTTCCTTGAGGACCTTTTACTACCTCGATACGCTCTAGATCGTAAGGCTCTAAAACAGTAGCACTATAGCTACCTATAGGAGAATAGTTGTTAAAAATGGAAACCCTTGGTTGCGTACCAGGACCACCACCTCCAGTAATACCACGTATAGCGATGCTTGGACGTTGGTTACTTTGCACCTGAATGTTAAGTCCAGGGATGTAATCAGAAATCTCTGCCATATCTGTTGTTTCCAGTGAAGTAATTCTTTGAGAACTCAATACACTTATAGCCACAGGTACTTCATGAACTTTTTCTTCAGTTTTTTGAGTTGTAACAACAATGCTTTCAAGCATTTGAGTGTCTTCAATCAATGTGAAATTTAACCTGTTTTCTCCAGTATTTATATCAATATTTTTTGTAACCGATTTAAATCCAATAAAGCTGGCAGTAATGGTGTAGGCGCCAACAGGAATATCTCTAAGAGTATAATTGCCGTCATAGTCAGTCATAGCCCCTTTTGTTGTACCTTTAATAATTATATTTACGCCTTGCAAAGAGCCAGTGGCGTCGGCAACCTTACCAGAAATAACTCCGCTTTGAGCTGTCATTATTTGTATGGCTGTTAAACCTACAATTAAGGTCAATACTAATTTTTTCATTTTTTTAATTATTTGGTGTTTTGCGTCGCAAGCTAGACCCGAATGGTTAGTGTTCTATTTGGTGTGTTTTAAAATATTATTAAGAATGTGCAAACCTTTTGTAACCTCTATGATTAAAGTGTTAGTACTAAAATTCTTATTTCTAAAAATGTATAACTTCTATGGTTTCATTTGGTTCATGTTTCAGCTATGTCAGACTTAATTTATTTTAATCGTATTCTAATTTTACACTAACAGGAAACCTATTTTGAAATTCTAAGTTTGTATAACTTTTATGAACTATTCTAGGTTTAAAAATGCAATGTGCTGATAGCTTGATTTTTGAATAG
This sequence comes from uncultured Aquimarina sp., assembly GCA_947498785.1. Taxonomy (GTDB): domain Bacteria; phylum Bacteroidota; class Bacteroidia; order Flavobacteriales; family Flavobacteriaceae; genus Aquimarina. The sequence continues at coordinate 94,364 of CANMLS010000006.1, read as the reverse complement.
GGTAAGCAATTGTTTTAAGAAAGGAGAAAAGGAAGCAATAGATAAAAGAGCTTTTAATTTAAATGAATCATACTTCAAAAATATTGGCAATTTCAAGTTTTCCAACTATTGGAGATGTAGGATTAAAAAATATGATTCCAATATTGGGATCAGAAATTATACCAGTGCCTACTTTGATACTTAATGGCTTAGGTAATATGCAAGATGTGCAACGCTATAAAGTTGATTTTGAGTCTATTTTGTTTGGTTCATTTAAAATGGCAGTTCAAGAAAACTATAGATTAATTGTTTATGTTGGCTATTTGGATTGTGCAGATCAGATACCAATTATTACCAGAGCACTTAAAGTTTATAAAGAAAGTATTATTTCGGTACTAATTGATCCAGTATGTGGAGATCATGGGAAAATTTATGTTTCTCAAGATATTATTGATCAAATGCCAAATTTGCTCGAGTTTGCAGATTGGACCATACCTAATTTAACAGAGTTAGAACAGCTTACAGGAATTCCGTTTTCAAAAGGAATTGAAAAAGCAATGTATGTCATGGCAGAACGATGGAATCGTATCAATATTATTGTAACTGGTATTGTAGAGGGAGATATTGTTTCTAACTATTTGCTGCTAAATGGCGAACTCTTCATTACAGAGCATACATACCAAAATGGCGAACAATCAGGAACTGGAGATTTATTTGCAGCCTTGTTTTTATACCTACATTTTTTAAAAAATACATCACCCTTGGAAGCTGTTAACCAATCTGGTGAGATTATATCTGAATGGATGATTATGGGTAAAGTAGAGAAATTAAACTTGAAACGCTATTTGTAATCAATTAATAAACAATTTTTAATGAACAATAAAGGAAAACTATTCTACGTAGTAGGAGCTTCTGGAGCAGGTAAAGATACCCTCATAGAATATGCACAAAAGCATTTGTCGGATGATGAAGCAGTATTTGTTCGCCGTTACATTACTCGTTCTATTAAAAAGGGCGGAGAAAACCATATCGAAATTTCTATTCCAGAATTCCAACATAAATGTCATGCAAATGAATTTGCTATGTGGTGGAAGAGTCATGGTAACTTTTATGGTATTAGTAAAAATATTGACAATTGGTTAAAAGAAGGTATGAGTGTCGTGATAAACGGATCAAGAGGTTATCATTCGCAAGCATTTAGTAACTATCCCAAAATGTATACTGTATTGATAGAAGTAAGTTCAGAAATACTACGTGAGCGTTTAAACAATCGCGGACGCGAAAACCAGTATGAAATAGCCAAAAGAATTGAACGGTCTGAACAGTTTAAACATTTTGAAGCGCCTAACCTAATCCGCATAAATAACGACATGCCAATTGAAATTTCAGGTAATTTATTTTTGAACCTGATTCAAAATAAGCCGGAAGCTGGCCATATTTTGACACCATAAAACAAAACACAAAAATTCCCTAATTAACTTATTCAATAAGTCTTCATAAGGAACTTTTTACCAACCAAGGCAAATTTTTCTGTATACTAGCTGTTACGCCATTATTTTTTGTTCAATTTTCTGTTCATTGTATAATTTTAGTGTGCCATTTACCCATACATTAGAAATCTTGGCAAATCCTTGTTTGTCATCAAAAGCTACAATATCTGCTTTTTTCCCAATTTCTAAAGAACCAATAGTATCATCCATTCCTAAAAATCTAGCAGGGTTTAGCGATACAAGGTTTACAGCTTTACTTGGGGTATAACCATCTTTAATCATTTTAATGACAGTGCTTAACATAGTAGGGAAGTGGTAATCACTACAAATGATGTCTACCAGATTTTCTTTCATGGCATCTTTACAAGATAAATTACCACAGTGCGAACCACCTCTATAATAATTTGGAGCTCCCATGCATACCCACATGTTATTTTTCTTGGCCTCTCTAGCTGCTTCAATGGTTGTAGGCATTTCACTTAATGTTGCTCCAAATTGCTTAGCCTCGTGGATGTGCTCAACTTTCGTGTCGTCGTGGCTTCCTAAAGGAATAGAACCTTTAAAGGCCTCCATTATTTCAGGGCGTTTATTTATTTTACTACGCTCTGCAATATCTGCCAAAACTTGTTTTTCACATGCCTCTTTTGTTATGCCATAGTGTTGGGATTGTAATTTTATATATTGTTCCAAGGAGTATTGGCGTTGCCCAGGAATATTATCATTTACAACAACTAGCTTTAATAAATCTAACGTTTTCATTTGATCTAGATACTCCAATACTTTCTCAGAATTGGGATCCAGACGGGCATGGATATAATGTCTTACAAGGGCGTTTTTGGCAAGATTTTCTAGTGCGGTAGCTCGATCTATAGCATCTTGAAATGTTCGTAGGTTTTTGTACTCCATAAAGCCAATAGCACTAAACAATGTTGTGATACCACATGCTGCAGCTCTTTGATCCATAAAATGAAAACCCATTGGTATTGGAAATTCAGTATCTTTTCGTGGATTAATTTCTTTTTCTATGTAATCTGAGTGTATATCAATACAGCCAGGGACTAGCCATTGTCCTGATAAATCAATACCTTCATTAAATGTTTTGTCCTTGACAATATCCACAATTGTACCCTTATCAATAACCAAGCTGCCTTCAAAGTGATTTTCTGGGGTAACAATCTTGGCATTGGATAAAATCTGTCTCATAAATTATATGTTTTAATTTATGTGTAAAATTCTTCTGTTTTTGTTAGGAGGTAGTTAGCAGATTTATAAATTACTATTAATATATAATCTTATTAGCTTGTATTTTTTTATCTCTCTTTTTTAAGAGTTTGATCTGTCTGTAATACAAGAAAGATATAATAAGGCTAAGAATAGATTCTATAAAAATGGTCGGCAAAACTCCTATGGTATCAGCCATGACTCCTATAAAAATTCCACCTAACGTAATAGCTGCCATATTAAGCATAATAGCAATACTAAGCACTCTGCCTAATTTATCTTCGGCAGATATTACTTGCAATAAGGTATTAGTGCCTGCGAATGCCATAACTTGACCAAACCCAATAATAGAAACAGCAAACATGGTTATGAACAATGTTTTTGAAAGTGCTATGATGAAGAGACCGATAGAGAAAAGAAAGGTACCGAGTAAAATAATATATGGTAGCTTTTTTGTAGGTCGAGTAGAAAGATATATACCACCTAATATGGCGCCTAAGCCAGTGGCACTAATCATATATCCATAAACTTTAACACCTCCGTTGAAAATTTCATCAGAAATCGTAGGTAATAAAACAGTGTATGGAGCCACAATTAGAACTAGGCATAGTAGTAGAAGTAATAGAATTTTTATGGATATGGTTTCAAATGAATATTTTATACCTTCTACAAATTCAGATTTAAAATTTAATTTTGAGTTTTTCTTTTTTTCGTTTTCTACTTTTATAAAGAAAAAGAAAATACCGACCATAATACTCGTAATACCACTAATTGAAAAACAAAAAGCTTCACCAGCTAGTGGGATTAATGCTCCAGCCATTGCAGGTCCCAATATGGAAGCTGTGTTTAAAACCGTAGAATTGAATGCTATGGCGTTAGAAAGATATTTTTTATCGGTAATCATTTGATTTACAAAGGAACTTCTTGAAGGAAGATCAAGTCCAATGACGAATCCTGCTATTATTTGTAGAGTGATAAGAATGCCTATTGTTGCCAATTCTGAATATACCAAATAAGCAAGAAAAAAGGCATGCATGCTCATAAAGAATTGGCTTATCAACAAAATAGTCCGCTTATTAAAACGGTCGGCAATGACGCCAGAAAAAATACCTGCGAAAAAAGCAGCAAAGTATCTAGAATAGGTTACAATACCTAAAACAAAGATAGAACTTGTTAACGTATAAGCCAACCAAGCCATAATAATATGTTCCATGGTATTGCTAATATTGAGAAACGCTTGTCCTACTATATATATACGGTAATTTTTGTAACGTAAAGCCGAAAATAACTGCATAAATAAAAATGTATTTTTTCTATGGACAGGACATTGTTTTAGCCTGTCGCTTTGTATAAACGGTCGTTTTAATACCGTTTAGGTCATGTTAGGTATTAGGTGCAGTTTAATTGAATATTTCAGCATTATTAAACTCTGTCGACTCCAACTCTATTGGCAAATTGTTTTCATCTCTGAACGTCAATATTTGTAGATTATCATCACAATAAATAATATCAAAAGATAATCTGTCATTCCCATAAATCCCTCTATGAATCATGTTTCCGAAAAAACTAATAAATCAGTTCTTCTTAATTCTATCAATTTTCCTTTTTTAAGAGGATCATTTGGTTTCTGTTGTTTAATGAATTTCTAACTTCATATTCTTCATTAGAATCCCAAACTCTATGTATTTTTGGTATTAATTAATTCCAAGTTCTTTTTTAAGGATATTCTAAAGTGAACAATATTCTGAGTTTTTGATCGTCTTTCTTAGGTTTATTTTAGGCTTTGTTTCTCTAAAATTCTATTACGAAGAAAATCAGATATTTTCTCAAAAAATACGATTAAGACTATGGTGAATAACATTAGTGCTAATGCATCTTTGTATCTAAGCATTTTCATTGCCAGATGGAGTTCGAAACCAATGCCGCCTCCGCCAAAAATACCTAAGGCTATGGCTGCTCTAAGATTGATATCGAAAGAAAAAAACAAATTAGCAATAAATGAAGGAGATACCTGTGGAACAATACAATATTTGATAACCTGCAATTTGGTGGCTCCAGTAGCATAAGTAGCTTCTATAGGTTCGGGTTCTATTTCTTCAATAGTATCGGAAAATAGTTTGCCGAACATTCCAACTGTGGTAAATACCAAAGTAAGCATACCTGCAAAAGGACCAATGCCCACTGCAATCATGAACACCAGGATAATGACTAAAGATGGTGTCACCCTTTGAAACGACAGCAAAATCTTAGAAAATGTTCTAACTATTGGAGCAGGTGTTGTGTTCTTAGCTGCTAAGAAACCAATTATGATAGCCAATATGCCTCCAAATACACTGCCTAAAAAAGCCATACCCATAGTTTCTAAAATAGCTGTGTAAATATTCGTTTTTTTCCATAAAATTTCTAGGTTAGGAGGTAACATATCTCCCAAAAGATTAATTATATGGTGTCCTTCTGTAAAAAAAAGAGAGGGATCAAAATCTAAATATATGCTCAATCCCACACTTACAAAAGCTATCAAAACCATAAATGTTGCCTTATGTTTTAGCTTCTTAGATGGGAGCTTATAATTTATAGTGGTATCCATAGTTTTATTTTAGTTTACCTTCTTTGATAATTCGTTTTCGTAAATAGTCTGATAAGCGTTCGGTAAGAAACACAAGTAATAGTACCATTAAAAATGCCGTAGTTGCTTTTTTGTATTCTAAAAGCCCAAAATAATAGTTGATTTCATAGCCAATACCACCTGCGCCAACTGCACCCAATAAAACAGACAGGCGTATATTCATCTCTAGTCTAAACAATGAATTGGCAATCAATGATGGCAGTATTTCTGGGATTACTACATATTGAACAATTTGTAACTTAGACGCTCCTACCGAGGCAACAGCCTCCATAGTCTTGGCGTTTACTTCTTCCATAGCATCAGCGAATAAACGTCCCAACATACCCACACAGCCAATAGAGAGTGCCACTACACCAGGAAAAGGGCCAATTCCCAAAGCAGAAACCAAGAGGAGTAGAAAAATAATTTCAGGGAGGGCACGTTCTACAGCCATTAAAAAACGACTTGTAGCCTTAAGCCATGAAGGAACAATATTAGAGGCACCACACAAAGCAAAAAAGAAAGATAAAATAACGCCAAAAATAGTAGATAATAAGGCAATTATAATGGTTTCTAAAGCGGGGTATACCATTTTTGAAATTACGTTTATATTGGGTGGAAACATCTTTAATATGAATCCAAGCCCGTTAAGTATACCAGTAATAAGAATATTTATTTTTACCTCGCAGGTAATCATGGACAGATAAATGAGTAATAAAAAAATAAAAAGTAACCCTCCTTTTTTTATCTTTTGGGATGTTTTAGCGTTCATAATTAGACAGGAGAGAGGTTAAGTTGCACATTAGCTTGTTCGATTTCTTGCAACTCATCTCCATAGATTTCGGCAAGGAGTGATTCAGAAATATTAGAATCTCCATCATAATAAACCATACCATCTTTTATTGCGATAATTCTAGTGCAATATTTTGATGCAATTTCTGGCTGGTGAAAAACCCCAATTATTGGCATTTGTTCAGCCAAAGGCCTTAATTGTTTCATTATTTTTTTTGCATTGGAAGGATCTAGGTTAGCTATGGGCTCATCTGCTAATAGAATTACTGGTTCTTGGAATATTGCTCTTGCTATGGCTACACGCTGCATTTCTCCTCCACTTAAGGATCCCGCTTTTCTATTGGCTAAATGTGGTATTTTTACTTTTTCCAGAGCTTCAATAGCTGCATTAGCCTCGCTATCGGTAAACCCGTATAGCAAACTTCTAAAAGTATTTATTTGTCCTAGTTTTCCAATCATGACATTTTCTAAAACACTTAGGCGTTTCACAAGATTAAAGCCTTGAAATACCACTCCTATCTTTTGACGCAACTGACGCATCATTTTTTTATTACAATTGGAAATATCTTGGTGTTTACCATTAACATCTATTAGTATTTGACCAGAAGAAGGTTTGGTAAGCCCGTTTAGGCATCTCATAGTTAGTGTTTTACCTGCGCCACTGGGTCCTAAAATTCCAATAAAATCGCCCTTGTTGGCTTTAAAACTTATTCCTTTTAATATCTGTCTGCCATTAGGCAGGCTTTTAGTAATATTATTGACTTCAATCATTTTGTCTCATCTATTAATAGTACTTTTTAAAAACTACCATGTAACTATAATTATGAGGCGAAACTAATCTAGCGAGATTAGTGTCAGGCGAGATTTTTATTAGTTTTATGTTAATGTATAAAGGGACAATATTTTAAAATTTAAATTTGAATGAAGTTGTTTTTACAGAAGAAAACTTGCTGTGTTAGTAATGTGGTTTTATGGCTGGTGAAGATATTACTTAATAAATAACTAGTAGAAAAATAATAGCTCTATGTTTGAAAGATTATCATTATTTAGAGCATATACTGTTGTTGCATTTCATTATTGATTTTTGTAATATAATTGAATCGTTTAACAGCATTAATGATATTACTGTCCTCTTCAAAAGGTGTCCAAATATATCCTAACATAGCCATACCGTCAAAACCAACATGATTCACTTTCTCAACCTTCGAACTATCTACTCCACCCAATGCTACGATTTCTGGTTTGCCTTTTCTTTTTAGTAAAAATTTTTTGAGATTAGATAAAGAAAATTTACTGTGATATATTTTATTCGATATACTATCAAATACAGGGCTTAAGAAAATATAGTCGTAATTTTTCCCATACTTTTCTACCTCATGTGTGGCATTTAAAGAGAATCCCATTCGTTTAAAATGACATACTGTAGGATCTAAGTCGTGTTTTTCTAGAAAACTCTCATAAGTATTCCTTTTATAAAAATGTGCTCCCAAAAGACCATATTCTTTGACTAGTTCAAAATGATTATGAATAATAATTTTTGAGTGAAATACTTCTGGAATACCTTCAATGTATGTGCGAATTTGTCTTTCTGAAAAACCTCCTTTTCTAAGATGAAAATATTCGAGCCCTTCACAAAATAAAAGGTTCAAAAGATATTTTTCATAAGGAACTTCTTGATAAGGACTTACTAAGGAAATATGCATAACTAAAGATTGATTTTTACATTATAATGCTGTACAAAGTTATAAAATAGACCTGAAGAGACAACATTAAAAAAGGGATTGTTAAGAACTTGTTAATTGCCAGTAGTGATTAAAAAAGGGAGATTTGTTGATTGATTATTTTTGATGAATCTATAGTTAAAGACGGTCATAAATATTTTGTAAAACCCTTATAATGGTTCTCTTTACAAGCCAAAATACATTTCAAAATTAAAACTTGCACAAGGCAAATACCTTTATTAAATCTGAGATAAATGATCTGTTTTAAAAAAAGGATTAACCGTTACTTCACATATTCTTCACGGTTTCATAACAAACCTAAATCGTATACTAACAAAAACCTAACAAAACTTAGACAATGTATTGAGAATTTAGTAAAAAAATTTGAAATGAAAGACGCTAAAATAGTAATCATAGATGATGAGATTGATATTCTAGAAATCTTGAGGTATAATTTTGAAAAAGAACGTGCCAATGTACATGCGTTTACTTCAGGGTATAGAGGTTTAGAATACATACAACAAGAACGACCCGATATTGTGGTCTGTGATTGGATGTTAGAGGATATAGATGGAATTGAAATATGTAAAATTATTAGAAAAGATAATAGTTTAAAAGACATGATTTTTATTATGCTTACGGCTAAAAGTGATGAGATAGATGTGGTAATGGCCTTAGAAATGGAAGCAGACGACTATGTTGTAAAACCTATTAGAATTAAGGAGTTGATATCACGTATCAACAGAAACTTTAAAAAACTCACCAACAAAAAACCCGATACATATGGAACAAATGAAGTTGTAAAAATGCCATTTGAAGAAAGCTCTGCACCCAAGATGCTCGCATATAAAGAAATTAGTATGGATGTTGAAAAACATAAAGTTTATTTGAACAATACCGAGATGTATCTTACTCATGCAGAGTTTAAATTGTTGAACTTGTTCCTTAGAAAACCAGGAAAAGCCTTTAGTCGTAATCAAATGATAGAAAAACTCAATGGGATGGACTATCTGGTAACAGAGAGGTCTATTGATGTTCAGTTAGTCGGCTTACGTAAAAAATTAGGAAATTACAAAGACTACCTTGAAACCATTAGAGGAGTAGGCTATAGATTAAAGGAATAAGTATTCCTATTTCTTGTAAGTCTCTTTCTACTTTTTTCTATACATATTTCACTAATAATTCTTTAATTTTTTTCATTTAACTCTATTCGGAAGCTAACATAATCATAACATTTCGACGATACTTTTGTCGACATAAAATAAACTACAGTTATGATTAAAACAGATTACGTATTAGTAGAAGGTGAATTGGGCAGAATAAAAAAAAATGCCAAAAAAATTGAAGCCAACTACGACGTTACCATTACTAAAAAACCAGAGATTGGGCTTACCATGTTGAAGGCTCAAGACAGTGTTGAACATCAAGAATTTTTTCTAGGAGAAGCATTAAGTATAGAATGTGAAGTAGCGCTTGATAAAACAGTAGAGGGAATCGGAATTTGCTTGGGTGACGAACCTGAGAGAGCTTATTTTATAGCTCTTTTTGATGCAGCTTTGAAAATAGAAAACAACTTGAAATTAGAGTTGCTACAATTCATAGAAGAAGAGTATCTAGACATTCTTAAAAAAGAAAAAACAGAAAACCATCATATATTAAAAACTAAGGTAGATTTTAATTTGATGGACTAATAATTTATAGATTATGATCAGAGAAACAACATACGACCATGTTTTCGAATCGCAGGAAATTTTTAGAGAGATTTTAAATGCTATGGCTAATCCTGGAACTATTAAGCTCATAGAAGCGTCTATCACGGTGCCCGAAAATATTCACAAATCTTCTGCAATTATTGGTTTTGTACTTTTAAATTCAGATGTGAGTTTTTGTTTAAGTCCATATTCTAAGGAATTAGAAGCTTATCTTATAAGTAACACATCATCAGCTTCAAAACCAGCACAAGATGCGGATTTCATTTTTTCTAATGGTCATGCAGATAGTGTAGAGGTTATTAAAACGGCTAAAATTGGACATTCAGAATATCCTGAAGATAGTGCATCCTTGATTTTGGATGTGGAAAAAATATCTGAAAAAGCTTTTGACAATTGTACCACATTAATATTACGAGGACCAGGTATAAAAACAAAACGAGAATTACATGTGACAGGATTATCACAAGAGGTTTTAGAATGTATTAACGAAGAAAATATAGAATTTCCATTAGGTGTAGATGTATACTTAAGTGATAAGGGGCAAAACATTGTTTGTATTCCCAGATCAGTAAAATATCAAATTAAACAACAATAAATATGGGATATGTAGCAGTAAGAGGAGGTGTCGAGGCAATAGCTAATGCCGCGCATTTAGTAGAGTTTTATAGACTTCGAGATAACACCCCACCAATAGAAATTAAGCAACTTAAAGCACAATTTAGATTAGCTATCGATAAAATTATGGGAGAAGGAGGTCTCTATGCTCCAGAGTACGGTGCTATTGCATTAAAACAAAATGAAGGAGATGTTTTTGAGGCCGCGTTTGTAATGAGGGCTTACAGGGCAACGCTATCGAGAAAATTTTATTCAGAGACCATCGATACAGAAAATATGTTTGTGAAGCGTCGCATATCAGCATCATTCAAAGATATCCCTGGAGGTCAGATTTTAGGTGCTACACGAGACTATTCACAACGAATGCTTAATATAGAGCTTGCTGAAGAGAATGAAACAGTTGTAAGAGAGTTTCTTGAAAAATTTAATATTGATATTGATTTGAAAGAAATTAAAAAATATGGAAGAATAACTGGGATTTTAAGACATCTTGGTTTTTTGAAACCATTTGCTAAAGAAGAAGATACAAGCTTAGTAGACGTAACAAGGGATGCTGTAAAATTCCCAGCTCCAAGGTCAGGCAGACTTCAAATGTTGGCAAGAGCAGAGACTGGAGGTATCATGGCAATTGGGTATAGTAGTATTAGAGGACTTGGAGGCGTACATCCTACCATAGGAGAACTTAGAGTGGGATTGGTTAAAATCTATGTTAAAGATAGGACTGGACGTAAACGTTATTTGGGTAAAGTAGAGGTCACAGAGGCCGAAACTATTAATAATGAACTTGAGGTAGGACAAAATGGTAAAAATGTGCCTTATATGTCAATAGGATATGGATTGTGTTTTGGACATAATGAAACCAAAGCCATTTCAATGGGGATTTTAGATAGAGCTATGAGAGATCCTGAAGGAAGAGGGGTTGCCCATGATCAAGAATATGTGCTTTATCATACAGATGGCGTAGAGTCCATGGGATTTGTCAATCACCTAAAACTTCCACATTATGCAGGTTTTAGTGCTGGACTTTCAACAATGCGTAAAGCTGTAAAAAGAAAAGAAGAAGAAGACCAAAAGTTGAACCCTTCGTTAGCGGAGGTATAAAAAAAAACGTATATATATGATTGAATTAAAAAAATTCAGAAGACAATATAATTATGCCTTTATTGATGAGGATACTAAAAAAGAAATTAGAAGAAAACTACTGAAAGCCATATGTATACCTGGCTATCAAGTGCCATATTCATCACCAGAGATGCCAGTCTCAAGAGGATGGGGAACAGGAGCCTTACATATTAGTCTAGCCATTATAGGTAAAGGCGATACTTATAAAGTTATAGATCAGGGAGATGATGCGAGTGTAAATGCTTGTAATATTAGAAGTTTTGTAGAGAAAACAGCAGAATGCAAAACGACTTTCGATACAGGTAAAGCTTCAGTTATACAAACACGCCACAGAGTTCCTGAAGAAGAACTAACAGAAGATCAGATTATTGTATTTCAAGTGCCAGATCCAGAGCCTTTGAGACAGGTAGAACCTTATACTAAAATTACCCGTCAAATGCATGCCGAAGGCGATTATGCAAAAATGTGGGTGGCACTTTATGAGTCTTATGTACAAACTGGTGATATTTCAAAAGGCCCTGTTCTAGTTAATGACAGATATATTATGTCTCCTTCTCCAATACAAGCATGGGATATTCCAAATTTAAACAACTCAAGATGTTTAAATCTTTTTGGAGCAGGACGAGAAAAAAGAATATATGCTGTACCACCTTATACCAAAGTTGAACCACTAGAATTTGAAGATGTTAAGTTTAATATCAACGATTTTAATGGAGCTGCATGTAAAAGGAGCGGTGAAAAAGTTGCTTTTTTAGAAGAGATCTTTAATGAAGATGGAAAAACATCTTACCATATGGTAAATGATACCAATTACTTGGATAAAATTATGGACAATAATAGGCCCAAGCAGTGGAACAATAAATATTTAGTAAAAAAAAGAAAAGAATTAAATAACTAATCAATGGAAGAAGGAAAAGATTGGCTATTAAAAGTAGAAGGACTTACAAAAATATATGGTAATCCTTCAGAAGATACAGTGTCGAGAACAGGGCCTTTGTTCAATTCGAATATTTGTCCAAAAACAGGTGCAGTAGTTGCCTGTGCAGATATTAATTTAACATTGCATTCTGGGGAGGTTCTGGGAATAGTGGGAGAAAGTGGTTCAGGAAAAAGTACTTTGGTAAAACTATTATATTTTGACCAGGAATCGACTAGTGGAGCTGCTTATTTAAACGATTATGAAGATGGAGAGCAAGATGTTTTAAAAATATCTAACCAACAAAAACGTCATCTTAAAAATCACAAAATGGGTATGGTTTATCAAAATCCAAGAGATGGTTTGAATTTTAGGTTTTCCTCTGGAGGAAATATTGCTGAAAAATTGTTAATGGCAGATAATTATCATGTTGGACAGATAAGGGAAAAAGCCACTGCTCTGCTTACGTCTACAGAAGTTCCAGTAGCTCGTATGGACGAATCCCCGAAGAACTTTAGTGGTGGGATGCAGCAAAGGGTGCAAATTTCCAAAGCCATTGCAAATAACCCGCCCTTACTTTTCTTGGATGAAGTTACTACAGGACTTGATGTTTCTGTTCAGGCAAAGGTTTTAGATATGATTAGAAGATTGCAAAAAGATATGGGAATTTCTATGATCGTTGTGTCTCATGATCTTAGTGTTATACGAATGCTAACAGATAGAACAATGGTAATGAAGAATGGTAGAATTGTTGAACAAGGACTTACAGATCAAATTCTTCAAGATCCACAACACAGTTATACCCAACTTTTGGTAAGTTCATTATTATAAAATAAAAAATTAAAATGGAAGAGACATTAATAGTTAAAGACTTACATAAATTTTTTTTCGTTCATATTCTTAATGATAAAGAAATAAATGCTTTAGAAGGATTAAACTTTTCTTTGAAAAAAGGAGAAATAGTAGGTTTGGCGGGAAAATCAGGCTCAGGAAAATCTACTCTTATAAAATGTATTTATAGGACGAATCTAACTTCATCTGGTCAGATCATCTATAAATCTAAAAAATATGGTGAAATTGATTTAACTAAGGCAAGTGATTATCAAATCCTGAACCTTAGAAAAACAGAAATGACTTATTGCTCGCAATTTTTGAGTGTTATACCAAGAGTTACAGCTGTAGATGTGGTGGCTGAAAGTTTGATTACCAAAGGTTATAATTGGGATGCGGCCAGAAAAACATCAAAGGAATATCTTTCAAGATTAAGATTACCAGAAGAACTTTGGGATGCTTATCCATCGACTTTTAGTGGAGGAGAACAGCAACGAATAAATGTAGCCAGAGCCATTATATCTGAACCTGATTTTTTATTGATCGATGAGCCCACAGCTTCGTTAGATGAAAAAACCAAAGATGTTGTTATAGATATGGTATTAAAATTAAAGGAAAAAGGGAGTACAGTTCTGTGCATAACCCACGATCCTTATACCATGGAAAAATTAACAGATCGTTCAATTTATTTAAAACACGGAAAAATTATAGAAGAACATGTTGCTAGTGTTGGTTAGCATGGTATTAATCATTCTTCTGATTATAAAAATCAATATAACTTAATACATTATAACTTTTGCCAATTCATTAAAGATAAAAATGATTTAAAACAGGAAAATCGAAATTGAAGAATAATATGACGACAGTAAAATCCAAACCAAATTTTTTAGAATTAAATTTTGAATCTCAGAAAAATAGACAAGAGCAAGAGGTTAGCTTTGAAGGCTTATTGAGACAAGTACACAACATAAAATCTGGAAACAAGTTCAAGTTTTCTAATAATAAATGGCATAGTGTACCTTATAAAGGATATGCCTTGGTTTCTATGTTGGAGAGCAACCCTGGGAATGGTTTTTTGATTTCAGAAATTGAAAAAATACAAAATGGATTGGCAAAAGATCTTGATAAACCCGAGAATTATTATATGCTGCCTAAAGATAGTTATCATCAAACGGTAGTTAATACATTGTCGGGAAAACGATTCGAAGAACATATTATAGATAAAGGTTTGGAAGCTCAATATCCCGAAATTATAGAAGAGGCTTTGTCTGATGTAAGCATACCAAAAGTAAAGAAACCAATTGAAATGAAAATAATCGGTTTAGGTATTTTTGGGACTTCTTTTGGGGTATTGGGTACTTTCGACCGACAGCAAGATTGGGAGACGATTATGGACTTTCGCGAAAAACTTTACAGTAACCCTAAATTAAATATCCATGATATAAAAAGGACAAGACCTTTTATAAGTCATATAACCCTAGGCTATATTGATGGAAAATTAAGTTTAGGGAGTAGATTAAAATTTGCTGAGGTATGTCACAGTTATAATTTAGATTTGAGAGAAAAAGAACTTCGGTTTTTAATTTCTAATACAGAGTTGAGGAGCTATGAAAACCTTTCACATTTTAAATACGATCCTGCTTATCCATCTTTCTCTTTTGTTTAACATACTCGAAATTAAAAATTAACACACTTGAAATTTAAAATGGGCATCTTTGGTGAAATTTTAAACGGATTTACTAAACTTTAAGAAAAGTAAAGATAAGAAGTCAATATATTTTATATAATAAAGACAGTCGATTTTGTAACTAAATTTATCATAGTATTATTTCCCAAATTCCAAATAATAATAACCTATTACATTTGTATGAAAAATTTAATTTCTCTCAATAAGAGATTACTAAAATTAATATCTCTTTTAACTATTGTCCTACTGTATCTAGGTTGTGGCAATAAGAACAAAGAAAATGAACCCATTACCGAACTCAACTATGGGATTGTATTGTCCCCAAATCAGGAAAGAAATTTAGATAATTTTAATAAAATAGTCCAGTTTATATCAGATCGTATAGGGGTAAAGATTAATGTCTTTAAGGGTGCTGACTATGCTACCATAATTGAAGCGATGAAAACTGGAAAAGTTGATATGGCGTCTACAGGAGCTTTTTCTTATCTTATCGCGGCAGCAAGAGCAGAAGCAGAACCTCTGGTAACCTCGGCTTATCCAGATAATAGTATCTATTACTATAATACATGTATATATACAAGTTCGACCTCAGGAATTGAATCGATTCAGGATGTTAAAGATAAGGCTTCTATGCTCAGCATTACTTTTCCAGATCCTGCATCAACTTCGGGATATCTATACCCCAAAGCCTATTTAAATAGTATTGGTCTTGATCCCAATGAGGCGTTTAAGGATGTTGTTTTTTCTGGTACATCCGCAGGAGGCGTACATTCATGTTTGGCAGGTCGGGTTGATTTAGGGGCAATGTCGACTATTGGTTTGCTTCATCTAGTGAGTCGTGGTGATATTAAAGAAGAAGATTATAGAATACTTTGGCAATCTAAAAGCATTCCACCACCACCAGTTTATGTACGAAAACAGCTTTCAAAAGAAATTAAGGAAGGTATTACCGATGCATACATAGCTATGTATGACGATCCAGAAATGAGAGAATTTATAAAGAATCAATATAGTAAAGAGATACGGTTTATACCAGTAACCGATTCTTTATACCGTGATTTAAAGAAAATAGTCATAAAAGAATATGGAGACATTTTTTTAAAGTGAAATCATCTCGACTTTTTTAATTCCTTATAGAGAATTTAATTCCCAGAGGCTTGTCTCGAAAACAAAAGACGTTTTCAGCGTACCTTGTGAGCTTGTTTCGAGGCTGTTGATTAAAAGAAAAGGATGGGCCAAGTGAAAAACAAGGATACGATAGAATTGAAATTAGATCATATTTATCAGAGACAAAAAGAGGTGGCTAATGTTGTATTGTGCACACTATAAGCAGTAATCCAATGGGAATATTTACAGGTTGAGAGTTTGTTTGGTAATACTATTGTTTATATCGTACTGTATAGAAAAGGTTTTCTAGAACTATGCCTGAGCTTATAAGCGGTATTGATAATGATTTTCTTGTTATAGAAGTTCTTTTTGAAGAAGTTATTGCAGCTTTGGAGCAAGTTAAAACCTCATTAGATGAGCTCTTTTTGATACAAAGAATCCTATTCAACTGGGAGAATAAATCCTTGGATAGACGGTTTTGTACATTATTAAATCGATTTGATACGACTATTTTGAGTTAGAGGAGGTTCAACTACCTAGTTTTTATATAGGTATTAGAAAATTTCAAGAAACTAAATCAAGATGAATTATTTAAAAAAATGTGTTTTTTGGGTAAGAAGTTTGCGATTTTTAAAAATTATAGCAAAAGGGACAACATTGCAAAGTGAGTTTAGTAGTCTTCGATGCCTAGAGGATTTGGACAGGTAAGAATTTTGGTTTAGACTTTTTTTTAAATCTTAAAAGTTAATACTGGTCTTTTAGCATGATTTACCACATCTTCACCTAAACTCCCATTAATGAAATGGGATATTCCTTTTCTTCCATGAGTGCTGATGCCAATCATCCCTGCGTTTAAAGAACCTGCAAAATTTAGAATTCCTTTTTCTACTGTAATATCATTATATATATTTAAAGAATAATTATCTATTGGTAAATTAGAAATCATATTATTCATTTTCTCTTCGGTTTCATAGGTTGTTTTGAAACCATTTGCAGTATTTACCCAAACCAAGTGAAGTTTTGCACCTATTGATTTAGCAAATTCATGTGCTGCTAATAAAGAAGGCTTATCTTCATTGTCAAAATTAGTGGCGTATACAAAATCATTAACCCCAAAAATATTACAATCTTCTTTAATAACCAATACTGGTTGTTTTGAGGTGCGAACTACTTTTTCTGCATTGGATCCAATAAATAATTCTTCAAAACCAGAAGAACCATGTGATCCCATAATAATGATATCAACATTGTTTTTTTTACATGAATCAATAATACCACTAAGAACGTCTTCAAAACTTACTGTTTCTATGATTTCAACGCCTTTTAGATACTCCTGACCCATAACTTCTTCAAACTTTTTATGAGTTTGTTTCATAAAGAAGATAGCTTCGGGAGCTGCTGTTGCTCCAGAGGACATAAGGTCAGAGAGGTGCATAGGGAGATCCAGAATGTGTAGCAAATAAATCTTAGCATCATTTTTTTTAGCGATTTGTGCGGCTACTTTTAATGCGCTTTCTGCTTGTGTAGAGAAGTCAGTTGGGACAAGTATATTTTTAATCATAACAGTACTTTTTTGAAATGAATAACTAATCTGTAATTTGCAATTTTATATGTAATTGTAATTGTTGAACAGTGCTTAAATTGTGAGTTATTACTTTGGGGGTGAGACTATACAAAATTAAGTATCTTAAATTTACGAATAAATTCATTCTCAGCGTTATTTTGAATCTAAGATATTATTACTATCTTTGCACCGTTGAAATTAAAAAACCAGGATGAGGGGACGAGAAGTCCCCTCTTTTTATCTATTTATGTCATTAAAAGATCAGGTTCAGAAATTATTAGAAGGAGCGCTTAAAGAAAATCCGTCTTTATTTCTTATCGAAAGTACAATCCATCCCGATAATAGTATTGAAATTATTATAGATGGAGATAATGGAGTAAAGGTTGAGGATTGTATTGCGGTAAGCCGTGCAATTGAACATAATCTCGATAGAGAAGAAGAAGATTTTTCTCTGCAGGTAATGTCAGCTGGAGTCTCTGAAGGACTACAACACATTCGTCAATATAAGAAGAATCTTGGTAGAAAAATTAAGATAAAGACAGCAGAAAAAATATTAGAGGGAGATTTGATTTCAGCAACAGATAATGAGATTACCTTGACCTGGAAAACAAGAGAACCTAAGCCAGTAGGAAAAGGTAAAGTGACTGTTACAAAAGAAGCTAATGTAGCTTATGAAAGTATTGTAGAAGCTAAAGTTATGATAACATTTTAATTATAATATACTGATATGGAAAATATCGCATTAATAGAATCATTTTCAGAATTCAAGGATGATAAGTTTATAGATCGTGTGACGCTGATGTCGATCTTAGAAGATGTATTTAGAAATGCTCTAAAAAAGAAATTTGGGAGTGATGACAATTTCGATATCATTATAAATCCTGATAAAGGAGATTTAGAAATTTGGAGAAACCGTATTGTGGTTGCAGATGGAGAAGTAGAAGATGGTAACCAGGAAATATCAATAACCGAAGCGAGAAAAATAGAGCCAGATTTTGAAGTTGGAGAAGATGTGTCAGAAGAAGTTAAGTTGATAGATTTAGGAAGACGTTCCATATTAGCTCTTCGTCAGAATTTAATTTCTAAAATACATGAGCATGATAATACTAATATATATAAGCAGTTTAAAGAATTAGAAGGAGAGATATATACCGCAGAGGTTCATCATATTAGACATAGAGCTATTATCATGTTGGATGATGAAGGTAATGAGATTATATTGCCTAAGGATAGACAAATTCCGTCTGATTTTTTCAGAAAAGGAGAAAATGTAAGAGGGGTTATAGAATCAGTTGAACTTAAAGGAAATAAGCCAGCTATTGTAATGTCTAGAACATCTCCGTTGTTTTTGGAAAAATTGTTTGAATCAGAAATACCAGAAGTTTTTGATGGTTTGATTTCTGTAAAGAAAGTGGTAAGAATTCCAGGAGAAAAAGCCAAAGTAGCTGTTGATTCTTATGATGATAGAATTGATCCTGTTGGAGCATGTGTAGGGATGAAAGGTTCTCGTATACATGGTATTGTAAGAGAATTAGGGAATGAAAACATTGATGTTATTAATTATACGAATAACTTGCAATTGTTCATTACACGAGCTTTAAGTCCTGCAAAAGTGACCTCTATTAAAATTAATGAAGAAACTAGTCGAGCAGAAGTAATGCTGAGACCAGAAGAAGTTTCTAAAGCAATTGGGCGTGGAGGACATAATATTAGATTGGCAGGTCAATTAACAGGTTTTGAGATCGATGTGTTCAGAGAAGGAGTTGAAGAAGATGTTGAGTTAACAGAGTTTTCTGATGAGATCGATGCGTGGATTATAGAAGAATTTTCTAAAATAGGATTAGATACAGCAAAAAGTATTTTAGAACAAGATATTAGTGATTTAGTAAAGCGTACTGATCTTGAAGAAGAGACAGTTGGCGAAGTGATTAGAATTTTAAAATCCGAATTTGAAGATTAATAATCACAATTAATTATATTTGAGCATTAAATAAAAGGCATTTATGGCTGAAGCAGGAACAATGAGATTAAATAAAGTATTGCGCGAATTCAATATCTCGCTAGATCGGGCTGTTGACTTTTTGAATTCAAAAGGTCACGAGATAGATGCGCGTCCTACTACCAAGATTTCTTCAGAGATCTATCAGCTCTTGTTTGATGAATTTCAAACTGATAAGAGTAAAAAGGTAGCTTCAAAAGAGGTTGGAGAAGAAAAGAAGAAGGAGAAAGAAGCGTTGCGAGTGCAGATAGAGCATGAGCAAGAAGAAAAACGAAAACTTGCCGAAGCTCGCGAAGTTGTAAAAGCCAAAGCTCAGTTGAGTGGACCAAAACAAGTCGGCAAGATTGAATTAGATGGAGAAAAAGAAAAAGAGGCGACTGCAAAGCCCGAAACTGAAGCAGTTGAAACGCCTAAAAAAGAAGAGGTAAAACAAGAGGTTAAAAGTGCTACTCCCGAAATGATCTCTAATAGACCGCAAAAGAAAGGTTTGAAAATCACAAAACAAGCACCAAAAGAAGTAAAGCCTACAGAGTCCAAACCTGTGAAGGTTGAGCCTGTAGAAGCTAAAAAAGTGGAGGTTAAACCTGTAGTGCCACCAGTGGATAAATCAATAAAGGTAGAAGATTCTCAAGCAGAAGTTTCGGCAGAACCTGTAAAGGTTAAAACACAGTATAAAAAGTTGGATGGCCCTAATTTTACAGGTCAAAAAATTGATTTAGCTCAATTTAAAAAGCCTGCTAAAAAGAAAGATGATAAATCTGATAAAAAGACTTCTAATGCTGGAGATGCGGCAAAAAAACGTCGTCGAAGAATAAGTAAAGAAGGAGGTTCTCAAGGATCAGGAGGAGGAAGACCAGGAGGAGGAAACCGTGGAGGAGGAAACCGTGGAGGTGGAAATCGAAATGGAGGGAACCGTGGACCTGCAAAAGGAAGAAAGCCTGCTGTTGTTAAAGAAGAACCGAGCGAAGAAGAAGTACAAAAACAAGTTCGTGAGACTCTTGAGAAGCTGCAAGGAAAATCAAATAAGTCTAAAGCGGCCAAATATCGTAGAGATAAAAGAGATCAGCACCGTCAAAAGGTAGAAGATGATGTAGCTCAACAGGAACAGGAAAGTAAAGTTCTTAAAGTGACAGAATTTGTTACAGCTGCAGAAGTTGCAACAATGATGAGTGTGCCTACTACAGATATTATTTCTGCTTGTATGTCTCTTGGGATAATGGTTACAATGAATCAACGTCTAGATGCAGAGACACTCTCTATTGTTGCTGATGAATTTGGTTATGAAGTTGATTTTGTAACGGCAGATATAGAGGATGCTATAGAAGAGATTGTGGATGCTCCAGAAGATTTAAAAGAAAGAGCTCCTATAGTAACGGTGATGGGACATGTTGATCATGGTAAAACATCACTACTTGATTATATTCGAGAAGAAAATGTAATCGCTGGAGAAAGTGGTGGGATTACACAGCATATCGGAGCATATGGAGTTCAATTAGAAAATGGACAAAAAATAGCATTTTTGGATACGCCAGGTCACGAAGCGTTTACCGCAATGCGTGCACGTGGTGCTCAAGTAACGGATTTAGCAATTATTGTAATTGCGGCAGATGATGATGTGATGCCACAGACAAAAGAAGCAATCAGTCACGCTCAGGCAGCTGGAGTTCCAATCATATTTGCAATTAATAAAGTAGATAGACAAGAAGCAAATCCAGAAAAGATAAAGGAAAAATTAGCTTCTATGAATTTATTAGTAGAGGATTGGGGAGGTAAAATACAGTCTCATGATATTTCTGCTAAAACAGGATTAGGAGTTAAAGAATTGCTTGAAAAAGTACTTCTTGAAGCAGAAATATTAGAGCTTAAGGCAAATCCAAATCGATTGGCTTCAGGAACTGTAGTTGAAGCATTTTTGGATAAAGGAAGAGGATATGTCTCTACAATATTAGTACAAACAGGGACTTTACGTGTAGGGGATTATGTTCTTGCAGGGAAAAATAGTGGAAAAGTGAAGGCGATGCAGGATGAGCGTGGTAATAATGTAAAAGAAGCTGGACCTTCAACTCCTGTGTCTATCTTGGGGCTTGATGGTGCTCCACAAGCAGGTGATAAATTTAGTGTATTAGAAGATGAGCGTGAAGCAAAAGATATAGCTTCAAAACGTGCTCAGTTACATAGAGAGCAATCTGTTCGTACACAACGTCATATAACATTAGATGAGATCGGAAGAAGAATTGCGTTAGGAGACTTTAAAGAACTTAATATTATTCTAAAAGGAGATGTTGATGGTTCTGTAGAAGCATTAACCGATTCATTCCAGAAATTATCGACCGAAGAGATTCATGTGAATATAATTCATAAAGCTGTAGGTGCAATTACAGAAAGTGATGTGCTACTTGCTTCTGCATCTGATGCGATTATTATCGGATTTAATGTTAGGCCAGCAGGTAATGCAAGACAGGTTGCTGATAAAGAAGAAATCGATATCAGAACATACTCTATTATCTATGATGCTATCAATGATCTCAAAGATGCGATGGAAGGAATGTTGTCTCCGGTGATGAAGGAAGAGATAACAGGTACAGCAGAGATTAGAGAAACCTTTAAGATTTCCAAAGTTGGTACTATTGCTGGATGTATGGTGTTGACAGGTAAAATTTATCGTAACTCAGGAATACGTCTAATAAGAGAAAGTGTTGTTGTGTATACCGGTGAGTTTACTTCTTTGAAAAGGTTTAAGGATGATGTGAAGGAAGTGGCCAAAGGATATGATTGTGGTCTGCAGATAAAAAACTACAATGATGTCAAAGTTGGTGATGTAGTAGAAGCTTATCAAGAAGTAGCAGTAAAGAAAAAGCTCTAGTTATATAGAGTATAGTGTTAATAAAAACAAAGCCCGATGCATATACATCGGGCTTTGTTTTTATTATTATATGTACTAGTTTTATTTTTTCTCAGGTTTAAAGATAAAAGCATTTGGGAACTTTTCATGAACTTCTTTTAAGGCTCTGTCAGCTTCAAGTCTTGTGCGATAATTGCCTAGCCATACTTTATAATTAGGAGTCTCCCATTGAATAGTAGATTCCCATTTTGCGAATGATTCTTTAGATGATCTGACTATTTCATTAGCTTTATTTAGGTTTCCGTAGTATAATTGAATCTTATAACGATCGCTAAAATCACCATCTTTTTCCATTTTCGATTTTATATCAAGCAATCTTTTTATTCTAGGATCTTGATTTATGGTAACCGTAGCTTCTGGTGGAGGTAAAATACTAACAGGTACAAAATTGCTCTGATTTGGGTTGTCTGAATTAGGATTTGTGCTATCTTGAGCAGCTAAAGTGCTGGTAGCGATAAGGTAAAAACCAAATAAAAAAATATAGTTCGTGGTGTTTAACATTCTCATTACAAATTAATTTGAAGCAAAGGTATGGTTTAATAACTCAAAACGGATTAAAAATATTATTTAGAATTATTATAAATTAATACTTAACGCTTCTCTAACATTTCCAAAATCGACTTATTATAGTACTTTTGTCGACGAATTAAAAGTGCTGGTTTTTATGTCTTTTTTAAAGAGATTAATGAAAAAACCATACCAAAATTAAGACGATAATTCTACTTGATAATATGAGACAGGTGAAACACCGAAATTCAGCCTCTAAAATCCTAATCCTAGGAACTGTTTTTTTATTTACTTTTTTTAATCCCGTTTTTGCACAGGATGAAGCAGCAGTTGATAACGTTGCTACTACTGAAACTTCATCTGGAGGAGATGTGGCAAAAGGAGAAGAGTTGTTTAAATCTCTTTGTGCCGCTTGTCATAAGCGTTATAAAAAGATGACAGGTCCTGCTCTTTTTGGAGCGGCTGATAAGTACGACAGGGAATGGATATACTCTTGGGTAAAGAATAGTGCAGCAATGGTAGCTTCTGGTGATCCAAAAGCTGTTGCTATCTATGAGGAGTATAATAAAACTGCGATGAATGCATTTCCGCAGTTGTCTAATACAGATATTGATAATATCATGGCTTATGTTATGGTGCCTAAAGCGGATCCGCCTGCTTCAGTACTTGGTAGTGAGTCATCTTCGGCTTCAGAAAGTGGGTCAGGAGTTTCAATGAATGTTATTTTAGCAATGTTGGCATTAGTATTTCTAATGTTGTTAGTTGTGCTATTCTTGGTAAATAAAACGCTTAGAAGTTTTGCTGCAGCAAATAATGTAGAGTTGCCAGAGCCAGAAGCAAGAACTCCAATCTGGAAAGCATTTATTCAAAATCAATTCTTAGTATTGGTTACAGCAATTTTCTTGTTGTTGTCTAGTGGGTACTTTGTGTATGGATACTTTATGCAAGTAGGCGTTGATCAAGGGTATGCTCCTATTCAGCCAATTCATTACTCACATAAAATTCATGCTGGAGATAATCAAATAGAATGTAAATACTGTCACTCTTCTGCAAGAGTAAGTAAAACATCTGGTATACCATCTCTAAATGTATGTATGAACTGCCATAAGTCGATAAGCGAAGTTGCCGATGCTACTGCTACACCTGATCATTCTAAAGAATTTTATGATGGTGAGATTCAAAAACTATATGATGCAGTAGGTTGGGATGCTAATTCTCAATCGTATACTGGTAAAACAAAACCAGTAAAATGGGTTCGTATTCATAACCTTCCTGATTTTGCATATTTTAATCACTCTCAGCACGTAAGTGTTGCTGGAGTAGAATGTCAAACATGTCACGGGCCTGTAGAAGAAATGGAAATAATGTATCAGCATGCTCCACTCACTATGGGATGGTGTATTAACTGTCACAGAGAAACTAATGTGAAAGTTGCTGATAATAAATATTATGAAAAGATTCACAAAGAACTTTCTAAGAAATATGGCGTAGAGCAATTAACAGCAGCTCAAATGGGAGGTCTGGAATGTGGTAAGTGCCATTATTAATAATAAACATTTGATTCCGGATATCGGAAAATAATAGTAAGAAGCTAATATCAATTTTATATGTCATCAAACAAGAAATACTGGAAAAGTGTTGAAGAGCTAAACGAAAATAGCTCTATTGTTGAGACGCTACAACAAAACGAATTTGTACAGGAGATTCCTACAGATGAGTTTTTAGGTGATAAATCATCTTTAGAAAATTCTTCGACTTCTCGTCGTGATTTTCTTAAATATGTAGGTTTTAGTACGGCTGCTGCAACATTAGCAGCGTGTGAAGGACCTGTTAAGAAATCAATCCCTTACGTGGTTCAGCCAGAAAGAATTGTTCCTGGTGTAGCAAATTACTATGCTACCACTATAGCTGACGGATATGATTTTGCTAGTGTTTTGATTAAAACAAGAGAAGGTAGACCAATTAAAGTAGAAAATAATAACCTTGCAGCGTCAAATGGTGATGCTAATGCAAGGGTACATGCTTCTGTTTTATCATTATATGATAGCTCACGTCTTCAAGGCCCTAAAAAAGGAACCGAAGATATTAGTTGGGATTCATTAGATAAAGAGGTAGGTGCTAAACTAAAAGGACTGGGAAGTAAACAAATTGTTTTGTTAACTCAGACATTTGCGAGTCCTTCTACTTCAAAGTTAGTTTCTGAGTTTAAAACAAAGTACCAAAATGTTAAGCATGTAGTGTATGATGCAATATCGAGCAGTGAAGCGTTAGATGCTTATCAGATGATGTATGGAGAAAGAGCACTTGCTGATTATGATTTTGCTAAAGCAAATACTATTGTAAGTATTGGTGCCGACTTTTTAGGAGATTGGCAAGGAGGAGGATATGATAGTGGATATGCAAAAGGACGTATTCCTAAGAACGGAAAAATGTCTAGACATATCCAGTTCGAGGCTAACATGTCTTTATCTGGTGCTAATGCTGATAAAAGAGTTCAGGCAACTCCATCACAACAAAAACAAGTACTGGCTGCATTATATAAGTATGTAACAGGATCAGGTTCAAAAGGAACTCTGGATTCTGGATTAGATGCAGAAGTGGTTAAAGCAGCTAAGCAAATTCAAAAAGCAGGTAGTAACGCAGTTGTCGTTACAGGTCTTCAGGATGTTGATGCACAATTGGTAGTTTTAGAAATAAATAAAGCCATAAAGAGCAAAGCTTTTAATGAAAGTACTCCACGTACTATTCGTAAAGGTAATGCAAAAGCAGTGGCTCAATTGGTAAAAGATATGAATGCAGGACGTATTGGTGGTCTTTTGATCGCTGGTGTTAATCCAATGTATTCTTTACCTAATGTAGACGAATTTAAAAGTGGTCTTGAAAAAGTAGATATATCTGTAGCTTTTAGTATGCATAATGATGCAACTGCAGAATTATGTCAATATGTTGCTGCTACTCCACATTATCTTGAGTCATGGGGAGATGTAGAGTTGAAAAAGGGAAGTTATAGTTTAATACAACCTACAATTCGGCCATTATTTGATACCAGACAGTTTCAGGAAACTTTATTGAAGTGGACAGGAAATACAGCAACATATCATGATTATATAAAAAGTGCATGGACTGGTATTTTAGGTGGTACATCCTGGAATCAAGCATTGCATGACGGGGTATTGGTAAAACCAATACTTCCAAAACAAGAATTAGTAGATGCTCTTGATACTCCTGAAGGGGATATCGCAGATATAGAAGCTACATCGGCTCCGACTGTTGCAGGACCTAACGTAGGGGCTGCTGCGAGAAGGCTTTCTGTTACGAAATCAAATGATGGTCTAGAGCTTACATTATATACTAAAACATCATTAGGTGACGGTCAGCAGGCAAACAATCCTTGGTTGCAAGAGATGCCTGATCCAATTACCAGAACATCTTGGGATAATTACCTTACGGTTTCTAAAGCAGATGCAGATCGATTAGGATTAACTAATGAAAATGTTGCGAATGGAGGTTTAAATGGTAGCTACGCTAAAGTAGTTGTTGATG
The DNA here is from genome assembly GCA_947498785.1 of uncultured Aquimarina sp. Classification (GTDB taxonomy): domain Bacteria; phylum Bacteroidota; class Bacteroidia; order Flavobacteriales; family Flavobacteriaceae; genus Aquimarina. The sequence continues at coordinate 68,051 of CANMLS010000006.1, read as the reverse complement.
GAGCAGAAGTAACTGTTCCAGTAATCATTCAGCCAGGTCAGGCTAAAGGTTCTGTAGGCTTAGCGTTAGGATATGGTAAGTCCAAAGGGCTGAAAGAGGATATGAATATAGGTATAAACGCATACCCTTTATATAAAAACCTTAATGCAGTACAGAATGTTACTGTTACTGTTACAGAAGGAACACATGAGTTTGCATGTGTGCAATTACATAATACATTGATGGGTCGTGGAGATATTGTAAAAGAAACGACTCTCGAAATATTTAATACAAAAGATAAGCACGAATGGAATGCAATTCCTGAGGTAAGTAAAAATCATATCGAATATGAGGTTACTTCTCCAGAAGTTGATCTTTGGGATGAGTTTGATCGTTCTGTTGGGCATCACTTTAATCTTTCAATAGATTTAAATGCTTGTACTGGATGTGGAGCATGTGTCATCGCTTGTCATGCAGAAAATAATGTTCCTGTGGTTGGTAAATCAGAGGTGCGTAGATCTCGTGATATGCACTGGTTACGTATTGATCGTTATTATTCTTCTCAAGATAGTTTTGAAGGAGACGATAACAAAAAGAATGCTATTGCTGGTCTTGGTAGTTCGTTATCTGAGTTTGGTGAGATGGAGAACCCATCAGAGAATCCTCAGGTAGTATTTCAACCAGTAATGTGTCAGCATTGTAATCATGCTCCTTGTGAGACCGTATGTCCTGTAGCTGCTACATCACATGGTAGACAAGGTCAAAACCATATGGCATATAACCGTTGTGTAGGTACAAGATATTGTGCAAACAACTGTCCTTATAAAGTACGTAGATTTAACTGGTTCTTGTATAATAACAATGACGAGTTTGATTATCATATGAATAATGATTTGGGCAGAATGGTTCTTAATCCTGATGTTACTGTACGTTCTAGAGGGGTTATGGAAAAATGTTCTATGTGTATCCAGATGACTCAAAAAACTATTTTGGATGCAAAACGAGATGGAAGAGCAATTAAGGATGGAGAATTCCAAACGGCTTGTTCAGCGGCTTGTTCATCAGGTGCTATGGTATTTGGAGATGTCAATGATAAGGACAGTGAAGTAGCTAAACTTAAAGAGGATAATCGTATGTATCACTTACTTGAACATGTTGGGACTAAACCAAATGTGATGTATCACACTAAAGTAAGAAATACTACAGAAGCCTAATTAACTAAATAAAGAATCAATTCAATTATAAAGGATTATGTCTCATTACGAAGCACCTATAAGAAAGCCTTTAGTAACTGGCGATAAAACATATCACGATGTAACTGTGGATGTAGCCGCACCAGTTGAAGGTAAAGCAAATAAATCTTGGTGGATTGTGTTCACCATCGCGCTTATTGCTTTCCTTTGGGGGATAGGTTGTATTATATATACAGTTTCTACAGGTATAGGAACCTGGGGATTAAACAAAACAGTAGGATGGGCCTGGGATATCACCAACTTTGTGTGGTGGGTAGGTATAGGTCACGCCGGAACCCTGATTTCAGCGGTATTATTATTATTCCGTCAGAAATGGAGAATGGCAATTAACCGATCTGCAGAAGCAATGACCATTTTTTCGGTTATCCAGGCAGGTTTATTCCCGATTATTCACATGGGACGTCCATGGTTAGCATATTGGGTATTGCCTATTCCTAACCAATTTGGATCATTGTGGGTAAACTTTAATTCTCCATTACTTTGGGATGTATTTGCAATCTCTACCTACCTTTCAGTATCATTAGTATTCTGGTGGACAGGTTTGCTACCAGATTTTGCGATGATCAGAGACCGTGCTATTACGCCATTTAATAAAAAGATATATAGTTTGCTATCGTTTGGATGGAGTGGAAGAGCAAAAGACTGGCAACGTTTTGAAGAGGTTTCTCTTGTATTGGCAGGTTTGGCAACACCACTTGTACTTTCTGTACATACCATTGTATCATTTGATTTTGCTACTTCGGTAATACCTGGATGGCATACAACCATATTTCCGCCATACTTTGTGGCTGGAGCGATTTTCTCAGGATTTGCAATGGTAAATACTCTTCTTATTATTATGAGAAAAGTATCTAAACTCGAAAATTATATTACTATTCAACATATAGAATTAATGAATATTGTGATCATGATCACTGGTTCTATAGTTGGAGTCGCCTATATTACGGAGCTGTTTGTTGCTTGGTACTCTGGTGTAGAGTATGAACAATATGCTTTCCTTAATAGAGCAACGGGACCTTATTGGTGGGCGTACTGGGCGATGATGACATGTAACGTATTTTCTCCACAGTTTATGTGGTTCCCAAAATTGAGAAGAAGTATCATGTTCTCATTCTTTATCTCTATTGTAGTAAATATAGGAATGTGGTTTGAGCGTTTCGTAATTATTGTGACATCACTTCACAGAGATTACTTACCGTCATCATGGACAATGTTCTCTCCTACATTTGTAGATATAGGAATATTTATTGGAACAATAGGTTTCTTCTTTGTATTATTCTTACTATATGCTCGTACATTCCCAGTAATAGCGCAAGCAGAGGTAAAAACAATTTTGAAATCTTCTGGTGAAAAATATAAAAAACTTAGAGAAGCGGGAATTGATCATAGAGATGAGCTTCCAAAAGGGAAAGCAGAGATAACAAAAGAAGAAAAGGCTGAGCCTAAAGAAGCAAGTCAGGAAGATATAAATAGTTTATTAGGTAACTTAGGAACATTTGATCCTTCAACCCAAAAAGCTGATGACCTTAAAAAAGTTAATGGTATCGGACCTGTAATGGAAAAGAAACTTAACGAGATTGGAATATTCACTTTTGATCAAGTAAGTAGAATGACCACAACAGAGTACGATTTATTAGATAGTATCACTGGATCTTTTCCTGGTAGAGCACAACGTGATGATTGGGCAGGACAGGCAGAACAACTTAAAAATAACTAAGAGTATGGCATCAAAAGTTATACATGCATTATATATAGACGACGATGTCCTGATGGACGCTGTCAAGAAAGTTCGTGCAGAGCATTATCATATCGAAGAGGTATTTACTCCTTTTCCAGTTCATGGACTTGATAAAGCGATGGGGTTACCTCATACACGATTAGCAATCGCATCTTTTATGTATGGATGTGTTGGATTAACCGTTGCAATTTTGATGATGAATTTTATCATGATCGAAGATTGGCCACAAGATATTGGTGGTAAACCAAGTTTTAGTTATCTCGAAAATATGCCGGCATTTGTTCCTATTATGTTCGAACTTACTGTATTTTTTGCTGCCCATTTAATGGTAATTACCTTTTACATGAGAAGTAGGTTATGGCCATTCAAAGAAGCTGAAAACCCTGATGTGAGAACAACAGATGATCACTTTTTAATGGAAGTAGATGCTGGGAGTCACGATGTAGATACACTTACTAGTTTATTAAGTGATACGGGAGCAGTAGAAATTAAAGTAATAGATAAGGAAGAAGATAACCATTAGTAATAATGAAGAATACTATAAAAATATTAGCAGTGGCAGTAGTGATGATTAGTGTTGTTTCTTGTCAAAAAGATTCAAAACCTAATTATCAGTATATGCCTAATATGTATGAGCCAGTAAGTTACGAAGCTTATGGGGAGTATGGTGTTTTTCCTGGAGGACAGGAGGCTATGTTACCAGCAGAAGGTTCTATTCCAAGAGGATGGATGCCTTATGAAATTGAAAACTCTAATGCAGGTTACCAGTTTGCAAAGGACTCTCTTAAAAATGCAATTCGATATACCAAAGAAACTGAAGAAGCAGGTAAGGAGTTGTATAATATTTATTGTGCGATATGTCACGGTGAAAAAGGAGATGGAAAAGGAACATTGGTAAAAAGAGAAAAAATTCTTGGAGTACCAAGTTATGATGATGTAGGAAGAGCAATCACAGAAGGAAGTATCTATCATGTTATGTATTACGGAATTAACTCTATGGGGTCTTATGCTTCTCAAACAAGTGAGCATGAGCGATGGCAGATTGTTCAATATGTACAGAAACTAAAGGCTGACCTAGAAGGAAAAACTCCTAGAATAGATACAGATGTTGTTGTTACAGAAGCAAAACTGGAAGAAGAACATCAAGAGTCAACAGAAGATCATAGTAACGCACACTAGTGCACTAGTATAAAGTTAAGAATAACGATATTAAGATATGTATACGCTATCAAATAGATTAAGATTATTTTCTATCATTCTAATGGTTGTAGGTGGGATTGGACTTGTTTCTGGTTTTCTTACGACACCTGGAACTGTTGAAGAAGTAAAAGAAATGATGGCAGCGCACGATGCTCACGGTGGTGGTCATGGTGAATCGCATGCAGAAGAAAGTGGTCATGGTGATCAAAGTCATGGTGAGGCAACAGTAGATGAACATGGAGGAGATGCACATTATGAACATGTTTTACACCAATTACAAAATAAACCTTGGGCTTCTCTTTATGTGGCTGCGTTTTTCTTTTTTATGATTGCGCTGGGAGTATTAGCTTTTTATGCTATACAATTTGCAGCACAAGCAGGTTGGTCTCCAGTACTGTTTAGAGTTATGGAAGCTATTACAGCATACTTGGTACCAGGTGGAATCATCTTATTTGTAATACTAGCATTATCAGGATTTCATGTAAATCACTTGTTTGTTTGGGCAGATCCAAAAGTTGTAGAACATGACGCACTTATTCAAGGTAAATCAGGCTGGTTAAATGGTACTGGTTTTATTATAAGAGCAGCTATCTTTTTAGGAGGTTGGCTATTATATCGTCATTTTGCAATAAAATATTCTAGACTGCAAGACGAAGATGCAGCAGGAAACAAATGGTATAAAAAGAGTTTTAAGATTTCAGCAGGATTTTTAGTATTCTTTATTTATACTGAATCTATGATGTCTTGGGATTGGATAATGAGTTTTGATCCACATTGGTTTAGTACATTATTTGGATGGTACGTATTCGCTAGTTTATTTGTATCTGGAATTACAACAATAGCATTAATTACAATTTACCTAAAGTCTAAAGGATATATGGAATTTGTAAATAATAGTCATATTCATGATTTAGCCAAGTTTATGTTTGGGATCAGTATATTCTGGACATACCTTTGGTTCTCTCAGTTTATGTTGATCTGGTATTCTAATATCCCAGAAGAAGTTACTTATTTCATTACTCGTATAGAAGATTATAAATTACCATTCTTTGGGATGCTAGTGATGAATTTCATTTTTCCACTTTTAGTGTTAATGAATAGCGACTTTAAACGAGTAAACTGGTTTGTAGTGATGGCAGGAGTAGTCATTCTTTGTGGTCATTATATTGATGTTTATAATATGATTATGCCAGCTACAGTTGGAGAATCATGGTTTATCGGTGTTAGTGAGATTAGTGCGGTGTTATTATTCTTAGGATTGTTCTTATTTGTTGTATTTAGAGCATTAACTAAAGCTCCATTGCTCGCAAAAGGTAATCCATATATAGAAGAGAGTAAACACTTTCATTATTAATAAATAGAATTGTAAAAAAGAAGATAGATAAAAATGACTGTATTCTTAACCATAGTAGTTATAGCGCTTTTTGGAATCACATTGTGGCAAATGTCAAAGATTTTGAAATTGTCTCAATTAAAAGGCGCAGATAATTCCCAAGTAGCGAATGATAAGGATAATAATTTGCATGGTAAGCTTATGCTTGCATTTGTAATATTTCTTTACTTATTAACCATATATTGTTTTGTACAGTATCATACATTCTTCCTTCCAGAATCAGCATCTGAGCATGGAGTAGATTATGATCAACTCATGTTGATTTCGATGGTATTGATATTCATTGTGCAATTCATTACACAAGGTTTATTACATTTTTTCGCCTACAAATACCGAGGAAAGAAAGAAAATAAAGCCTTATTTTTTGCCGATAATGACAAGTTAGAATTTATTTGGACAATAATTCCAGTGATTGTATTAGCAGGATTAATTATTTATGGGTTATTTACTTGGACCGACATCATGAATATAGATGAGGAAGAAGGCGATCCGTTAATAGTAGAATTATATGCATATCAATTTGATTGGCGTGCAAGATATTCTGGAGAAGATAATGAATTAGGTAAAGCTAATGTTCGTTTTATAGAAGGAGTTAATACATTAGGAGTTGATGTTTCTGATGTATATGGGAAAGATGATAAAATAACTAATGAATTACATCTTCCTGTGAATAGAAAAGTTATTTTTAAAATGAGATCTCAGGATGTATTACACTCTGCTTATATGCCTTTCTTTAGAGCTCAAATGAATGTAGTACCAGGTATGATAACAGAATTCTCATATACACCTACTCTTACTTCTGAGGAAATGAGAAATAGTGAGTTTATGGTTGAAAAAGTAGCTACTATAAATAAGATCAGAAAAGAAAAGAGTAAGAAATTAGTTGCTGCAGGTGACGAAGCGTTAGAAACATATACATTTGATTACTATTTGTTATGTAATAAAATATGTGGAACTTCTCACTATAATATGCAAATGAAGATTATTGTGGAGTCTGAAGAAGACTACGAAGCTTGGTTAAAAACACAACCAACTTTTGGAGAACAAATATCGGCCCAAGCAAGTAACTAGAAGAAAAAGAAGAATTAATATATTATATTAAAAAAGAATATCGATATGTCAGCAATAGCACACGCAGATGATCATGCCCACGACGATCACGGACATCATAAAGAGACATTTATTACCAAATATATTTTTAGTCAGGATCATAAAATGATCTCTAAGCAGTATTTGATTACTGGTTTAATCATGGGTATTATTGGTATTGCAATGTCTATTTTATTTAGAATGCAATTGGCATGGCCAGATCATAAATTTACAATTTTCGAGGTGCTTTTGGGCGATAAATTTGGGGCTGATGGAGTAATGGATCCAGGTATCTATTTAGCATTAGTGACCATTCACGGTACAATAATGGTATTCTTTGTATTGACTGCAGGGCTTAGTGGTACATTTAGTAATTTACTTATTCCTTTGCAGATAGGAGCTCGAGATATGGCTTCTGGATTTTTAAATATGATATCATACTGGTTGTTCTTTTTGAGTAGTGTTATCATGGTATTGTCTTTGTTTGCAGAGGCAGGACCAGCATCAGCAGGTTGGACAATTTATCCTCCTTTGAGTGCATTACCACAAGCAATTGGTGGTTCAGGAATGGGGATGACCCTTTGGTTAGTTTCTATGGCAATATTTATTGCTTCTTCATTACTTGGTTCGCTTAACTATGTAGTAACGGTGATTAACTTAAGAACAAAAGGAATGTCAATGACTCGTTTACCATTAACGATTTGGGCATTTTTTGTTACAGCAATTATAGGGGTAGTTTCTTTCCCTGTATTATTATCGGCAGCATTACTCTTGATCATGGATAGAAGTTTTGGAACTTCATTTTTCTTAAGTGATATTTATATCAAGGGAGAAGTATTACATAATCAGGGTGGTTCACCAGTACTTTTTGAACATTTATTTTGGTTCTTAGGACATCCAGAGGTATATATTGTGTTATTACCTGCGTTAGGAATAACTTCAGAAATAATCGCTACAAATGCGCGTAAGCCTATATTTGGTTATAGGGCAATGGTAGCATCTATTCTAGCGATTGCATTTTTATCAACAATAGTTTGGGGTCACCATATGTTTATTTCAGGAATGAATCCTTTCTTAGGTTCTGTATTTACATTTACAACTTTATTGATTGCAATTCCTTCTGCAGTAAAAGCATTTAATTATATTACTACTTTATGGAAAGGTAACTTACAGCTTAACCCTGCAATGTTGTTTTCTATAGGATTGGTATCTACATTTATTACAGGGGGTCTGACAGGTATTATTCTTGGAGATAGTACATTAGATATCAATGTACATGATACATATTTTGTGGTAGCACATTTTCACTTGGTAATGGGTATTTCTGCACTTTATGGTTTATTTGCTGGGGTATATCACTGGTTCCCTAAGATGTATGGTAAGATGATGAATAAGAACTTGGGTTATGTGCATTTCTGGGTAACTGCAATAGGAGCTTATGGAGTATTTTTTCCAATGCATTTTATTGGTATGGCAGGATTACCACGACGTTATTATACGAATTCAAACTTTCCATATTTTGATGATTTAGCAGATACGAATGTGTTAATTACTGTTTTTGCGATTATTACGGCAGCAGCTCAATTGGTATTCTTATATAATTTTATTTCCTCTATATTTTATGGAAAGAAAGCTGTGCAAAATCCTTGGAAATCAAATACACTGGAATGGACTACTCCAGTAGAACATATACATGGTAACTGGCCAGGAGAAATACCTTCTGTTCATAGATGGGCATATGACTATAGTAAAACAAGAGAAGATGGTGAATATGTAATCGCGGGTCAAGATTTTGTTTCTCAGGTTATTCCACTTCAAGAAGGAGAAGAAGAAATGCATCACTAATCAGTGATATCTTATAAATATTAAAAAGCCCTTTCAGCACAGTTGAAAGGGCTTTTTTTTAGCGGACTTAGAATTAATCGATATAGAAAGAAATTGAGATGCTGTTTTTATTATATTTGTTAGAATAAGTTATATTCCTTTTGTATATAAGGATAACCTTTTTTTAGAAACCGAATAGATGAATGAAAACCTTGATCCAACAAACGAGCATTTTTCTGGAGAAGACCTTGATATTGAAAGAGCGTTAAGACCACTAGCTTTTGAAGATTTTGCAGGGCAGGATCAGGTATTAGAAAACCTTAAAGTTTTTGTGCAAGCAGCAAACCTTAGAGATGAAGCTTTGGATCATACTTTGTTTCATGGTCCTCCGGGTTTAGGGAAGACCACCTTAGCGCATATTTTGGCAAATGAGTTAAGCGTTGGGATTAAAGTAACATCAGGACCTGTATTAGATAAACCAGGTGACTTAGCTGGATTACTAACTAATCTTGATGATAGGGATGTATTATTTATAGATGAAATTCATAGATTGAGTCCCATAGTAGAGGAGTATTTATATTCTGCTATGGAGGACTATAAGATCGATATTATGATCGAAAGTGGTCCAAACGCCAGAACTGTACAGATTAATCTCAATCCATTTACACTAGTAGGTGCAACAACACGATCCGGATTGCTAACCGCTCCCATGAGAGCTCGTTTCGGAATTCAATCTCGATTACAATATTATACTACAGAATTATTATCAACTATAGTAGAAAGAAGTGCCCATATCCTTAATGTGCCTATTTCTATGGAAGCAGCTATAGAGATTGCAGGAAGAAGTCGCGGTACGCCTAGAATTGCAAATGCTTTATTGCGTAGGGTTCGTGATTTTGCCCAAATTAAAGGAAATGGTAAAATTGATATCGAAATTTCTAAGTTTGCTCTAAAAGCACTTAATGTAGATGCACATGGCTTGGATGAGATGGATAATAAAATCCTAACGACCATGATCGATAAGTTTAAAGGAGGTCCTGTGGGATTAACAACTATTGCTACTGCGGTTAGCGAAAGTGCAGAGACTATTGAAGAAGTATACGAACCTTTTTTAATTCAACAAGGATTTATCATGCGTACTCCACGAGGTAGAGAAGTTACAGAAGCAGCATATAAGCATCTGGGACGTATAAAAGGCGGAATTCAAGGTGGATTGTTTTAAAAGAAGGGTTATATATGAAAGATAAAGAGACTTTGGATAAGATAGAAATTCCTTTTGAGGATTTTAATAGTGTAGTTAATGAAAATTCTAAAATTTTATTTTCCGGAGTATTCGGAAGCGGAAAAACCACTTTTCTAAAGGATTTTTTTAATGATAACACTAATTATAGTGGTATTCATATTTATCCAGTAAATTATTCTACTGTTTCGAATCAGGATATTTTTGAACTGATTAAGTATGATATTTTGTTTCAGTTAATTGGAATAGTACCAAAAGAAGAATTTGAAAAGTTAGATATTCCTTATCAACTAACTTTATGGACGTATTTACTCAGTTTTAAAGATTTAGAGAAAAAAGGGGATTTTTTTGCATCTTTTTTGAACTTTATCCCAAAGTTTGGAAGTACTGGCTTAAAAATTTATCAGCAAATTAAAAGCTTAATAAAAGGCTATGAGGATTTTTATGAACAAATTCAAAAAGATGACTTTTTATGTATAAAAAAGTATTTAGAAGATGCTACCACAAAAAAAGGACATCTTTATGAGGAAGATTTTTTTACAGAATTAATTCGAGTATTATTATCAAAGGTTAAAAAAGATGAAGGTAAAGAGGTTGTTCTTGTTATAGATGACCTAGATAGGTTAGACCCAGATCATCTTTTTAGAATTTTGAATGTTTTTTCTGCGCATAATGATTTTGCTGGGGCAGAGGGTGATAATAAATTTGATTTTGATAAAGTAGTTTTTGTCTGCGATTATAATAACATAGAGAATGTTTTTTCCCATAAATATGGTGTTAATTCAGATTTTAAAGGGTATATAGATAAGTTTTATACTGGTATTTATTGGTATAGTATTTCTAAGCTAGTGAAAGAAATAATAGGTAAATATTTAGGAGAAATTAAAACAGGAATAGATGACTTTTTTTCAGTTGATCGTAGAATAGGGATTCATATTAGATTTATTCTATTACAATTAATAGATTATGACCTTATTAATTTAAGAGATTTGGTTAATTATAATAAAACTTATGATTTAAATTATTTTTCTAGGGTTAAACTACAAAATCAAAGGCAAGAAAATGTTTATTTACAGAGATATAATATAAATATAGAAAGTGTACTTAATTTTTTTATTAGTTTTTTTAATAACAATAATGAGTTTTTAAAAACCTTAAATAAAGCATCTAAGAAAGAGTTTCATTTTAATTATGATTCATATGATAAAAGTAATTTGAATAAAATATGTGAAATTATATGGTTAATGGATATTATCAAGTTTTCAGGAAGAACCTCAGAAGATGATAAAACATCAATAAGACTTTCATTGGATGATTTAAATTTTGAATGCGATATTATAAAAAATAACTATTCACGAGCATTAGATTGCAAAAATGTAACTAGAAATGGTCATGTCAATAAAGTTGAAAAAGAAAAGATTAGATTGAATTATTTTTCGATATTAGAGGAAGGGACTAAGGCTTATCTGGATTACTTAAAATAATCGTTATTTCATATGAAATACTTTAGTTATGAGTAAAGCTATCCCAACAGTTTCATTTTTTAATGTACTTAATAATGCACGTCGTATTCTTAAGAATCCACTTCCTTTTCATCATGAAAACTTTGAAAAATATGGAGATATATTTAAAGTGCAATTGGGCTTTGGGGAATCTGTAATTTTTACTAGAGATGCAAGGTTTGCTAAACATATGCTACAGAAGCAACATAGAAAGTATAGTAAGTCTTCACTACAAACCAAAGATCTTGCTAAGTATATTGGAGAAGGACTATTAACTGCTGAAGGTGAAAAATGGTTAAAACAAAGAAGACTTATCCAACCTGCTTTTCATAAGAAGAAATTAGAATCTTTAATTCATACTATTACCTCAGTAATTAAAGAAGAACTTTTAAAAATAGAACCTAACAAGAAAGCTGATATTTTTCACTTAATGAGTGATTTAGCTTTTAAGGTAGTTGCAAAATCATTGTTTAGTTATACAGATAAAGGAGAGACTATTTCTAGGTTGCAACATATAACAGAAGCAGCACAGCAATTTCTAATCAAAGAAATAAGACAACCGTATAAACGATGGTGGTTTTATCTTACAGGAAAAGTTAAAGATACCCTTACGCTAACAAGAGAATCCAGAGATATTCTGAACATCATTATTGAAGAAAGAAGAGCGTCTAATGTAGAATACAATGATCTATTAGATATGTTGTTAGCATCTCGATACGAGGATGGAACTGCTATGGGTAATGAACAATTAATTGATGAGATTCTGATATTATTTACTGCGGGCCATGAAACTACTTCTAATGCACTAACATTTACATTATTGTTGCTTGCAAAACACCCTGAGGTTCAAGAAAAAATATACAAAGAAGTTTCTGGAATTAAAGAAAACAAATCGCCAATAGAACAGATTACAGAGTATCAATATACAAAACAATGTATTGAAGAAGCAATGCGATTATACCCTCCTGCATATTTTTCTGATAGAGTTGCCATAGAAGATGACAGATACAATGATCTTATTCTTAAAAAAGGAACTACCGTACTTATTTCTTTTTTTGAAATACACAGACATATGAATTTTTGGCAAGACCCAGAAAAGTTTAATCCAGAACGATTTAATCCAGAAGTTGATAAAAAAGAGTATTCTGATCAATATTTCCCTTTTGGTTTAGGACCAAGAATGTGTATAGGTAATAATTTTGCGATGTATGAAATGATTCTTACCATAAGCAGTGTGATCAAGGAATATAAAATTCAAACCGACCTACATAGTATTGAAGTAAAACCTTTGATTACATTAAAACCAATGAATGCTCCATTAACCTTTACTTCCAGATAAGTGTTTTTGATGCATTTTATGTCATTTATTAAAGATACTTGTATAGTATTTTAAAAAGTATACAAATGCAATAATGACAAAAATTAAAGCTAGTACATGCCACCATTTTATTTTCTTTTTTCTCTTTTCGTGGATAGGACCTTTAGATTCTAAGTCAGAAAGTAATAATCGAAAATTTTGCGAATCATGATCCTCAGTTATTCTTTTAAGGTTAGTTCGAAATTCAATTTCATTCCCTACATCTGAATTCAGATTTTTGAGTTGTTGTATACAAAGTGATTTTTTGTTTTTTACCACAGTGATATTTTCATATCCTGGTCTATCAGCAATTTCTTCGATGGCAAGACCTCTATAATAGAATAATATCAATATTTCCTGACAGCGTTCTCCGAGTGTGCCAAAAAATTGATACAATGTTTTTTGTTCTTTGGATAATGCGATGGGAGCATCCAATTCAATTTCCAAAAATTTGTTATCAGGAGATGAATATTGTATCTCAGAAGAAGTATCACCTTTTTGGTGATTAGATAACATGGTTTTTCCAATTCCAAATAGATAAGGCTTAAATGAACCTTTGATTTGATCTAGTTTTCCTTGTATGCTATGTTTTCGTAATTCAACAAATGCTTCTTTATAAATGTCGATAACAAGATCAGTTTCTACTTTATGTTTCTTGCCAAAATTTAGAAAAGCTTTTTTATAGGAAAAATACAATCGGCTTATTTCTTTTGGACTATTGTTGTTTAAAATATGGATAAGGGGTAAGTTCATTGGGGGAGTTTTGTATCCCTCTAAGGTATAAAAAAAACATTTTTTCTTTTTGAATAAGGAGAAAAAGTAATTGATTTTAGAAAATAAATGCGGTGTCGATCTTAATCTATATTGTACAATCGTTGTACTTTAGCAAAAATATAGTATTAGTATATTATCCCTTTTGAGTTCTAAAATCAAACATACCCAATTGATCAAAGCAGAGGCAAAACGTCTGGGGTTTTTGTCATGTGGTATCAGTAAAGCTGAATTTCTCGAAGATGAAGCGCCACGATTAGAAAAATGGCTTAATCAGAATATGCACGGCGAAATGAAGTATATGGAAAATCATTTTGATAAACGTCTAGACCCTACAAAACTAGTCGAAGGATCCAAAAGCGTAATTTCATTACTACTTAATTATTATCCTTCAGAAACGCAAAAAGACTCTAATGCTCCCAAAATATCTAAATACGCTTATGGTACCGATTATCATTTTGTAATTAAAGATAAACTAAAACAGCTGTTGTATTTTATTCAGGAAGAAATTGGAGATGTCTCTGGGCGTGCTTTTGTCGATTCAGCTCCAGTTTTGGATAAAGCCTGGGCTGCAAAAAGTGGTTTGGGATGGATAGGTAAAAATAGTAACCTACTTACTCAACAAGTTGGTTCTTTTTATTTTATTGCCGAACTAATAGTCGACCTCCAGCTAGAATATGATACCCCAGTTACTGATCATTGTGGAACATGTACTGCTTGTATAGATGCATGTCCAACTCAAGCTATAGTAGAACCATATGTAGTGGATGGAAGTAAATGTATTTCTTATTTTACTATAGAGTTAAAAGAAGAAATTCCTAATGGTTTTAAAGAGAAATTTGACGATTGGATGTTTGGTTGTGATATATGTCAGGATGTATGTCCTTGGAATCGCTTTTCTAAACCTCATAGCGAACCTTTGTTTAATCCAAAACCAGAATTGTTAGAAATGACCAAAAAAGATTGGGAAGAAATCACTCAGGAAGTATTCTCAAAAGTCTTTCAAAAATCAGCGGTAAAAAGAACTAAGTTCTCTGGATTACTTAGAAACATTCGATTTTTAGAGGATAAATAGAGTATAATGAAGTTTTTTAATATTGAATTCTGAAAATTAACTAATCAAAACTACGAATAGCGATAAAATTTTTATAAAAGCAAAGTTATTATTGAGTAATTGTTGGTGAATATGTTAAAATAACAACTTCTTTTTTTTATTTGTTATTTTTTGAAAGATTAAGCACTATAAATTTCTGCATCTCAATCGGACTTGTAACTTTGTATATGTAATAGTTTAAGAACATTTTGTCGTATTTCCACATTTATCTAAATTTAGTATGAGTATCGAAAGTAAAAGAAGAGAAGCTTTAGTATATCACGCAAAGCCTACCCCTGGAAAAATAAAAGTCGTTCCTACTAAAAAATATGCAACTCAAAGAGATTTGGCTTTGGCATATTCTCCTGGTGTTGCAGAACCCTGTTTAGAAATAGAAAAAGATGTTTCAAACGCTTATAGATATACAGCAAAAGGTAATCTTGTAGCAGTAATTTCTAACGGAACCGCAGTTTTAGGATTAGGAGATATTGGCCCTGAAGCCTCTAAACCAGTGATGGAAGGAAAAGGATTGTTGTTTAAAATCTTTGCAGATATCGATGTCTTTGATATAGAGGTGGATACCAAAGATGTAGATGCTTTTATTGAAACAGTAAAAAATATAGCACCAACCTTTGGAGGGATTAACCTAGAAGATATCAAGGCTCCAGAAGCTTTTGAGATAGAAAGAAGATTAAAAGAAGAGTTAGATATACCAGTAATGCATGATGATCAGCATGGTACGGCTATAATCTCTGCCGCTGCTTTACTAAATGCTTTAGAGATTGCAGGTAAAAAAATTGAAGAAGTAAAAATTGTAGTTAGTGGTGCAGGTGCAGCAGCAGTTTCCTGTACCAGACTTTACAAAGCTTTCGGTGCAAAGTCAGAAAATATAGCAATGACCGATAGTAAGGGAGTTATACGTAAAGATCGTAATAATCTTACTAAAGAAAAAGCAGAGTTTGCAACCGACAGAGATCTAAATGAATTAGAAGATGCGATGAAAGGGGCAGATGTGTTCATAGGTTTATCAATGGCAAATCTTGTAACTCCAGAGATGTTGATTTCTATGGCAGATAATCCTATCGTTTTTGCTATGGCAAACCCAGATCCAGAAATAAAATACGACCTCGCTATAAAAACTCGTAAAGACCTTATTATGGCTACAGGACGAAGTGACCATCCTAATCAGGTAAATAACGTGTTAGGTTTTCCTTTTATTTTTAGAGGGGCTTTGGATGTAAGAGCAACAGGGATTAATGAAGAAATGAAAATGGCTGCTGTAAAAGCATTGGCAGAATTGGCCAAAGAACCAGTTCCTGAACAAGTAAATATTGCCTATGGAGAAACCCGCCTTAATTTTGGAAGAGATTATATTATCCCGAAGCCTTTTGATCCTCGATTGATTGCTAAAGTACCTCCTGCAGTTGCAAAAGCAGCGATAGAAAGCGGTATAGCTACAGAGCCTATTACCGATTGGAAAAAGTATGAGGACGAATTACTCGAGCGCATGGGTAATGATAATAAACTAGTAAGATTACTGCTCGACAGAGCAAGAACAAATCCAAAACGAGTTGTCTTTACAGAAGGAGATCATCTGGATGTTTTAAAAGCTGCACAAACAGTAAAAGAAGAAGGTATTGCCTTTCCTGTTTTATTAGGACGTAGAGATATTATAGAGGAACTGATGAAAGAAATTGATTTTGATCCAAGTGATATTACAATTATTGATCCTAAGGCAGATGAAGAATATGATCGAAAAAATGCGTATGCAAAAAAATATTGGCAAACCCATAAGCGTAAAGGAATAACGTTGTATGATGCAGAGAAATTAATGCGTGAGCGTAATTATTTTGCTGCTATGATGGTTAATGAAGGCGATGCTGATGCTTTGCTTTCGGGGTATTCCAGAAGTTACGCCTCAGTTGTAAAGCCAATGCTTGACCTTATCGGACTTGCAAAAGGAGCTACTCGTATTGCTACAATGAATGTGATGATGACTGATAAAGGGCCGTTGTTTATAAGTGATACTTCTATTAATATAGATCCTACATCAAAAGAATTAGCCAAAATAGCGCAAATGACAGCTAGAACAGTAGAAATGTTCGGAATAAAACCTGTAGTAGCTATGATTTCTTATGCAAATTTTGGATCATCAAAACATACTAATGCTTCAAAAGTACATGATGCAGTATCTTATTTGCATCGATATTATCCTAATCTAGTTGTGGATGGAGGGTTACAAATGAATTTTGCGTTGAATAAAGAAATGAGAAAAGATAAATTTCCGTTCTCTAAGCTTAATGGGCAAAAAGTAAATACCTTGGTATTTCCTAATTTGGATGCTGCAAATAGTAATTATAAGTTGTTAAGCGAGTTAAATAACGTAGAATCTATTGGTCCTATTATGATGGGTATGCGTAAACCAGTACATATTCTACAATTAGGAGCAAGTGTAGAAGAAATGATCAATATGGCTGCTGTGGCTGTAATTGATGCACAAGAGAAAGAAAAAAGAGACTTGCATTTATCAGCTATGTCTAAGGACATATAACTATGTTATTTTATGATCAATCTCGCAGGTGTTAAAAACTGTGAGGTTGATTTATAGTAATTTTGATTACTGTTGATATTTCTGTACATCAACTTGGTTTCTGAACAAACAAAAAGGGGGCTCTAGTAGAATTGTATCGAGAATAGAATTTTTAACTTCTGAAAGTTTTTCTCAATACATTTTGTCTTCATTTAACCATGACAAAACACTTTAATTTATAATTCCAAAATAAACAATAGATTATATGGGTTTTGACCTGTGTTCGGATGATATGTTTTATCGAATTTTATCCCAAAAGACCATCTTGAAGACAAAAAAGACGTGCGATTTGACTCCAAGAGTTAAAAATTCTTCAGATCGAATTAAAATTTCAGCTTCTGGGGTTAAAGTTTTAACTCAAGGAGTTGAAATTTCAATGCAATAAGTTAAAAGTTCAACTAGCAGAGTTAAACACTTCGTCAAAAAGACGCATGAGAAGGTCAAAAAGACGTACAGTTAGATATGCAAAGCCCAAATTTAGGCTTTGATGTTCCAAAATTGGACCTCATAAGTTCAATTTTGAAGGTCAGTAGTTCAAATTTGGACATTGAGTACTCAAATTTGAACTCTTAAGATCTAAATTTTCGTCAAAAAAGTCCAATGGAACGTCTTTTTGACCCATCACAGGAGGTGAATTTAAATTTGAACAGGAATTCACTAATAATTTGATTTTCGGTATAGACCCAGATCGCTCAGATAGGATAGTGTAGATTGTAACCAGTACCGAGTATGAATAAAGGGTAAACATAGGTAGCTGTATACTATAGGTAAAAAAGAGGTTTTACTGATGCCTCGACTAATCTGATGATCATGTTAGAGTTACTGTATTTCTTTATCCAACGCCCTGTTGTTTAATCAGATTGAATTTCAGGTGTATATTGGGTTTGGTTTACTTAGTTCTTTTTTAAATATGATAAAGGTACGATACTCGATTTTGAATAATCATATCTCGATTATTTTAATCAAATAATCAATTGATCTTCTTTGTAAAAATTCATTACAAACAAATTCCTTAAACTGGTCACTTTTTTTATTTTGTCTTTTTGTAGAAAAAGCCTTTGAGTATTTTTCTGTTTCATTATGCATTTACGTAAATCCGTTTAGGGATATGAGAGTTTTTTTATTCTAGTTATATAGTAGAATTTCACTACATTTGGTTGCTTAAAATCAACTTAGCATATGATCACACATATCAAGGGGAGGCTTATAGAGAAAAACCCAACTGATGTTGTCATAGATTGCGGTGGAGTGGGGTATATTTTACATATTTCATTGCATACGTTTTCGTTACTTCCAGAAGGAGAGTCGTTACAACTATATACGCATTTACAGGTTAAAGAAGATTCTCACACTTTATTTGGTTTTGCAGAAAAATCAGAACGAGAAATTTTTAGACTTCTAATTTCAGTTTCAGGAATAGGTGCTAGCACAGCAAGAACAATGTTATCATCATTACACCCCGATCAAATTAAGGAAGCAATAGCGGGAAATGATGTTGCCACAATCCAATCTATTAAGGGGATTGGTGCTAAAACAGCACAACGTGTAATTATAGATTTAAAGGATAAAATACTTAAAGTTTATAATATCGATGAAGTTTCCTTATCGCAGAGCAATACTAACAAAGATGAAGCGTTATCTGCTTTAGAAACCCTTGGATTTAATCGTAAACTTGCAGAAAAGGCTATTGATAGAGTCCTGAAACAAGCCCCAAAAGAAACGGTTGAAAATATTATTAAACAAGCACTAAAAAATTTATAAAAACATTGAGTTCTTCAGATTCCTTACACTTTAATTTTTTTAGATTACTAGTATGTTTGATAGCACTTTATAGTGGAGTGTTACATAGTCAGGATACCGAAAAAGTTCGGGATTCTACAAGTACTACATTTTCTTTGGGAGAACTTTCTTTACCAGACCCTAATAGTATTGTTAGTAAGTATGAATATGATCCAGTTACTAATCGATACATTTATAGACAAAAGCTTGGCGATTTTAATGTTAGATATCCACTTTTTCTAACTCCATCAGAGTTTGAAGCTTTGATAGCCCAAGAACAACGAAGATCTTATTTTAAAGAAAAAATAGAAGCATTTAGTGGTAAAAAAGATGGGGCTGAAGAAAAAAGAAAGAATCTACTTCCTATTTTTTATGTGAATTCCAAATTTTTTGAAAGCATTTTTGGTGGAAGTGAAATAGAGATTATCCCAACAGGATCTGTAGAAATGGATTTGGGATTGTTATACACCAAACAGGACAATCCTGCGTTCTCTCCTCGTAATCGAAGTAATTTTACATTTGATTTTGATCAGAGAATAAGCCTGAGTTTATTGGGTAAAATAGGAACACGATTACAGGTTACCGCAAATTATGATACAGAATCCACTTTTGATTTTCAAAATCAGTTAAAACTTGAGTATACACCCACAGAGGATGATATCATACAGAGTATCGAGGTTGGTAATGTGAGTATGCCATTAAATAGTTCCCTGATCCAGGGAGCCCAGAGTCTTTTTGGAGTAAAAATGGGACTGCAATTTGGTAAAACAACAATTACTGGGGTGTATTCTGAACAGCGATCTGAAACAAGATCTGTAAATGTCGAAGGAGGAGGTACTGTAGAAGATTTTGAACTTTTTGCATTGGATTATGATGAGAATCGACATTTCTTTTTGTCACATTATTTTAGAGATACCTATGATGCATCGTTGGCAAGCTATCCTTTTATTAATAATAATGTACAGATTACCAGAATAGAGGTTTGGGTAACGAATAGAGCAACAAGTGCGCAAACACTAACAAACGCTCGTAATATTGTTGCGCTTCAGGATCTTGGAGAATCTCCTGTTAATGGTAATTTTACAATTCCAACAACATTATTTAATTCGGGAGCAGGAGCTTTTCCTGATAATAATAATAATGATCTAGATCCGACAGCCATTGGACCAGCAGGGCCAATTACCGAAGCAGTTAGACAAATATCTACAGTACAACAAGGATTTATTGGACCAATAGCTGGATTTAATGAAGGATTTGACTATGCGATTTTAGAAAATGCAAGAAAGCTAAATACTAGTGAGTATACCTTAAATACACAATTAGGATATATTTCTTTAAACCAAAGATTGAATAATGATGAAGTTTTGGGAGTTGCATTTCAGTATACCGTTGGAGGACGAGTTTTTCAGGTAGGAGAATTTGCAAATGATGGTGTTGATGCAACAGTAGGGGATAATATTGGAAATAATAATACAGATGTAACTATAGGTTCAAGTCAGAGTTTGATTGTTAGGATGTTAAAAAGCCCAATTGTTAATGTAACCTTACCTACATGGGATTTGATGATGAAGAATATTTATAGTACTGGAGCATTTAGGTTAGAGCAAAACGATTTTAGATTAAATATTTTATATTCAAATCCTTCTCCTGTGAATTATATTACAGCTGCAGAAGGGTCGTCGGTTCCATTACCAGACGATGTTGAACAAACCACATTACTTAAAGTTTTTAATTTAGATCGTCTTAATCCCAATAGTGACCCCGTACAAGGAGGAGATGGTTTCTTTGATTATGTACCTGGAGTTACAATTGATTCACAAAATGGAAGTATTATATTTACTACCATAGAACCATTTGGAGAGCATCTTTTTGATAAACTAGATAATGGCCCTGTAGGATCTGTATATACTAATCCAAGTTCTTATAACCCCAATCAAGCTCAATATGTATTTCGTGATCTATATACCGAAACCAAGGTTGTAGCAGAACAAAAATCGGCAGATAAGAATTATTTTCAACTGAAGGGGAGATATAAATCTTCAGGTCAGGATGGAATCCCATTAGGAGCATTTAATGTGCCCCAAGGATCTGTTACCGTTACAGCAGGAGGAAGAACACTACAAGAAGGAGTGGATTATACCGTGAACTATCAGTTGGGAAGAGTGACTATTCTAGATGAAGCATTATTGGCTTCAAATACTCCCATTCAAGTTTCGACAGAGAATAATGCTGTTTTCGGACAACAAACTAAGCGATTTACAGGACTAAATATCGAACATAAATTTAGTGATGACTTTATTATAGGTGGTACTTATTTGAATTTGAACGAAAGACCTATTACCCAAAAGTCTAACTATGATTTTGAACCTATAAACAATACCATATTAGGATTTAACGTAGCATATGCTACAGAAGTTCCTTTTTTAACCAGAATGGTGAATAAATTACCTAATATAGATACTGATGTACCATCAAATGTTTCTATTAGAGCAGAGGGAGCTTATTTGATCGCTGGTGCTCCAAAAGGAGCAGATTTTGATGGTAAAGTAACTACATATATTGATGATTTTGAAGGGGCGCAAACCAGAATTGATATAAGTTCACCATTGTCCTGGGAGCTATCTAGTGTGCCGATTGGTTTTGGTGATCCTGGTAACTCAGCGAGTGATGTCGTAGTTGATGGTGTTCAGTCTGGTTATCAAAGAGCAAAGTTAAACTGGTACTCTATTGATCCAATTTTTTATAGTAATGGTAGACCAAGTGGAATATCTGAAGCTGATTTGGCAACTAATGCGAGTAGAAGGGTTTTTCTTAATGAAATTTTTCCCGATACTGATATTCAACAAGGACAAACATTAGCACTTTTTACATTAGATCTTAACTATAAACCAGGAGAAAGAGGTCAATATAACTTTAACCCTGCATATGCACCTGGAAGCGCATTACCAGCACCAGATCCAAGAAATAATTTTGCAGGAATTACAAGGCAGTTAACCTCTACTAATTTTGAACAGGCTAATGTAGAGTTTATCGAATTTTGGTTGATGGATCCTTTTGAGCATGATGACGTTAATAACCCTGGAGGAACAATCGTTTTTAATTTGGGTAATATAAGTGAAGATGTATTAAAAGATGGAAGAAAGCAATATGAAAATGGATTGCCGACAACAGGTCAGGCAGAAAATATAATCAGCACAGAGTATGCTACAGTACCTGTAAATCAATCTTTGATCTACGCATTTGATTCTGATGGTCAGGCAAGAACGGATCAGGATGTAGGATTTGATGGATTGGGGGATGCTGCTGAGAAACTAAAACCAGAGTTTGCAGCTTTTTCATCTTTGGATGATCCTTCTGGAGATAATTATACCTATTTTCTTCAGGCAGGAGGGGGCAATATTCAGGATAGATATAGTAATTATAATGGTACACAAGGAAATTCACCTACAGATGTGTCTAATGATGATAGAGGAAATACAACATTCCCTACTGCAGAAGATGTAAATAGGGATAATACTATGAATACCATTAATAGTTATTTTGAGTACGAAATCCCAATTTTTAGAGGGATGGATATTGGAAATGATGGAGGTACAGGATATATAACTGATAAAAGAGAAATTATAGCTAATGTATCTGGTCAGCAGTTGCCGACCAGATGGGTGCGATTTAAAATCCCGATTTATGATCCAGATAGGGCTATAAATATCAATGATTTTAGATCGATACGATTTATGAGAATGTATCTTACTGATTTTTCACAACCAACATTGTTAAGGTTTGGTAATCTGGATTTGGTAAGAGGTGATTATAGAAGGTATGTGGTAGAAGGAAATACAACTAATGACCCCACGAGCGGTCTTAATATAACTGGTGATAGTGAAGTTATTGTAACATCTGTTAGTGAAGAGGAAACCCCTAATTATGTAACTCCGCCAGGAGTAATACGAGAGCAGTTAAATAATAATAATAATATTATTAGAGAAGATGAGCGTTCTCTCGCACTAACAGTAAGTTCTCTCCAAACAGGGGATGCAAGGGGAGTGTACAAGAGTTTTAATGTTGATATGCGTCAATATGAAAATCTTGAATTGTTTTTACACGCCGAGGCCGTTCCTAATCAAGCTCTTAATGATGGAGACTTGACAGCTTTTATTAGGATGGGTAATGATTTTACGACTAATTTCTACCAAATAGAATTACCGCTAGAAGTATCTGATAGTGGTGATTCTAATCAAAATAGTGTTTGGCCAGAGAATAATCGCTTAAATCTTGATCTTAGCTTATTACAAAAAATTAAATCGGCGGTTATAGGGCAAGCAGCATTAAACCCTAATACATTAATATATTTTGATGCTAATGGAGAGAACCCACAGACAGATCCTTCACCTAATAGTAGTCTCAGTAATTTAAGACTTGGGATAAAAGGAAACCCTAATTTTGGAGATATAAGAGTAATGATGGTGGGTGTCAAAAATGAAAGCGGTAGTGGTCAATCTGGTACGATTTGGTTTAATGAGATGCGTTTAAGTGATCTTAAAAATAGAGGAGGTTGGGCTACCGTAGGTAGTTTGGATGCTAATGTTGCAGATTTTGCTAATGTTACAGCCTCAGGAAGGATTAGTACTATAGGGTTTGGAGGAGTTGAACAAGGACCTAACGAAAGAAGCAGAGAAGATATTAGGCAATATGATTTGACTACTAATGTTAATGTTGGTCAATTGTTACCAAAGAAATGGGGACTTCAGATTCCTTTCAATTATAGTCGTGGAGAAGAACTTATTACACCACAGTTTGATCCCGAATTTTTAGATTTAGAGCTTCAGGACAGATTGGATAATATTGATGATCCAGCCGAAAAGGAACGTGTTGAACGACAATCAACCGATTATACAAAAAGACAAAGTTTTAATGTTATTGGATTACGTAAAGAAAGAACAGGCGATAGTAAGCCTATGCCATACGATGTAGAGAATTTTACATTTTCTGGGACTTATAATCAAACTGATCATCGTGATTTTGAGATTGAAAAATCATTAGATCAAAATGTAAGATTAGGAGGGACGTATGATTTTGGTTTTCAGCCAAAAGAAATAGAACCATTTAAAAAAATTAAGTTTTTAGGAAAAAGCAAGTATTTTGATTTGCTTAAAGACTTTAATTTTAATGTACTTCCTACAAGTATCTCTGTAAGTTCTAATATTACAAGACAATACAATGAGCAAGTTTTTAGAGATATTACTTTAGGACCAGATGATATAAGGCTGCCTACATTGTATCAGCGTAATTTCCTCTTCGATTGGCAGTATGGAGTCAACTATAATTTGACTAAATCATTAAACTTTAACTTTACATCGGCAAATAATCGTATTGTTAAAAACTTTATTGATGAGAATAATAACGTTGATAATACCATTGATATCTGGAGTGGTTTTTTTGAAATAGGAGATCCTAATACACATAGTCAACAATTACAGGTAAATTATGAGCTTCCCTTTAAAAAAATACCTGCACTTAAGTTTATTCGATCTACCTATTCGTATAATGCAGATTTTCAATGGGTAAAAGGTAGTGAAGCTTTGAAAACTTTAGAAGGTATACCTGACTTAGGTAATACTGTACAGAATGCAAATGTTCATACCGTAAACGGATCATTGGATATGAACACATTGTATAAATATGTAGGATTAAGAAAAAGAAAGGCTGGAAGAAAAAGTGCAAAGAAAAAGAAAGACGCTAAAAGTAAAAAAGGAGTTAAGGATAATAAAGCAGTAGCAGCCGAGAGTAAAACTCAATCCAAAAAAGGTCAGAAAAAGGGTAAAAGTAAATTAAGTACAGGTGCAAAGGCATATAATACTCTTGTTGGATTGGTTACCGCTGTAAAAAAGATAAATGTAAATTATCAACAAGATAATGGTATTTTTCTTCCTGGATATACCAGAGAACCAGGTTTTGTAGGAACACTAAAACCTACCGTAGGATTTACTTTTGGTAGTCAGTCAGAAATTCGTGATTTGGCAGCTCGTAATGGTTGGTTAACCTTGTATGATGATTTTAATCAACAGTATCAGGAAGTTGAAGGAAGACAACTTAATATTCAGGCTTCTGTTGGGCTTCTAAAAGATCTTAAGATTGATATTAGCGCTAATAGAAATTATTCAGAAACCTATACAGAGAATTATAGAGTAAATCTGGATACCGACGGTAATATAGATAATAATAATCCATACTCGTCACTTACTCCTAATACTTT
Organism: uncultured Aquimarina sp.; assembly: GCA_947498785.1. GTDB lineage: Bacteria > Bacteroidota > Bacteroidia > Flavobacteriales > Flavobacteriaceae > Aquimarina. The sequence goes on along the minus strand of CANMLS010000006.1, from coordinate 42,990 downwards.
TGGTAATTATTCAATTTCGACATTGCTTATAAAAACTGCTTTTAAGAAAAGTGATGAGACTAATTCTGATGTGTTTGATGATTTTAGAAGAAATAGATTGATTGTGGCAAGGCGTCTCGCATTAGATCGCGGAGATAATCCAAATAATACTGATGAAGAAGGTTTTCCGATAGGTTATGGGAGAACAAATCAAGCTGTGTTGTTACCTGCATTTTTATCTGCTTATTCGGGAACAAGTGCAGATAAAGTTCAAAAAGGAGCTTTTAGAGATGTGCCATTACCTAATTGGGATGTAAAATATACGGGCTTAATGAATTTGAAATGGTTTAAGAAACGCTTTAAACGATTTTCTGTAGCTCATGGATATAGGGCTAATTATACGATTAATCAGTTTCAAAGCAATTTAGAATTTAATAATAGCGAGTTTGATGATGGGGGTAATTATAGAAATCCAGAGTTGTATTCTAATGTTAATTTAACAGAGCAATTTAGTCCTCTTATGCGATTAGATTTGGAAATGAAAAACTCAGTTAAAATTCTTGTAGAATGGAAGAAAGATAGAGCATTATCGTTAAGTTTTGATAATAATCTGTTAACAGAGATTCAGGGTAATGAATATATAGTTGGTCTGGGATATAGATTTGCTGATCTTACTTTTGCAACCAGAATTGCAGGACGAAAACAGATCGTAAAAAGCGACCTTAATCTACGAGCAGATTTGTCTCTACGTCAAAATGAAACCTTAATTAGATATCTAGACCTTGATAATACTCAGGTAACTGCTGGGCAAGATATTTATGGAGTTAAGCTTACTGCAGATTATTCGTTGAGTAAAAATCTAACGGCATTATTCTTTTATGATCATACTTTTTCTCAATATTCTATTTCCACAGCATTCCCACAGACAACAATTCGAGGAGGATTTACATTGCGATATAATTTTGGGAACTAAGATTAATGTAAATAAATGATGATATAACAGATTAACAATTGTTTTTTAATAATTTTTTGTTGGGTTATCTCAAAATCTAATAAAATAGATTTATTTTCGTCACCATATATAATATTAACAACTCATAAATATTTTTCGAATGAATATTCCTTCAGATTTAAAATATACAAAAGATCACGAATGGATCAAAATTGATGGTGATATTGCAACCGTTGGCATTACTGATTTTGCTCAAAGTGAACTAGGTGACATCGTTTATGTAGAAGTGGAGACAGTTGATGAAAAATTAGAACGAGAAGAGATTTTTGGTACAGTAGAAGCAGTAAAGACAGTGTCGGATTTGTTTTTACCACTTACGGGTGAGATCACCGAATTCAATGAAGTTCTAGAAAGTGATCCAGAATTAGTAAATAATGATCCTTATGGTGAAGGTTGGATGATAAAGATTAAAATATCTGATGCATCACAAATTGATGATTTAATGTCTGCCGATGGGTATAAGGAGGTTATTGGGACATAAATTCCTTTTTGTGCTAGTTACTGTTATCACTAGTGCGCTGGCTTGGGCTTCTCTGTCAAGAATAGTTGTTCCAGTTGATATAAAGGTAGAAGGAAGTGATAAAATAGCTCATTTTATTGCATATTTTGTTTTAACTTCAGTATGGTTTTCCTTTTTCTTTTTTTCTGAAAAACTAAATAAAAGCTTCAAAAAAAGCCTTATTATAGCATCTGTATTCTGTGTTCTATTCGGTATGCTTATGGAAGTGCTACAAGCATTACTCACAAATTATCGTAGTTCTGAGTGGTATGATGTGATAGCAAACACAAGTGGTACAATTTTTGTTGTATTTATTTTTAGTGTGTTTAAAAATAAATTAATTGAACTTAAGCAAATAAGCCGTTAATCAGATAGATAAGCGTCTTTGTTGACTCAAATATAGATTAGGTAAAAGTTAAAAAACTCATTTTTTGTTTTACATTTTTATCTTTAGTTGGAAATTACAAAAGAAATTAGCTATTTTAGCAATCCTATAACGATTATATAATATGGAACCAAAGAAAAATCCTAAAGCAGATTTAACTAGAAAAAGTACTTTATTCCTTCAATTGGGACTTATTTTAGTTCTTTTTATAACATGGCAAGGAATCGAATGGAAGACTTATGATAGAAGTAATATAGACATAGGTCAAGTTAATCTTGATGAATTGGAAGAAGAAGATGTTCCAATTACTCAAAATTTGAACACACCACCACCGCCACCACCACCGCCACCTGCTCCAGAAATTATTGATGTAGTAGAAGATGAGGAAGAAGTAGAGGAGACTATCATTGAGTCTACCGAAACTAATCAAGAAGAAGAGATTGTAGAAGTAGAAGAAGTGGAAGATGTAGAAGAAGAGGAAGAAATAGGAGATGTGCCTTTTGCAGTTATCGAAAATGTACCAGTTTTCCCTGGTTGTGAAAATGCTGGTAATAATTCTGCAAAAAAGAAGTGTATGAGTGATAAGGTTAAGAAGTTTGTTAACCGTAAGTTTAATACTGAACTTGGTAGTGAATTAGGATTATCTGGTGTAAACAGGATTTATGTACGATTTAAGATTGATAGATCTGGTAAAATTGTAGGTGTTCAGGCAAGAGGGCCACACCCGAGATTAGAAAAAGAGGCAAATAGAGTGATTAAATTACTGCCTAAAATGACTCCAGGAAAACAAAGAGGAAAAGCAGTAGGTGTACTGTATTCTTTACCTATAGTTTTTCAGGTGCAAGACTAAAGACTAAGAAGAAAATATATTCTTTATATATTAGAATCCCGTTACGATAGTGTAACGGGATTCTTTTTTTGGTATGCTTGTTGATTTAGATTAATTGTAACGTTAAAACTAAATATTATGAGTAACAAGCACGAAGCTAATGTACGAAAAAGTACATTGGTGAATTTCCAGATTGGACTTATAGCAAGTCTATTATTTACCTATTTAATGTTTGAGGTGTATACTGCAGTACCTGTGATTACTGTAGAACCTCCAATTGTCGATAATTATGATGATTCTGTTTTTACGATCGGAGAGGTAGAGATTGAAAAAGTAGCAAAGAAAGAACTTGCGGTTAAAAAAACAGAACCTGTGATAAGTCCTACTGAGTTTATTGAAAAAGATGACGATGCAGAATTAAAAGAGTTTGAAAAGGAGTTTGTAAATGAAAAATCAACGAGTAGTTCTCCAGCTCCAAGCGTTGAATCTATAGGCGATACAGAATCAGATGGAGAGGTTATCCATTTTGATTTTAAAAAAGTAGAGTCTGTACCAATTTTTCCAGGCTGTGAAACTTTAGAAACAAATGGAGAAAAAGCAGCATGTTTTTCTAAAGAAATTAGAAGGATTGTTTCTAAAAAATTTAATACAGGACTCGGAGAGCGATATGGTTTGACAGGAATTCAGCGAATTTATACTGTGTTCGAAGTTTCGACCGATGGAACTATTCAAAACATAAGAGTTCGTGCTCCGCATTCAAAATTAGAAGAAGAAGCGCAAAGAGTAATCGAATTGTTTCCGCAAATGACTCCAGGTAAACAAAGAGGTACACCAGTAATTGTAAAATACCAATTACCAATTACGTTTAGAATACAGGAGTAAAACATAAACCTTTTTAAAAATAAGATTGTTTTAAAGGTTGTCATTCATAAAATAACAAAAGGTAGCAAATTAAAATTGCTACCTTTTTGATATGTGTTTTGCAAATCAATTATGGTTTATAAGGTCATTTCGTATAAGAATTAAATTATATTTTAGAATCACAGTATTGTTACTCAGATCAAGTTAATGTTTTTTATATGGGTCTATTAGTATGATGATTCCTTTTTTTGTTGTGTTTGTGCACATTTTTGTGAACATTATTAAAAGTAAGGCGCGAGAATTGTTAATGGTTATTGAGGTGATTATCAAAATGTTCTGTCAAAAGGTCTTTATTATCGCTTTTAATACTAGTAAAACAGTTGTTAAAAGGTGAATTATAAGTAGTTATAAGTTGTCTAGAATGCTTTTAAGACATATCTTTGCACGACTTTTAAAAAAAGCTATTTTAGAAAACGTGCAAAATTTGAGCGTAACCCAGATTAATACAATTAAATTATCTGTTGTTCAGGATTTTAAAGAAATTACCAAGATGCGTTTGGCATTGAGTGTTGTTTTTTCTTCTGTCTCAGGATACTTATTGGGAGTAGAAACTCTTTCTTGGAGTACTCTTTTACTTCTGGCAATTGGTGGTTATTTTATGGTTGGAGCATCCAATGCATTTAATCAGATTATTGAAAGAGATCTTGATAAATTAATGGATCGTACCAAAAATAGACCGATACCTTCGGGAAGAATGTCTGTTAATACAGCTTTTACTATTGCTGCACTTTTTACTATTGCAGGAATATCTGTATTGTACAGTATTAACCCAAAGACGGCAATGTTTGGAGCAATTTCAATATTTATTTATGTGAGTTTATATACTCCCTTAAAAACCAAAACCCCTTTGTCTGTTTTTGTGGGGGCGATTCCTGGTGCAATTCCTTTTATGTTAGGATGGGTAGCGGCGACAAATGATTTTGGAATAGAACCAGGAACACTGTTTATGGTTCAGTTTTTTTGGCAGTTTCCACATTTTTGGGCAATAGGCTGGTTTTTGTATGATGATTATAAAAAAGGAGGTTTTTTTATGCTTCCAACGGGTAAAAGAGACAAAGGGACTGCGGTACAAGTTATTGTGTATACAGTTTGGACAATAACAGCTTCTTTAATACCTGTTTTTGGAGTTACTGGTAGATTGTATCTTTCTCCAGTTTCAGGATTAATAGTTTTGATTTTAGGTCTTGTTTTGTTGAGATCTGCGATCCGTTTATATAAAAATAAAGATGCAAAAACGGCAAAAAAACTCATGCTTATGAGTGTCTTGTATATTACTTTATTACAAATTATTTATGTAGCGGATAAATTTATTCGAATATGGATTTAACACAAGGAACAACACAAGAAAAAGTAAATCGATCTAAAAAAACCATGATGTGGTTTGCTATGGTTAGTATGGCGATGGTGTTTGCAGGGCTTACTAGTGCATATGTGGTGAGTAAGGCCAGAAAAGATTGGTCTATAGATTTAGAATTCCCTCAACCTTTTGTGTATAGTATATTTGTAATTATAGCGAGTAGTTTTACATTTTTTCTAGTCAAAAAAGCAATTGAAAATAACAATAGAAGCCTTGCGACACTTTTGTTGCTGTCTACTCTTGCTTTAGGAATTATATTTATTGTTTTACAGTTTGCGGGTTTTGAAGATATAGTTAGTCAGGGATACCATTTTACGGGACCAACATCAAATATTATAAGTACATTTATGTTTATCATCATTGTGACACACTTGGCGCATATCGTTGGTGGTATTCTCGTGCTTTTAGTTGTAATTTATAATCATTTTAAACAAAAATATAAAACAGGTCAAACATTAGGGCTGGAACTTGGTGCCATGTACTGGCATTTTGTTGATTTTCTGTGGGTTTATCTCTTTTTGTTTTTGTATTTCGTCAAATAAGTCATAATTGTTGATTAGAGGTCAAAAAAGATATTGATTTGAAGATTGACTTCTGTTGCAATTAAAAAATAAATTTGAGCAGGTGAAATGATAAAATTGATTATTTTTGTGGGAAATTTAACAATACCAAATTCTTTATATGGAAACAGCTGTTACTAAAACAGGTACAGAAGATCAAACTTGGGGAGGTGGTAACGAGCCGCTCAAGGTAAGTTATGGTAAGATGATGATGTGGTTTTTTATCGTTTCAGATGCACTAACATTTTCGGGTTTTCTTGCCGCATACGGTTTTTCGAGATTTAAATTTATTGACTCTTGGCCAATAGCCGATGAAGTGTTTAATCACTTTCCGTTTTTGCATGGTGTAGATGCGCCAATGTATTATGTGGCTTTAATGACTTTTATCTTAATATTTTCTTCTGTAACTATGGTGTTAGCAGTTGATGCTGGACATCATATGAAACAGAAAAAAGTAATCTTTTATATGTTTCTTACTATTATTGGTGGAGCAATTTTTGTAGGGTCACAAGCTTGGGAGTGGAAAAACTTCATCAAAGGAGAGTATGGTGCAGTAGAAACTAAAGGAGGTCAAATTTTACAATTTGTAGATACCGAAGGACATAGAGTAAAGCTGGAAGATATTGCAATTATCGATACGCACAACGATAGAACACAGCATGAAAGAAAAAATGGAATTTGGTATGAAAAAGAAGCTACGCTTCCAACTTATACAATCGAAGAAATAAAAACTGGTTTTGCAAAGCGAAAAGATGTTTTGATCAGAACACAGTTGCTTACAGAAAAAGGCGAAAAAACGATATTATCAAGAGAAGAATCTATAAAGAGGCTTAATAGTGATGCTATTGGGATCGTTGAAGGAGCAAATTTGGTTCATAATGAATACGGTACCCCGCTATTTGCAAACTTCTTTTTCTTTATTACAGGATTTCACGGGTTTCACGTATTTTCTGGTGTAATCATTAATATTATCATTTTTATCAATGTAATTCTTGGAACATATGAAAGAAGAAAGAATTATGAAATGGTAGAAAAAGTTGGTTTATACTGGCACTTCGTAGATTTGGTTTGGGTATTTGTATTTACATTCTTTTACCTGGTTTAATAAAAATATAGTAGTTATTTATGACACACGATACAGCACATCACGAATCGAATACAGCAAAAATATGGAAGGTATTTATCCTATTGTCTGTAGTTACAATAGTTGAAGTAATACTTGGGATCATAAAGCCCGCATTTTTAGTAGAAACTACTTTAATTAGTATGAAATTACTAAACTGGATATTTATTATACTAACTATTTATAAAGCATACTATATTACCTGGTCCTTCATGCATATGGAAGGAGAAACCAAGGGGTTAAGAAGATCAGTAGTTTGGACCGCTGTGTTCTTAATTTGTTATTTGATTTTTATCCTTCTTACAGAAGGAGATTACATATATGAAGTTTTTAAAGCCGGGCATAAAAGCTGGGACTTTTAACCCTTTTTATATATAAGTTAAAAGCATTGTAAAAAGACGGTTTTTTAAACCGTCTTTTTTATTTTTGTAGTCATATCCAAATGACTTTTATAAGTACATATTCTTGAACCATTTGGATGAATAAAGTTTGTTGTTATAAATGAAGAAATTTCTTGTTTTAGGTGTCTTATTCGTACTGCCTTTGGTAGCATATTTATTCTTCGCTTCAGGAGTTCATAATTTTGCAAAACTTCCAGTTTTAAATGATTCGGTAGGGGATCTTAAAAATTTTGAAGCTCTTTCGGGTGAAGAAATTAATTTTCAAGATAAAATTACAATATTAGGCTTTTTTGGAAAAAATATATTTAACAAACAAGGTAATGCCTTTAATCTCAACCAAAAGATTTATAAGAAGAATCATGGGTTTCAGGATTTTCAATTTGTTGTTGTTTTACCTTACGGAAGTGAAAATGCTGCCAAAGAACTATTAGAAGAGCTGGATGATATAACAGATGTGTCAGAATGGAAATTTGTTTTTGGAACTGAAGAAAGTATAAAAACTCTTTTTAAAAGTCTTAATACTCCCCATCAGCTCGATGAGAATTTATCTACAAAGTATGTATATATTATTGATAAAAATGGTGATTTAAGAGGCAGGGATGGTGAACTAAAAGAAAATGAATCTAAGGTGTATGGCTATGATGCAAGTTCTGTAGCAGATTTGTCCAATGTAATGGTTGATGATGTCAAGGTTGTTCTTGCAGAATATCGATTGGCACTCAAGAAATATAAGGCAGATCGGAAAGAGAAATAAAGCTAAAATATACATAATTTGAATTCTTCTTTATATTTGAATAATTCATTGTTATTGATTTTGTTTTGATTATTTATATAAACAACCTATAACAAATAAACCGAAAACATGAAAAAATACTCATATGTAGGCATATCATTTATTATATTAATCTTCGGTATAATTTTTATTCCTAAAATAGTAAATAGAGTTAAGGATACTTCGATAGTCAAAAATGATCGAATGAGTGCTTCTAATCCGATTACTAATGAAAAATTAGCCTTTATAAAACTAAACGGAGAACCAAAGAAAGTTCCAGGTTTTGCTTTTCTAAATCAAGATAGCATTCTTATTACAAATCATGATTATAAAGGTAAAGTGTATTTAGTTGAATTTTTCTTTATAAGTTGTCCTACAATTTGCCCTAAGATGAATAAAAATTTGGTATATCTTCAAAATGAATTGAAGGATTTTGAAAATTTTGGAATCGCTTCTTTTACGATTAATCCAAAATTTGATACTCCAGGTAGACTTAAGAAATATGCAGAAAATTATAAAGTAACTGATCCCGAATGGCATTTTTTAACAGGCGATAGAGAAAATATATATGAACTTGCCAATACAGGATTTAATATTTATGCAGCAGAGAATCCAGAAGTACAAGGCGGGTTTGAACATAATGGCTATTTTGCATTAATAGATCAGGAAGGATATGTGCGATCAAGATATGATAGTTCTGGTAATCCTATCATTTACTATAGAGGAACAATTGGAGTAGAGGAAAAAGTAGATGAAAATGGAGAAGAAGAACAGATAACTATTTTATTGCAAGACATAAAAAAACTTTTAAATAAAGATGAGTAACCTATCAGAAGTAGAAAAGAAATATAATAAGTGGATTGTAGTTTTGTCTATTGTTATTCCTCTGGCTGTAGCAGCATTATTTGGGGTTAATTTAAGAAAATTGGGATTTGATGTGCAGCCCCTTACTTTTTTGCCTCCTATTTATGCTTCAATCAATGGTATTACTGCTATAATTCTTCTTGCTGCATTGTGGGCAATAAAAAATAAAAAAGTTACACTACATGAAAAGCTCATGAAAACAGCAATTATGTGCTCAGTGCTTTTTTTATTAATGTACATAGCATATCATATGACGAGTGATTCAACTAGGTTTGGAGGAGAAGGCATAATACGTTATATATATTATTTTATTTTGATTACACATATAATATTATCTGTAATCATTATTCCTTTTGTGTTAATTACTTATGTGAAAGCATTGACCAAAAATTTTGATAAGCATAAGAAAATTGCAAGAATTACATTTCCGATTTGGTTATATGTGGCTATTACAGGTGTGGTTGTGTATCTTATGATTTCACCTTATTACGTTTAAAAGGAATGTTGTTAAAAAATATTAATGAAAACTAAAATAATCTGCATTCTAATTCTTTTCTTAATGTTGTCCACATCAGCAGAAGCACAATGCGCGATGTGTAGAGCGGTTTTGGAGAGTGAAGAAGGGCAGGAGACAGCAAAGGGCATAAATAACGGAATAGTATATTTAATGATTATCCCATATATTTTGATTGGAGGAGTTGGTTACCTTATCTATAGAAATAAAAAAAAGCCCAAAAGATCAAAGGGGTTGTGATTTCTTAATTTTAACATTTCCATAACAATACAAGGTGTAACAAAAATGACAATTAGTTAGTCTTATGTAGATAAGACTGCACTAACCAATTAAAAGTCTTCAATGGGAAGCTTATAGATTGATCTAAAACCATTTGGGTTTTAGATGTGTTAGCGAGTTTTATTTTATAGAGGTATAGTTTTTGTGCTTCTAAAATCCTAATCCAGTATTATGATTGAAATAAAAGACTTACATAAATCATACAAAATGGGAAGCAATTCGCTTCACGTACTTAAAGGAATAGATTTTAGTGTAAAAGAAGGAGAATTAGTGTCCATTATGGGATCTTCGGGATCTGGGAAATCCACCTTGTTAAATATTTTAGGAATGTTGGACGAAGCAGATAACGGTAGTTATTTCTTAGATGGAATGCCAATTAAAAACTTAAATGAAAAAATAGCTGCGCAATACAGGAATAAATTTCTTGGTTTTATTTTTCAGTCATTTAATTTGATTAATTACAAGACTGCAATAGATAATGTTGCCATGCCTTTATATTATCAAGGTATGAAGAGAAAAGAGAGATTAGAAAAGGCAATACATTATCTTTCAAAAGTTGGATTAGCAGATTGGGCAACACATCATCCTAATGAGTTGTCAGGAGGGCAAAAACAGAGAGTTGCTATCGCTAGAGCACTGGCGTCAGAACCAAAAGTATTATTAGCCGATGAACCAACTGGAGCTTTAGATACAAAAACTTCTTATGAAGTTATGGAGTTGATTCAGGGGATTAATGATGAAGGAAAAACTATTCTTATTGTTACCCATGAGCCAGATATTGCTGATATGACCAAACGTATCGTAAATCTGAAAGATGGAGTTATCATTGATGATACTGTTGTTAATCAAGTAAAAGCTACTGCAAATGTTTAGTCTAGAGCGTTGGCAAGAAATATTTGAAACAATAGCAAAAAATAAGTTACGTACCTTTCTTACAGGTGTTTCTGTAGCTTCAGGAATATTTATTCTCGTTCTTCTATTAGGAGTAGGACAAGGAATGCAAAATGGTATTGCAAAAGAATTTGAGAATGATGCTTCTAATAGTATCTGGGTTTGGACTAGAACTACTTCTGTTGAATATAAAGGATTAAATCCTGGTAGAAGAATAGAAATGACCAATGAAGATTATGATTTTATCAACAAGAAAAATCAAAAGTATTTAGAATATAAATCTTCAAGAGCTAGAGAATGGGGAGTAGTGGTTAACTATAAGAAAGAGTCAGGTAGCTATGGTATCGAAGGGATATTTCCAGAATTTCAAATGATAGAAAATCAAGAGATGATCGAAGGGCGATTTATCAATAAAAAAGATATCGATGAACTAAATAAAGTTGCAATTATAGGAAACAAGATCAAAAAAGATCTTTTTAAAGATAAAGAGAAAACGCCTATTGGAGAATATATACAAATAAATGATATTCCTTTTAAAGTGATCGGTGTATATTCAGATAAGGCAGGAGAAAGAGAAGAGGATCGAGTGTTTATTCCTCCTCCAATAGCGCAACAGGTATTTAATAAAGGTCATAAAGTTCAAGGGTTAGCATATACTTTAAAACCAGAAGAAAATTTTGAAACTGCGGTACAAAAATCAGAGGAGTTTGTTGAGTCTATGACAGCATATCTTAAATCAAAGCATATTGTTGCACCAGAAGACGAGCGTGCCATTGGAGTAAATAATTCACTTGAAGGAGCAAAGAGATTCTATAACCTTATGTTTATGATCAAAGCTTTTTTCTGGTGGGTAGGGATATGTACAATTATTGCAGGTGTAGTAGGAGTAAGTAATATCATGCTGATTATTGTAAAAGAAAGAACTAAAGAAATTGGTATTCGTAAAGCATTAGGAGCTCAACCGAGTTCTATTATTGGTATGATTCTACAAGAAGCAATTTTTGTTACCGCAATTGCTGGTTTTACTGGACTTGTCTTTGGATTGGCATTATTGGAATTAGCAGGGCCTATGATACAAACAGATTTTATAAGAAATCCTTCAGTAGATTTTAATGTGGCTATCACCACTGTTTTTATACTCATTTTTGCAGGTGCTATGGCAGGTTTTTTTCCTGCATGGCGAGCCGTGAGAATCAAACCTATTGTTGCACTAAGAGACGAATAATATGTTTAACAGGGATCGATGGAATGAAATACTAGAGGCGTTAACCGCGAATTGGTTTAGAACTTTACTAACAGCTTTTGGAGTGTTTTGGGGAATATTTATATTAGTTATTCTTTTGGCAGCAGGAAAAGGTTTGGAGAATGGAGTAAAACAAGGTTTTGGTGATATTGCTACCAATACCATGTTTATGTGGACCCAAACGGCGTCCAAACCCTACAAAGGATTGCCAAAAGGAAGAAGATACAATTTTAAAATAGGCGATGTGCCTTCTATTAGAGAGCAGGTTCCTGGATTGTTATATATATCTCCAAGGAATAGGTTGGGAGGATTTAGAGGAGCGAATAATGTAGTAAGGGGATTAAATACTGGTGCATTTAATGTATATGGTGACTATCCAGAAATTATAAGGCAAGATCCGATTAATATTACCTCTGGTCGTTTTATTAATTATGGAGATATTGATGACAAAAGAAAAGTTGCTGTTATAGGTGAAGGAGTAAGAAAAGAATTGTTTGAAGAAGGAGAGGAACCTATTGGAGAATATATCAAAATACAAGGAGTCAATTTTATGGTAATAGGTACCTACTCCAAAAAATCTAATAATGGTGATGGAGAAGAAGGACAAAAAGAAATCTTTGTTCCTTTTACCTCTTTTTCTCAAGCATTTAATTATGGAGAACGAGTTGGTTGGATGGCAATTACAGCGCAGGATGGTAAATCTATAACAAATTTAAAGAAAGATATTCTAGAGGTTGTTAAGACTAATCATACTATTCATCCAGAAGATAATCGAGCCATTGGTAACTTTGATCTTTATAAAGAATTTAATAAAATAAATGGTTTGTTTATAGCACTAAAAGGAGTTGCATATTTTGTAGGTACACTTATACTATTATCAGGAATTATAGGGATAAGTAATATCATGCTTATTGTTGTAAAAGAAAGAACCAAAGAAATTGGGATTAGGAGAGCATTGGGAGCATCACCATGGGCTGTAAGAGGTCAAATCTTATTAGAATCAATCTTTTTAACTATTATTTCTGGAATGACGGGGATAGCAATTTCTACAGGAATCATCTTTTTAATTAATAAAATTCTGGATGGATCACCAACCAATGAAGATAGCATGTTTGCAAATCCAAGTGTCGATCTTACTGTAGTATTTATAGCTTTATTTATACTTGTTACTAGTGGGCTATTAGCAGGGTTAATACCAGCTCAGGTGGCAATAAAGACAAAACCTATAGACGCATTACGAACTGAATAACTAATCAATCATATTTTCTATCCTACAAAATGAGGATAATCATTAATCAATAGAGAAACTAAAATGAAAAAAACTGTAACTATCATTATTTTACTTATTATAGTAGTTGTATTTGGAGGTTCATTATATTATTTATATCAAAAAAATCAGGAAAATCCAGTTATATACGAAACAGAACAAGCTACGACAGAAACAATAATAAAGAAAGCTGTTGCTACTGGAAGTATAGTCCCAAAAGAAGAGGTTTTAATTAAGCCTAATATTTCTGGAATTATTGAAGAAATATATATCGAAGCAGGAGATCAAATCAAATCTGGAGATCTTATTGCCAAAATTAGAGTTGTTCCAAATGTATCATCTTTACAAAGTGCTCAGAATGCTGTAGAAACTGCTAAAATAGGACTAGATAATCAGGATAAAGTTTATAATAGGCAAAAAGAACTTTTTGATAAAGGGGTGATTTCTGCAAATGAATTTGATGGAGTAGATGTTTCTTATAAACAAGCTAAACAAACCTATGAATCAGCAAAACAAAACTATCAGATCGTTAGAACCGGTACAGCAAGAGGGTTAGGAAGTGTGGCAAATACGCTAATACGTTCTACTGTGACAGGAATGATTTTAGAAGTTCCTGTAAAGGCAGGAAATCAGGTTATAGAAGCTAATAATTTTAATGATGGAACTACTATTGCCACAATAGCTGATGTAGGAGATATGATTTTTGAAGGAAAAGTAGATGAGAGTGAAGTTGGTAAAATCAAAGAAAATTTACCTTTAGAAATTACTGTTGGAGCAATAGAGAATAAAAAATTTGATGCTGTTTTGGATTATATCGCTCCAAAAGGAAAAGAAGAAAATGGAGCAATACAGTTTGAAATCAAAGGAACATTAGATAAAAAAGACACTACTTTTATTCGTGCAGGCTTGAGTGCAAATGCCTCCATTATTTTAGCAAAAGCAGATAGTGTTATGGCTTTGAAAGAAGCATTAATACAATATGATACAAAAACAAAAAAACCATTTGTAGAAATTCTAACAGGTGAGCAACAGTTTGAAAATAAAAATATAGAACTTGGTATTAGTGATGGAATAAACGTTGAAATCAAAAGCGGGATTAACAAGGATGATAAAGTGAAAGTATGGAATATCATCAAAAAACCCGAGTTTGAAAATTAATTTTAAAATAATCTGTAACAACATCAATCAAATATATACATATACGTAGTATGAAATTAATATTAAAAGACTTAAGTCGAGGTAGTACTTTAAATTTTAAACTTATGAGAATTAAAGTCTTAGTTTTATGTATTATTACACTCTTTTCAGGATTAGGAAGTCAAGCACAGGAAAAAAAATGGACATTACGCGAATGTGTAGAGTACGCTTTAGAAAATAATATTACAATCAAACAATCAGAACTAGATGTAGATGCAACAAGTATCGATAGACTAGATGCGATAGGAAATTTCCTCCCAACTTTGAATGCATCTGCATCAAATTTTTGGAGTTCAGGTTTATCAACAGATCCAATTACAAATGAAAATAGAACTCAGACATTTAGAAGTTCGAGTTATGGAATAAATGTAGGAATTACCATATTTAATGGTTTACGAAATGTAAAAAGATTTCAGAGAGCTAAACTTAATAAGTTGTTGAGTCAATATAATTTAGGAAAATCAAAAGATGATATTGCGTTGTTTGTTGCTAATAGTTATTTGCAAGTGTTATTAAATAAAGAATCTTTAAAAGTAATTGAAAAACAACACGAGATTACGTTAGAACAATTGCAACGTACCAAAGATCTTGTAGAGGCAGGGGTTCTTCCACAAGGAGATCTTTTGGAAATAGAAGCAACATCTGCCGATGAATTAACAAGAATTGTACAGGCAGAGAATGCTGTACAAATAGCATTGGTAGGTTTAGCACAGAGATTATTGATTAAGGATTATGCAAGTTTTGATATTGTAGAACAAGAATATTTGGTTCCTGTCTCTGAAATGCTAAATAAGCCAATAGATCAAGTGATTGCAAGGGCCAGAGAATCGAGATATGAAGTACAAATTGCTGAGCAAAATAAGCTTATTGCAGAAAAGGATCTTGAGATTGCTAGAGGAGCATACTACCCAACTTTAAATGGTGCGTTTGGATACGATACAAGAGAATCAGGAGCTAAAGGTTTTGCCAGAATATTAGATGAAAATAATCCGATATTAACACAAAGCATTGGTACAGTCGAAGCAACAGGGCAGAATGTAATCGCCCAATCACCTAATTTGCTGTTGGTAGAACAAAACCCTAATTCATATATCAAACAATTATATACAAATGATGGGCTTAGATATGGATTGTCCTTATCAGTTCCAATATTTAATGGGTTTTCTGCAAGAAATACAGTAAAAAGAAGCAAAATAAACGTAGAACGTACCGAGTTTCAACTAGAACAAGCACAATTAGACCTTGATAGTAATGTATATCAGGCTTACCTTGATGCTAAAGGGGCAGCAGAAGCATATGAAGCAGCACAAGTTTCAGTAAAAGCTCAGGAGAGAGCCTACGAATATGCAAAAGATCGTTATGATGTGGGGTTAACCAATGCGTTTGATTTTAGTCAATCAAAATTTAGATTGGAGAATGCACAAAGTCAGGAAGTGCAAAATAAATTTGATTATATTTTTAAACTGAAAGTATTAGAACTTTATTTTGGAATAAAGATCGCTGATATAAAATTATAAAATAAGTAGTATCTCTTTTTTGACTACTACAAATTATATAGAAAAGATTGTATTTTTCATACAATAAAATTAACGTTAAAGTACGTCATGAATAAAAAAACTTTACTCTTTGTTTTAGGAATAGTTGTCGTTTTAATCGGATTACTTGTTTATGGTAAAAAAGCAGGCTGGTTTGGAGAAAGTGGTAATTATAAAGAAGTGTCAATTACTGAAATTGAGAAAATCGATATCATTGAAACTGTTTCTGCAACAGGTAAAATTCAACCAGAAGTAGAGGTTAAACTCTCCTCAGAAGTGTCAGGAGAGATTATAAATTTACCAATTAAAGAAGGACAGCAAGTTAAGAAAGGAGATGTTTTAGTTCGTATAAATCCAGATATAATTCAATCTGGATTAAATAGATCACAAGCAACCTTAGAAAATGTAAGAGCAGGATTGCAACAAGCAGAAGCAAGTCTCAAGGAGGCAAAACTTAGTTATGATCGAAATAAAGAACTATTTGAAAAAGGTGTGATTTCTAAAGCCGAATGGGATAGAGCTATATCTGCATTTGAAGGAGCAGAAGCTGGTAAAAAATCTGCTTATTATAACGTGCGAAGTGCTCAAGCAACTGTTAACGAAGCCAAGGATAATTTAAGTAGAACTACTATTTATGCTCCGATGGATGGAACAATTTCCAAATTATCAGTAGAACTGGGAGAAAGAGTTGTAGGAACACAACAAATGGCAGGGACAGAGATTGTAAGAGTGGCTAACTTAAGTAATATGGAGGTTGAAGTAGATGTAAACGAAAATGATATTGTTAAGGTTACTATTGAAGACTCTACTATTGTTGAAGTAGATGCTTATCTAAAAAAAGAGTTTAAAGGGTTGGTTACAGAAATAGCTAATTCTGCCGAAAATACAGTAAGTGCAGATCAAGTAACCAATTTTAAGGTAAAAGTTAGAATTCTAGAAGAATCATATAAAGATTTGATTGATAATAAACCAGAAAATTATTCTCCATTTAGGCCTGGTATGACTGCTACGGTCGATGTTATTACTGATAAAAGAAAAGATGTAATAGGGGTTCCTATAAGCGCGATTGTAATTAAAAATGATACTTCTAGTGTAAAAGAAACTACATCAAAAGATAAAATAGTATCTGGGACTAATAAGAAATTCGAATGTGTATTTGTGAAGAATGGTGAAATTGCAAAATTAAGAGTGGTAAAAACTGGGATTCAAGATGATAGTAATATTGAAATTATTAGTGGCTTGAAGGAAGGTGATGAAGTGATAACTGGACCATATAATGTAGTTACAAAAATTCTCAAAACAGGTGATAAAGTAAAATCAGAAACTGATAACAAACCGAGCAAATAAACACTATAAACTTTTATAGTGTATTCATTTGTATAGGCGTAGTATATATAATAATCTATATACAGGTTTGGGTTTTCTACTGGTACATAATAATTTACTAATGATACTTAGGAGGATAAAATAGTTTAGCTATTTAGGTTATCTTTGCCCAAATTTTGATTAATGGCTTATATTCTGTGCATAGAAACTTCAACAACAAATTGTTCTGTAGCTTTAGCTAAAAAAAAGGAAATAATTTGTATAGAAGAGGATTATAATACTTCATATTCTCACGCAGAAAGGCTACATAATTTTATTGATAAAGTTATGTCAGAGGCTGGTATATCTTTAAAAGATCTTATGGCAGTTGCTGTGAGTAAAGGACCAGGTTCATATACGGGACTAAGAATTGGAGTTTCTGCGGCAAAAGGATTGTGTTATGCGTTGGATATACCACTGATTGCTATACCAACATTACAGTCATTAGCATTGCAAATAGATTTAGAAAATGAGGCATACGTTGTTCCTATGATTGATGCACGACGAATGGAAGTATACTCTGCGGTTTTCTCGAGTAAAAATAAGCAGATAAGAGATACAGAAGCAGAAATTCTTACTGAAAATTCTTTTAGAGAATATCTTGAGAAGAAGAACGTGTATTTTATTGGTAATGGTGTAGAGAAGTTTTCAACCATATGTATCTCAAGTAGTGCAACCTTTGTTAAAAACAAATTACCATCTGCGCGAGAGATGGTAATACTAAGTTATTCTAAATACCTAAATAAAGAATTTGAAGACGTGGGCTATTTTGAACCTTATTATTTAAAAGATTTTGTAGGAGGTTAATAACATTCTTGTACGTAATATATTATATGAAAATATATCAGATTTTGGTTTATTAAAATTAAATTGTCACCTCTACTGCTACTGTCTTTAAAAACTCACTATTATATTATTAGATGTTTTAATTTCCTCTAAGAGTGTTCGTTAATAGACTGTTAGAAGAATTGGGGTTAGAGCTTTTTAATGCATTGTATCTGGCAACAAAACGAATAAGATCCTCTTCCTTTTTTAAGCGAATCTTTTCTTTTTTAAGATACTCCTTAAGTTCATTTTCTTTGTCGCTAAATGTTGCTAACATTTCTTTTTTATTGAGAGGGAGTTCCATAATCACCCCTTCTTCTTCTATATAATATGTAATGTTTTGTACGATTTTACCAGGTTCATTAGAAGCGTTGCCAATAACTCTTTGATTTACAGAGTTTTCCATGCTTAGGGTGATTTTTTTATAAATACTATACAAGTTGGTTAATTCTACCAATATATAATATCCAGATTTATTATGTCCTCGCTGATTTTTGAAGTCACAGTAATAGAAATAATTATCATCAATTCTTACATGAGTAGTTTGATTTTTAATTAACTCATACAAATTTGATTTTTCTTTATATTCCATAGCATCCTCGTGAATGTTATACCTTAATTTTGCATGGTATGTAGTTGATTTCTCATGTATAACACTAGATTCTTTGTAGCTAAGATTCATGTAAATAGACCCTGTATATTCACTATATGTGTAGTCTTTTTGAATATCATTTAGTAAATTTTTTGGTAATTGGGCAAATGATATAGATGATACTGTTAAAAATAATAGTACTATTGTTTTCATAATTCTAAGTTGAGTTTGTTAATTTTTTTTGATTAATAGTAATTGTAGTTTTTTGAACTAAATTATTATTATTAGGTTTTTACATTTTCTTATTTATTTGTTAAAAGATAGTTAATTAATATTACAAAATCAAAATAAATTGAATGTTATAGCAGTATATTTGTTTGTGCCTTAGGTGATTATAAATAATAGTACTTAATAAAATTTATATTGCTAAAAATCATTTCAGGTAAGGAAAATAAAAGTAGTCTATTAATTCCTGTCTGAATTAGCATTGCTTAGGAGGCTTCTGTTTTGCGAAACTTCATCGCTTTTAAGAGCATTATATCTGGCAACAAAGCGAATAAGGTCTTCTTCCTTTTTTAAACGAATTTTTTCTTTTTTAAGATATTCTTTTAATTCATTTTCTTTATCACTAAAAGCTGCTAACATTTCTTTTTTGTTGAGAGGTAGCTCCATAATTACTCCTGCCTCTTCAATAAAATAGGAAGTGTTCATTCTAATAGATCCTGGTTCTGCAACTCCACTGCTTACTGCTGCTTGTTCTTTTGGATCTTTGATTTCTAATGTAAATCTTTTATAGATACGATATCTATCTGTTAATTCTACTAATACATAATATCCTCTACGATCAATACCTCTTTGACTTTTAAAGTCACAGTAGTAAAAATAATCACCATCAATTCTAGCGTGGATAGTAGGGTTTTTAACCAGTTCAAACAAATCACCGGATTTGGATACAAATTCTAATGCATCAGTATAAATATTATACTTTAGCTTAGCGTCAAAGGCGCTAGATTTTTCATCTATTACACTAGATTCTTTATAACGAAATTTCATGTAAATACTTCCTTCATAGTCATCGTAAGAAGAAATTTTGGAAGTAGGTACAAGTAAACTCGAGGGTATTTGGGCGAATGAAGCATAAAATGCTGCTAAAAGTATAAAAGGTAAAGTTCTCTTCATGATTTGTCAATTTAGGTGAGATAAATTTAAAAAAATAACACTTTAAATAAAATTTTTATCATTTTTTGGCGTGATTTTTATGAATTTATCACAAAAAAGATGTTATTTGTTGAATTATCATGAAGAAAATAAAGATTTTAACAGAAAATTCACACACATTTTTTACGTTAAAACCGTAATATTGTGCGATTTTAATTACAAATAAATGTTAATCAATGGGTTAAAAACGCAAAAAACGTCTACTATCTACCATTTTTGATAGTTTAAAACCTCAGTTTAAAGTCTGTTTTTTTTCTTTTTAATAGAGAAAAATGCAAAAAGTGTCAATCGATCATTTTAAGTACTTCATTCGTATCTTCAACAGGAAATTTGCACGCATTATTTACACAAGTATAGATAAGTGTTTTATCTTCATCAAATCTATTTTTAAGCAATGCTCGATCAGAATCTGATACACTTCCTGCCAATAGCTTATTGGGTATGTATGTTTGATTTAATTCTTTCAATTTAATTTTGGCTTCATTTCCAACAACAACCAGTTCATAGAAATTAAAAGAAAAATTAAGCATAAGGTCTAACCAATTAGAATATCCAGAAGCATATGATTCGATTTGGGGTTGAATGTTATGAAGCATTTGTTGACTTATTTCTTTATAATCAGAACGGTCGTAATAGTGAGATAGTAGAAACAAGTTTTTGCCCATTATAGAATTGGATGCAGGGATTACATTGTCATTATATTCAATAGTTCGTGTAATGAGTTCTGGATCTTCATCTGAGGTAAAGTAGAATATATTTTTTGTTTTATCAAAAAAATGTGTCAAAGTATATTCTGTAAGTTGATTGGCTATGTCGAGCCACTCAGTATCAAGAGTATTTTGATAAAGCACGATGAAAGCTTCAATGACAAGCGCATAATCTTCTAAATAGCCGTTAACTGTACTTTTACCATTCTTATAATTGTGAAATAATGATTTGTTGTTTTGTAGCTGATTTTTTTTAAGAAATGTAGCATTCTTTATTGCAGTATCAAGAAATGCTTTCTCTCCAAAAACACGATATGCATCTAGATATCCCTTCAGCATTAAAGCATTCCAAGAAGTTAATGTCTTGTCATCCAATCTTGGTTTAGAACGTTTTTCACGTTCTTGAAGTAAGATTTTTTTCCATTGAGAGATTTTTTTGATGAGCGTTTCTGAATTTAAATTAAAATCATTACATATTTTTTGATCAGTATCCTTTCGTATCAAGACATAGTTTTCTTTTTCCCAAAAGCCGTACGAGTTTATGTTGTAATACGAAGAAAAGAGTTCGTAATCATCTCCTAAGAGCTTTTTGAGCTCTTCTTTTGTCCATACATAAAAAGCACCTTCTTCTAATTCGCCTTCTGGAGTGTTGCTATCAGCATCCAGCGACGAATAAAAAGCACCTTCTTCATTGGTGAGCTCTTTGGATACAAACTCTAATGTTTCGTATACTACAGTTTTGAACCATGGATCTTTAGTAATAAGATAGGCATCTGAGTATAAACTTGCTAATTGAGCATTGTCGTATAACATTTTTTCAAAATGCGGAACATGCCATTTGTCATCTGTAGAATATCTTGAAAAACCTCCCCCAACATGGTCGTAGACACCCCCATAAGATATTTTTTCTAGAGTGTTTTTTACAAACATTAATAATTCTTGGTCTTTAGTTTGATATGCGTATCGAAGTAAAAATTGATAGTTATTAGGCATCATAAATTTTGGAACTCGTTTTGTTCCTCCTTTTTGATGATCAAAATTTGCACTCCATTCCTTAACAGATGAAGCAATAAATTCTTTTTCAAAATTAATTTTATTAGTATTAATGTCAATAACATCGACAGCTTTTATACCTTGTTCAAGTTTGTCAGCATATTCTACAAGTTTATTGGGTTGTTTTTTATGTAATCCAGCTATTTGTTTAAGCGCATCAACCCAGTCTCCTTTTGGAAAATATGTGCCTCCCCAAACGGGTCTCCCATCAGGCAAGGTTATCATGTTAAGAGGCCAGCCACCACTACCAGTCATTAATTGTACTGCGTTCATATAAACTTGATCAATATCCGGACGTTCCTCACGATCAACTTTGATATTGATGAAATTAGTATTCATGATTTCTGCAACTTTTGGGTCTTCAAAGCTTTCATGTTCCATGACATGGCACCAATGACAAGCTGCATACCCAATGCTTACAATGATAAGTTTATTTTCTTTTTTAGCTTGATCCAGTGCTTTTTCTCCCCAAGGTTTCCAGTTAACAGGGTTATGTGCATGTTGCAATAAATATGGACTGGTTTCATGAATTAAATCATTAGTGTATTCGTATTCCATGGGTTGCGGTTTGTTTTGACTTGTGCAAGAGATATTTAAAATTAATAAGATGAGAAACCAATATTTCATTTTTGTTTGACTTTAGTAATCCCTAAAAATATAAAAAGCATCCCAAGAATATTGAGATGCTCTACAATTTTATGAAATAAATTAGATTTTATTCGTTTTAAGTATGTCTAAACTAAAATAGATTACCTTAGAATATACTATTTAGAAGACTAAAAAGCTATTTTATTTCGAAAGATACCTTAAGGTTTACTCTATATTCTGAAATTTCATTATCTTTTATGATAACTTTTTGATCAGATACCCAAGCTGATTTGATATTTTTTACTGTTTTTCCAGCTTGTTTTATTCCATTTCTAGTTGCGTCTTCCCAACCTTTTTCAGAACTTGCTATTATTTCAATTACCTTAACAATTGCCATGTTGATATTTTTTTAGTTAATTTTTTATGAATAACCTCTAATATACAAGATGTTTGGCTTATTTGAAATAAATGAAAGCATTCTTTACCTGTTTTTTGGATGTAATCAAATGTTTTTCGATGAACTACCCATTGATCGCTTCAACATACTCTACTTTATCTTTCAACATTTCCTTTAACATATTTTCAATTCCATTTTTTAAAGTAAAAGTAGAAGAAGGGCATCCACTACAAGCACCTTGTAAGACTACTTTTACTCCTTTGCTTTCTGGGTCATAAGAATCAAATAGAATATTCCCTCCATCACTTGCAACAGCTGGTTTTATGTATTCTTCAATAATATTTATAATATCTTTAGAAACGTCATCTAACTTCTCAAAGTCAACATCGGCTTGTTTTTCTGCTTCGCTTTTGGATACTGTAGCATTAGCAGATAAAACTTCTTTACCTTCTTCGAGGTAATTACGTAGAAATTCTCTTATCTCAGTTGTGATATCATTCCAATCGGCCATGTCATACTTACCGATAGAGATGTAGTTTTCGTCGATATATACTTCTTTAACAAAAGGAAAATGAAATAATTCTTTTGCCAAAGGAGCTTCAGTAGCCTCATCAATGTTTTTAAATTCATGTCCTGCAGTTACTAATTTTTTGTTTGCAACAAACTTAAGTACACCAGGGTTTGGAGTACTTTCTGCATAAATAGTGATAGGAACTTTTTTTGTAACTTCAGTTTCAACTTCATTAATAACAGGCTGTTTATTGTTAAGATATGTCTTAATCTGTTCAGCAACCTCTTCCTGTACATCAGCCCATTCTACGATATCATATTTATCAATAGCAATAAAGTTTTGTGCGATGAACACTCTTTTTACAAATGGCAGATAGAACAATTGTTGGGCCAGAGGGGAATTTTTAGCCTGATCTATGTTCTCAAATTCGTAACTGGTATGTTGGGTCAAAAAGTAGTTTGCTTCAAATTTAACAATCCCCGGATTTGAAGTTGCTTCTATTTTTATTTCAAAGTTCTTTTCCATGAGCTAATTTTTGGTAAATTTACTAAAAAGCAAGACGATATGAGTTGCGTAATTATATCGTTTATACTTTTTAACGTATTCTTCTTATAAAAGTGTAAATCTGATATTCTGACAAAAATTTATATCTTTGGAACTATCGTTAATTAATGATCAAGTGAAAAATAATAGTGAATCCTTACAATATATACTATTTTTATTAGTTAGGATTAAATTCACAAATTCTATTTAGCCCCGTAAATAATAGAACCCAAATGAACTTAAAAATATTTTATGTAGTTTCTTTAGCGTTAGTATTTCAATTTGGATTTTCGCAAGAAGGAATACCCATCTATTCTGATTATCTTTCAGATAACCTATATCTTGTACACCCAGCGATGGCTGGTGCAGCAAATGCTAATAAAATAAGACTTACAGCTCGTAAGCAATGGTTTGATGTAGATAATGCACCTAATTTGCAAACATTGAATCTTAATTTCAGAACTGGTGATAAATCTGGTTGGGGAGGAATTCTATATAAAGATGAAAATGGTAGATTTTCGCAAACAGGATTTTATGCAACATATGCGTATCATTTATTATTCTCTAGAGATAGAACAGATTTAAATATGTTATCCTTTGGTATGAGTGCTGGTTTTATACAGTCGAACTTGGATTTAAGAGGACTTGATGATCCTTCTGATCCTGATCCGGTAATTCTGGATAGAGTTCAAAAAGACTTTTACTATAATATGGATGTAGGATTGTCATATAACTTTTTGGAGTGGTATGCTCACTTTACAGTAAAAAATATCTTACCTACAACACGTGATACTTTTAATAATGATACTCCAATACAGGAGTCTAATAATCAGCGTAGATATGTATTTTCATTGGGATATTTATTCGATATTAGAAATATTTTGAGCTTGGAGCCCTCCATCATGTATCAAGCAACAGATGCAACCAAAGAGAGTGCTGTTGATGCTAATTTAAAAGCATATAAAGATTTTAATTTTGGAACTTTGTGGGGCGGGATTTCTTATAGACGTAGCTTGGATGGTGCAGAATTTTCTCAAAATGGGACATCTGTAGAAAGCCAACAATTACAGTATATAACACCATTTGTAGGAGTTAATTATAAAAAATGGTTGGTTGGATATACCTATAGTTATCAATCTAACTCTGTGGTGCTAAGTGATGGTGGTTTTCATCAAATTACTTTGGGTTATGATTTTGGGGAGCGTAAAGAAAGATGGAATTGTAAGTGTCCTGCTGTTAATTCTAAATAAGATATAAGTTCACTCTCTAATATTATAATAAAACTTATCTAATTTTTCAAAATTCAATGATTGCTATTTGTTTTTGAATTAGGACGAAAATTACAATTCCATTATAGTTTTTGTACTGTGAAAAAATCCAGATTCTATAGGCTCTATTCCTTACATAGTTGAAGTAATGTATTATATGTTTATTTTTTCAAAGACATAATATTGAGCTAAAAAAAATACTGCCAGATATGATTGTTTTCTGACAGCATTTTTGAATCACCAAATATATAAAGTTCTTTAATTACCTAGTATCAGTTCCTTCAAAAAGTAATCTTTTATTCTGTATATTAACCAATGAAGATAGTTCATATACATTTTTATAATCGTAGCCATACAAATTTATGAATGTAGGGATGTTTAATGCCAGATTAATCTTTTTGGTAGGAAAATTAATTGGATCTCCATCAATATTATTATTGCAGTAAATCAAAATCCTTGTCTCTTTTGAAGGGACTCTTTTTGTTAATTCTTCTTTGGTAAAATCAGAAAAATTAATATGAATAGCTCCTTTAAAATGCTTTCTTTTATATGCAGCTTCAGAACGTGTATCCAGTACAATTGTATTCTTATCAGACATATACTTCAAAAAAGTATCAAGAGATATTAATCTTTTTTCTCTATATTCTTTAATTTCTTCAGATATTTTTAGAAACGAATTAAAATCTACTTTTGATTTTGGTAATTCATTTTTTTTCTGTGATTGTATGGATAACGGAATAAGAGCTAATACTATCATTACTTTAAGAGTCTTCATATTTACAATACTTTGGTTTTAATTTTCCCAAGAGAAAGATTTTTTTCTACCTTGTTTTTTTATGGCATTTAGTAATGCTGTTTCTAGGTTAGAATCGTCTTTTTTGCTATTATCTTTAATAAATTGTACTCGTTTTTTATTCAATTCATTGATTTTACTTTGTATTTCCTTACGAGCAGTACTTTTTTGGGCTATATATTGTTTTAATTCTTTTTCAGATTTATTTTTTAATTCTTCTGGTAATTCTTCTTTTGCTACCTTTTCAACTTCAAAACTTTCATCTTCTGCAGCATCAATTAGATCCCAACTTTTATTTTTGTAAAAACCAGAGCTCTTACTAACAGTTCTGCTTACAGCATTTGCAGGACTATACGATCTGGCGTTACTATCTTGTTCGGCTTGTAGTTCTCTTTTTTGAGCTCCTCTATGGCCGTAATAGATATAAGTGCCGTTTAGTTTATTGTTTAGTTCAAGAATAACGTTATCATATGGTGTGGCAATATGAACAGTTTCTCTGTTATGATCTATGGCACTATATTCTCCACCAGTTATATCTGCACCGTGTTTCCACATAGTATCGATTCCTTGTCTAAAATTACCGCAAAATATAGTATTGATTGTAATATCTTTTTCTGAAGCATCTACAGCAGCGTCTTTATAATTTACTGGTCCTTGAGTAAAAGGTTCATTTCCTGCTATAAATATTAGTTTAAGGTGATTATTGTTCTTTTTCCAACCTAATTGATTGATCGAGGTATTGATGACTTTACCGCAATATTCATTTCCTCCATTAGTGGTTAATGCAAAAAGTTCCTTTGATATTTCATCCAAATCATTAGAAAATGGAAGCACTTGTCTTATAAAACCTTCTTGAGAAGGCAATCCATCGTTACCATATTCATATAAGGCAATTTCTAGCTTTATTGTGTTATGACCACATTTGGCGTATGATAATTCGTTTACGATTTCCCAAAGCTGTGCCTTAGCTTGATCAATAAGGCCGTCCATACTATTACTAGTATCTAATAATAGTGCTACTTGTATATTACGTGTATTTGGATCTGTTTTGGTAGTTTCTATTAAATGATTCTTCTCATTTTGAAATGCTAGTTCAGAGTTTGATTTATGATTTGCATTACAGGAAATAGTAATTAATACACTCAGCATACTCCATGTAAAAAATGTCTTCATAGTTTCTTTTTTTAATTCTAAGTAAAACTATATTGAACTTTTCTATTTAAAAATCTATAATGAGGGATTATGTATGATGAATGAGTGAACACACTTATATAGTTAGTGAGTCTTCTTTTTTATGACAAAAAGTTGTTGTAAAACGATTTAGTCTATAAATACCGATTTTATTTTCCCAGTTAAATGGATTAAGTTTACCTAGATTTAATAGTGAATAATGAAGAAGATAGGTTTTATAATAATGTTTCTTTTGTTTTTTCCAATGTTGATCATGGGGCAAGAGAATCCCACTGCAAGGAGATCTGCATCAATGAGCATTAAGGGCTCTGTTAAAGAGAAAAGTACTCGGAAAGCTATTGAAGGAGCAGAAATCACAATATTAGGAAAAGGAACAATTACCACAGATATATTTGGAGATTTTAGAGTTCAAGCTCAAGTTGGTGATGAACTGGTCATTTCTCATGATACTTTTAATACCGTACGATATACCATTATAGATGGGCAAAGGATTGATATAGAGGTTGATGATCATCCTGTTGTAAAAAAAACTAAAATAGCTTTAGAAAAAAAACGAGAATCCACCTATCGAAGTAATCTAAAAGCAGCAAAAGGTGCGTTAAAAAAAGATGCAGCGACGAGTATTGAATATATAACTAATGCTCTAGAGACTGTACGCGATGATGATCCGTCATCAGATAATAAGAAGGCTGAATTATTTGAGACGCTAGCAGATATCTATAAACATTGGAAACAACCAGATCTCGCAGAAAGTAATTACTTGATGAGTCTTAAAAATAGGGCAAGTACCGAGGTTAAAATCAAATTAGGGAGTGCTCAACTAGAAAATAAGAATTTCCAGGGTGCGCTAAATACATTTTCTCAATTAGAACGGTCCAGGTTAAATCCTGAACAGAAAGTAAGGGTATCTCAAGGTTTGGGAGATAGTTATAAAGGACTACAGGATTTTTCCAATGCAAGATTAAATTATAATAAAGCATTGTCTATAAGTCAAAGAAAAAATTTTGATGATAAGATTATTTCATTGAATTCTTCTTTGGCAGAAGTACTACAAGAGGAAGGTAATATCAAAGACGCAGAGGGATATTTGGATAATTCGGTACAATTAGCACAACGAAAAGATAAAAAAACATCTGCAAAGCAAAGAGCAGTCGCAGCAGATTTTTACAATAAAAACAATAGTTTTGATAAAGAAATACAATTAAGAAAGGAAGCTCTTGAAGATATTGAAGATATTGAAGAGAGAAAGGTCGATTATAATGCTCCTGTAGAAGAGGATAACGCATTAACTTCACAAGTGCAAAATTATAAAATAGCTAGTGCTTTTGCTGCACAAGAAGAGTATGATGAGGCTATTCCTTACCTAGAAGAAAGTATTAAAGAAGCAGAATCAAAAAATGATCTGATTGTACAAAAAGATGCCACAAGGAAATTAGGAGAGGTATATCGTGAAAAAGGAGAATTAAAGAAAGCATCTGATGCATTTGAAGATTACGAAGTAATTATAGATAAATTATATATTCAAAAAGATCAAGAGATCTCACAAGCAGCTCGTTTTAGTCGAGAATTGGCTCAAAGAGCAAATCGGATTACCACTTTAGAAAAAGATAGGGAGCTTAATGAGGCAAGGTATGAATTGGCATTTGCCTCACAAGAATTGATAAATCAGCAGAGCCTTAGACAGCAAAATGTAATTTATTTTTTAATTGGATTAACATTATTATTGCTTCTTGCGGCATATCTGATGTTTCGTAATATGAAACAACAACGCTATGCTAATAACCTTTTGGCATTGAAATCGTTGCGATCTCAAATGAACCCTCATTTTATATTTAATGCCTTAAACTCTGTAAATACATTTATAGCTACAAGTGATGAGAGAACCGCCAATAGATATTTAACAGATTTTTCATTATTAATGAGGGCTGTTCTGGAGAATAGCGAAGAAGATTTCATTCCGTTAGAAAAAGAAATAGAACTCTTGAGGTTGTATGTGCAATTAGAGCACTTTAGATTTCAAGATAAATTTGAATATACGGTCGAGGTAGATCCAGAAATTGATGTCAATGAATACCTGATACCGCCGATGTTATTACAACCTTATGTAGAGAATGCGGTATGGCATGGATTACGGTACAAATCAAAAAAAGGAGTATTGTCAATACGTTTTCAAAAAGTTACTTCAGATAGTATAGAAATTACAATTTTGGATAATGGTATTGGACGTAAAAAATCTAAAGAATTAAAAACACAAAATCAAAAATTACAAAAATCCAGAGGGATGGGGAATATAAAGAAGAGAATTGCAATCCTTAATAAAATGTATAAAGATAAGGTGGATGTATTTATATCTGATTTAGAAAACGATGAAGAAGGGACTCAGGTAAAATTAATGCTTAAGAAAGATAAATAAATGAACTTAACCGCAATTATAGTAGACGATGAGGCAAATAGTAGAGCTATCCTTAGAAATTATTTAGGTAAATATTGTCCTTCGGTTACCATCCTAGGAGAAGCTGCAAGTGTTCAAGAAACATTAGAACAGTTAAAATCTCATATTCCTGATTTGTTATTTCTCGATGTAGAAATGCCTTATGGTAATGCATTTGATTTGTTTGAGCAGGTTCCAGACCGAACATTCGAAATTGTCTTTGTGACCGCATATGATCACTACGCAGTAGATGCTTTAAATGCCCAAGCAACGTATTATTTACTAAAGCCAATAGCAATAGATAATCTTATTAAAGCAGTTGATCACGTTAGTCATATTAAACAACGAGAAGCAGTGCTTCAGGATGCTGTTCTAGTTCCTAAAGTTACCACGGCAGAGGGTAAAATTACAATTCCTCAGCAAGATGGTTTTGAAGTGTTGCAAATTTCTAATATTTTGTATTGTGAAGCTGATGATAATTATACTAAAATTTATCTTAATAAAGGTCAGAAATTAGTCAGTAAAACCCTCAAATATTTTGAGGAATTGCTAAACCTGCACGGATTTGCACGTATTCATAAAAGTTATTTGGTGAATGTAAGCGAAGTTATAAGATATAGAAAAGGGAAGGGGGGCAGTATCGAGCTTTCTTCTGGTAAGGAGCTACCTGTGTCTTCTTCTAAAAAAGGAGCTTTATTAGATTATTTTAAATAATTGTTTTTGAAGATTAAAAATCTAAAGCATTTACAGTATACTTAATAGGGTGGTTTACTTTGAGTATTGTTTCTAGTATTTTTGCATTACTATTAGAATATAAACTATGATTTCCGATTTCTGATTTCTGATTCAGAAGATTGTTTTTTGATAAAACAGCTTTTGTTTGTCTTGCTACAGCTTCGCCAGAATCAATGATAGTAACCTGATCAGAAAGCATATTTTTTAACATAGGAATAAGATATGGGTAGTGTGTGCATCCCAAGACAAGGTAATCAATGTTTTTGTTGATCATTGGAGCTATATACGAATGTAAAAGAGTTTTCATTTCCTTGGTATCCTTTTTACCTTCTTCTATGAGTTCTACCAAACCAGTGCCAATGACTTCAATGACCTCAATGTTTTGAGTATATAAGTCTGATGTTTTTGCAAATAATTCACTAGATAGAGTTCCCTTTGTGGCAAGAACTCCTACTTTTTTTGTTTTTGAGTATATGGCTGCTGGTTTTATAGCGGGCTCTATTCCTATAATTGGAATGTCGTAAGTTGATCTTAATGTTTTTATAGCATTGGTGGTAGCTGTATTACAAGCAACTACAATAATTTTGCAATTTAATTCTAATAACTTTTCAGTATTTTTAATACTTAGAGAGGATATTTCTTCTTTGCTTCGTTTACCATAAGGTGCATATTTGCTATCGGCCAAAAAGATAGTGTCTTCATGAGGTAATAGCGATGTGATTTCTCTCCAGATAGAAGTTCCTCCAACACCAGAATCAAATATACCAATAGGCTGTTTTTGCATGAGTACAAGGTAGTTTATTCCAAAAATAAAAAAACAGTGAGAAGACGCTCACTGTTTTTCTAAATTTTATAAAAAGATAAAGTTATACTTATATGCCTAGATCTTTCTTTACATCAGCCATAAGATTCTTACCATCAGCCATAATTACTCCTGTTCCAGTGGTTGAGTCAAGTACATATTCAAACCCTTGTGCTCTTGCTACCTTTTGTATAGATGTACGTGCTTTTTCATATATAGGCTTTAAAAGCTCAACTTCTTTTTTCTGAAGATCCTGTAAAGCATTTTGTCTATAATCATTAATACTTTTCTCTGTAGCTTGTATTTCTTGTTGTCTTTTTAGATTCTCTTCGTCAGTTTTAGTTTCTGCTTCTTGAGAATATTTCTTTATAGTATTTTGTAACTCTAGTACCATATTCCTTATCTCAGCATCATAAGTCTTATTAAGCTTCTCTACTTCACTCTTGGCTGCTTTAAAAGCAGGCATTGCCTCTACAAGTTCTTGTGATGCTATATGTGCAACTTTGGATTGTGCATTTACAAAACTTGATGTTCCTATAGTAATCGCAATAGCTACTAGTAATGTTCTAATTTGTTTCATTTGTAAGTAATATTAAAGGGTGTTATAAATTTATAAAATTAATTTTCTAATTATTATTTTCTTCATTGTTAGAATTAGTAGGAGCATCGTTGTTTTTTAGATTCTCTTTTTTAGATTTTAAGGCATTTATAGAATCTTTTCTTCGTTTTTGTGTTTCTAACAATTTTGCTCTTCTTTCTTCAAATTCTTTCTTTTTTGCAGCTCGTATAGAATCTCTTTCTGCTTTACGCTCGGCTAGAAGCTGTTCCCTATCTGATAATCTTTTTTGAGTTAGTCTTTCTCTGTCAGTTACTTCTTTCTCTTGTTCTACATTTCTTTTTTCTCCTCTTTCCAGAGCTTTTTTCTCCTGTCTGCTATTAAGTTGTTTCCTTTTTGAAACTCTATTTATTCTTAGGAGTACCTGATCGCTAATGTCATATCTGTCTGCAGAATATAACATTACTAAATCGGCAGTTTTGTCAAAAATAAAGTCATATTTCTTATTTTTTGCGACTTCCTGAACTGCAACAAAAACCTGATCTTGTACTGGTTGAACTAATCTTTTTTTCTGAATAAATAGATCTCCATTAGGACCGAAACGTTTTTGCTGATACTCTAATACTTCTTTTTCTTTAAAAAAGATATCTTCTTCTCTTTCTTCAATTAGTTCTTTGGTTAATAAGACTCTTTCACTATTAAGATCTTTACGCATTTCTTCTACTTCTTTGAGCTCTGCTTCGATCTCAATTTTCCATTTTTGAACTTTGGTCTCAAGTTCTGAGGAAGCTTCATTATATTCAGGAACATTTTCTAGGATATAATCCATGTCGATATAACCAATCCTGATTCCTTTCTGTGCATTTGCCGCTTGTGTAAAAAATAGCCAACTGATCGCTGCAACTAGTAAAAGACCCTTTGTTTTCATAATTCTGTGTGTATATTGAAATAATCGTGCCAAAACTAAAACTGTTGTCCTATAATGAAGTGGGTTTTCCATCCATGTGGTTCATTTTCTCCAGGAATAGGATCTAAACCATATCCAAAATCTATACCAAGTAATCCAAAAGCTGGCATAAAGATACGTAAACCTACTCCAGCTGAACGATTTAGTTGAAAAGGGTTAAATCTCTTAAAACTATCATAAGAAGCACCCCCTTCTAAAAACCCTAACATGTATATAGATGCTGCAGGTTTTAGCGTTATAGGATAACGAAGTTCTAACGAATATTTATTATAAATTGTTGCCCCATCAGCATCAAAATCTTGATTATTTGTTCTACTTTGAGGGGTGATCGACTGATTAGGGTATCCTCTTAATGCAATAACTTCTCTACCGTCCAGACTTGTCGCACCTAATCCATCTCCTCCTAAGAAAAATCGTTCAAAAGGAATATTACCTCTATCATTATTATAGGCTCCCAAGAATCCATATTCTGCTTTGGTTCTTAAAACCAAAGGTTTTGTTCCTATGTTAATTAAACTAGTGTACCATGTTCCGTCAAATTTGAGTTTATAATATTCTAACCATTTAAAACGTTCTTGATCAATTTTTCCGATCTCAGTTTGTTTTTCTTGACGCGTTATTGGATTTGTGTTGGGGTCGTTTATTTCTTGATCCAAAATTGCTCTACGCTCTGCTAATTCGCTATAATCAACCCCATCAAAGAGAGAGTAAGGAACAGATAGTTTAGCAACAATATTAAACTCAGACCCTCCAGTTGGGAAAATTGGGTTAACTGTGGTATTGTTTCTGTTAATACCGATAGTGTATGATAAGTCATTAGATGAACCATTACCAAAGGTAAATAATCTTGTGTTATAGTTTTTTAGATTATAATGTCTTACACTAATGGCTTGAGATAGTGTGAAATAATTATCGGGCCAATTTAATCTTTTTGCAATACCAATGGATCCACCTGTGATCAGGAATTTACTATCTCTATCAGGTCTACGATTTCTATTGTTAAATAAAAATTGTATAGTGTGTGAGAATGATGTAGAAAGCTGGTAAGGTCTTTTTCCTCCTAGCCAGGGCTCAATAAATGAAAGGCTATAAGTTTGAAAAAAACTACTTGCCTGAGCTCTAACTCTAAGGGTTTGACCGTCACCCATAGGTAAAGGGCTGTATGATTCTTTGTTGAAAATGTTACGTATAGAAAAGTTACTAAAGGCTAGCCCTAATGTTCCAACAAAACCACCACCACCAAAACCACCTTGTAGCTCAATTTGGCTGGATCCTTTTTCTACTACGGGATAATTAATATCTATAGTACCGGCTTGTGGATTTGCATTCTGGAATTGAGGCTCTAATTGTTCTGGATCAAAAAATCCTAATTGCCCCAATTCACGAACTGTTCGTACAACAAGGTCTTTGCTATATCTCTGACCAGGTTTGGTTCTAAGTGTTCTATAGATTACATGATCATTTGTTTTATCATTCCCTGTAACAGTAATATGATCAAAATACGTAAGCTTTCCTTCACGAATTCTGATCTCAAAATCAAGAGTGTCATTATATACTTTGGTTTCTACAGCATCAATAGAAGAGAATAAATACCCGTTATTTTGATAAAGATTGGTAAGGTCGTTTGCATCTGGTTTTGTATTGTCAGCAATTTGTTTTTCAAGAAGCACCCCATTATATACATCACCTTTTTTGATTACCAGTTGTCTGGCTAATTGCCTGTCTGTATATACACTATTGCCCAGAAATGTGATATTACCAAAATAATACTTGTTACCTTCTTCAATGTTAAGGTTTAGGGATATACTATTATCATCTTCTACGATAAGACTATCAGAAGTTATACGAGCGTCTCTATATCCTTTTTCTTTATATTTTGTTATGATATTGTCTTTATCTTCATCATAATCTGCTTTGATATATTTTGAGCGTTTCCAGAATCTTAAAGGTTTCTTACGTTTTGTGTTTTTCATCGCCCTACGCACTTTAGCATTAGATAACTGCTCGTTACCTTCGATATTGATCTTGTCTACTTTTACACGATCTCCTTTATCAATGCGGACAACCATATTTACTTTATTACTAGCAACAGTGTCTTTTACAGAGATGGTGTTAATCACAACTTTTGTGTTAAGATAACCATCTTTTCTGTATTTATTAGTAATAAAATTGCGCGTTGTAGTTGTGAGGTTTTCCGTTACTTTGGCACCTTTTGTAAGTCCATTATCTTTAATTAATCCTTCAGACTTACGTTTCTTGATTCCTTCAATACGTACTTCATTTAATTCAGGAACTTCTTGTATATTGATTTCAAGATTTGCAACCTCTCCTTCTACATCTGTAATGTAAAAGTTAATATCACTAAATAGCTCTAAATCCCATAATTTTTTGATGACCTTACTTATTTTATCTCCAGGTAAAAATATGCGTTCTCCTTTTTGAAGACCTGTAAAGGTAATTACAGTATTCTCATTATAACTGGTAATACCAGTAACTTTAATATCTCCAATAATATATTCTTTTCCATTAGCACCAGGTAAACTTTGTGCAGAAAGTGACATTGAATTTATTAATAAGGCGAGTAACGTAAAATACGTAATAGGTAATTTTTTTGTCATTTCTTTAACTGAGCTGCTCACTAGTTTTTCCAAATCTTCTTTCTCTTTTTTGATAATTGAATATGGCCTCCAGTAAATCTGATTTTTTAAAATCTGGCCATAAAATTTCTGTAAAATATAATTCTGCATACGCAATTTGCCAAAGTAAAAAATTACTAATACGTTGTTCTCCACTGGTTCGTATTAATAAATCCACATCTGGTAAGTTTTTAGTATACAAATGCTCATTAATGACTGATTCATTTATAAGATGTGGCGAAATTACGCCATTTTTAACTTTAATGCTTATTTCTTCAATAGTTTTTATTAGCTCTTCCCTGCTGCCATAGCTAAGAGCAAGGGTGAGTGTCATGCGCTTATTAGACTTGGTTTTTTCAATAACTTCTAGAAGCTCTGTTCTTGCTTTTTTAGGAAGCGTTTGTAAGTTACCAATAGCATTAAGTTGGATATTATTATCTTGAAGTGTTTTGATTTCTCTTTTTAATGAACTAACAAGAAGTTTCATTAAGGTTTCGACCTCGAGTTTTGGTCTATTCCAGTTTTCGGTAGAGAAAGCATATAATGTGAGATATTTTATTCCTATTTCTGCACTAATTTCTACAGCTTCTCGCACTGCTTTGGTTCCATTTTCATGACCAACGGCTCTAAATAGCCCTTTCTTTTTGGCCCATCTTCCATTACCATCCATAATAATGGCAACGTGTTTAGGGATGTTAGAGTTTAATTGTTTTTTATCTATCATTTTTAGAAAGCACAATAACAAGGTACCCTACCCCATGTGTAAGATATTGTTATCCCGGTAAATACATACCAGTCGTTATTTTTTAAATTACCAAATCCGGTACCGAATCTATCATCAGGGTCACTACCGTCTAGATTATCTGTAAATGTATACCTGGCACCTATTTCAGCTCCAAGTACAAAATCTCTGCCTAATGTTTTTTTAATACCTAATACCATAGGAATTGCAAAACTCCATTTATCTGCATATGCGTCAATCTCATTATTAACATCAATAGCTTGTGCTCCATAGTTAAATGTAGTAATTCCAGTATATAGATATGGGGTAAATTGTGATTCTTCATCGTAAAGATACCAATCCCAGAAGTTAAATTCCATTCCTAAGGATAATTCTTTTACAGAATTGTTAAAACTAAGGCCTCTTTGTTGTCTTCTATCATCCCCTTTGTCATCATTAGAATTAAATTCTGCATAAAGAAACGAAGCTCTAAAAGCATGTCGTTTACTTCTATTCCATTTTCCAATAGCTCCAAAAGCAATATCGTTGGGTGAAATGTAGTAAGTAGATCCAACGTCTCCTACATAATTAGAACCTCCCATCATCAAACCTACTTCGTAAGTTTGTGATGCTATAGATTGTGTAAAAAATACTACAATTATAAGTGATGCTAAGTATCTCATAGATTTTCAAAAGTTTGCAAATATAACAATTAACTTTACTACACAAGAATTTGTGTGAAATAGTATGAATAAAAAACACTTTTTAATCGGTTTTATTGTTCAATTACGTTTATCTTCTCCCCATAACATCTTTTTGCGTAAAGTTTTTAGAAAACTATTGTCTTGAAGAACTACCATATTAATTTTAAAAGCTGCTTTTTTAATTATTACGGTGGTATCATTTGGTAAAGTGTGAATTCTTGAGTCCAAAGAGATTAAGTAGGAATCCTCCCTTCCAGAAACCTGTAATTCGATTTCTTTATTGTCAGGAATTACTAAGGGTCTGGCATTAAGATTGTGAGGTGCGATAGGTGTAAGAACTATACTTTCTGCATCGGGTGTTATTACCGGTCCTCCACAGCTTAATGAATATCCTGTAGATCCTGTTGGTGTAGAAACGATTAAACCATCTGCCCAGTATGAAGTTAGAAACTCGTTATTAAGACTTGTGTGTACTGTAACCATAGATGTTGTGTTTCTTCTGCTTACAGCAATTTCATTCATGGCAAAGTTTAAAACTCCAAATTCTTCACTTGGTGGAGAGGTTTCTATAGTAACCAAACTTCTTGAAGATATGTAAAATTTTTTATCTAAGATTAATGCTATACTATCCTTTATTTCTTCTTTTTGAATAGTTGCTAAAAATCCAAGTCTACCTGTATTTATTCCTGCTATTGGAATTCCTAAATCACGTACATATGTAATGGTTTTAAGGATGGTACCATCTCCCCCTATGCTAAAAAATAGATCATAAGAAGTATCTAATTCTTCAAAAGTGCTGAAATGAGAATATGTTTTGTCAATTTCGTCATGAAGATTTATCAATTCAAGAAAATTTTTCTCGATTACGACTTCTACACCATTTTTATCTAAAGTTTCTAATAATTGCTGTATGTAGATTCCAGAGTTTTTATGATAGAACTGGCCATATATACCGATCTTCATTGTGTTTCGATTTGTGTTAGTATTGGGTAGTTATATAACCTATATATTATATATTAAGGTATTTTTCTAGATATTGCGATCTTTCTTTAAGATTTGTTAAAAATGAATCTTCATGATGTTTGGAAACAATGTTGTAGCTATATCTTCTAAATGTTTGCACAATGTTATTAATATCACTGTCACTAATTTTTAATGTTATTTGTGCTACGTCATTTTCCATTTTAGAAATAAATAACCCTAATACCTTGGCATTATTTGATTCAACGATTTGCGAAATTTCGCTAAAGGAATAGTCCAGAATTCCTTTTTCTATGATTAAGATATTTCCAGGTTCGCTTAAAAAAGGAGTTTCGTTAAAAAAGTTAATGATATCTCCAAGTTCAAAAAACCCCAAATATCTGTTATCATCATCAAGTATAGGCATGATGTTAGAATTATTCTGAGCAAATGATTCTAGAATATCTAGCCAGTTATCATCTTTCCGAGCATAAAAACCTTCAAGAGCATATTGATATGCATCCAGATTTTTGTCGGATTCAAAGCATCTAATGTCAGCTTCAGAAATACATCCAAGGTAAATACCTTTCTTTAGAACTGGGAAATGAGTGTAGGTAAGCTCATTAAACAGTAATTGTGTATCTGTAACTTTGGCAGACACATCAAGAGGCTCTATTTCATTAACTATATACAAATTTGTCTTCATAATTTATGGGGAGCTATATTATGCAAAATAATCAAAAAATATACAATCAAGGCGTTCTCAACTTTGTATTTTTGCTTTTTTAGATAAAGACATCAAAAACCATGACAAAGTTAAGTGTTAACGTAAATAAAATTGCAACTTTAAGAAATTCTAGAGGAGGAAATACTCCAGATTTGATGCAAGTTGTATCTGATATTCAGTGTTTTGGAGGGCAAGGAGTTACAATACATCCAAGGCCAGACGAAAGGCATATTAGATATAAGGATGCTCATGACTTAAAACCCATTGTGACTACAGAATATAATATAGAAGGAAATCCAATTCCTAAATTTATAGAATTGGTATTGGCTGTTGCTCCAACTCAGGTTACTCTGGTTCCTGATGCAGAAGATGCGATTACTAGTAATGCAGGATGGGATACCAAAAAACATAAAGATTTTCTAATAGATGTGATATCAGAATTTAAGCGTAATAATATTAGAACTTCAATATTTGTTGATCCTGTAATAGAAATGATCGAAGGGGCAGCTGCTACAGGTACAGATAGAATAGAGCTGTATACAGAAGAATTTGCTTCTGAATATGGGAAAGGTAATTTGGAAGCTGTTAAACCATATGCATTATGCGCTCAACTATCAATTGATTTGGGTATTGGAGTTAATGCTGGGCATGATCTCTCTTTGGATAATATTAAGTTTTTCAAAGAAAATGTTCCAGGATTGCTTGAAGTTTCGATAGGTCATGCTTTAATAAGTGAATCGATATATCTCGGATTAGAGAATGTGATAAATATGTATTTACATCGACTTAAATAATTTAGTCTGTTTTATGAAACTACACGCTAACGTTTTTGGAGAAGGTCAGCCGTTTTTAATTCTTCATGGATTTTTGGGAATGGGGGATAATTGGAAAACATTTGGTAAAAAGATAGCTGAACAAGGTTTTCAAGTGCATCTTATAGATCAAAGAAATCATGGTAAGAGTCCACATAGTAATGATTTTAGTTATGAGTTGATGTCTGATGACTTGTTTGTGTATTGTGAAATGCATAACTTGAAAAATATAAACCTTTTAGGGCATTCAATGGGAGGGAAAACAGTAATGCTTTTTGCTGTAAAATATCCAACTCTTATTGATCATCTTATTGTTGCTGATATAGGTCCAAAATATTACCCACTACATCATCAGGATATTTTGGATGGATTAAGTGCTTTGAATTTTGAAGTATTAAAATCAAGAGGAGAAGTCGATAAAGAGCTTAGTTCATATGTTCCAGATATAGGAGTAAGAATGTTTCTATTGAAGAATTTGTATTGGATTGATAAAGGAGTGCTTGGTTTAAGAATACATCTTGAGGCTTTGGTTAAAAATGCTTCAGAAATAGGAGTAGAGCTTTCTGAGGATCTAAATTATAATGGTAAAACCTTGTTTCTAAAAGGTGAGAAATCTAATTATATTACTAGTGAAGATATGGTTAGAATTAAAAGGCAATTTCCGTCTTCCGAAATTGGGGAAATTTCTGCCGCTGGACATTGGTTACATGCCGAAAATCCGACGGATTTTTTGGATGCAGTATCAGAATTTGTCAAAAAATAGACTAAAAGTATTGTGTATGCATAATATTTTGATGGTTTTGTTGTATAATTGGTATTTTCTGTTAAATTTGAGAAATCAATTTTACATAATCTTAAAATAACATGAATTCGATGTAAGAAAATTTACGTCAGTTAGTGCAATTTTCTGTAGGAAATTGTGTCGATGACAAGTAAGTTTTAATACATGAGCTTAATTTCTATATAGTTTTTTGTTACTTCATTTATGGTCAAGAAGTTGCTGTAAAAAGATATTAAATTTGACAGTTTTTGATGAAGTCAAAAAATATGCTGAATTCGAGTTAGGATAACAAAACAATTCTAAATTAATTATGAGAAAACTTTTATTATTAGTTCTGCTCGTCTCAGTGACCATGATCACTTATGCAGGCGGATATAGAGTTAGTGTACAAGGTCAGCGGGCAATTGCTATGGGACATACGGGAGTAGCGGTGGTGAACAGTGCTGAGCTTGTGTTCTTTAATCCTGCGGGTCTTGTATATTTGGAGAATGAATTAAACGTGAGCGTTGGAGCGAGTGCGGTTTTTACTGATGTAATTTTTCAAAACGAAGAATTAGGAATTTTTACAGAAACAGATAATTCGGTTGGAACGCCTCTTAATATATATGCTTCATATCAAGTAAATAATTGGATGTCTGTTGGGCTTGGTGTATATACACCTTATGGTAGCGAAGTTACTTGGCCAACAGATTGGGCAGGGTCTCAATTAGTGAATAATATTGATTTGGCTGCTATTTATATTCAGCCAGTAGTGTCTTTTAAGCTATCTGATCATTTTAGTATTGGTGGCGGACCTATTTATGTTACTGGTAGTGTAAACTTTAATCGTAATGCAAGTAGAACAACTACTGATATAGAAGGTGTTCGTTCGAACATTACTATAGACGATTCTGGTGTTTCTAATTGGGGATGGAGTATCGGTGCAATGTTTAATCCGACAAATAATTTTAGACTTGGCTTTAGTTACCGAAGTGAGATTATATTAGAATCAGATGGAGGAGAAGCTGTTTTTGCCAATTTCCCGAACTCTACAGGGGTTCCTGCAAACGGAACAACAACTTTTAATGCAGAATTACCATTGCCAGCAGAATTAACTGTTGGGCTTTCTTATGAATATGAGAAATGGATATTTGCTTTAGATTATAATAGGCAATATTGGGATGTTTATGAATCGTTAGATATTAATTTCGGAAATGGTAGAAATTCTATAAACCCTCGTAATTATAAAAATTCTTCAGTATATCGCTTTGGGGTACAGTATGAAGCAACAGATAAAATTACATTAAGAGCAGGGTATTACCGAGATGAAACACCTGTGCAACCAGGGTTTTTTGCTCCTGAAACACCACGTAACGATTCTGATGGGTTTACTGGAGGGGTAAGCTTTACGGTAACGTCTAAATTAGCAATTGATGCCTCTTTCTTTTATTTAAGATTCGAAGAAATAGATGCTTCTTATGATTTTGGAACAAGTTCAACTGGAGGGACAGAAACTTTTGGGGGGACGTATAAGTCAAGCGCATTTGCACCTGGACTTGGTTTAACTTATAAATTGTAATAAAGATGATAAGGAAAAATATAAAATATTTAGCAATTCTGGCATTAGGATTAGTTGCTTGTGAGCCAGAATTTGATAATCCAATTGATGAGGCTGGAACATATACAAGTGGTGAAGCCGATTTCAGCAATTTTGTTGCACTAGGAAATTCGCTTACAGCAGGTTTTGCAGATGGAGCATTGTATATTACGGGGCAAGAAAATTCATATCCTAATATCTTGTCTCAGCAGTTTGCATTTGCAGGTGGTGGAGAGTTTACACAGCCATTAATGGCAGATAATGTAGGCGGTTTTAGTAATGATCCTGTAAATTTTCCCCCAAGATTTGTGTTAGTATTTGATGCTGATGCTAACCCCGTTGGGCCTGCTACTTTTACAGGAGCAGCACCATCTACTGATTTTACAACTAATTTAGGAAGTTCTTTTAATAATATGGGAGTTCCAGGGGCTAAGAGTTATCACTTAGCTGCTCCAGGGTATGGCAATGCTGCAGGAGTAAGTGCTGGATTAGCTAATCCATATTATGCAAGATTTGCTTCTTCTGCAACATCAACTGTGATAGAGGATGCCGTTGCGCAAAATCCTACTTTTTTCTCCTTATGGATAGGGAATAATGATATTCTTAGTTATGCAACTTCGGGAGGTGTAGGTATGGATCATAATGTCACTGGAGAACAAAATCCACAAAATTATGGCCCTAATGATATCACAAATAGCACAACATTTGCAGGGGTGTATAGTCAATTGATAAATGGACTTACGGCAAATGGAGCTAAGGGAGTGGTTTTGAATTTGCCAAGTGTAACTTCTTTGCCATTTTTTACAACCGTTCCTTATGCTCCACTAAGCCCTTTAGATTCAAGTTTTGGTCCACAGATACCTACTCTTAATGGGGTGTATTCTCAATTAAATATAGCCTTTACATTTTTAGACGTTCCAGAAAGATCAATTGAGTTTTCTACAACTGCTGCTAGTGCTGTAGTGATTAAAGATGAATCTCTTGCTGATATAACAGATAATCTTTCTATGATTTTGGCAGGAACTTTTGGTTCTTTGGCACCTGTTATTGCTGCGCAATTTGGGCAAGTAAGACAAGCTACAGCAGAAGATTTATTAGTTTTATCTAGTTCGAGAGTTATTGGTCAATTGAATGCGGATAGAGTAGCAGAATTAACTATGCTTGGTTTGCCTCAAGAGATGGCCGCTCAATTTTCTGTTACAGGAGTGTCATTACCATTAGAGGATCAATATGTGTTAATACCACAAGAACAAACTGCTATAGAAAATGCGCGAATGGCGTTTAACGCCACTATTTCTGGACTAGCAATAGCTAATGGACTTGCTTTTTATGATGTAGCTAGTGTTCTGGAGCAAGCTTCTAATGAAGGTATCCCTATTAATGGAGGGGCAATTACTTCAACCTTTGTAAGTGGAGGAGGGTTTTCACTAGATGGGGTACACCCTACACCAAGAGCAAATGCCTTGGTGACTAATGGTGTATTAGACGCTATTCAGGCTACATATGGTTCAGTTTTGCCTAGAGTAGATCCTGCTGATTATGGAACAGTCACATTAAGTAATGAGGTGAATTGATTTTTCCTTGTTTAGTATTAACCTGAGTTCGATTATTAAAACAAACAAATTTGGTTAGTATTTTGGGTTTGGAATTTGATTTGTGGTTTTTTAGGTAAGAAACTATATGCAATAAGTCCAGCTATGATATTACTAAGGAAATTTCCAAAACTTCTGTGTCTTGAATGCTCTACTTGACATATATTTTTGAGCTCATCATTTACCGTTTCAATCACAGAACGTTTTCTAAGAAGTATTTTATCTGATAGTGTGATCAAGCAGTTTTTCATATTATTTTTAATATGTGTGATCATCTGTATTCCATCTATGAAAAGTAGCTTAGCCAAATC
>CANMLS010000005.1 GCA_947498785.1 uncultured Aquimarina sp. | reverse complement strand
ATTTTGTGACATCTAATCACAAAATAGTAATAATTAACGAGGCAAGCCTCGAGGTATTATACCTGAAAGCGAATAAAATCCTGATTACTTGCCTCGGTATTCATTAAAAAGAAATAACCAATGGCTCTTTCTAACTGCATAGAGGTCAATAAATAATCATAATTGGCTGTTGCTCTGGCAAGCTGTGCTTGCAAATAATTAGTTTGAGCATCAATCAATTGTATAAGAGGTACTGCGCCTTGAGCATATGCATTTTGTGTAAGATCCAAACTCTCTTTGGCAGCTTCTTCTGATACTTTGGATATTTCGATATTTGCAATCTGATTCGTCATATCCAATAAAATATCATTTACATTTTTTTCGATACTGAGTTCTACATTCTCTTTCTGCACCAATAATTGATCTTCCTGGATCTTTGCGGTTTGTCTATTAATATTTCGTTGATTTTGTTGAAAGATGGGTAAAGAAAGGTTGACTCCTACATTGTATGTTCCATCAGGAGCATTGGGAAAACCGGGAGGAACCGTTGTTCCTTTACCCGATTCTGAAAGAACAAGATTATATTGCCCTTGCAAAGCTACGGTTGGGACAAATCGACCTAGATTATTCAATCGATAATTACGCTGTGTAGCTTCCATGTTATAACCGATATTTTTTAATTCGGGAGCATTCTTCTTTGCTTCTTCGACTAAAAATTCGAC
The DNA here is from genome assembly GCA_947498785.1 of uncultured Aquimarina sp. Taxonomy (GTDB): domain Bacteria; phylum Bacteroidota; class Bacteroidia; order Flavobacteriales; family Flavobacteriaceae; genus Aquimarina. The sequence continues at coordinate 241,882 of CANMLS010000005.1, read as the reverse complement.
TAAAGCTGGTCGTAATTTTGGATCGTCTAGAATCTCCAGAAAATCTTGATACTTATAATTCTCAAAGATGCCTTCTGATATTTCGGCATCATCAACATCTATTTCGGTAGCGATTGGATTATTCATTAATTGATTAATCGTATTGAAAGCTTGTCGTTTTTGATTTTCTGCATTGATTAAACTTTGCGTATTCTGGGCCAACTGACTTCTAAAACGTAGTACATCAGACTTACCCGATTCTCCAGCAGCAAAGTTTTGATCTGCGATTTCTAAATTCTTTTTGGTTACTTGAAGGTTTTGATTTTGAATCTCCACATTTGTTTTCAGCACCAAGGCATTAAAATAAGCTACCGAAGCATTAAGGAGAGCGTCTAGCTCTGCTGCGTTATAGGTTTCCTCTTGTGCTTTTTGTAAATTTTCATTGATCGTAATATTGGCCCCAGCACCTTCAGAATAAATCACTTGCTCTAGTGTTACATTTCCAGAAGTAGAAAACTCCGGATTGGCACCATTAGAAATCTCTGCAACTTCTGGATCTAGATATACGCTATTTGCACTGGCAGTTACATTGGGTAGATAACTACTTTTGGCGGTTTTTACGTCCTGATTACTTAACTCAATATTTTTTCTCTCTACATCAAGAGAAAGGTTTTTCTCTACCACGCCTTTCATAATATCAATAATAGAATATGATGTCCCTACTTTTACATCATTCTCCCCTCCTATAAAGTCTGCATTAGCTAACATACTATACCGTAATGGAAATCCAATTTGTTTTGCTGTGCTAGAGTTAATAGAAAGTTTCTTCTTATAGTCTAAATACATGGGTAATGTAGATGGATTTGTTCCTTCAATAATTGCTTCTACATTAAGGGCGATACGCCTAAAAAACTGATCAATATTAGTTTCTGGCTGATTGGAAGCTAAAATTCCTTTCTCAACATCTTCTTTGCTATATGCCGAAAATGAAGGAAGCTTCTTAGCATTGATACTGGTAACCAATGTTTTAAATTCATTATCCTTTAAATAAAACCCTCCTGCAAGATATACAGCATCTATATCATTTAGATCGGCAGTTATACTCCCGTCCTTCTTAAGAGGGATAAGCTGATAAGAACCTCCATTCTTAGAAAAGTAATCATCAAATAGCTTTTTTACGGGTAGCATGTCGGGTATAAAATCATCAATTATAATACCTACTTTTTTATAATTATATAATGATTTAAAAACATCCAGATCATCTGTATATGAGAAAGGAGCAATGAGATAGGTGATATTATCAATTCCTGACGTTATCTTACCTTCAGGAATGGTATAGAAATCACTATTTACCGAACCAAAAACGATAACAGGTTTCGAATAACTTTTCTGCTGATAAATAACAATAGTATTAATCACCCCAAAAGCGAGAATAATATCTGTATCGCTATTTAAAAGTGCTTGGTAATTTATTTTTGCAGTTTCAACATTGAATTCGTTTTCTAACACCTCCTTAAAAACTACAACCGCATCCTGCTCAGCAACCGCTTTTATTTCGTTTTGCAACTTTTCCAATAAAGGCTTGGCCTCTTCAGATGATTTATCAGCAAGAATGCCAATAGTGACTGTTTTAGAAACTTGCGAATATGCCAGTATATTTATGAAAACAAGTAAGAAAACTAACTTTATCTTTTTCATATAATTATGTGTGATTATAATTGATTTAATCGTTTATTTACAGACCAAGATATTTTCTCATAAAGCTTAGAGAAACTCTCGAATTGTTCTTTGGGTAACATTTGTTTAAGCTCCTTATTTTGCTCTTTTATCAAGATATTAAATTTTCCAATAATTTCAATCTTGGTCAGTTTTGGATCTTCACCCAGCTGCTTCATTTTTAGACCATAATAAGAAGTAATAATCTTAAAACGTTCATTTGTCTCTGGGGTCATCTCTTCATCCATTATAAAGTTCTCCATCCATTTTTCGATATAGTCAGTTTCTTTCTTCTCGAAAATCTCTAAAGCTGGTTTGTGATCTTTTTCAACAACTTCGGTTTGTCCCAAAATATTAATAGACAAAAAACCAAAACATACTATAAAGAAAACGTCTTTGATGCTCATAATTCATTAAAATTACTAAAATGCAGTGATCAATATTTATTGCTTAGCCCAACCTTTTCTATTGTAAACACTAGTAACAATTTTACCGAAACTTTCTCGGTGTATTTTATATTGCTCTGCTGTTAGAAATTCTTTAACCTCATCATTTAAGTGGATTACCATAGCGTCAAGTTTAGTTTTTTTCTCTCCTTCAGTATATCCTTTATTCTTATCTCCTATACGTCCCATTTTGTTTGTATAGTACAAAAGAATACCATAGTACTCTTCTCTTAATTTTTCAGAAAGCTTCATTTTTCCTACTTGCTCGGCAACAAAAGCCTGTAAGTTATCTTTCTCATCTGAAGTAAAGATTTCTACTTTATTTTTTTCTCTCTCTACCTGTTTTTCTTCTTTTGTTTGCCCAAATGCAGATAAAAAGACGAATAATAGTAGACCTGTGATGTTAAGTTTCATAATGTTTAAATTTTAAAGGTGATCTTAAAAGATAATCTGTGGCTCATTAAAATTAACTAATTTTATTGTATAACAATTATTTACTACGATATTATGAAATTAGAGAGCACCTATCATTATCAATTTGGCGCAGTTGTTAAAATTACCTTAAGAGATGGCCAAGTATCGGAAGAAGAGAAAATCTTTTTAAGTCATTTAGCCAAAGTTTTAGGTATCTCAGAAGCAGAGTATGATCACATCATGCAAAACTATCTCACCTACCCATTAGAACCTACCACTACCCATAATGAGCGATTAGAAAGCATGTATACGCTAACAAAATTAATTTCTGAGGATGAAACTATTTCTGGAGAACAACAAACCCTTTGGTTAGAAAGAATGGCAAAGGCAATAGGGTTTACCCCGGGAAATGTTAAGTACATCGTTGCAAAATCGCTAGCTGTTATCAATAAGGGATTGGAGTTAGGCACTTATAAAGAGGAAATCAAGAATATTAATAAGTAACCTATGACCATACCTATTTCTTTAACTAAATTAGATGTATGATCATCACATTTTATGGTACCAGAGGTTCAACACCTGTTTGTGAGTCCGGTTTTCAGGAATTTGGAGGTAATACTACTTGTGTAATGGTGTCTGGAGGACAAGAAGGAGAAAGTGTACTCGTTTTTGATGCTGGTACTGGTATTCGAAAACTGGGAAAAGAACTTATTTCAAAAAACTTTTCTCCTGGTAATAAGATTTTTCTCACCTTCTCACATTTCCATTGGGATCATATTCAAGGATTTCCATTTTTTGCTCCTGCTTACGATAGTAGTAAAGAAATTGAGTTTTTTATCATTGGAGATGATGCTCCTGAGATACATGATTTCAAAGAAATATTGGCTAAACAAATGGAGAGTACATATTTTCCTATAGGTATAGATGATATGGGGGCAAATTTTACATTTACCGTGAATAAGGGTGATAAAGTCATCTTTGATGGAGGTCAAATAACAGCTAACAAACATAAGCATCCAGGTGGAGCTTATGGGTATCGATTAGAAGCAGAAGGAAAAGTATTTGTGTATTGTACCGATGTAGAGCATGGAGAACAATTAGATCCAAAGGTGGTTGAATTTTGTAAAGATGCCGATGTTTTGATTCATGATGCACAATATACCCCAGAAGAATTGCTTACTCGTCGAGGTTGGGGACACAGTAGTTGGGAACAAGCTATAGAAGTTGCTGAAGCTGCAAATGTAAAGCAGTTATACCTCACGCACCATGATCCTGAGCATAACGATGATTTCTTAAGGAGAGTAGAACAGCAATGCCAACAGCGGTTTCCAAATTGCTTTTTAGCACGTGAAGGTCAAGTAGTGGAAATTTGATTTTATAAATCCACCCATTTTTTAAACCCCGTAGCTTTGGCTTTGCTTACCACAATACGCTGTTTGGCTACTGGACTTATATTGACAATCAGTTTACCATTAAAATAGTGTTTCATGTTTTCAATAGCACTTTTATGAATTATAAATTGCCTATTCACCCGGTTAAAAACTTCGGGGTTTAATTCATCTTCAATATCTTCTAGTTTCTTATCAATAATGTATGCTTTATTTTCTGAGGTAATTGCCTTCACCACACCTGTATCTATATAGAAATAAGCAATGTTTTCTGTTTTTATAGGGAGTAATTCATCTCTATGATGAACTAGATATGTCGTTTTATAAGGTTTTGTTTTAGCCTGAAGTAATTGTAGCATTCCATGAATTTGATTGTTTAACGAGCCATCTTCATTAGATCTATTTTTAAATTTTTGAATAGCTTCAGATAATTCATCTTCATCAATTGGTTTTAATAAATAATCTATACTGTTTACCTTAAAGGCTTTAATTGCATATTGATTATAAGCAGTTGTGAAAATAATAGGAGTTTCAATTTTGACTTGTTCAAATATTTCAAAAGAAATACCATCTGCCAGATGAATATCCATAAAAATAAGTGATGCTTCATGAGTATTAGAAAAATACTCAATTGCCGTTTTTACAGAATCTAAAACCTTCAATATTTCAATATTTGGATCTATAGCATTCAGTAAGAAAGTGAGTTGATCACTTGCTGTTATTTCGTCTTCGACTAGTACTACTTTCATATCTTCAATTTATAGGTAGTTTTACGCTGAATATATTCTCGTTATTACTAATACTAATGTGTTGTTTTTTTAGTAAAAAATATCGTTTATCTAAGTTCATTAATCCATTACCGGTACTATCTACAAAAGATGTTCTTAGTCGTATTTCGTTTTCGATATAAATAATTGAATCTTTTGAATATATTTTTACTTGTAAAGGGTTTTTTTCTGAAATCTCATTATGCTTTACTGCATTTTCTACCAATAACTGTAATGCTAACGGAGGGACCTCTTTTTGCAAATACTCTTCATCTATTACTATATCTATAACAAAACGATCTCGATACCTGGTTTTTACTAAATGTACATAACTATCTAAAAATTTAAGCTCTTCTTGTAGAGAGACCAGATCTCTTTCTCCACTCTGTAAAATATATCGATACATAAAGGATAGCTTTTTTATAAACGTTGTTGCATCTTTATTATCTCTTACTATCGAATTTAAAGAATTTAACGAATTAAAGAGAAAATGAGGATTGATTTGATTTTTTAGAGCTGTTAGTTCCTTTTGAAGGTTTTGTTGTTTTAGTTTTTCATTTTCTAAAAGATCTTCATGATGTACCATTTGATAGTTAAGAATTCGGGCTATAAAAACAGTAACCATTAAAATTACAAAATACACAAAGTACATAAATCCGGTTTCTGATTCTGATAACTCCTGCCCTGTTACCAAAGGATATATCGAAACAAGTAACTGAACTATCCCTAAAAACAATATGGTATTGAGTACAATGGTTATGCATGTTCTCAAAAAAGTGGAATACTGTGCATATATATATTTCCAATTGGTATTAAGCTCAAGTGCGACTAATGACATCAAAAAAAGAAACAAAAAACGTATTGTTACATCTTGTAAAGAGGCTTCTGTAAAAGATTCTACCAACTTCTTATTGACATCAAATAATGTTAATGTTCTTGGTAGATTTATAAGCGCTGCAATTAGCAATGCTATCTTTAAAATTACAGTGTGTTTTATTTTTCTTGTCCCCAATATAAATAGTATCTTCTTTGATTCGTACTTGTTAAATTTACGGAAAATTGTACTGATTATGTTATTCTTAACCGTGCTCATATTTTTAGTATTTGTTCTGGGAAAAGAAGAAGCCTCCGTTTGGGAGTTGGAGGCTTCTATACAGAAATGAAGGTATGGGGGTACTCTTCACCTCTTTAATTTAAATTGATTTATTCTGATAGTATTTTTAAACATAGTTTGAGTTGATTGTCTACTATTTCTTTTGAAAAGACAGCCGAAAACATCTACTTAATCTCCGACTGTCTTACAATCAACTTAACCTAATCGTGAAAAACTACTTACTTATTCAATTCTTTTACAACTCTCTTAGAGAAATCTATAGATACTGTTCTTAATGTCTGTGGGTCATCAATCTCGGTCGTAATTACAGACAGTAATTGTCTTTCTTCTGGTTGGGTTAGATCAAATACTACAGTTTCTAGAGTATACCTTTTTGCATCGGTTGTAATCATAGTAATCGGATCAGATTCTATATAAACAGTTCCGTAGTATCTATAAAAACCTCTATAATACCCTAATCCATAGTAAGAAGGATACATAGTATAGGATGTATTATTTCTAGTTGTCGTTTTTGTATACTCCTCACAGTCTTTTAATACAGTGACTATTACAACATCAATACCTTTATCCTTAAGCGTTTTTTTAATTTCTACTATTTCTGATTCATTTAATTCTTTTGTAGGTGACGATTTTGGGAACATGATATAACTTTCAACAGATTGATATCCATTTTTGTTTAGATTCTGCACCAAATCCTTTTCAAACCGTATTCTCGCTACTTTATCATCAGTTTTACTTACCACCATTACTTTTTTATTCTTTATATCTAGTACTTCAAGATTTTTCCAGGAATCTGTAACTTTTACAGATGAACAGCTAGAAAAAAATATAAGTACTATCAAAGTTCCGAATAGTCTGTATAATGTTTTCATGATTTCTAAACCTTTTAGATGAATAAATACATATCATCATCATTCTTATATTCTAAGAGAAATTCTTCTCTATTTTTATAACCTTCTTTTTGTATTATACTATTCCAAATATTTTCTGAAATAGTAACTAAAATTGATTGTATCGTCTTCATCTCCTTATATTTTATTAATTAATAATTCTTCTGCTATTTAGTTTCTAATTGCTGTACCTGCTGCAATGCCTAACTGTTCTAATTTTTTATACCAACTCCTGACTTGTATTTCAAACCTATTAATAAACTGAGTCCTTCTATTCTGATTGATCAGAGTATTCTCATATTTGTTTTTGTGACTGTAAACAATTTTTAAATTTGCTGTTTCCATGGTTTTCAATGTTATTAATTAATTGGGTTTTGCCCTTATTTCTTATACAAATGTACTTTGAGATTAGCTCTTAATTATTGGCTTTTTGGGTGAAACGACCAAAAACGAAAGTGAAACTTCCCGGTTTTACACTGAAGTGTTTTTGACGAAGATTGAGTAGAAACAAAACCTCTTTAAACTTTATTTAGATAGATTAAAAGCATAAAAAACCTCCCACTAGGCAGTAAAGAGGTTTTATTATTTTAATCTAAAAACTTGAAGCTATTCTTTTTTGATAGTAAAACTAAGTAGCGGGAGAGATTGAAATATCTAACCATTCTATTGACAATTTATTTGAAATAGAAGTATTTATAAAAACACATTCTACATTATTAATAACTACATAAGGGCTACATTCTTATTTGCTTTCATTAATACTAAAATATTATCCTAAATACTAGGGGTAATATTTTAGTATTTTTTATATGCTACTCCCAACTCTCAGAACAGTCTAAAGATATTTTTTTATTATAAAATATTTCATCTAAACACTCTTCTATTTACATTCTAAATATTTAATTAAATAGGTTAGAATTTAACCTATGATTTATGTAACATTCAATTCCTATTGTATAACCTTACATCGATTAATTATAAAGATCTTTGTAATAAATATTATAAAATGAGAATATAATCGTTTTCAAAAAATGAATCTTGAACGACCTAGAATTACCAAAATGATAATGCATGCGGAGTATTTGATATATACTACAAAACATTTTCAGGTAAAAAAAGAGGCAGAAATTCAAAACTCTGCCTTTTTTAATAAAGTTGAATAAAACTTTACAAAACAAATATTCTTTAGTAAGAAAATATTAAAACAATACACAAATCAATGTTATAGATCAATTTTAATATAAAATGACGACACATAATTAGTCTAACTCTTAAAGCCATTCGAATAGATTCTTTAAAATCGTCATTTTTCTTGCTGATTCTTTTTATCCTCAGAGGTTATTTACTTATTAATTAATTCTCTGGGGGCAAAAGAAATGAAAAAAAACCTCTTCTAATATTAATTATGAAACTAAATAAAAATGTAATTCTAAAATATGAAGTAGGTGATACGGTATTTACTAAAATAAACCCCAGTATTTCGCTGATAGTAAAGCGATATATTGATGGAATCTACTACTGCGGATTTCAAAATGATCCTGATAGATGGGAATTAGGTTTGACGGCAAGAGCATTGATAGGAAGTTAAATTATTCCGAAATCTTTTTTTTATCTTAAATCACACAAATTATGAAAACATCAGCAATTGTCTACTGCGAAAATGAATATGGCAAACTGGATGGTAAAATAGCAAACGGTCTTGTCCGGCATTCTGACAAGTATAAAATCGTTGGTATTATTGATAGTACAAAATCAGGTCTTGATGCAGGAGAATATTTAGATGGAATCAAAAATGGGATACCCATATTCCGAAATTTTAATCAAGCTATCGAAATGTTGGATAGTATTCCAGAATACTTTATCTACGGAATTGCTCCTCTACAGCCCTTACTTAATGATGAAGAGAAAAAAATTATTTACACCGCCATCAAAGCTGGGTTACATATTGTAAATGGACTTCCAGAATTTCTTTCTGATGATGAAGTTTGTATGAGTCTCGCAAAAAAATATAATGTATCTATTTTTGATGTTAGAAAACCACCTTCAAAAAAAAATCTTCACCAATTTACTGGCAAAATAAGAAATGTTCTAACTCCCGTAATAACAGTCTCTGGCACAGATTGTGCTGTTGGTAAGCGAACTACAGCACTCAAGCTGGTAGAAGCTCTAAAAAATGAGGGGTTAAACGCTATCTTTATAACTACAGGTCAAACAGGGATACTCCAAGGTTCAAAATACGGTATTGCTATAGATGTTCTAAGTTCTGGCTTTGCGACTGGAGAAGTTGAAAATGCTATTCTGGAAGCACTCAAAGAAAAACCCGATATTATTGTAGTAGAGGGACAGGGCGCACTTAGTCATCCAGCATTTACCTCTTCGAGTGCAATCATTCGAGGTGCTATGCCTAAGGCTATTATCCTTCAACATCCACCAAAAAGGCATAACAGATGTGATTTCCCTAAAATTCCCATGCCAACACTTGAAAGTGAAATAAAAATGCTAGAAACTTTCTCTGGTTCCAAAGTAATAGCAATTACAATCAATCATGAAGAGATGAATGACCAAGAAGTTGAAAGTACAACAAAGACTTATGAAGAAAAGTACCAATTACCTGTCACTGATGTCTTAAAAAACGACTGTAGTAAGCTGATAGAAAAACTTTATGAAATATTCCCCGATTTAATTCGTGTCAATCCACTACTATGTCAACCCCAAGAATAGACATTAATCTTGGCAAAATCGCTCATAATGCCAAGGTTCTAAGTTCCCTTTTTCAGTCAAAAGGCATCAATATAATCGTTGTTACCAAAGGAGTTTGTGGGCATCCGCATATTGCTAATATTTTGGTAAAGAGCGGGGTAAAAATTCTTGCTGACTCAAGAATAGCAAATATCAAAAAAATGCAAGAGGCTGGTGTAAAAGCTACTTTTCTATTGATTAGGACACCTATGATAAGTCAGGCAGAATCTGTAGTATTAGATACCGATATGAGTTTAAATTCAGAGTTATCTGTTATAAAAAAACTTTCAGAATTTGCTCTCCTGCATGGTAAGGTTCATAAAATCATACTCATGGTAGAATTAGGGGATTTGCGCGAAGGTATCCTCCCATCACAATTAGAAAACACGATCAAAAAGGTCCTAACCCTTAAAGGTATTGAACTTAAAGGAATAGGTACAAATCTCGCTTGTTTTTCGGGAGTTAAACCCACAACAGAAAAGATGGACATACTGTCTACTATAGCTGTTAGTATTGAAAAAAAATTTCATATTAAACTATCCATAATTTCAGGAGGAAATTCGGCTAATTATAATTGGTTCAGCACTACAAAAGATGTTGGTAGGATAAATAATTTGAGATTAGGAGAATCTATATTTTTGGGTTATGAACCCTTAACAGGAAAACCGATTCCAAAACTTTATCAAGACGCCTTTATAATGACAGCCGAGGTTATCGAACTGAAAAACAAATCATCCGTACCAGATGGCGAAATTGGCCTTGACGCTTTTGGTAACAAACCAAAATTTAAAGACCAAGGTATGATACGACGGGCTATTTTGGCAATAGGTGTTCAGGATGTAATGGTTGCTGGACTAACCCCAAAATTAGATATTGAAATCCTGGGAGCTGGTAGCGATCACATTATAATCAATGCCAAAAAAGAAGAATTAAAAGTTGGAGACGAGGTGTCATTTGCATTAAAATATGGAGCATTAGTTACCGCTATGAGTTCATCCTATATTTTTAAAAACATCAAGACACCGATAACTGCAAAAGAGTATTGCGCAATAGTAGTAGAAAAAGACAAATTGCACAAAAAGAAAACGGCTATTATGGTTGTAAAGGAGAATAACTCGCCGTTGATGAGCCTTCAAGATTCAGATTTTAATTTAATATTTGAAAAATCCATTCAAAAAAACTATCGTTATTTAGTTAGAAAAGAGATCTACGAAAAAATAGGTCGAATCAGTAAGCTTCTGTATAGTCAGGGCAAAAAACTAATTATTAGATCAGCCTGGAGATCATTTGAACATCAGCAAAAATTATGGAATCAAAAAGTTAGTTTTTTGAAAAAGAAATACCCTAAAAAAACAGGAGAAGAAATTGACGAAATAGTGTCAATGTTTATTGCTCCAAAAAGACAATCTACCCATGCAACAGGAGGTGCTGTTGATGCGCTGATTTATGATTTAAGAAAAAAATGCGTACTCGATTTTGGAACCAACGATGGACTTCAAATTGATTTGAATGAAAAATGCTACCCCAAACACCCTAGTATTAGTGAAGAAGCAAGGAAAAACCGAAAGTTTCTTATGGAACTTTTTGAAAATGAAGATTTTGTTTGTGATCATAAAGAATATTGGCATTTTGACTATGGCAATATTGGTTGGGCGGTAGAAAAGAATAAGAAATACGCCAATTATGGTATTTTAAAGGAATCATATGTCCAATCGGCCGCTCTTGATTATCCAGATAAAGTGTTCTTTTATCTTTAGATATATTGTTTGCTCCTATTGTATTTCATTAACCTCTCCTAGAGCATCCATACCCTACACTTTTGCAAAAACATAACAAAAAAAATTGGGAACAAGTGTATTTTCGTTTCTCATTTATCTATTTCAATATTTATTCTTATATAAGTTCCAAAGTAGCAGTTGATTGAACAATACCAAAGATGTCTGACTCTTTCATAATAAGCGCATCAATACCTTCAACCGTAATTTCTGTTCCAGAATATTTACCATATAATACGGCATCACCAATCTTTACGGTCATGGGTTCATCTTTCTTACCTTTACCGACAGCTAGTACAATACCTTTTTGCGGTTTCTCCTTAGCAGTATCTGGGATAATGATACCTCCTTTTGATTTTTCTTCTGCGATATCTGCTTTTACCAGCACCCTATCAGCAAGCGGTTGTATTTTAAATTTATGCATGATTATTTTTGTTAAGTATAATTCAATAGGTTTGTAATTCGGTAAAAAGTACTTCTAGCTCTGTTCTTGTTTTTTTAAGTTTGATAGCAAGATTATCGAGCATTGCTTCTTTTTGCCCATCTTTAAAATCAAAATCCCTGTCCGATAGAAGTGGAAACCTTCGTTTGAGCATCACCTTTTGCTCTCTCCAACTTCTTGTAATATTCTTTTTAGCCATTTTACTATTTATTTATTGCCATTAAGTTTTCTTAATTGAGTTGGCGGATTTGTAATTGTTTCTGGGCTTAATACAGCACCTTTTTTTGTATCCATATTAAGAGTTGGAACAAGATTAAAGTCTATATTAATAGAATTATTTAGTATTGGATTTATTTTTATAGATTCTTCCAAAAAATCCAGTACCAATGCATCAATATTAACATCAAATTCACGGGCGAATAAGTTATCTCCTTGCATCAAAAAGTCAATATCCGATCCAGTCAAAGTTTTTGGTTTCAATTTTATCCCTTCTTCAGACACCCATATAATAGCTCTTTTATCATCATTTACGATTGTTTCTTTGAATGAAGTATTCATGAGTATTGTCTGAAAAAATGATTCATCAGCTATCCATATATTGCGATAGAAATCTTCAAACTTTTTTACTTCAGGGCTATAGCAGATAAATTCACAGCAAGTCCTGGTCAAGATCATCCATTGCCCTCCTATATATGGGGTTACATTTTTCATAAAGGATCTTTGATAAGGTATGCCCGAAAAACCAATATCAGTTTCTTGAAAATAGTTTTCAATTCGATTCATCGTATCTGGGCGATCTCTATTTTGATTAGCAATCTTCATGAAGTTTTTACCTATATTCTTGCCCAAAAAATCAAATATAAAATTGTTAGATTTCAAAGGAAAATCCTGACCGCTTAGATTTATAAAAAAGTCCCATTTGAGACAACGTTTTAAGAGGTACTTCATTCCATTAATTTCAGACTGTACTCGACTGTATCCTCCAAACACTGCATTCTCACTTTTTAAAATATAAGCATTAGAATAATCTTCTAAAAAAGTTTTAATATCCTTTTTAGTAGTAGCATTAGATTTTTGATCAATATGGATTAAGTAGTGATTTCCTGGGTGATAAATTGCCTTAAATAATCGTCTGAACTGTTTAGGGAAGCGATGTGTCAATATGAAGTAAGCAATCTTCGGTTTCTTTTTCGGGATATTGAAATGAAAGCTTTGCTTTTTTGTTATGCGTAATTCTTTTGTCATTTTATGTGCATGTCATTTTATTCTTAACTTTTATCTTTTTAAACAATCATTGTACAAGCTCTCTTTCAAAAAATACTACTTCCTTTTTCTTAGGATCTTCAGCAAACGTACAATAGTATATTCGACGGTAGTATAACCGCACAATCAATTTAACTTCAGGGTTTACTTTGGAGTAAACAATATCTCCTGATTTGAATTTACCTTCTTGTCCAACCATATATACTTACTATTTAAATTTTAAATACTTACATCCTCATAACCACTCTTAATGATGGTTGACAACATTTTAAAACGCTTATTAGCTTTTACTATATTCCTTGCATGAGCCGGGATAATGATTGTCTGGCCAGTTTCAATTGTACTGAGTTCTTCATTAATAATAACCTCAGCTTCTCCGTCTATAATCTGAATAAGATTGTCAAAAGGAGATGTTTTTGAAGGCAATGCTTCTCCCATATCGAATGATAATACGGTAACAGTTCCTGTTTTTTTCTTCAGAATTGCTTTCATAACTACTGATCCAGGTACGTATTCAACTATATCAACTAGCTTATGTGTAAAGGATTTTTCTAATTCTTGATTTTTCATAGAGAATATACTAGAAGTTTGATGTTAAACAACATGATGGTGATTTGTTACATAACGTTTATTCACCACTCCTTTTTTCTTTTCTTTTTGCAGCTTTTGCAGCCCTCTTTTCTTTCAAACTTTTTGCTGGAGCTTTTTTACCTGACTTGGATTTACCTTCTTTTTCTTTTGACATGATTTTCTGTTTTTTAAATTATTACTAACACACTACATATAAAAGCAGTATGATATGTATACAAAAATCAGTTAATTAATGATTTAATGCGTTACACTAGTTCTAGCTTACATTACATATATCACACTTTTCTATAACTTTTTTCAAACACCTTTTAACCTATTCAACAGGTTAACAATCTATTAGAATATGATTAGATAGTAACACATTTGGGGTTTTCTCAACTGACTCTAGAAAATAGGCAAGTAATTATTCTGAAGAAGGTGTTACATTATTTTTCTTTTTTTAAGTTTTTTTTATAGACAATTGTACGATGCGGATATGGAATTTCAATACCTTCTTTATCAAACCTTTTTTTTATGGATTGATTAATATCATAGTGCATATCAAAAGCTTTGTATGGATTATCACACCATACTCTTGCTTTCAGATTCACACTACTTTCGCCAAAGCCTATAAGAAATACCCGAACAATTTCTAGGTCTTTATTTTTTTCCTTCTTAGATCGGTTATCAATACAAAAAGGATGTTTTTCTGCTTCCTCTCTCATAATGGTTCTTGCAGTATCAATATCGCTTTCGTAACTAATTCCAATAATAATGGACTCACATATTTTTTCGTTTGCTATACTGCTGTTAATGACTGTTTCGCTACTTATGATTGAGTTTGGAATAATGATCCTTCTATTTTCAAAATTGACAATTACTGTGTGTCTTAAAGTAATATCTTCTACTGTCCCTGTATATTGATTAGCAATTGTGATAAAATCACCAACTCTAAATGGCTTGAAAATAACAATAAAAGTTCCACTAACAATATTAGATAAGGCTTGTTGCGCAGCTAACCCAAGAATAGCTAGAAAAATACCAGCACTTGCAAAAACCGTAAGTGCATAAGCTTTGAGAGGAGGGATTAGGAAAGTAATGGTGGCTAAGGCAATTAGCCAAAATAGAAAAGCAACTGCATTTTTAAAAAAATGATAATGAGTAGGCGCTATTTGAGATTTTTTTGAAGTATGCAGAATGTACTTATTGAGTACCCATATTGATACTTTGATAAGCGCCATTGTCACCAAAATGACTAAAACAACAATTATGATGTAATTGTTGCTCCATTTAGTTATGAAATCTATTATTTTCATAGGCGATGACCTTTTTTTATCAAACCCAATATGAAGCTAAATACTAATTTTGATTATATTAAAAACAGTTATATGTTAACTTTTTTTTGTTTTAAAAGAAATCAAATGAATCATTACAAATAAAATTATCATAAGCTAAAGATTGATCTCATAAGATTACCCTATCATTGTTTTAGCTTTTTAGCAACATCACTTACTCCGATAAAGGGTATAGCACCTGCGCCTGTTACTTGTGGTAAAACTCCATTCCATTTTTCTATTGCTTTAAGATTTGCTTCTATTTTTCTCAGTTCAATTAGATCAGGTGAAATATTCATTTTTTGTAAACGTAGCGCCTCTGCTTCAGCTGTTGCAGCAGCAATAGTTTGCTCTGCCTCGACTTTTATCCTATCCAAATCTCGCTTAGCCTTTAATGCATTTTGTTCTGCTGTTTGTTTTGCTTCAATGGCATCAGTAAAAGTTTGAGAAAAACTGAAAGAGATAATAGAGAAAGCATCAACTGATATATTTGATGCAAGCAGTCTTGAGGTAAGTGCCTGTTGCATTTCGGTACTAACGGCTGGTCTTTTGGTAATTAATTCTTCTGCAGTATATCTGGCTGAAACAGCTTTCATTACCTCTTGAATGGCTGGATCAATAATACGCTCTTTAAATTCTACTCCAATGGTTTGGTACACTAAATTTGCTTTATCCGGTATAATATGATAATTCAAGGCCACTGATAAATCTACATCCTGAAGGTCTGAGGAAGAGGATGCAGCATCAGTCATTGTTTTTTGGATCTTTACATCCATTAGAATCACTGTTTGCATTATTGGTATTTTGAAGTGAATCCCTTCCCCCAGTACAACATCTTGAACTGCCCCAAAATTTTGAACAATTCCTCTTTCACCTGCTCCTACTTGAACCCATGGCTTAAATGCTATTAGTAGTATAAATACAAATGCCAAAATGAATAATTTCTTCCATTTGCCATTTTTCAATGCATTCTTTATTTGATTTATATCTTGATCATCCATTTTGCTTTTATTTTACTACAAAAATGGGATAATTAAATATACATTGTGTTATACTACATTAAATCCATATTACATATATCACACATTCTCAAATATCAATACAGCAAAAGATTATTTAGTATAAAATAACCTTCAATAAGCATGGTTTCTGGCAAAAAACAGGTCACCTTTATGGTTATGAATAAAAAAATAATTTTATCTATGGGTTTACCTATTAGGATAAGAAATGCTACAGGTAAAACAGCAATCATTGAACTTAATGCAGGGTATTTTGTGATATGTAAGTATCAAAACAATATATCTGTTTATCTAAATGATGCAAAATTGAAAAAGTGGTATCCTGTAAATTGGTATAAAAGATTGGTTTATATGTTTAAGATCTGGCTAACATGATATAATTGGTTATAAATCTTCCAGGTTCTTTTTGCGCTTTTCTTTCAATTTTTTATAAAATGTAGGTGTCAAACCTGTAACTTTTTTGAATTGATTAGATAAATGAGCAACACTGCTGTAGTGCAGCCTATAAGCAATCTCTGTAAGATTTAATTCGTCATAAATAAGCAATTCTTTGACTCTTTCAATTTTATGAATAATAATAAATTGCTGAATAGTAATCCCCTTCACTTCTGAAAATATATTAGCCAGATATGTATAGTTATAATCTGCCTTTTTACTGATATAATCTGAGTAATTCACTAAAGGCAATTCATCTGTGTAATGGATCATTTCTATAATGATATTTTTGATTTTTTCAATTAGAATGCTCTTCTTATCATCTAATAATTCTAATCCTGAATTTAACAGGTTTTCTTTCAGCTGTTTTCGCTGTTCTGTTGTTATATCTTCTAATATCTCAATGATACCCAAATCAACCACCGCATATTGTAATCCCAATTTTTTAAGTTCTTCTTTAACCATCATTTTGCATCGCAAACTGACCATATATTTGATGTATAGTTTGGTACTCATGTTTTTACAAGGTGTTTTTATATTTAAAATATGATCGCGTAAAAGAATAAATTCTATTAAAATCATCAAAACATTGAAAGCTTTTCCTGTAGAATAAAAAAGGGTTCAGGCCTTTTACTATTGTGAATTAAAGTTTTATATCAATCTCCAAGATGTTGCCCAGGCACAAGCTTCTGTAAGCGTAATATAGTCCATACTTCTCTACTACCTTTTCCTTCAATAATTATATCTTTAGTAAACGAGATTATGAATTTTTGTCCAACAAGTTTATCGATATGTAATGGATGTTTTTCAAGTATAACATTCAGAATTTCTTTGAAAACCAGTATTCTCTCAGATCCTGATTCAGTTTTACAACAAAACGAATAACCACCCTCAACCTGTCCTTGATAAACCCCCTCTAATTGTCTTATCTGATTTATTTCTTGGGAATGGCAAATGGTAAATGACATCAGCGCTATTAAGAAAAGTTTTATCTGTATTGTCATTTTTTGTTTTTTTGTAGGGAGTTTTGCTTTAAGAATATATATTTAAGCTTCCTCGGGCAATCTAAATATTTCAATTATCCTTGAATCTGGATGTTAGATACTCAAAATTTAAGCGTATTGTCAGTATTAGGGTATAAGACATAAAAAGCCATCTTCAAATAGATGGCTTTTCAACATTTTCAGAGCGACAGGACTTGTTATTTAATCAATTCAACATTGACTGCGTTCATTCCCTTTTCACCTCTTTCCATCGTAAATTTTACGTTATCATTCTCACGAATTTCATCTATAATACCGCTTTGATGTACAAAGACATCCTCATCAGAATCCTTGAGTTTAATAAAGCCAAATCCTTTGGCACTATTGAAAAATTTTACTGTTCCTTCTTTCATTACTTTGTATTTATTACTTAATATTCTATTTAATGTTTGTTTGATATAATTATTTACTCTGCTTCTTAGCGTTTTTTTTTTGAGAAGTTAGAGTTTGTTCTTTCGGGAAAAATTAGATTTTTGATACTACCAGCTTTTTGTTTTAAGCCTGTCCAAGTATAATTCGAGGACGATGTATAAGCATAAAAAGATTGAGAAACAAACAGAAATATCCAATTATAAGGACTTGTTCTACGTTGAAAACAGCGTCCAAACTGATGTTGCTATCCTTACATTTAGCTTAAAAATGTTTTTGCACTATTGCCGAGAAAAAAAGAGAGCAAGAAAAGAATATTGAATTTGAAAAAACAAAATTAAATTGAAGCTTTACGAATTTTATCATTGCAAAGATACTTTTAATTTGGGTCTTATCTCCATATCAAATGTTAAATACTGAGATACAATATTTCATAATTTAAAACAAACCCATATACCAACTTAAAATTAAACTTATAAACTCTTCATAATACCAACTACGCTAACTTCTGGTATAGCAGTGAGGTTAAAAATGTAGAATTCTTCCTCTTTAGATTAACCAGGATATTTGCGTAAACACAACAATTGAACTTGATCCCAATTGATCTTGATTCTTATTGAATAATCTAGAAAGGCATAATATTGAAAAAGCCAGACAAAATTGTCTGGCTTGAGGAAAAAAATGTCCGATTGTAGCGAAACAGCAAATCTAACCGCTATTATTCTAATAATGATCACCAAAGCAATTGTAGATATATAAATAATATTTGAAGCTATATCTAAATAAAAAAGTATCACAAAACATACCCCTCCTACCAAAGAAGCAATGGCATAAATTTCTTTTCTAAAGATCACAGGAATCTCATTACATAAAATATCTCGTATAACTCCACCAAAGCACCCAGTCATTGTTCCTAGAATTACGCTTACTAAAGGATCTAAATTTGCCTGAATTCCTATTTCAACACCAATAATGGTAAAAACTCCCAGACCAATAGTATCAAATAAAAATAAGGATTTTGCCAGATAATCTATTTTATTCCTAAACACAATTGCAAAAATTGCGGAGCCACTTATAAAATGTAGAATGTAAGTGTGACTCATCCACCAAACAGGTGTACTGCCAATGAGAATATCTCTTAAAATCCCACCTCCAAGAGCTGTAACAAAAGCAACTATAAAAATACCGAAGAGATCAAATTTTCTATTGATAGCACTTAAAGCTCCAGAAATTGCAAAAGCAATTGTTCCCAGAATATCTAGAATAGTGAATAAGGTTATATCCATAGTTAAGATTAAAATAAATCTAATTAAAACCCAAATCGTATCCCTACTCCAAAAACACTTTGATTACGTCTATCACCAATACCATTTTCACTATAATCTATTTTTGCAGCGGCAAATATATGACTGGATTTTTTAAAGTTGTAGCCTACTTCAGTAATTCCGAATTTGGTGTCGAAACCTCCTAGATTTTGATCATCATCTGGTTTTAAATAATTGAAACCAGCAGCAACATGCCATCGTTTATTAGTTGAGAATTTATAACGAGCATAGAATTCGATACCTGTAGCATCATAAAAAATATCATCCCCAAACCGTTGATGTTGTTTTAAAATAGCATAGGACGCAGCTACCGTAAAGCGATCTTTTTCAAAAGAAGCAGAAGTAACAAAAGCTTCGTCTCCATCTTTAGCTTGATTTGGAAATGGATCTTCTACCCCATCATTTACCTTATTATAACCAACTCCAATACCAAAACCTCCAATTTTATAATTAGCTCCAAATCCATAAGTATCAATACTTTCACTATTATCTGAGATATTTCTTGCTTCTGCTTGAGCTCCCAGACTTAATCCGTTCTTTTGATATTTTAGAATGAATACTTGATTAGCACGACCTGTCCCAGAAACTCCACCATCAGAGATGTTCCAGACCCCAATAGCAGCGCCTCCAAAAGCTAAGAAGCGATCTATCTCAACAGCTCCCATTGTATAATACACCGAGTTTTGTTTCCCAAATGTAAATTCAAAATCTTGATAAGAAACTCCCACAAATCCTAATCTGGTAAACACCGCATCACCCACTTGTGCAATCCCTGCTCCTGGATCTACCGCAAATTCTACCGTATCATCTCTTGACACAAGGTTTAAACCAAACTCAATGCCACCAATAATATTAAAATTTTCTGCTTCGCTATTAGACAAGGCATGTTTAAATTTTAACCCTACGCGTGGCGCATTATTTGAAATTCCTATTTCACCTTCTTCTGCAAAACCAGCTCCAATTCGTATACTACCATAAGGAGTAACTCTAGAGGCGATTTCGTCGATCCAATTTGAATCTTTTGTTTCAGTTTCTGAAGTCTTTGTTTCTTCAGTATTTGTAGTAGTGGTTTGCGCATATATTCCATTCATTAGGAGTAAAGCCATAACAATCACTATTACTTTTATCAAAGGAAAATTGACATTTTTCATACACTTAAATAATTTAATTATCCAAAAAACTTATGCTAACCAAATAACTTAGCTTTAGCGTTACGAGCATTCATTTCTGCGATATTAAGTATTGAAATCCCCTCTGGGCATTCTACTTCGCAAGCACCAGTAAAAGTGCAACTACCAAATCCTTCAATTTCCATTTGATAGGTCATCTCTTCGACACGTTTATGTTCTTCTGCTTTTCCTTGTGGTAGTCTATTGAAGTGATTAATTTTTGCAGAAGTAAATAATGCGGCAGAGGAATTTTTACAGGTTGCCACGCAGGCTCCACATCCAATACATGCAGCAGCATCCATAGCATTATCTGAAACTTCTTTGGGTATGGGAATGGCATTCGCTTCTGGTGCTGTTCCAGTTTTTGCTGTAATATATGCTCCCTGTTCTATAATTCTATCAAATGAAGAGCGATCTACAATCAAATCTTTAATTACCGGAAAAGAAGCAGCTCTCCAAGGTTCTACTACAATTGTATCTCCATCTTTAAAGCTACGCATATGTAATTGACAGGTAGTCATATTATCGTGTGGACCGTGTGCACGACCATTAATAAAAACACCACATTGCCCACAAATTCCTTCACGACAATCATACTCATAAGCGATTACTTTTTCGTTTTTAAGAACCAATAATTCATTAAGGTGATCCAATGCTTCCAGGAAAGACATATCTTCTGTTAATCCATCCACCTCATAATCTCTGATCACTCCATTTTTATCAGGACCTTCCTGTCTCCAAATTTTGAATATTACTTTCATCTGTTTATTTTTCATTGATTTTAATAGGTCAGATGTAATTCGCCAATAATCATTTTGGTAAGTTCCAAAAACTTAATATGGCTCATTTCATAAGCTCATCATTTATAACTTCTAACCGAAGGTTTTACAAATTCAAATTCTAGTGCTTCCTTGTGCAACTTAAAATCGCCATCATCATACTCCCAGGCAGATACATACGAATAGTCTTCATCTACTCTCACGGCTTCACCATCTTCGGTTTGGAATTCTTCTCTAAAATGTGCTCCACAGGATTCATCACGCTCTAAAGCATCGGTACACATAAGGATTCCGAGTTCAATAAAATCGGCTAGTCGTAATGCTTTTTCTAGTTCTGTATTTAATTCATTACTACTACCGGTAATTTTTACATCTTTCCAGAATTCATCACGTATCGTTTTTATTTGTGCTATAGCATTTTTTAATCCTTTTTTATTGCGGCTCATAGCACACTCTTGCCACATCACTTTCCCTAATTCTCTGTGGAAATGATCTACGGTTTTCGTACCATTGATATTCAAAATTCTATCTATACTCACTTCTACCTCTTTCTCAGCTTTTTCAAATTCAGGATGATTTGTAGTAGGGTGATCTTCTTTTAAAGCGCTTGCCAGGTAATTATTTATCGTATTTGGCAGTACAAAATAGCCATCAATACTAGCTTGAAGCAATGAATTAGCGCCTAGACGGTTTGCACCATGATCAGAGAAATTACATTCGCCTATCGCATACAATCCGGGTATAGTGGTCATTAATTCATAATCTACCCACAATCCTCCCATAGAGAAGTGCGCTGCAGGCGATATTTGCATGGGTTCTTTATAAGCATCAATCCCCGTGATTTTTTTATACATCGTAAAGAGGTTTCCATAGCGATCTTTGATGGTCTGGATTCCGAATTTTTCGATTGCATGTCTAAAATCAAGATAAACCGCATTCTTTAATCTCCCAACACCGTATCCTGCATCTATTCTCTCTTTTGCGGCTCTCGAGGCTATATCACGAGGTGCTAAGTTTCCGAAACTCGGATATCTACGCTCTAGATAATAATCTCTTTCTTCTTCAGGAATATCGTTTGCTTTTCTTGTATCTCCTTGCTGTTTGGGCACCCAAATACGCCCATCATTACGTAAGGATTCGGACATCAAAGTAAGCTTTGATTGTGCCTCGCTAGATTGTGGCAATGCTGTTGGGTGAATCTGTGTAAAACTGGGAGCTGCAAATAAGGCTCCTTTTTTATGAGCTTTCCATAAAGCACTACCATTACATCCAATAGCAAGTGTAGATAATCTAAAAACACGAGAATACCCACCAGTAGCAAGTACTACAGCATCCGCAGCGTAGCGTTTAAGTTCACCTGTTACCAAATCACGAACGATGATTCCTTTTGCTTTTCCGTCTATAACTACCAAATCCAGCATTTCACTACGTGGGAACATTTTTACCTTCTTTGCACGTACCATTTTATACAACTGAGAATATGCAGCCATTAATAATTGTTGCCCCGTTTGCCCTCTGGCATAAAAAGTACGTTGTACTTGTACTCCTCCAAAACTACGATTGACTAAAACCCCTCCGTATTCTCTTGCAAAGGGAACTCCTTGTTGTACGTAGTGATCAATAAGCGGAGCCGATAATTCTGCAAGCCTGTAGGTATTCGCCTCACGAGATCTGAAATCTCCTCCTTTCAAGGTATCATAAAACATCCTCCAAACACTATCACCATCATGCTGATAATTCTTTGCGGCATTGATACCTCCTTGTGCTGCTACAGAATGTGCTCTTCTGGCAGAATCCTGGTAACAGAAGCATTGTACATCGTATCCTAATTCTGCAAGTGTAGAAGCTGCTCCTGCACCCGAAAGTCCTGAGCCAACGACAATAACATTCAACTTCTTTTTATTGGCTGGATTGATCAATTGTGATGTAACCTGATAGTTACGCCACTTATCTTCTAGTTTTCCTTCTGGAATTTTTGAATCTAATTTCATATTCCTGCTACTATTTAAAATAAACAATAAATGGTATAATCCCGAAACCAATACCCATAATAAGAGCGTACCCCAAAGAGATCTTTGCCAGAATCTTTAATCCTTTTTTATGATAAAAGCCTAAGGTTTTGAAACTGCTTTTAAAACCGTGATACAAGTGAAATGCCAGAGGCATAGACATAATGGTATAAAAAATGACATAATAGATGTTCTGAAAAAGGCTATATGTAACTGCATATACATCCTTATTTCCATGTATATCTAATGCTACGACATCACCGAATCCTAATTTGATACGAGCCCAAAAATTTACCAAATGTATAACGATAAAGATCAAAATAAGAGTTCCTAAAATCCCCATATTTCTGGAAGACCAGCTGCTATTTTCACTAGCGTGATTCATTACATATTTTTGTGGTTTAGCTTTTCTATTTCTGATAGTAATCAGTAATGCATACACCACATGAAGAATAATAGATAGGTATAACAAATAAGCCACAACCTTTATCAATGGACTTTCTCTTAAGGTAGTCGAATACGAATTATACATTCCTCTTGCAATGTCTTCTGGTAATAACAGAATACAATTTGCAGAAAGATGTACCACCAAGAATACACATAAGAATAGCCCTGTTCCCGCAACAAGTGTTTTCCTGAAAAATAGTGGATTAAGTGCCATAATCTATTTTTGTTAAATTAATAGGTGTCGAAAAGCTTTTGCATTTCATTCAATTTTTCACCTCCAGAAAGCGCAAGCATTAATAAAATTCTTGCCTTAGCAGGATTTAAATCTCCAGATGCAACAGTGTGATAATCTTCATCTTTAAATTCGTTGTCCCGCAAAACCCATCCAGTGGCAGCACGTGTACTTCTAACAACGATAACACCATAGTCTTCGTAGGCTTTCTTTGCTGCATTCAGGATAGCATCCGTCATGTTACCATTCCCAACACCAGCAATTACAATTCCTTTGGCACCAGCTTTAACATGCATATCTATTAAATCTGGAGACATATCCGCATAGGCATAAATAATATCAACCCGGGGTAATTTTTTAACATCAGTTATTGAAAACTTACTTGTGTTTCCGAATTTTGTGTTTGGTTCACGAAAAAAGCCCAACCTGCCATAAAACACGCCACCCAACATACCTTTAATAGGGGATTGAAAACTATTGACATTGGTTGTATTCATTTTACTCACGTCGCGGGCTGCATGTATTTGGTCATTGAGCGATACCATCACACCTTTTCCCTTAGCTTCTGGATTTGAAGCTATAGCAACTGCATTGTATAGGTTCAAAGGACCTTCAGCACTAATAGATGTTGAGGAACGCATAGATCCTGTGGTAACCACTGGCTTGTCACTTTTGACAACCAAACTTAGAAAATATGCCGTTTCTTCTTGTGTATCAGTACCATGAGTTACCACAATGCCATCAACGTCGTCAGAAGCTAGCAGTTCATTAATACGATTTGCCAATTTCAACCAAATCTCAACTGTTATATCTTGTGATCCTACATTGGCAACTTGTTCTCCAGATACATCAGCCAGTTTTTCTATACCAGGTACTGCATTAATCATGGTTTGAATACCAATCTGACCTGCTGAATAACTCCCAGAAGTGGCAGACGAAGCCGATCCTGCTATGGTACCTCCAGTTGCTAGAATCTTAACATTTGGGAGGTCTGTGTCTTGAGCAAACCCAACAGCAGTTATAGTAACTGCCATTAGAAAAGCCATCATTTTTATATTTAGGAATTTCATAATAAAAGAGTTTGTAATTCTCTATTGTTTTTTGAATACTCAATTTTATTTATGCAATGCAGCTGTGTATTTAGGATGCATCAAATTATCTACACTGAGAATTTTATCTAATTCTTCTTCGGAAAGCAATTCTTTCTCAAGTACCAATTCACGAATACTTTTACCTGTAGCAACAGCTTCTTTACCAATAACATCTCCCATATGGTGACCTATATATGGATTTAAGAAGGTAATAATTCCAACAGAATTAAATACCATTTGCTTGGTATGCTCTTCATTGGCAGTGATACCATCAATACATTTTTCTGCAAGAGTAACACACGCATTGGAGAGTAATTCAACTGACTCGAACATACATTGCGCAATTACAGGTTCCATTACGTTTAACTGTAATTGTCCTGCTTCGGAAGCAAATGAAATCGTCACATCATTTCCAATAATCTTAAAACACACCTGATTGGCTACTTCGGGAATTACTGGATTTACCTTTGCTGGCATGATAGAAGAACCAGCTTGCATTTCTGGAAGGTTAATTTCATTTAATCCACATCTGGGTCCAGAAGAAAGTAATCTTAAATCATTACAAATTTTAGATAACTTCACCGCTGTTCTTTTCAAGGCTCCAGAAATCATAACATACGCTCCACAGTCTGAAGTAGCTTCTATCAAATTTGCAGCAGGCACAAAACTAGCCTTTGTGAATTGTTGTAAATACCCTATGGACAATTCTGTGAACCCATCAGGAGCATTTACCCTTGTTCCAATTGCTGTAGCACCCAAATTAACTTCTAAAATGAGGTCACGACTATTTTTTAAATTTTTGGTTTCTTCTTTTAGGTTTGTTGACCAAGCTCCAAATTCATCTCCTAAAGACATAGGTACAGCATCTTGTAATTGCGTTCTACCCATTTTAATTACTTTTTTAAATTCGGCAGCCTTTTTATCGAAACTAGTGGTTAGCACATTGATTTTTTCCATCAAATGATTCATATAATAATAGACAGCTACTCTAAACCCTGTTGGATAAGCATCATTGGTCGACTGTGATTTATTTACATGATCATTAGGGTGTAGAATATCATAACTTCCTTTCTCGTGACCATTAAGTTCTAAAGCTACATTAGCAATCACTTCATTAGCATTCATGTTTACAGAAGTACCTGCACCTCCTTGAAATACGTCTGAAGGAAAATAGGGCGCGTACTTATCTATATTTTCGAGAATTTCATCACACGCCTGGATTATCATATCAGCTTTATCTGATGGAATGGTTCCTATTTCTTTATTAGCTGATGCGCAAGCCTTTTTAGTAACTACTAACCCCTTTATAAAAAACGGATAATCTCCTATTATCGAATTTGAAATTTGAAAGTTATTAATGGCTCTTTGTGTATGAACACCATAGTATAGATCTCTGTTTATTTCTAATTTGCCTAATAAATCTTCTTCTACTCTAGTTTTCATCTTTATATATTTTTTTGTTTTTTATTGCTTTATAATATCATACTGCCAAAAAGAAATCCAAATGCTACACTTGAAGCAATAGTTACTATTCCGGGTATAATAAATGAATGATTAAATACATATTTTCCTATTTTGGTAGAACCTGTGTCGTCCATTTCTACCGCGGCCAATAAGGTTGGATACGTAGGTAATACAAATAGTGCACTAACGGCTGCAAAAGAAGCTATCGCTGCAATAGGGCTTACTCCTAATGCTAAAGCAGCTGGCATTAATGCTGTGGTAGTTGCTGCTTGTGAATACAGTAGCATACTTGCTAAGAATAAAACAACTGCCAGCATCCAAGAATATTCATTTAAAATACCTCCCGCTGCTGCTTTAATTTCTACAATATGATTACTCACAAAGGTATCTCCTAACCAGGCAACACCAAGAACACATATAGCGGCACTCATACCTGATTTAAAAGTTGACATATTGGTAACTTCAGCAAGCTTTATTTTACAGATCAATGCAATCACCATAGCTGCCAATAACATAATAGCCATGATAGCATGATTTCTACCGATAGCTGGATCTGGAATTAACCCCACTTTCTTAGAAATTAAGCTTGCATAGGTTACTATAATTAATATGGCAATACCAAAAATCCCTACAGACCATTTTGCGCTTTTGGGACTTTCGCTACGTTCCTCTGTTTTTTGTTTTATCAATCCAGACGCCACACGTCTTTGATATTCTGGATCCTCATCCAGGGGTTTTCCTAGTTTATTAGAAACAATAGCTCCAACCAAGCAAGCCAAAATAGTCGAAGGAATAGCAACAGCCAGCAATTGTAAATACGACACTCCTAAAGGCTCTAAAAAACTTGCAAAAATCACTACAGCTGCCGAAATAGGCGAAGCTGTAATTGCTATTTGCGAGGCCACCACAGAGATACTTAAAGGTTTAGAAGGTCTTACGCCGCCTTCTTTAGCTACTTCTGTAATTACAGGTAAAGCAGCATAAGCGGTGTGACCTGTTCCTGCCAATAAAGTCATCCAATAGGTTACTGTAGGCGCAATAAAGGTAACGCGCTTTGGGTTTTTCCTAAGAATCTTTTCAGATACATTTACCAGATAATCCAGTCCGCCAGCTTTTTGCATCGCAGCAATGGCAGCTATTACAGACATAATAATGAGTATTACATCTACGGGAACCGAACCAGCTTTTAGTCCAAAAACCAACGTAAGAACAACAACACCAGCACCACCCGCATAACCAATACCAATACTTCCCAGTTTTGAACCCAGAAAGATGAAAAAAAGAACAACTAGTAATTCTATCCAAATCATAATATATTGAATTAAATGTTAAATAATATTTGAAGATGTAATTTATTGGCACTAATTCGTAGCCCAACCTTTTCTAAGAGTTACTCCTCTAACAATTGCTTCCCAACTATTCTTATGAATTTCGAATTGAGCTTTATTTAAAAGGTCCTTTACATCTTCATTTAATAAATTCACTCGCGCTTTAAGTTTGGACTGCATTTCAGGACCAGTATGCGAACTGGCTATTTCGTCTAACTGCTTCATTTTAAAAACATGGTATTTCACTATTAATTGATATTGCTCCCGCAGTTTACCTTGAAGCATCATTTCATCCATTCTGTCTTCATACCACAAAGTCTGAAGTTCTTCGTCGTTATGAGTAAACATGTGTACTTTAAACTTTAAATCTTCTTTCTGTTGCTTTGTCAAATCTTGTGCCTGCACATTTAAAAAACAAAAGGAAACCAAAAAAACTGTGATAAAATGATTACAATACATATCTATAATTTTATAAACAATAATGATGTTAGAATTCTTAGCGAAAGTAGTTCGATATTAAGATTAAATTTCTAATCATTTAAGTGAAGTAACCCAAACAAAAAGTGAAGTAACCAAACTTAACATTGAAACCTTTTTTGCTATAAAGCCTAATATTTTGCTTAAAAATAAATACTTTATTACGCACTATGATTATCAATTTGGTTCAACAAGTTTGGTGAATCAAATTGGAAAAATCCTTATTTTTGAATTTTAATTATGAACAGATAAATACCAGATATAAAAACACCTCTTAGAACATACTAAAAAAAGAGTATGTAGACCAAATATTACTTCTCCGTAAAAAAGAAATAGTCAGGCTTTAAATACCGGCTACTAAATATCAAATTTTGAAAAAATCATAGATTTTTATAATCAATTTTTATTGGAAGATTGGAAGATTTTTTTTTCAAGACTAATATTTCACATTCTATAAAATCATTTAAACACTTGTTTTTCAAGCACTTAAAATCCGGTGCTTAATTCGGTGCTTAACTTACCAAAACAACTTTTAACTATCTGTAAATCAATAAGATACAAGTTTATAGATAGTCCCTCCGACTCCACTTTGAATCATAAAAACCCCTGTAAATACAGGGGTTTTATTTTTTATGTGAATGAAAATAAAAATCTATACTAAAATAACCTTAAATTCAATTCTGATCAAAGCCATTGTTTAATATCAAACAATACATATTAGAAAATGATTTTTTAAATAGTTTTTCACTTTTGTATATATAGAAGTGATTTAAACTTTTTTGATTGAAATGAAAAGGGCTAGGTTTTTATTCATTCCTTTGTTACTCTACAATCAATTTACGTGTTTTTTCTGTTGTCTTATCAAAAATCCGCACAATATATATCCCAGGTTTTAGCATATTATCTATATTGATTGTAGCGAACCTAGATAAGTTTTCTTTTCTGTATATAGTTTTCCCACCAAGCATTCTATAGACTTCTATTGTTGGTCGATCAAATCCTTTGGTCTCTACAATGATATTACCTTTTGAAATAGGATTAGGATACATGTTTAGTATATTGTTTTGATTCCCTATTTCACCTGACAAAGATGCGCTTGATTCTAAACAACTTACTATTCTTATATCATCAATTATGATAGGTCTTCCCGCAGTAGTTACAAACTCTACATTGTCGTTAGGATTCGCCTCTAGACCCGTTGCCGTAATTGTAATAATATCATTAGCAGAACTAAAATATGATGCTACAATCTCTCCATTAACTTTTAAATCGAGAGCGCCATCTCCAGCTCCTCCTGCTTTCATACAAACCGCAGATATAGCTGATATTCCATCACGAATTGTAGCACTTAATTTAGCTCCGTTTTTATTCAAAAGGATAGTGTTAGAGTCTCCAGCCTCTATTGCCTCACCCTTCATTGCATTAGAATACTCCCATTCTGTATCATTTGTTCCAATAAAACTATCAAACGTATAGCACAGCTCTAAGTTAGTATCATTAAATGTTTCTATAAATTCTGCTCCCTCACATGCCGATACTCCGCTTTGAGTAATACTAAGTGTTTTATCAGAAACATCTGCTCCTGTAAAAATAATGGTTCCTGTTCTATCTTCTGAAGTAGTGTTTTCTAAAACATTAATCGTAACAGAGCTATTGGCAGTACCACTATTGGAGTCTATAGTTATCCAAGATTGACTACTAGAAACAGACCAGTCTATATTAGAAGTCACTTCTACTGTTACCTCTTCTGAAGAGTGTTCTAAATCAATACTTGAATCAGAAATATTTAAATAAGAAGATGATGTATCGGTACAAGGGTAATCCAGATTGAAATGATCATGTAACCATCTATATTTTGTAGCTTCGCTCATTGGTTGTCCAACATATTCTGCATATCCCCATTGTCCATATTGACTCCAACCAGATGCTGACACGTAAGGTACGTGTGTCTTTAACCCAGAAGCTTCATGACGTAACTGAAACCTTTCTAATAAATTATACATATAATCAGATCTCGCAAAATCATGCATCCAAGCTAAACTACCAGGAGCTGCGTTTTGAATCTGAGTATCAGCTCTACCATCATTATCAGTATCTACTTTTCTAATCATATTAAAATGTTCGTTACCCTCATATGTAACAACTGGAACATTTAACAAATCAGCTTGTTCATATGTTCTTGCAATACCTGAATTTCGAGGCTCATCTTTTCGGAAAACACCAGATCCCATCTGACTTACAATATAATTGTAAAAATCTTCATGCGTTAACGCACCATTGTTCCAATTGTTATAAATATAATTATGATAATCGTATTGAAAATAAGTAGTAATAGCTAAAACATCATATTCAGATCGATCCACCATATTTAACCTATTTCGGGTTCTAGTTCCATTAACCGTATGTGTTGATAAAACTCTAATAATCCTATCATCATCACCAAATTGACTTTTAAAAGTATTAAACATTTCTACAGATTTGAGAGCATACTTTTCATCTAAATTACTACCTGGTAAATTGTCATTGACCCAATGAGTTTGAGAAAAATTAGTATTCCAAACCTCATTCGAGTATTCAAGCCAAACCGCTAGATTACTATTCAAAGGCTGTGTAGTTTGTTCACCTGTTGATAAATCCACACCTGTTTTTATTAAGTGTGCTAGATTTCTTACATACTCATCTGAAACCAAATGAGGAAAACAAATCCACATATCGGTCTGCATTTCGTTTGCAAATTCAATCATAGCTTCATAAGCAACTGCTCCTTTTATTGAATGGCCTGCACTATTATTATTTTGATTAACATAAGTAGACCAGTTTCTAGGTGTTCTATCTGACCAATCTTTTTGGCTTGACTCATTAGATTTTTCCATATTCATGAATCTAAATACTCCTCCTTTAACACCATCCAAATAGCATAGATAATCTGG
Source organism: uncultured Aquimarina sp. (assembly GCA_947498785.1). GTDB lineage: Bacteria > Bacteroidota > Bacteroidia > Flavobacteriales > Flavobacteriaceae > Aquimarina. The sequence continues at coordinate 210,928 of CANMLS010000005.1, read as the reverse complement.
GTTCCATAAACTAGAACTATTCTCCTGACCTGGAATCCAAAGTTTTATATTAGTTGCCGGAAAAGACCTAACTCGAATCCTAATACTTCGTCCTCTTACATCAATATTATAAACTCTACGCTTAGGATTGGACTGAAGATCTTCACTAACCAAAGTTCCTATCGTAGAAGTTACCTCACCGTCTCCTTCCCAGGTTAGTACATACTCCCCGCTATCTAAATGATTTCCATTACCTGCTCCAATGCGCCCCTCTACAGTTCTTCCCGAATTTGCTGATGCAGGAAAACCATTAGAATCCCAAGAAGCAACATCTCTCCACCTTACTGTTTTAATCGCATCGTTAAAAGGGTGATGGGGTAAATAATAATTAACCTCAGCTAATCCCATTCCTACCTTGGGGAGGTTAGTAGGGCTTGTTTGACTGAGTCCTAAATTATAAAATAACAATAGACATATTGTACATATGCCTATATGGTATTTTAATACTTTAATAATAAGTTTGTTTACTAATAATACTTTCATGGTTTAAAATTTATATGATTTGTGAATAGGTTTTAATTCATTTAACCAATGAAATCATTACTGTAAAATTTGCTCTCTAAATTTATTAGACATAGGTTTTTCGTAGGTAATATCATTTGGTTATAGAATTTGGTTGATAAAGGGTCTTATGTTTTTCGATTTGCTTTCAAAATAATATTGTGGAGGTTTAACCAATACTTGGGTAATTTTGCTTTGAAATCGAAAAATACGGTTTCTTTTCTTTTTCTTCTTTTATATCTATTTCTATTTTAAAAAATGAATGGTTCAAATCTTTTTTATAGATTTTAATATAATGATGACGTTTAAATTTCTTTTTAATTTTAAAGTTGGCAAAAATAATCCTTTAAGTAATTTTGTACGACTCGATTTAGTATTCGTTGCAGTTCAATTAGAATTCGTTTTTTGTATAAAATAGATTCTTAATAAATAGATCATATTAACCTTTTTTAACATTTCTTCATGTACATTATAATTCTTATAAATTCACTGAAATTTATAAAAAAAATTTGATTTTTAATCCGTTTATTAGTAAACTATTCTAAAGAACAAAATCTGTTTTTCTTTATTACTAAAATCTTCGATAAGGCAAGTTTAATTGCACCTTGATTCTATTTATCGTCTGTAGGCGCATAATGTTAGATTATAGTAGTAGTAATAAGAAAATAGCTATGGCAGATGTTATACTGTGAAAATCATGACTCTCTTGATTTTTTGCTCATGTTTTAAGGACTTCCTTGTCTACAAACTTTGTCCTCAACTGATGATACATCAGAGTCTGTAAGTTGTAATTTCTTATTTTCATTTTTTGGCGTTTCTGTACGATTAGAATCATTGACTTCAACCTATGCGCTAGCGAGTACAATTTTTTAATTTCATTTCTTAATCTTGGTTAAGATTTCGCATATTTTTATCTTCTAACTTTACCTCAAATTTAAAATTATGAAAAAAACACTTGTCGTGAGCTACACTCCTAGGATTGAATCTAATACAAAAAAGCTTACTGATTTTTTCTTAGAAACGTATAAACAAAAAACCAAAATTGACTTCCTAGATTTAGCAAAAAACGCCCCAGATCTTCTACTAGAAAAAAATTTAAACTTATATGTGAAAAGAAATTTCGGTGGAGTTCCATTGTCATCTGAAGAAACTGAATTGATGAAAAAAAATGATACCATGATGCAACAGGTTTTAGATGCAGACTTCATCATATTATCATATCCTATGTTCAACCTGTCCTTACCTGCTACTGTTAAAGCTTGGATTGATGCAATCATACAATCAGGAAAGACTTTTTTATTGACAGACAAAGGTTACCAAGGTCTCTGTACAGAAAAACAAGCCTTGGTTCTAATGACTACAGGAAGTGATCATGGTATAGATCAAGAGAAATCCTCGAATTATGCAACTGACTTATTAAAATCCTGCTTCGCGATAATAGGAATCCCTTCAACACACATATCAGCATATGGTATGAATGTATACCCGCTACAAGTTGATAATATCCTAGAAAAAGCAAAAAAAGAAATAAAAATAGTATGCGATGAATGGTATAAGTTAGCTGATTAAAAATGAGAAGGTATTCGTAGTAATACTAGCTACCATGATTTTTAACATTTGAAGACGTAATCATCAATGACGAGGTGGGTTCCTTTTGATGCATTTTATATATTAATCCTCTTGGTTAATAACCTTCAATGCGGTCAAAATTACTAACCCTCCCTATGTTCATAGTAATGTGAACTATTTCGATATCTGTATACAAGGTATCAGAATAACTTCAATTGGTTAGATTTATGTAACATTTTATAGTCTTTCTTAATTCCTTGATCTCTTACATACTTTGAAATTATACTCTCATCTCCAAACTTACTTTTTATATTGACAAAATATCTGCTTGGTCAAAATGAACCACCCCGCAATTGCTTCTGGAATTCAGAACACAACCAAAATTATTCTCTAGTAGTAATCTTTTTTAATAACTTCATTATTTACCTCGAACCTTTCATAAGAACTGATTACAATAAAAAACGAACATGATCTTGGTCTATATCTATCTCTAAATCAAATTCTCGAAGTGTCTCATTAACTTTCTTTATTAAAAATTTTGATCGCATGCACATATCATTAAAAAGGTTTTTACTCAAGCAATACTGAGCGTTTTTCTATAAACAACTACGCAGTGATATCTTCATAAACCTCCATACTATAGTTTATGAAGATATTACTCTATGGTATTGTTTTTGTAAAATATTCCAAAATAGATTTAAATCAAGCGAAGTATTCTTTGGCAATACAATAGAACATATGTAATCTCCTATATGGTATGATATCGCTTTATACTGACCAAAATATTTAAAATAACTTATGTATACATCTCCTTTTTTTGTTAAGGAATCAATTTCAAGTATTTTAAAATCTACGGTCAACCCTGTTTTTAATATTTTTGACAATCCTTCTTTAACTGTCCAAATGAGTGTACTTCCAATGGTCATACTTAGAGAACAAGTAGTTATTTTTTGAAATTCCTCAACACAAAGGTAATCTTTCATAATATCGATTTTGTCTTCATTGATTTTTTCGATATCTATCCCCAAAGGGTGTTCTTCGGGAAAAGCAAGGGTAATTCCATAAGTATCACAATGACTTATACTAATTTGTATATTTTGATTTTGTATGTTTTTCACAACTGGAAACTGAAATATCCCGCTCTGTATTAATATAGAAGATAAAGGTACTTTTACAACAAGTATTTCTGATATTGCTACTTTTGCTGAAATTCTTCCTAAAAGATAGCTTTTTTTTCTCCTATTATTTTTCAATGTTTCATAATACATCTTTTCCTCCTGATGTAATACAATCATTTTCTTTTCCAAGTTTGATAACTCTTCATTACAGATGCAAAATCCCGCAGAAAAAAAAGAAGTCTTCCTTTCTAATAATAATTTACCTTTATTCATTATATATTCTCAATCATGGTTAGTTTGTATGTTAGACTACCTCTTAACCAATTCTGTTGTTTTTTTACCCTTAATAGTGAAGTTCTAATGTGTAATTGGAGTTTAATACAGATTCACATGCACTACTGATTCTTTGAGCAATCGCTTTTGGGTGTTTAAATATGAAAAAATGATCTCCTTCTAAGAATTGTATTGTTTGGGGAAACGCTGTTTCTTCATTCCATTTTTTAATTTTATCCAAAGAAACTTTGCCTTTTCCCTGTCCTACTTCATCTTTTCCCATGCAAACAAATAAAGGCACAGATAATGGTTCTTTGATCCTATTGTATGTATAATTCTCTATAGCTCCGAAATCAGATTTTAGAATTGGGTAGTATAGAGATAAAAGATCTTGATGTTCTAATATTTCATTAGGAAGTCCGCCCATCTCATTGACTTCTTTCCAAAACAAATCTTCTGGCAACGAGGATATTTTCTTTTTAGAAGCTACTCCCGGAGCACCTCTTCCTGTAAAAAATAAACAAACTGGTAATTGTTTGTTATTTTCAATCAACATTTTGGTTAATTCATAACCTAATAAGGTTCCCATACTATGCCCATAAATAAGGTAGGGTTCATTTTTTATATGCTTATTTATCTGATCAAAAATATCTTGTGTCATTGTTGAAATATCATCCAATAATCTCTCTTTAAACCTAGCTCCTCTACCTGGAAGTTCTACAGTTATCCATTCAAAATCTTTTGATAAAAATTCTGGTATATTTTTAAAACTATACTTGTTACCTCCTGCAAAAGGTATTGCTATGATTTTTATTTTATTTCTTAAAATCTTATTCATTATAAACTATCTTATTAATGTTTATTTAATTCTGTAAAATACAATCTATCAAGATCTTGTAGTGATTTATTTTTTCTATACACTAATGAAATTATAGTTAGCAATACTCCTGATATTGCGAATACGATTACAATAGATGTTGTGGTACTGGTTCCTGGAAAACGACTCAAGATTTGTGGGGATAAATTCTTAAATATATTACTAAGTTTATCGACAACAAATCCTGATAAAAGAAACGCTATAGGCGCAGCGCCTCCTATAATTAAAGTTCCGACTCCTGTTAGTCTACCTAACAAATCTACTGGAACCACAGTTTGAAAAAATGTATCATTGGCAATACCAGATATCGAGAACATTGCCAATATCAGCATCCCTCCTATTCCCAAAATGTATGGATTAACCTGAATAAAAAAACTACAAAGGATAAGACCTACAACAATATTGGCCCAAATAACCATCTGGATTGGTTTTTTAAATCCTTTTTTATTACTCATGATAATTCCACCAATTAGACTTCCCGAACCTACTACGGTAAGTACAATTCCCAAAACATATTCATTTGAAAAATCTAGAATCAAAGGAGTAAGTAAAACGGTAACAAGACCAATTAAAAAATTTATAAAAAAGAAAAAAGAAAACAAATATGTGAATCCTCTTTTTTGTTTGAAAAACTCTTTTATTACCATAAAATCCTTTTTCAAACTAAATTTTTCTTTAGACTGGGTAACCACAACAAAACTTAAGACTGTAAAGGCCAATACCGATACAAAAAAGGTTATTGCATCGATAAAAAATATATTTTTAAGCCCTATAAGTTTGTATAAAACAGGAGCAAGTATAGGAACTCCCATTTGAATCATAGAATGTATTGTACTAGAGATTCCTTGTGCATTTATTAATCTGTTTTTTGGAACCAAAGCTGTTGTTGATATATAAAATGAATTAAACACAAACATGCTGGCAATAGATCCAATTCCTGCAACTATCATAATATGCCAAGGATGTAATTCTTCCAGATAATATAATGTCATTAATGTCAAGCTTCCACATCCTGCTATTAGCTGGCCATAAATGATCATCTTTTTTTTGTTCCATCTATCTACAAAGCCTCCTATAATCGGAGCTAAAAAAATGGCTGGAGCGGCTTCAAAAAACCAAACCATAGAATACAAACCAATACTTCCTTCTGGTTGATCCAGTATCCAGACACTTAGTGCAAAATCTGTTAAATCTGTTCCGAATATTGAAAACATTAATAGTCCTAGATAGACATAATATTTTTTCATTATTTTTTTATTTATGAGTGATTTATCCTAGTAAACTCAATTATTCGAATTCTATAAATTTTGATTTTTTAAAACTATAGACGAATAAAGACCCTTGAGACAGATACTCGGGGTGTTTTATAGATTAATCAATAAGTATCCCTTGTCCTATATTTAAGTTTTCTTTTAAGTTTTGACTAATCTCTATAACATGCGGAAGAGATAGTATTTCTGTATGACTAGCTTCTATTGAGAATACTTTAATTTTTTTATTAGTATATTCTTGCCATCCAAATTCTTTTGTCTGCAATACTTTATCAAATATTTCTCTACTTTCTTCTGTGAGAGAAGTACGATCAATATCCAATTTATCTTGACTTCTAAATAAAATAATCTGAGTATCTAACTTTGTATTTGTTTCTGGGTAATAACTGCAGGTACAATTATTAATATATACCTGAACTCTTCCCTTCATTTTTATTTCAAAAGGTGATTTTAATTCCTCAATTAATTTATATACTGCTTCTATCTGGTCTTTTTGACATAAACCTTCTAATATTGAATGAGATAACAAAATATTCACGTCAAACTCCTGATTAATAAAGCTAATTATTTCGGATAATAATTCTTCAAGATTTTCTTCTGGTATAAGTATAGAAGCAGGAGGATAATTAATGACAGCAGAATCAAAAATTAACAGCTCACTAACTTCATATCCCTTATTTTCTAGTTGTAATGCCATCTCGAGTGCTATTTTTCCTCCAAACGAGTATCCTCCAATGCAATACGGGCCATAAGGGTCAATCTTTTGCATTTCTATAATAAAAGTAGATGCTATCTGTTCAACAGTTTGTAAAATAGGGGTTTCTCCATCTATTCCAGGACATTGAAAAGCATAAAAAGGTTGTTGTTCTCCTAGAAGTTCGTATAAATTGTAAAAAGGAAGAGCGTTTCCGATTCCTGAAGGAGCACAAAATATAGGCCTTTTATCCCCTTTTTCATTTAGAGCAATAAGAACCTGATCTTCAAAATTATTTTCTGAAGGTAGTTTTTTACTTAATTTTGCAATAGAAGGGTGCTCAAAAATATCTAGAATACTTATATTTTTATCAGATATTTTATTCATTTGAATCACTAATTTCATAGCGAGTAAAGAATGCCCTCCCAAACTAAAAAAATCATCATTTATTCCAACTTTATCCACCTCTAATACATTTTGCCAAATTGTTGCAAACTGCTTCTCTATTTCATTTCTTGGAGCTACATATGTTATTTTTGAAAATTGAGATGTTTCTCTATCTGGCAAGGATTTTTTATCGATTTTACCATTATTGGTCAAAGGCATTTCATCTAACCTTACCCATAATTGAGGAACCATATATTCGGGTAGTTTTGACCTTAATGAGTTTTGTATTTCTTGTTCATCAAATTCGTTTTCAGAAACTACATATCCAACTAATTGTTTATCTCCACCAACCCCATCTCTTACCAAAACACAACTATCTTTTACTCCTAACTCTCTAGATAATACAGTTTCTATCTCTCCCAATTCTATACGATACCCGCGAATCTTTACCTGATCATCTTTTCTTCCTATAAAATTAATAGTACCATCGAGAAGCCACTGGGCAAGATCTCCTGTTTTATATAGTTTTTCTCCTTTAATAAACGGATGATCTATAAACTTTTGATTTGTTAATTGTTCTTGATTCAGATATCCTCTTGCTAACCCTGCTCCACTTATACATAACTCTCCAACAACTCCTATTGGGACTAACTCTTGATATTGTCCCAGCACATAAACTTTGGTATCTGAAAACGGTTTTCCTATAGGTATACTAAGGTAATTTTTATTAATATCTACTTTGTGCATTAGTTTACCAATAGTTGTCTCTGTAGGGCCATAATGATTAATTATGTCTATATTTTTTGATGTTTTCTTTATTTTTTGAAGCACTTCAACACTCAAAATACTTCCTCCGAATATAATTGCTTTTTTAGGAAGTAAAACTCCTTCATCGGTTTCTAAAGAAAGCCAATGAGAAGGTACAATTTTGATAAAATCAATAGAATGACTTTTAAAATAATCATTGATAACTGTTGCATCTCTTAATGTATTTTTAGTAAAAGTATGTAAAGTCCCTCCTGTTAATAAAGAACCAAATAAAACTGTATTTCCTAGATCTGCCGAGGTCGTGGACATTAAACCATATTGACAAGCTGTTGTAATTTTCAATGTCTGTATTAATCCTTGAAAATAATCTAGTATATTGATATGTTCGATCATTACTCCTTTAGGTTGCCCTGTCGAACCCGAAGTATAAATTACATAGGCTAAGTCATTTAAGGATATAGAATTCGTAAGTGGTTGAACTGATTCTTTATCTATAAGTTCATAGTCATTATCAAGCTCAATAACTTCTATATTTTTTATTTTTTCTAAAATACTCTTATGACGCGTAGTACTTATAACCAGCTTTATTCCAGCATCCTCTATAATATAAGCTATACGTTTATCGGGATATTCTGAATCTATCGGCACATAGGCACCTCCGGCTTTTAGCACGCCCAAAATTCCTAATATCGTATCCAAAGAACGATCTAGGCAAATACCGACTAATGTTTCTCTACCTATGCCATAATTGCACAAGCAATGAGCTATTTGATTAGATTTTTCGTCTAATGCATTATATGTTATTTCTTCTCCTTCATAAACAATAGCTATAACATCAGGGGTTTTCACAACTTGTTCTTTAAATAAATCTAAAATTGTTTTATCCAAAGAATATGTAATCTTATTCGTGTTAAATCCTTCTAAAAGTTGATGTTTTTCATCATTTGATATCATAGACAAAGTCGATATATGTTCATTTGGATTATGAACAATACTTTCTAATAATTTTCTATAATGAACCGCTATTTGACGTACTGTATCTTCTTTAAATAAATCTGTACTATACTCTAACCATAATGATATACCGTCTTTATGATCTTCTGCAGTAAGTTTCATATCAAATTTAGAAGTTGTATTGGTATATGGATATGGAAATAAATTTAGATCTTCCAATTCCATTACCTCTTCTTCTGGAGTGTTTTGTAACACAAACATCACCTGAAATAAAGGATTCATACTCAAATCACGTGTTTCTATCACACTATCGACTACTTTTTCATAAGGAACAGATTGATGATCATAAGCTTCTAATGTAGTTCTCTTAACTTCTTTAAGAAATTTTATAAAAGTAGGATTCCCTTCCAAATTACTACGAATTGCCAGAGTATTGATAAAAAAACCGATGATTCCTTCTAACTCTACTTGTGTTCTGTTGGCTACCGGAGTACCCACGCATATATCCTTTTGCCCACTATATTTGTATAAAAGAATTTTAAATGCTGACAATAATATCATAAACAAAGTAACCTCTTTACCTTCACAAATTTCAACCAGTGATTCTCTTAAGTTTTTATCCAGTTCAAAAGAAAAGCCCGCTCCCAAATTACTTTGTGCAGCAGGTCGCGCATAATCTGTAGGCAAGCTTAATGGAGCTATATTTTCTAATTGATTGCTCCAATAGGATAATTGTTCTTCTAAAATTTCTCCTTCAAGATATTTACGCTGCCATATCGCATAATCTCTGTATTGTAACGATAGTGTCTTTAAATTAGAATTACGATTTTCTTTTTTTGAAGTATATAGTTCTATTAGCTCATTAATTAAAATATCTTCTGACCAACCATCACTAGAAATATGATGAAAAACTACTGTCAGAACATACTCTTGTTCCCCTTTTTTGATTATACATGCTCGACACATATAGTCTTTTGATAAATCAAAAGGTTTATTTATAAATATGGACAACACTTTTTCTAATTCTTCTATAGATGATACTTCTTCAATTATATTCATCTTCCAGCTTTCTACAGGAAGTACTTCCTGATGCCCTACCCCTTCTTCAGATTTGATTACGGTTCTTAAAATTTCATGACGAGTTACTATTTCTTTTAGAGATGCTTCTATAATAAAAAGATCTAGATCTCCTTGTATATTCAATGTAATTGGAATATGATACTCTATACTTCCTTGACGTTGATCCAAAAACCATAGACGTTCTTGACTAAATGATAAAGGAACTCTTCCTTTTATATCTTGCTTAACCAAAGGCGGTAATGTTACCCCTGTTGACCTTGTATCTAGATGATTTTTTAATTCGGAAATCGTGGAATGCACAAAAACATCTTTTATTGCAATCTCAATTTCTAGCGATTTACGAAGTGCAGACACCAATCGAGTTGCTAATAAAGAATGTCCTCCTAAATCAAAGAAATTATCATAGACACCTACTTTGGAAACCCTTAATAAATCCTGCCAAATTATTGCTAATTTCTCTTCTGTTTCATTACGTGGAGCAACATAGTCTTTTGCTAAATGAGACATCTCTGGATCTGGTAAAGCCTTTATATTTATCTTACCGTTATTAGTCAAAGGCATGACATCCAATTCTACCCATAATTGAGGAATCATATAACTTGGCAATTTTGATCGAAGATATTCTTTAATAAATTCTTTGTCCAATGGTTTTTTATAAACCACATAGGCTATTAATTGTTTATTTTGATTATCATCTTCTTTAGCAATTACAAGAGATTGACTAATTTCGGTAATCTCTTGTATTAGATTATTTATTTCTCCTAATTCAATACGATACCCTCTAATCTTAATCTGATCATCTTTTCTTCCCAAAAATTCTATATTACCCTCTGGTAACCATTTTACTATATCTCCAGTGCGATATAACCTTTCTTCTTCGACAATCGGGTTTGGAATAAATTTTTCATTTGTTAAGCTTTCTTGATGCAAATACCCTCTTGCTAATCCAGCTCCTCCCAGACACAACTCTCCTGCTACCCCTACCGGTTGTAAAAAGGATAACGATTCATCATAAACATATGCTTGGCAATCTTTTACAGGTTTTCCTATAGGAAGATCTTTATTAACTTTTTCTTCAATAGGAAATGTTGTTGAAAAAGTTGTGTTTTCTGTCGGCCCATAACCATTAGTGATTTTTATGTTTGGATAACTCGAAAGCAACTTATTAGTATATTTAAAAATAACTTTATCTCCTCCGACTATAAGATATTTTATGTTTTCAAAAACTGACAAATCTTCTTCTACGGTTTGATGAAACCATGAAGCTGTCATCCACAAGGTATTTACCTTCTCTTTTCTAATGACATCTTTTAGTTGATCACTATCTAATAATGTATTTTTATCAGTAATAATTAATGTTCCACCACTGAGCAGTGTTCCCCAAAATTCTATAGTAGTTGCATCAAAAGAAACAGATCCTGTAGACAACCATTTGGTTTGAGAATTTAAAGGAATATAGTCGCAAGATTTTGTAAGACTAACGATACTTTTATGTTCTATCATTGTTCCTTTTGGTTTTCCTGTAGAGCCCGAAGTGTACATCACATAAGCAAGATGATTTGAGAATATTACTTGTTTTGGCGATGTATCATCATGAGTTTTTTTATTGTATTCTTTTAGAAAATCTTCATCTATGATTACTCTACAATTGGTATCATTCTGGATAAACAAAATTCTCTCTTTTGGATAATTAAAATCAATAGGAACATACGCAGCTCCTGTTTTTAGAATTGATAATAAAGCACATATCAATAGTTCACTTCTTTCTAACTTAACCCCTAATAAATCTTCTGCCTTAATGTCATAGTTGGATAACAAATAATTAGCCAAACAATTAGATTTATGATTCAATTCTTTATATGTAAGATCTTTACCTTTATACTTTATTGCTATTTTATCAGGAGTTTTTTGTACCTGTTCTTCAAATACATCTATTATTGTTTTATTCTGTGTATAATCTATTTTGGTCTTATTAAACACATACAATATTTCATCTTTTTCGTTTTCTGTTAAGATGTTAATTTCTGAGATTTTACTAGTCGAAGGATCTATTATTTGTTGTAATGCACATCTAAAATGATTTAAAATCATCTTAACAGTACTATCTTTTAATAGCGAAGCATTATAACTAAAATTAATTCCAAGTTCCTCTCCAAGATTAACGGCTATATTTAATAAATAATTGGCTTGTTCCTTAACCACTACATTATTTACTTCCAGAATGTTTTCACCTTCAGAGAGTGTCTTTGATATTGGATAATTTTCAAATACCAAAATACTATCAAACAAGTCTCCCTGAATACCTTTTAATTTCTGAATTTTGGACAGACTTGTGTATTGATGATCTCTACAAGCTGCATGACCTGATTGTAATTCTAAAAGCCAGTCTATGATCAACATTTCTCCTTCTACTCTAGAATATAATGGTAGTGTATTGATATATAGACCAACACGTTGCTCAGAATTTTCTAACTCTGCTGGTCGCCCTGATACTGTTACTCCATATACAATAGAGCTATTATTGGTATATTTTGATAATAGTAGGGACCAGACTCCCTGAATGAGTGTATTTACTGTTAATCGATTTTGCTGTGCATAATTTTTAAGTTCTTCTGTAAACCTCGAGTCTATTGATAACAATACTTCTTTAAAATCTCCAATTGCCTTGTTTCTGGATAATCCTGCTTTTGAAAAAGGTAACAAACAGGGATCTTCTAAATTCTTAATATAGTTTTTCCAAAAAATTTCTTCTTCAACAATATCCTTACTATCTATATACTTTATATAGTCTTCATATTCATCTTTCTTTTTTACTGGAGGCTCTAGCTCTTTAAACATAGATTCATATGCAGCAAAGAGTTCTTCTAAAATAATTGGCACAGACCACCCATCGAATAAAATATGATGATTGGTAAAAACCATCTTGCTAGATATTTTTCCAGTTTTAATAAGTGTAACACGTAGTAATGGTGGTTCTGCAAATGAGAACCCTGATTGACTATCAGTTTCTAAAAAAGAATTTACTTTTTCTTCTAACTCTATTCCAGAGTGCATACTATAGTCCAACTCTTCAAAAGGTAGTTCTATTTTGTTATACACTCGCTGTACAGGGATACTTAATTCCTTGTAAAAAAAAGCACTTCTTAGTATACTGTGATTTTTCAGAACATAATCCCAAGCAGCTTTTAAAATAACCACATTTACACCTTGCGGAAAATCAACAGCCAATTGCACTATGTACGCTTTTGCATCTTCATCATATAGACTATGAAAAAGCATTCCTTCCTGAAGCGGGCTTAGTTTATAAATTTTATCATTTATTTTTTCTACTTCTTCACCCTTTTTATTTTCTTCCTTTAAAAATGTGATTAGGCTTTCCTTATTATTTTTTAAAAAGTCTATAATATTAAGTTTATCTTCTTTTAGGTCATAAAACTTAACATTTGACTTATTTTTATGTTTTTTTAAAGTTAGTTCCTCATTTTTTTCATTCAAAAACAAACCATAGATTGCCAATTGACTAATAAAGTCCTCTATTTTTTTCATGTGCTTAAATATTTACTAATTAATTGATTATAAATTAATTATGCGATGAATAATATATACATCCTTAGTTCTTGCATTAAATTTTTAAAAGCTCTTCTGAATCTAAATCTTCATTTAAAAACGTGTCTAGTTCCTGATAACCAACCTCTTTTCCTAATCCATAATCTGAAGGAGTAAAGTCTCTTCCTTCTTTCGATATACAGTGAAGAATTAACATCTTTAGATTAGATAAATATGAATCTGATAATTTTTTTATTGTACTAGGGTCGTATTGATTTTCAGAGTAATTCCATGTCAATACCAATACCCCATCATTTACTGAACCATTGATTTCTAACTTGTTACAAAACACAACCTGATCACCCACATCTTTCCCTGAGGACTCTTCAGCTATATTGATAACAGATTCATTTTCAATAACATTATCAAATTGTCCCAGATAATTAAATATTATATCCCAATGTGTTCCTGATAATGATTCTCTAATCGATAGTTCTGGGTGTAAGTATTTTAACGCTCCGTACCCTATTCCTTTATCTGGAATACTACGAAGTTCTTCCTTTACAGATTTAATAATATCGGCTAAAGAGAACTCTGGTGATACTGATAAGCTTATAGGGTATAAATTCGTAAACCACCCTACCGTATTGCTTAGATCAATCGTTTTTGATATATCTTCACGACCATGCCCTTCTAAGCCTATCACTACTTTTTCAAAACCAGACCAATTACCTATGGTTAATGCCAAACAGCTTAAGAGAATATCATTAATTTCTGTTCCATAAGCCTTATGAGTTTCTTGTAATAATGAGGTTGTCAACTCTTTTTCGAGTACCATATGGCATTCACGAACACTACTTCTATTCTGTTGGTCTCTGTCCTTGTAATCTACCGGTAGGGATTTATAAGAATTAATAATAGTAGACCAATAAGATTGTTGAGTAAAAAAAGCTTTATTGGTTGCATATTCTTTCAAACAATGTACCCATTGACGAAAAGAACTGCTTTTAGACCCCAAATCGAATACTGAATTATCTTGAAGAGATTTTAAAATAAGAGTTAAATCCTGTATCAAAATACGCCATGAGACTCCATCAACCACCAAATGATGTGCTACAATGAATAGGCGGTTTTTATGTTCTGTTTTTGCCGTTTTAATTAAAATTATTTTAAATATCTCTCCTTTTTCTATTGATAAACTACGCTGATAAAATTCACAAACCGTCGTTATCGATTCTGACACGTTATCTACTGGTATCGAACTAAGGTCTTCTATTATCAACTGATTAGGGTCGTTTTTATAAACCTGTTTCCAACCTCCTTCTTCCTTATGATATAAAAAACGAAGGGCATCATGATGATTTACTATCGTTTGTACCATTTCCTCTATAGATGAAATTGCCATACTCTTATCAATAGAGAGTAAAAGAGTCTGATTGTATTGAGCGTTTTTCAACGTTGAATAGGAAGTATCAAAATACCACCGCTGAATCGGTAACAAATCACTTTCACCAGTTAGTATTCCTTGTTCTCCAATAACTAGTGATGCTCCATTTTGTATTGCTTCTGATAGTTCTGAAATCGTCTGATGTTTAAACAAATCCCTAGGTTGCATTACTATTCCAAAATGTTTTGCTCGACTAACTACCTGGATTGTAATGATAGAATCCCCTCCTAGCTCAAAGAAATTATCATGTATTCCCACCTTCTTTACACCTAATACATTTTGCCATATTTCTGACAATTGTTTTTCGATTTCGGTTTGTGGAGCCACATAATCTTTGACAAGATCACTCATATCAGGATCTGGTAATGCCTTTTTATCTATCTTGCCATTATTAGTTAATGGTATGGCTTCGATTACTACCCATAATCTTGGAACCATATACTCTGGTAATTTAGTGTGCAGATAATTCTTCAGTTCTTCTTTATCTGTATTGTCTTCTCTTACAACATACCCTACCAAACGCTTATTACCTTGTGTATCTTCTTTGGCTAATACAACACTTTGGGTAACTTCTGGAATTTCTTCTAATACACTTTCTATCTCTCCTAGCTCTATACGATAGCCTCTAATCTTAACCTGATCATCTTTTCTTCCTATAAACTCTATGGTACCATTTGGTAACCATCGGGCTAGATCACCAGTTTTATACATTCGTTCTCCCTTTATAAAAGGATTTTTTATGAACTTCTCTTTTGTTAACTCTTTTTGATTTAGATACCCTCGTGCAAGTCCTGACCCTGAAACACATAGCTCTCCAGTTACTCCGATTGGCAACAATTCTTCATTAGATCCTAAAATATAAACTGATGTATTTGATATTGGTTTACCTATTGGAATCATATTAACATGATTTCCTGATAGTTTGTAGAAAGTACTGACTACTGTATTCTCTGTAGGACCGTAGTTATTATAAATCTGTAAAGAGGTTTCTTTGCTTAACTTGAGGGTATCTCCTCCTGTAAGAATTGTAACTCCATCTAACAGTACCTCCTGATCTACCATATCATGACAAATCTGAGAAGGAAGATAAATATGAGACACTTTATGCTTAACTATAAAATCGGTTAACCAAGTAATATCATAACGAGTTTCATCCTCGTGTATAGGATATAGTGTTCCTCCTCCTAATAAATAAGGGTAAATTTCCCAAACCGAAGCATCAAAACCGACTCCAGAAAATAAGACTCCTTTACTCTGATCTGTAACTTTATATGCTTGTTGATGCCATAAGCATAGATTAATTAAATTTCTATGTTCTATAAGTACACCTTTGGGTTTTCCTGTAGAACCCGAGGTATAAATAACATAAGCTAAATGATCTGCTTGTATATTTATATCAGGAATTTTGGAAGTATAGTTTTCTTTGTTTTCCTGATATTGATTCAGTATAGCTTTATCTATTATAAGCTTACTGTTACTATCTTCTTTTATATATGATATTCTTTCTTCTGGATAATTAGGATCAATAGGTACATATGCACACCCTGTTTTTAAAACGGCCAATATTGAAATAATTAACCACTCACTACGATCTAATTTTACACCTATCAAATCCTCTTGATTTAACGTATACTTAGACAACAAATAATGAGCAAACTGATTAGAAAGCTTGTCTAATTCTTTATAAGTGATTTCTTCTCCTTTAAAAACAATAGCTGTATAATCGGGGGTTTTATTAACTTGTTCTGAAAATAAATCAATGACTGTTCTTTTAATGTTGTAATCGGTTTGAGTCAAATTAAAAGTATCCAGTAACTGTGCTTTTTCCTTATCTGTTAATATGGGTATATCCCCGATACATTCATTAGGTTTAGATACAATGTTTTTTAGTAGCTCTTCAAAATGAATCAACATGCGAGAGATTGTTTCTTGTGTAAACAAATCTGTGCAATATTCTACATCCAATGATATACCTGATTTAATATCTTCTGCGGTCATAGTCATATCAAACTTTGATGTTGTGTGTTTATGTTCATATGTTGACAAGGTAATTCCTTCTAATCCCAGGTTTTCTTCTTCTGGGGTATTTTGTAACACAAACAACACTTGAAACAAAGGACTCGTACGCATATCACGCATATCTACAACATGATCCACCATTTTTTCAAAAGGAACTAATTGGTGCTCATAAGCTTCGAGAGTAGTCGATTTCACTTCTTTTAGCAGATCAAGAAATATCGGATTTTCTCCTAAATTACTTCGAATTGCCAGAGTATTTACAAAAAAGCCAATCAGGTTTTCCAGTTCTGATTGTGTTCTATTAGCAATAGGAGTACCCACACAGATATCTTCCTGACCACTATACTTATGTAACAGTACTTTAAATGCTGTTAATAGAAACATAAACAATGTAACTCCTTCTTCTTTACACATATTAACCAGTACATCACGTAACTCCTTGTCCAGTTCGAATGATAGTATTGCTCCTGAAGTACTTTGTATTAGTGGTCGTGTATAATCGGTTGGCAAAGTTAGTGTTGATACTCCTGTAAGTTGATTTTTCCAATATGATAATTGAGTTTTCAGGATTTCTCCTTCTACATATTTACGTTGCCATATTGCATAATCTCTATATTGAAGTGGTAAATTTACTAGTAGCGGTTCTCGTCTTTCTTTTTGTGATTTATACAACTCTACAAATTCGCTAATAAAAATACCGTCAGACCAACCATCACTGGAAATATGATGAAAAACAGCAGACAAAACGTATTTTCCTTCTCTTAGTTTGCATAAGCATGTTCTAAACATATAGTCTGATGATAAATCAAATGGCCGAGATGTATAGTTAGTTACTATATTTTCTAATTCTGATGGGTCAGATATACTAACTTTATTCATTCTCCAATCATCAGGCGATAATACCTCTTGATATGCAATTCCTCCCTCTGATTTAATTACAGTTCGCAAAGATTCATGGCGCATGAGTATCGTTTTTAAAGACGTTTCTACAAAAGATACATCTACATCTCCTTCTAGATTCACAATTATTGGAATATGATAAGCAATACTACCCTCTAATTGATCTACAAACCATAAACGCTCCTGACTAAAAGACAATGGAGTCTTATCAACTCTTTCTTGTACGGTTATTGATGGTAGGATAGCATCTCTTGAGGTTGTCGTAATATATTCTCCCAATTCTGCAATAGTCGGGTACATAAAAACATCCTTGATTGCCATTTCTATATGTGCGGTTTTGCGTAAAGCAGAAACAACGCGAGTAGCCAATAATGAATGTCCTCCTAACTCAAAGAAATTATCAAAAACTCCTATTTGACCTATGTTTAGTACATTTTGCCAAACCAGAACTAACTGTTTTTCGATGTTATTTCGAGGTGCCACGAACTCTTGCATGGATAATTCTGCCCCTTCTAGATCTGGTAGCATTTTTCTATTAATCTTTCCATTTGGTGTCAATGGCATTGTTTCCAGCTCAACCCATACTCGGGGAACCATATAATCAGGTAATCTTGATTTTAAATGATTCTGAATATTTTGTTTATCAAAATCTCCATTAACTACCACATATCCCACCAAATTATTGATTTCTCTACTGTCTTTTTTTGCTAGTATGCAACAGCTCTTTATTGTAGGCTCTTTAGATAAAACATTTTCAATTTCTCCTAACTCGATCCTATGTCCGCGAACCTTTACTTGATCATCAATTCTACCTAAATATTCTAAACTTCCGTCTGGTAACCATTTTGCTAAATCCCCAGTTTTATATACCCGTTCTGTGTTGATAAAAGGATTGGTTATAAAACTTTTGTCTGTTTTTTCTTCATCATTAAGGTATCCTCTTCCTACTCCAACACCAGAAACCCATAATTCACCCTGCACTCCTATCGGACATAAATTATTAGATTGATCTACTACATATAACTGCATATTAGACATAGGCTTACCTATGGAAACGTTAAGTACATCTGGAGCTTCATACATAAAGTGAGTACTCACATCATCTGATGCTTCAGTAGGGCCATAAGCATTTGCTACCGGAATAGTTGGATATTTTTCAAACCAAGCAGTTAATAGTGATGCTGATACTGCTTCACCAGTAACGATAAAATATTTTAATTGATTCAAAACATCATTTGAATCAATTTCTAATAGAGATGACACATAAGAAGGTACAATTTGAAGGATATTAACATCTTCTTTTTCAATGGAGTTTAATAATAATAAAGGGTCTTGTACATATTCTTCTTTATACACTATAATCTTTCCTCCTATAATCAAAGTACTAAAAATCTGCCATACTGATATATCAAATGTAAAGGGAGCTGTAAAAGCCACAACACTTTCTGCATTCATATCTAAGCCTTCAATCTTTGCATATAAATGGTTTAACATCCCTTTATGCTCTATCATAGCTCCTTTTGGTTTACCCGTACTACCAGAAGTATAGATTACATAAGATAGTGATGAAGGAGAGATGGATATAGATAATGGAGTTATGGGATATTCTGAAAGCATATCTTTATTTGCATCCAGAGCAAAGATGTTTCTACTCTCTGCCAATGGAATAACAGCGGCACTTACTATATCAGTTAAAACGATAGTGCTTCTTATTTCATTTAAAATATAATTGATACGTGATTCTGGATAATCTGGTTTCATGGGTACATATGCTCCTCCTGCCTTAAAAACTGCCAAAATCCCGATAATCATATCCAAAGAACGTTCTAAACAAATACCAACTAAAATATCTTTACCAACACCTTGAGATCGCAAGTAATGAGCAAGTTGATTTGAACGTTCATCTAATGCTCTATACGTCAGTATTTCTTCTTCATGTATAACTGCAATGGCATCTGGAATTTCTTTTACTTTATCTTTAAAAATGTCAACTACAGTTTTATCTAAAGGGTAGTCGGTAATAGTATCATTAAAGCCATAAAGAAGCTGTCGTTTTTCTTCTTTAGACAACATGGATAAAGTATCTATCTTAGTATTAGAATTTTCAACGATACCTTTTAGTATTTCTTTGTAGTGATTCATCATACGTTGAATTGTTTCTTCACGAAACAAGGCTGTACAATATTCAATATCTATCAAAAGGTTAGTTCCGGTATCAAAACTTGTCACTGTAAAATCAAACTTAGCAGTATTCGTTTTTGTCTCGTATGGTGATAAGCGTAATCCATCTAACTCCAGTTCTTCTGATATGGGAACATTTTGTAATTCAAACATTACCTGAAACAATGGACTCTTACTCATATCACGAGTGTTTAAAACTCGATCTACAACTTTCTCAAAAGGAACCGACTGATGTTCATAAGCTTCCAAAGTTGTTGTTTTCACCTGATTTAATAAATCACTAAATGTTGGATTATCATCTAGATCGGTTCGAATTGCTAGTGAATTCACAAAGAAACCTATTATTCCCTCTAACTCTGCTTGTGTCCTATTAGCAATTGAAGTCCCTACACAAATATCTTTTTGACCACTGTATCGATATAAGACTATTTTAAAAGCGGTTAGAAGTACCATAAACAGCGTTACTCCTTCTTCTTTGGCCAAAGCATTTAGAGCATCTCTCAACTTTTTATCCAATGTTATCGATAATTCTGAACCCGCAGTGCTTTGTATTGAAGGTCTTGTATAATCTGTTGGAAACATTAACGGAGGTACATCTTGTAATTGATTTTCCCAATACGATAATTGAGTTTCTAAAATATCTCCATCCAAATATTTACGTTGCCACAATGCATAATCTGAATATTGCAATGACAAATCGTTCAATCTTGAATTTCGATTTTCCTTTTTTGAGGCATATAATTCTACAAGTTCTTTAACTAAAATATTATATGACCAACCATCACTCGAAATATGATGAATAACCACAGCCAAAATATATTCTCCCTCTTCTTGCTTCAATAAACAAGCTCTAAACATATAGTCATTTGATAGATCAAAAGGTTGTTCAATGAAAGAGGTAACACTATTTTCTAAAGATTCTAATGAAGCTGTTTTTATAATATCCATCTTCCAATCTTCTGCAGGAATCACTTTTTGGTATCCTACTCCTTCATCAGACTTGATTACAGTTCTTAATATTTCATGTCTGGTTATTATTTCTTTTAAGGTAGATTCCATATCCTGTACATCGACATCTCCTTGTATTTTTAATAGTATCGGAATATGATATTCTACACTTCCTTGAAGTTGATCTAAAAACCATAACCGTTCCTGACTGTATGATAACGGAATATCCTTATTTGGTTTTTGTTTAACAATTTGAGGTAATAATCTACCATTCGATTTTTTAGAGATATAATTCCCTAATTCTGACACTGTTGTGTACTCAAAAATATCTTTGATTTTCACTTCCAATTCCATAGATTTTCGAAGTATAGATATTAGCCTTGTTGCCAACAAAGAATGGCCACCCAATTCAAAAAAGTTATCATATATCCCCACGCGCTCTATGCCAAGTAAATCCTGCCATATCTTACATAAATTTTCCTCTATCTTATTTTGTGGCGCTACATAATTTTGTGCAGAAAGCTCTGATTCATCAAAATCTGGTAATGATTTTTTGTCTATTTTTCCATTAGATGTTATTGGTAAAGATTCTAGCTCTACCCAAAGCTTCGGAATCATATAATCTGGTAATTTTGACTGTAAGCAATCCTGAATTGATTTCTTATCTAACGCCTTTTCTGTAACGAGATAACCGATTAAACGGCGATTCCCATAGATATCTTTTTTTGCCAATACTATAGATTGAAATACTTCTGGTATTTCTTGTAATAAATTTTCTATTTCTCCCAGTTCTATACGGTATCCCCGAATCTTTACCTGATCATCTTTTCTTCCGATAAATTCTATATTTCCATCAGGCAACCATTTTGCCAAATCTCCTGTCTTATAGATTCGTTCTCCTTTTACAAATGGATTGGATATGAATTTTTCATTGGTGAGGTTTTCTTTATTTAAATAACCTCTTGCAACTCCTGCTCCCGAAACACATAACTCTCCTACTACTCCTAATGGTAGTAATTCATTAGCAGATCCTAAAATATAAATTGAGGTATTAGAAATCGGTTTTCCGATCGGAATCGTATTAATATAATTTTCTGGTAGTTTATAGAATGAAGTGACTACCGTATTCTCAGTAGGACCATAGTTATTATAAATCTGCAAAGATGTAGCTTTAGTCAATTTGAGAGTATCTCCTCCTGTTAGAATTGTTATTCCATTTAATACTACCTCCTCATCAACTATATCTTGACAAACCTGAGAAGGAAGGTAAATGTGAGAAACCTTGTGTGCAGTAATAAAGTCTATTAACCAGAAAATATCGTAACGTTCTTCTTTTTTATTGATTGGATATAATGTTCCTCCTTTCAATAAATATGGGTATATTTCCCAAACTGAAGCATCAAATCCTACTCCAGAAAATAAAGCCCCTCTACTTTGTTCTGTGACAGAATATGTTTCCTGATGCCAGATACACAAATTCACCAAACTGCTATGCTCTACAAGTACTCCTTTTGGTTTACCAGTGGATCCTGAGGTATAAATAACATAAGCCAAATTGTCAGAATGTATATTTGCCTTTGGTAATACTATCTTTTCGACTTTAGCAGATTGTTTATACTTTTGTAGAAACACCTCATCAATAACAATTTTAGACTTACTATCTTGTATGATATAAGATATTCGTTCTTGGGGGTAACTGGGATCAATAGGTATGTAGGCGCAACCAGTTTTTAAGATTGCCAACATTGAAATGACTAACCACTCACTACGGTCTAGCTTAACTCCTATTAAATCTTCTATTTTTATCTCATAATTGGATAATAAATAATGTGCTAATTGATTAGATAACTCATCCAGATTTTTATATGTAATTTCTTTTCCTTCAAAAACAATTGCAATATGATTCGGAGTTTTACTTACCTGATCTACAAACAAATCGACTATTGTTTTAGTTTTTGGATAAGAAGTTTTAGTTTTATTAAAAACTTCTATTAATTCAATTTTTTCTGATTCTTGTAATAAACTGGTACTATCTAACTCCTTATGACCAGCATTTAAATAATTATTTAAAAACTCATCAAAATATCTGTAAAAATCTTCTATTGAGTGTCCTGATTTTAATGTTCTGGATTGTGTTATACCAACTTGTAATCGATTAAAAGTAAGACTGACATTAAGATCCAAAAATGTATTCGTTCGCTCAAAATCATCTTCTATATTAATCTTTTCCTTTAATTCTTGTGTCAAGAGGGTTTTATTCTCTATTTGATTGAATACATGAAAATCTACAAAATTGAAAAGAACATCAAAATATGGGTTATTGTAATGGATATGACCCGTTTGCTTGGAAATTTCTAATAAAGACAATCTATCCTTACCTTTTAATTCCTTAATTTTCTGATCTACTAACTGGATATATTCTCTCCAATTTTCTATATCTGATGATATCTCAAAACGGAATGGTATTGTATTCAAAAAACAACCTAATAATTTATCTCCATCATCCACCATTGGTCTTCTATTAGTAACAATTCCAACTGTTACATCTTTTTCTCCAGAAAGCATGCTTAACACATATATATAAGCGCTAAAAAACAAGGCTTTTGGATAAATACCATCATTTTTACACTGTTCTAATAATTTATCTTTAAAATCATCATCATAATCTTTTGTTATCATTTCTATCTTCGATTCCTCGGTAAAAATGTTTAACCTCTTAAAACCTTCTAATTCTTTTTTCCAATATTCTTTATTTTCAGTATGTTGCTGCTCTACCGAATCTGACAATATACTATCTCTCATTTTACAACGTAAAGGAATTGGAATATATAATGGCTTTTGTTTTAATATTTCGTAAGTATTAAACAATTCTACTTTTAATGATTTTTCGCTCCATCCATCTAATATTGCATGATGAAATTGTATCACAAAAATCATTTCTGTGTCATTGACTTTAAAAATATTGATTCGCCATAGAGGTGCACTATTAATCTGAAAAGGATTGAATTTTCGCTCTTTTAATAAAAAATCTTTTATATATTTTTCTTTTTCTGAAGTCTCTTTTTTAGAAATATCGTCATAACCGATTGTATTATCTACTTGTATATATATTATTTGTATTGGTTCTTCAAAATCATAAAAATCAAATCCTGTTCTCAGGGTCTCGTGTTTTGCGACTAAAAGATGTAAAGATTTTTGTAATAGCTCGATATCAACCAATGGTATTTGATCTACAAACTGATCATGATATATTCCAAAATCACCAGATTCAATTCCTTTTTGAGAAGTAATGAGCATTCCTTTTTGAATATCACTCATCGGATACACTGCTTCAATACAATCTGAATCTGGGTGGGCATTTCTTACATCTTGATGTAATTGCTCTAAATAATTATCAATCTCAAGTATCAGTTTTTCTTTTTCTTCAGAAGACTCTATATAAATCAATTTGGATAATCCCTTAATCGTTGGGTTTGCATAAAATGATGCTATTTTTATAGCTGCTTCAAATTTTTTATTCACCTCACTTATTAATCTGATCATGGTTATAGAATCCCCTCCTATCCTGAAATAGTCATCAGTAATTCCCACG
Source organism: uncultured Aquimarina sp. (assembly GCA_947498785.1). GTDB lineage: Bacteria > Bacteroidota > Bacteroidia > Flavobacteriales > Flavobacteriaceae > Aquimarina. Next base: position 186,764 of record CANMLS010000005.1, on the reverse strand, counting down.
GTATTCAAATTCAAATGGTTCTTCCAAATTTCGACAAGGATTTCTTGTTCTTCATTTTCTGAAGCTATATATTCATCTCTTATAAAAGCATTTTCTGGTGGTTCAGGAAAAGATTTCCTATTGATTTTTCCATTAGAAGTAAGTGGAAAAGATTCTAAGGGTACATATAACTGAGGCACCATATATTCAGGAAGTTTATTTCCTAACTCTTCTATGATTTCTTCTCTATTGATCTTTTGTTCAGATACGATATACGCAACTAGTCTTTTATTTCCGTTTTTATCTTCTTTGGCTAAGACTACTGATTGTTTTATTGAAGTTAATTTTTCTAGCTGCACTTCTATCTCTCCCAGCTCTATTCTATATCCTCTAATTTTTACCTGGGTATCAATTCTACCCAAATATTCTAATTCTCCTGTATCCAACATTCTAACCAAATCTCCAGATCTGTAACTAGGAGTTTCATTTAAACCCTCTAGACTTAGTTTTCTAAAGCGTTCTTTTGTTAATTCAGGGCGATTAAGGTACCCTCTTGCTACTCCAGCTCCCAAAACATACAATTCTCCTGCAACACCAATAGGAACAATTTGTTGATTCTCATCCAATACTAAACATCCCAACGTGGGTAATGATGTACCTATATTACTAACATTTTTTTCTATTTCTTTTTCTGTGATTTCTTTATAAGTTACATGCACAGTAGTCTCTGTAATTCCGTACATATTAATAATTTTACAATCTGGGTATACTACATTCCATTCTTCTAATATTGAAGGGTTTAAAGCTTCTCCTCCAAAAATCAAATATCGAATCGAAGACTTCATATTTTTGGTTAAAGCTTCTTCCTGTAAGACTTTAAACGCTGATGGAGTTTGATTTAAAACTGTTATTCCTTCTTTTTCTATAAATTTTGAAAATAATGCTGTATCTAGAGTATGAGATTTAGGAACAATCACTAATTTTCCTCCGTATAATAGAGCTCCATACATCTCCCATACAGAAAAGTCAAAACTAAAAGAGTGGAACATACTCCATACATCCTGTTTATTAAAGTCAAATAATGTATTGTCATTAAAGAATAAGCGTACTACATTACGATGCTCTAATAAAACCCCCTTTGGCACTCCGGTGGTTCCTGAGGTATAAATGACATAAATCAAATGCTCTGGAAGAATTTTTATTTTAGTTTCTGATATAGAATACTCTTTGTAAGCAAGTTGATCCAAAAAGATTCTTTTTATACTGTTATTCTCTTTAAAAAAAGAAAACAAGGATGATTGAGTAAGCATTACTTGTGCTTGGGTATCTTCCAAAATAAAATCAATTCGATCTTTTGGCATACTGGAGTCCAGAGGTACATAAACTCCTCCTGCTTTCATAACGCCAATCATTCCGACGATCATGTCCAAAGAACGTTCAACACAAATGGGAACCAACTCTTCTCTTTCTAATCCGATAGCAATCAAATAATTTGCTAATTGATTCGATCGTTCATTTAATTCTTTGTAAGTAAGTTTATCATCCTCATATACTACAGCTATTGCATCTGGGTTTTGTTGTGCCTGATTTTCAAATAAACTTACTACTGTTTGATCCAATGGGTAATTTATCGATGTTGTTGTAAGAGAACTTAATTGTTCTTTTTTTTCTGTTTCTGTAATCATCGATAAATTACTGACTTTTATTTCTGGATTTTGAGCAATATTTTTTAATAATTCTTCATAATGCACTACCATACGTTGTATGGTTTCTTTCTTAAATAAATCGGTACAATATTCTACCCATAATGAAAATCCAGAGGCTGTTTCTTCTATAGTAAAAGTAAGATCAAATTTGGCAGTTGTATTTTTTTGTTCATAGGGAGACAAGGTTAGTCCATCCAATTTTATTTCTGTTTCTGAGTGCGTATTTTGTAAAACAAACATTACCTGAAACAAAGGACTAGTACTCATATCACGACTATCAACAACATGATCTACAACTTTTTCAAAAGGGATCAACTGATGATCATAAGCCTCTAATGTAGTTTTCTTCACTTCTTGTAATAAATCAATAAAAAGAAGTTCATTATCAATGGTACTTCGTAAAGCGAGTGAATTGATAAAGCAACCTATTAATTCTTCTAATTCGGCCTGAGTTCTATTTGCAATTGGTATACCCACACAAATATCCTGCTGATGACTATATCTGGCCAGTATTATTTTAAAAGCAGATAATAATACCATAAATGATGTTACTTGTTGCTCTTTACACAATTTGGATATGGCATTACTTAATTGCACATCCAATTCGTATGAGAATCCTGATCCAGAATTGCTTTTAATCAACGGTCGCTGATAATCTGTAGGTAATAGCAATGGAGAAATTCCTGTTAGTTGGTTTTTCCAATAGGATAGTTCTTCATCCAAAACTTCATCTTTAATGTATTCCCTTTGCCATAGTGCATAATCAATATATTGCAGTGACAACTCGTTTAATGACGGACTGCGTTTTTCCTTTTTTGCGGCATATAGTTCTACAAATTCATTGATTAATATAATGTCTGACCAACCATCACTAGAGATATGATGAAAAACAACTGCAAGAAGATAATCATCTGTAGTTAACTGATACAAGCAAGCTCTCATCATGTAATCCTTCGACAGATCAAAAGGTTGATCAATAAAGTTTTTTAATACATTATCCATATCAAACGATGGCATTGCTTTTATCACATCCATACTCCAATCATCTGGAAATAGAAGTTCCTGACTTCCTTCGCCTTCTTCGGTTTTGATTATGGTTCGCAGTACTTCGTGTCTAGATAATATTTCTTTCAATGAACTTTGAAGATTCGAAACGCTCAAGTCCCCTTGTAATCTTAAAACAACAGGAATATGATATGCAACACTGCCTTCTAACTGATCTATAAACCATAATCGCTCCTGACTGAATGATAATGGGAATTTGTTTATGGATTTACGGTCAAAAGGAGTGATTGATTTTTTTAACAGATTACTATTTTTTTCTGTTGAACTTTGATGTTTTTCTAGGTAGGATATAATATCTTGTTTATATGTTTTTATTTCTTCAAGATATATCGATTCAATACTATCTTGTTTTGATTTTATAGATAAGGAACCTTGATCTAGCTCTATTTTAATTCCTTCTTTATGTAATCTTTTTAAAAGGTCTAGAATCTTTTTACTCATTTCAATAAAATTATATGTTCATGGTTAAGGCATATTCTTCTTCTCCCTGATCGAGCAGTAAAAGATCTATATGACCAGCTAGTTCTTCTATAGTGGTAAATTCAAAAATGTCTCTAATTATCAATTCTACTTTCAAATTCTTTCGAATTATAGACACTAGACGAGTTGCTAATAATGAATGCCCTCCTAATTCGAAAAAATCATCATATACTCCTATTTTATCAACACCAAGTAATTCTTTCCAGATATTGATTAGTTCTTTTTCGGTTTCATTTCTTGGCGCTATATATTCTTGTGTAGAAAGTTTAGTAATATCTGGATTGGGTAATGCCTTCTTATCAGTTTTTCCATTAGCTGTCAATGGCATAGTTTCCAGCTCAACCCATATTGCAGGTACCATATAATCAGGTAACTTAGATTTTAGATATTCCTGAACTTCTTTCTTTTTAAACTTTCCTTGACATACCACATAACCTACCAAGCGATTACCCATGCGAGAATCTTCTTTGGCAAGTACACAGCATTTATATATTTCTTCCTTTTGAACTAAAACGCTTTCTATTTCCCCTAATTCGATACGATGCCCTCTTATTTTTACCTGATCATCTTTCCTCCCTAAATATTCCAAACTCCCATCGGGTAGCCAACGTGCCAAATCTCCTGTTTTATACATTCTAAATTGTGGATCATTAAAGAATGGATTAGTCACAAAACTCTTACTTGTTTTTTCTTCATCATTAAGATATCCTCTACCTACTCCTACTCCAGAGACACATAACTCACCTTGCACACCAATAGGGCATAAATTATTAGAAACATCTACAACATATAATAGCATATTAGCTACAGGTTTTCCTATGGAAACATTTACTGCATCTGGTGCTTCATACATAAAATGAAAACTTATATCATCTGATGCTTCTGTGGGACCATAAGCATTAACAACCAGAATGTTTGGATACTTATCAAACCATGATGACAATAATGCTGTAGCCACTGCTTCTCCTGTAACTAAAAAGTAGTTTAGTTTTTGTAAATCATTTTCAGAACTTATCTCCAATAAGCTGGACATATATGATGGAACCAGCTGTAATAGATTAATTTTATCTCTTTGTAATGACTCTAGAAACAGAGATGGTTCCTGAATCAATTTTTCTGAATAGACAATAATTCGACCACCACACAACAACCCACTTAACATTTGCCATACTGATATATCAAAGGTAAAAGGTGCTGTAAAGGCCACAACACTATTTGAATCCATTTCAAAATTATCAATCATAAGTAGCGAATGATTTAAGAGTCCTAAATGCTCTATCATCACTCCTTTGGGTTTACCTGTACTTCCTGATGTATAAATTAGATATGATAAGGATGCTGGTGAAATTGATACTTCTAAAGTTGTTTTTGGATGATTTGCATATACCGTTTCTTTTTCATCCAAAACCAGAGCTTCGATGTAAGGTATTTTAGAAATAATGTCTTTGCCAGAGATGTCAGTAAGCACAATTGTAGCTTCTATTTCATTCAAGATATATTCAATGCGTGATTTTGGATAATCTGGTTTTATAGGAACGTAAGCCCCTCCAGATTTTAGTATCGCCAAAACGCCAATGATCATTTCTATAGATCGTTCTATACAAATCGCCACAGCCATATCTTCTACTATCCCATAATCCTTTAAATAATGTGCTAATTGATTTGATCTTGCATCAAGTTCTGCATAGGTTATTTCGTAGCCTTGAAATACAACTGCAATATTATCTGGAGTTTTTTGTACTTGGTTTTCAAATATTTCAATTACCGTTTTGTCTAACGGGTAATCAACTTTGGTGTCATTAAAACCATGGAGGATTTGTTCTTTTTCTCTCTCAAGCAGCATTGGCAAAACTGCTATTTTCTCACTGGTATCGTATATAACGCTTCTTAATAACTCCTGATAATGACCAGCCATTCTAAGCATGGTTTCCTCTGTAAATAAATCAGTACAATACTCAAAATTTAATACGAAACCAAGACCTGTATCAACAGTGGTCATTATTAGATCAAACTTAGAGGTCTCATTTTTATACGGATAAGGTGATAGATTTACCCCTTCTAACTCTATATCAAATGATTCTGGTATCTCCTGAAATTCAAACATGACCTGAAACAATGGATTCATACTCATGTCTCGAGCATCTAATACCTTTTCAACTATACGTTCAAAAGGAACAGATTGATGATCAAAAGCTTCTATCGTAGTTTCTTTTACTTGTTTCAATACTTCGTCAAAAGTAGGATTGTTTTCAAGATTACTTCTAATGGTAAGTGTATTGACAAAAAAACCTATGAGTCCCTCTAATTCTGTATGTGTTCTATTGGCTATAGAAGTTCCTACAGCAAAGTCTTTTTGCCCACTATATCGATACATCAATACTTTGAAGACTGCAAGTAGAAGCATAAATGGTGTAACTCCTTTTTCTTTACATATTGCCATTATTGGTGATCTAAGCTCTTTTTTCAATTCAAATTGCAAATCAGCACCTGTGGTACTTTGAATTGACGGTCTTGGAAAATCTAATGGTAAACCTAATGGGATTATACCCGTAAGTTTTTCTTTCCAATACTGTAATTGAGATTCTAAAAACTCCCCTTCTATATACTTTCTTTGCCAGATTGCATAATCTGTATACTGAAGCACAATTTCATTTAATGGTTTGTCCTGACTTCCTCTTTTAGAAGCATATAATGATGTTAATTCATGAATCAAAATACCATCAGACCATCCGTCACTAGCAATATGGTGTAGCACAAGAGCAAGAGTATACTTGTTAGTCCCTAATTGATATAGGCATCCTCTAAGCATATAATTTGTTGCTAAGTCAAATGGTTTATTTACAAATTCTATCAATTGATCTTCTAGCTCAGATGTCGTAGTTTCAACCAGAGATAATTGCCAATCTTCGGAAGGTAGTATAACTTGGTAAGGAATTCCTTCTTTTGATTCGATAACAGTTCGTAAAACCTCATGTCTTGTTACAATTTCTTTCAAAGAAGACTCTAAAAACGAGGTTTGTAAATCTCCTTCCAAATTGAAGGTTATCGGAATATGGTATTCTGTACTTCCTTGTAGCTGGTCTAAAAACCACAGACGTTCCTGACTAAATGATAATGGAATTGGAGTTACCTTTTCCTCTTTAGAAATCTGTGGTAATGAAGAACCTTTATTTTGCTTAACAATGTATGTTGCCAAATCTGATACCGTTGTATAATAAAAGATATCCTTAATACTGAGCTCTATATTTAATACACTACGCACCTTTGCTATCACTTGAGTTGCTAACAAAGAGTGCCCTCCCAACTCAAAAAAATCATCATGTATCCCTATAGTATTAGTATTCAGCAATGCCTCCCAAATAGTAACCAATTGTTCTTCTGTTTCGTTTCTTGGTGCAACATATGCAGCAGTTGCATAATTGGACATATCAGGATCTGGAAGATTCTTCTTATCAACTTTACCATTTGAAGTTATTGGTATTGTATCTAATGATATCCATAATCTTGGCACCATATACTCTGGCAATTTTGATTTTAATTGTTCCTCTATTAATTCTTTATTAAACACTTTTTTGGTAACCACATAACCAACCAGACGTTTATTGCCGCTTACATCTTCTTTTGCCAAAACAACAGATTGGTCTATTTCTGGTATTTCATGCAATACACCTTCAATCTCTCCTAATTCTATTCGATACCCTCTAATCTTAACCTGATTATCTGCTCTTCCTATGAATTCAATATTACCATCAGGTAACCATTTTGCTAAATCCCCGGTTCTGTATATCCTATCTCGGGCAAAAAATGGATTAGGTATAAATTTTTCATTGGTTAATGCCTCTTGATTTAAGTATCCTCTTGCCAAACCATTGCCCGAAATGCATAATTCTCCAACACATCCAATAGGCAACAATTGTTGATTTTTATCCAAAATGTATGTTTCTGTATTAGAGATTGGTTTTCCTATTGGGACAGAAGAAGTAATATTTCCTCTATAAGTAGTTGCGCATATACTTGTTTCTGTAGGACCGTAAGCATTAATGTATGTTCCAGACTTTGAGATTTTTTTTACCTGCTCTAATGGAGCTTCTTCTCCTGCGGTAATTAATGTATTAATACATTGTATCTGTTCACAATCGATTAGTTTTAAAAATGCGGGAGGTAGCGTAGCAAAAGTTATCTTATTATCCTGAATGTATTCTACAAACTGATTAGTATCAGATTTTACATTTTCATCTATTATAAAAAGCTTTGCTCCTCCTAATAATGATATCAATATTTCCCAAATAGAGGCATCGAATGATTGGTTCGAAAATTGTAAACAATGATCTGTTTTTTTAATAAAAAAATCATTTATTTGAGATAATATTGTATTTATAATACCCCTATGTTCTATCAATACCCCTTTTGGTTTGCCTGTAGAACCAGATGTATATATAACATAGGCCAAGTTGTTAGTTTCTATATCGATTTGAGGTAATTCGGTATGATATGATTCTTCATTTTGTATGAATTTCTGGAGTAAATTGTCATCAATAATACCACTACAGTTACTGTCGCTTTCGATATATGCTATTCTTTCCTTTGGATAGTTAGGATCTATAGGAACATAAGCAGCTCCTGTTTTTAAAACTGCAAGAAAAGCTATGATTAACCATTCGCTTCGTTCTAGTTTTACTCCAATTAAATCTTCTTTAGCTATATCATAATTTGACCATAAAAAATTTGCCAAACGACTAGACGCTTCATCTAGCTCTTTATAGGTAATATGCCTATTATTACATACAATTGCTATATTTTCAGGTTGTTTGTTTACCCGATCTACAAACAGATCTACTATAGTTTTATCTTTTGGATATGTAACTTGGGTAGCATTGAAAGCAGCTAGTAATTGCTCTTCTTCGGTTGTAGTTAACATTGGTAATAATCCTATACGTTCTTTAGGGTTTTTAACAATACTCTTTAAAATTTGCTGATAGTGTACTATCATTTGGTGAATTGTACTTTCTTTAAATAGATCAGTGCAGTACTCTACTTCGAGAGAAAGGCTGGACTGGTTATTTATAACCACCATTGTAAAATCAAACTTTGATGTTGAGTTCTTATACTCATGAATAGAGATATCGACTCCATCTAATACGATTTCTTCTGGAGTATCCTGTAATGCAAACATTACCTGAAACAAAGGGCTAATACTCATATCCCGTGTACCCACAACAGCATCTACCACTTTTTCGAATGGAACCATTTGATATTCATAAGCATTAAGCATTGTTTTCTTAACTTTCTTTAATATATCGATGAATGTCGGATCATCACTAAAATCACTTCTAATTGCCAATGTGTTAACAAAAAAACCAATTAAACCTTCTAATTCTGCTACTGTTCGATTAGCAATGGGAGTTCCTATACAGATATCATCCTGACCACTATACCTGTGTAATACTATTTTGAAAGCGGATAATAATAACATAAACAATGTAACCCCTTCCTGATCTGATAATTGTATTACTTCCTGACACAGTTCATCATCTAACTTAAAAGAATAACTTGCTCCTTTTGTACTTTGTACAGATGGGCGTTTATAATCTAGAGGTAATATCAGGTTGGACACCTCTCTGAGTTGAGTTTTCCAGTATATTAGTTGCTTTTCTAATTCTACCTCATCAAAATAACTCTTCTGCCATATCCCATAATCTGCATACTGAATAGGTAATGGTTCTAATTTTGGTGATCTCTGCTTCAGACGTGCATTATACAGTTCGTTAAATTCCTTAATAATAATACTATGTGACCATCCATCTGCTACAATATGATGAAACACTAAAGCCAAAAAACACTCTTCTTGATTTAACCTGTATAGGCAAGCTCTAACCATATAGTCTTGGGACAAATCAAATGGAGTCTTCACAAATGCCTCTATAGCTTCTTCTATCTCTACATGTTTATGATATGTCTGAAATATTAACCTCCATTGGTCTATGGATTTTATTAACTGATATCCTATACCTTCTTCTGTATATATTGTAGTACGCAATATTTCATGTCTAGAAATAATCTCTTGCAACGCCGAATCTAGTACAGCCTCATTAATATTACCTTTTAGTTTTAATATCAAAGGCATATGATATTCTGCACTTCCTTCTTGTAATTTATCTATGAACCATAAACGTTCCTGGTTAAATGATAGTGGAATTTTGTTTATAGTCGCTCGATCATAGGCCCCAATTGATGAAATTATTGAAGGAGTTTTAAATTCATTTTTGTATTTCTTTAAATGATCAACAATTGATGTTTTGTATGATTTTATATCCTTAAGCAATTCAGAATCAATCTTTTCATTTTCTGATTTTATACTCAAAGAATTATTCGTCAATTCTATTCTTATTCCTTCTTTATTTGCTCTTTTTAAAATATCAAAAACATTATTTTTCATTTGCTTACAATTACAGTTCAATAGTTAGTTTATATTCTTTTTTATCCTTTTTCTGTTCATCTATAACATACTGTAGACAAAGTGCTAATTGTTCTATTGTAGCAAACTCGAAAATGTCTTTTATGGTCAGTTCAACTTTCATTGATTTTCGAAGTTCTGATACTAATCGTGTTGCTAATAATGAGTGTCCCCCCAATTCAAAAAAGTCGTCGTGAATTCCTATTTTATCAATTCCCAATAAATTCTGCCAGATCATAACCAATTGAGATTCGGTTTCATTTGTAGGAGCTGTATATTCTTGTGCCGAAAACTCTGATTCATCGGGATTTGGAAGAGCTTTTCTATCAATTTTTCCATTGGCTGTTAATGGCATTACATCCAGATTTATCCACAATCCTGGCACCATATACTCTGGTAGTTTTGATTTTAGATAGTTTTGTAAGTTGTACTTGTCAAATTCTTCTTCAGAAACCACATAACCAATCAAACGATTACTTCCTCTATGATCCTTCTTGGCTAGAACACAACAACTCTTTACTGCTCTTGATTTTGATAATAAATTTTCGATTTCTCCTAATTCAATTCTATGACCTCTAACTTTCACCTGATTGTCAATCCTTCCCAAATATTCTAAACTGCCATCTGGTAACCATCGCGCCAGGTCTCCCGTTTTATAAATTCGTTCTCCTTCTACAAATGGATTGTCTATAAAACTTTTCTTGGTTTTTTCTTCATCATTAAGGTATCCCCTTCCTACCCCTATACCAGAAACCCACAATTCTCCTTGAACTCCAACAGGGCATAAGTTTGACGATGAGTCAACTACATACAATTGTAGATTAGACATAGGTTTACCAATAGAAACATTAACTACATCTGGAGTCTGATTCATATAATGAGTACTCACATCATCTGAAGCTTCGGTAGGTCCATAAGCATTTGCCACAGGGACTTTGGGATATTTATTAAACCAATCAGATAGTAGTGCTGGTGAAACAGCCTCTCCAGTTACAATAAAATAATTGAGTTGATTAAGTACATTTTCTGAATCTATATTCAATATTTCAGAAACATACGAAGGGACCAGTTGAAGTATGTTTACATTATTTTCTTTTATAGAAGTTAATAACGAGGTAGGCTCATAGATCATTTCTTCTTTATAAATCACTATATTTCCACCCATTAGCAAAGCGCTGAACATCTGCCATACCGATATATCAAATGTAAATGGAGCTGTAAAAGCCACTATACTATCTGAAGTAACCCCTAAACCATCTATTTTTGCGAGCAGATGATTTAGCATCCCTCGATGTTCAATCATTGCCCCTTTAGGCTTCCCTGTACTGCCTGAAGTATAGATTACGTACGATAATGAACTCGGCGAAATTGTTATGTTTAATGATGTAATCGGATAGCGTTCCAATAGAGCTTCTTCATTATCTATTCTGAAAACTTCTACCTCATCACTTTTAGAAACAATCAAACTAGTACTCTTATCTGTAAGTATGATTGTTGCTTGGATTTCTTTTAAAATATAATGTATCCGAGATTCGGGATAATCTGGTTTCATAGGAACATAAGCTCCTCCAGATTTAAAGACCCCTAATATGGCAATAACCATTTCTATAGAACGTTCTAAGCAAATTGGAATCAAAACGTCTTCTCTTATTCCTCTTTCTCTTAAATAATGAGCTAGCTGGTTTGATTTTTCATCCAACTCCTTGTATGTAAGAGTTGTTTCCTCAAATACAATTGCTATTTTATCTGGAATTTGTTTTGCCTTTTCTTTTAGTAAATCAACCAATGTTTTATCTAACGGATAATCTGTTTTGGTATCATTAAATTCGTATAAAATCTGGTCTTTTTTGCTTTGTGACAATAAGTCTATATCAAGTAACCTTATTTCTCTGTTTTGTATTAGCTGATACAGTATGTGTTTAAAACAATCTAAAGCCTCATTTGCCAAATGATTACTCCACAAAGATTTCTGATAATCCAGACTTAACACTATATCCCCATTTTGCTCTCTGGCATTTAAGGTTAAATCAAAATCGCGATAAAAAGGTTTATGTTCTTCAAAAGTCAATTCTAACCCTTCCATTTCTATATCTCCAATAGCAACATCAAAGTTAAATTCTGCCTGTATTCCTTGGTATGCTCTTCCTTTCTCTCTTTGCATTAGTGTGATAAAATCTGCATAAGGATAATCTTGATGTTCAAAAGCATCAATCACTCTATCTTTAAATTCCTGTAGATAATTTGTTATTTTCTTTTCTTCTCTATATCTTGAGAATAATGGAATGATGTGTGCAAAATAACCTATTGTTCTATCCATATCAGGCATAGAACGACCTCCTACTGATATTCCTAAAACAATCTCTTGCTGTCTACATAACCTGAAAAGCAATAACTCAAACGAGCACAAAAATGTCATAAATAGAGTTAATCCATTTTCTATACTCCACTTTTTAAACGTTTTTACCTCGCTTTTTTCAATTCTAAAAAAAACAGAGCTAATTTCTCCTTTATTACCATAGGTGGTATCTGATGGTAAGGATAATCCAAAATCCTTGTTACTAAAATTATCTAAAAAATAGGATTCATGACTTTCCCATTTTTCACTTTTTCTATATTGACTTAACCAATCAACATATGAAGAGAATTGTATTTTTGGCGAATAATTCAATTTTTCACCTGAATACAATTTCTTATAATTTTCTATTAATTCTTTGGCAAACACTGTACAGGACCATCCATCTGAAATAATATGATTGATAGTAACTATCAAAATGTGCTCCTTTTCAGAAAATTGTATGTACTGAAGTCGAATTAGAGGACCTTTATTCAAAGAGAAAGAGGTCTTTAAATTTTCATTTATAAATAATCGATAATTCTCTTTATTATTACTGTTATATTGAGATAAATCAATTTTCTCTATTTCTAAAAATATTGATTCATCAAATATTAAAGATTCTCCATTTTTAGAAATCCTACTTCTCAGAATTGGATGTTCTTCTAATAAATGATTTACAGCTTCATTTAATATTTTCAAATCTAATTCCCCTATCATTTTTAAGCTGAAACACTGAATATATCCTAAAGATCGTTTGGAGTCAATTTGATCTAGTAGAAATAATTGTTTTTGAGCCAGAGTCAAATCTATTTTGGATGTTTTTTGGTTTTTGCTCCCCCTTTGTGAGGTCACTTTCGAATCTATACTTTCACTTCCATTATATGCTTTTTGAGCGCTTTTACATATTGCTTCATAAATTTTTTCTATATCTTCTTTAGAGTGAGCAAATGTTAAAAACAAATTATTCGAGGATAAAGCGTAGATTCCTTTTTGTAGAAGATAAAAAACCAAAACGTCTGCCACTCCTGTATTTTTGATAGCAAACAAAGAACCAAAACGAACCATCTTAATTGGTAATGTTTCTTGTTTAAAATAATCATTTAAACGGTTTACCAATTCTTCTGTTTTTTTGTTCAAATCTAAATAAGCTTTTGCACCTATCTCTTTTATTCTTGTAAGTACTGCTCTAGAAGCCGCCATCGTTAATGGATGCCTCGTAAAAGTTCCTGCAACAAAAGTTCTACTCACTCTAGGATAAGAATCATCTCCAAATTTCCAACTCCCCCCATCTACTGCATCTAAATATTTTCTAGTCCCAGCAACAATACCAATAGGCATTCCTCCTCCTACTATTTTACCATAAGTAGCGATATCTGCTTTAATTCCAAAATACTCCTGTGCTCCTCCTGGCATAATTCTAAAACCAGTAATCATCTCATCAAAAATTAGTGGTATGTCCAACTCTTTTGTCACCACTCTTAATTCATGCAATATTTCTTTTGGTTGAAAATCAGGATATCTACTTCTTACTGGTTCAACAAGAACACCGGCAATATCATCTGCATATTTTCTAATTTCTTCGACGATGTTATCATCAGAATAATTTAAAACGATCAAATCCTGAACTGCGTTTTTGGTTATTCCTTCAACCATAGGATCAGTTTCTCCATCTATGGCTCCAGATACACCTAACACAATATCCGCATGCCCATGATATGATCCTGAGAAAATAACTATCTTTCTTTTCCTCGTAACGGATCTAGCCAATCGCAATGCGAATGAAACTGCTTCACTTCCTGTATTAGCAAAGCATACTCTCTCCATTCCTGTTAATTCTGAAACAAGTGTTGCTACTTCTCCAGACAGGTTAGAAAACGGTCCTATGTTAATTCCTTTATCTAATTGATCATGAAATGCTTTATTAATAAAATCTGGTTGGTGTCCAAATATGCAGGAACCAAATCCCATAATGATATCAATATATTCGTTACCATCAATATCTATGAATTTGGAACCAGATGCCTTCTTACTTATAATCGGATAAATCATCTCTTTGGTTGCAATATTAAACCTAAAAGCTGATCCAGAATCCGCTAACACATTCTGATAGTATGATGCATAAGCCTTTGAATTTTCCGTTTTATTAACATAATTATTAATTAACTCAGGTAAACTTTCTTTTTGATTATCTGGAAACTTACTGAAGTATACTGCTTCCTGTGCAAAGAATGGTAAAACTCCTTTTGGTTTTGAACTTCCCAATTTTACATCATTAGCAGTATTTGATTGTGTTGCTGAAACTCTATATATTTCATCAATATCTTTTCTTTTCAAAGAGGATGTATCCGAAAGATTGAGATATTCTGATAGTATTTTATTTTGTTCTTCAAACTGACTCCTCAAAATATGTAGGACATCCAAGGAAGGTTCATTTAAACTATAGAAATTATTTGAGCTAATCTCGTTTTCTTTAGAATAAGTGTCCCTTTTTTTATCACTACCAACTTTTAAAATATTCTTTTCTTTAGTCTTTGTATTCGTTATGATATAATCAATTAACGCTTCCAGATTATTTAATTCTTCAAACAAATTACGTATCGATATAGGTACTCTATATTCCTTTTGTACCTTATTTATAAATTCTATTAAAACTAAAGAATCTGCACCAAGCTCAAGTAATGAAGCATTTAAAGAAATCTCATTTGAATCTATTTGTAAAGTCTGTGAAATCATTGTTCGCAATCGATTTTCAATATCTTTAAATACTATAGACATAGAATTTTGATTTTCTTGATTAATTAATTTGTTATCGCTTTTATTCTGTGTATACTCACTACCTTCTTTTTCACACCAGAATCGTTTTCGTTGAAAAGCATATGTTGGACAATCAACCTTATTCACATTTCTGTTTGCATAAAACCCGTTCCAATTCAGCTGACCACCTGCGTTATACAATCTTCCTAAACTTTCTATCATTTGTTGTTCTTCATTTTTTTCTTTTTTGAGAGAAGGTAACCAATGGATTCTATTACTATCTTCTATACAATGAATTCCCATGGGTATCAATACAGGGTGCGGGCCCAATTCTATGAATATGGTTGCTTCTTCTTCTTTGTTTAAAAAAGTCATTGCCTGTAAGAAATCAACAGGGGCACTTATATGATCAACCCAATACTCTGGTGTACTGATTTCTTTTCCCGCCACTTTTCCTGATACAGTACTTATTATTTTATATGTAGGTGATTGAAATTCAATAGTATTTACAATGGCAAGAAATGATGATAGCATAGGTTTCATAAGGGGTGAATGGAATGCATTTGAAACCTTAAGTTGTTTGTATTTTATTTCTTCTGTAGTCAGTTCTTCCTGCAATTCTTTTATTGCCTTTGAACATCCTGATATTACTGTTTGATTTGGAGTATTAATTGCTGCTATGGATATCCTACCTTCATACTTATGAATAAATTTCGAAATCACATCTTTATCACATCTTACAGAAACCATCATACCCTTTTCTTTAAGTTCCTGCATTAGTTTTCCTCTAGACGCTACTAACTTAATAGCCTCTTCCAATGTAAAAACTCCTGCGATGCAAGCTGCTGTAATTTCTCCAATACTATGGCCCAATATTACATCTGGCTGTACTCCCCAATTTTGCCATAATTTATATAATGCATACCCTAATGAGAATAGCGCTGGTTGTGTATATGCTGTCTGATCTAATAATTCAGCTTTTGAACTTCTCTCTTCAGAGAACAAAATTTCTAATATATCTTCTTCTAGATAAGAGGTTAAAAGGAAGGAACATTGATCAAGAGCTTCTTTAAAGACTGGTTCATTAAAATATAAGGATTTACCCATATTAATATATTGAGAACCTTGACCAGTAAATAAAAAGGCTATTTTAAATTTTATTTTATTTTTAATATTATCCTTTATGACTAGTTTTTCCGAATTGAGTTTGTTTTTAACATCATCTATGTTTTTACAGATAATTCCCAAGCGATTTTTATAATGTGTTCTGGTAACGGCTAAACTATACGCTAAATCACTTAACGATATTTTAGGATTTTCTTCAACATATTTAAGAATTCGATCAACCTGATGATCTAATGCTGTTTCTTTTTTTGCTGATATTGTAATTAAGTGAAACGTTCGTGATAAATTACTTTCTTCTAATTCTTTTTTAGTTACTTCTGGTGCTTCTTCAAGAATTAAGTGGGCATTGGTACCTCCAAAACCAAAAGAACTAACACCTGCTCTTTTTACCATATTTTCCTCAATAGCATTCCATTCCATAGTTTTACTGGAAATGGCTACAGGCATATTTTCCCAGTTAATATGTGGGTTGGGATTGTTATAATGAAGTTGGGCAGGAATTTTTTTATACTGTAAACAAAATACGGCTTTAATAAGTCCCGCAATTCCTGAAGCAGATTCCAGATGTCCTATATTGGCTTTAACTGCTCCGAGGTATAGCGGATCTTTTTTAGAACGATTTACATTATAAACTTTGTTTATTGAACTTACTTCTATAGGGTCACCAAGTGAGGTTCCTGTACCATGAGTTTCTATGTAGCTTATAGTTTCTGGAGTGACTTGAGCATCTTGTAGTGCTTTTTTCATGACTGATTCCTGAGCCAAACCATTGGGAGCTGATAATCCATTACTATGTCCATCTTGATTAACAGCACTACCTTTTATTACTCCCAATATATTGTGACCTCCTTTTTGTGCTTTAGATAAAGTAGTTAACAATACTAATCCACAACCTTCACTACGAACATATCCATTAGCACTACTATCAAATGTTTTACATCTACCATCTGTAGACATCATTCCAGCTTGGGATAGAGCAATTGTTATTTCTGGAGATATGATTAAGTTAACACCTCCAGCAATTGCCATATCGCACTTACCTTTACGTAATTTTTCTACTGCTGTATCAACAGCTACCAACGAAGAAGAACACGCTGTATCTATAGCCATACTGGGTCCACTAAAATTATAATAATAAGACAACCGATTAGCGGCAATACTTAAAGCACTTCCTAAACCCGAATACACATTCTTATCTTGTTTGCTGCTTTTAATCAAATCATTATAGCTATTCTGGCTTATCCCAATAAAAACACCTGTATTTGTTCCTTTAAATGATTCTAAATCATTACGAGAATTTTCTAATAAATGATAACTTAACTCTAATAGTATACGCTGTTGAGGATCCATTTTTTTGGCCTCTTGCGGAGTGATATCAAAAAAATCTGCATCGAATTCTGATACATCGTTTATAAACCCTCCCCAACGAGTATTCATGTTATGTCCATCCAAAATATCTCCATGCAATTCGTCTATATCCCATCTATCATTAGGAACTTCTTTAATTGCATCTTTTGCAGATATTAGATTTTCCCAAAATTCTTGAACATTCTCTGCTCCTGGGAACCGACATGCCATACTTATAATAGCTATGGGCTCATTTTTTAAGAAATCTTTTTGTTCATGAGTCTCAAGAACACTTTTTTCTTCCTCTAACAAATAGGTTACCAAATCAGTTATAGTTGAATAACTATATATTAATGTTGGAGAAATATCTCGATCTAAATATTCAGACAATAACCCCGATAATCGAATACCTTGTAAAGAAGTCATTCCTAATTCTGCAAAAGGTTTGTGTATCTGAATTTGTGAAGGAGTTAGTTTTAATTCTTCTGAAATACGTTCCTGAAGCCATGTTATAAGATAATTACTATTCTTATATAACATTTGTTCAGAAATCGGCATATGTTCTCCTTCTAAAACCACTCCTCTTTTCCAAGAATCAATTACTCCATCGAGAGTATCAGATTCATAGGCCAACTTAGTGGCTAAACGTTGAATTTTACCACTCGAAGTTTTGGATACTCGCCCTGGACTAATTAAAATAATACTATAAACTGGTAGTTCATGTTCTTCTAATATGGATTGACAAATACTTTGTACTAAAGATTCTCGATTGTACGTTCGTATACTTGTTCGTTTAATTTCTTGTACTACTATTAACTTTTCTTGTTCATCTATATTTGTACAGAATACTACTCCTGCATTGTTTTGTAGATCTGAATGAGAGTATTGTACGGTACGTTCTAAATCCTGTGGATAATAATTAACCCCATTAAAAATGATCATCTCCTTTAAACGACCAGAGATATAGAGTTCTCCATCATAAAGGAATCCCATATCTCCTGTACGTAGAAAAGGACCTTCTTCTTTATTTTCTACTCCCTTAGTATCCTTGGGAAATGCATGGAAAATTTCTTTTGTAGTCTCTTCTTTTTCCCAATATCCTTTTGCAACACTCGCTCCACTGATCCAGACCTCACCTATCTGATTTTTATCACAAACCTTCTTTGTTTTTGGATCTACAATTTTCACAATCAAACCATCTATCACAGGTCCATTTCCCATTAATCGTATCGTGTCATTTTGACTTTGAGAAGATGTTAGAACTTTTATCTCTTTATTTTTAAAACTCTTCTTTTCTAGTTCTAACGTTACTGGAAAGCCATCAAACTTACATCCGCTTACAGTTAGTGTGACCTCTGCTAGTCCATATCCAGGAAATAAGGTTTTTTTTTGAATACCGTATTTTTCGAATCGTAAAGCAAACTTTTCAAAAGTATCAGGACGAATAGGTTCTGATCCATTAATCGCTACCCGCCAACTACTTAAATCTATTCCTTCTAAATCCTCGTTTCTTATTTGGTTTGTACATAAATCATATGCAAAATTTGGCCCGCAACTAATCGTTCCTCTATATTTTGAAAATGCTTTTAACCACCTAACTGGCTTTTGAACAAATGCCACTGGAGGCATTATAATAAGCTCAAACCCAACATAAAATGCTTGAATTACGTTCCCTATTAATCCCATATCATGATATATCGGAAGCCATGAAACTCCAACAGATTTAGCATCTGTTTGGAAACATTTTTTAAACAATTCGCTGTTATGGATTATATTAGAGTGATCTACAATTACCCCTTTCGGGTTTCCTGTCGATCCAGAAGTATATTGTAAAAAAGCAATGGTATCTGAGCTAATAACAGGTAGTTTTCTCTCAATATGATTACCTATAATATCTGTTTTAAGCCAATCTAATTCTGAATCAAACCATGTCTTAGTTTTTTCATAAATTCCTTCTTTGGTTAAAACAAGACTAGCATTACAATCTGAAACTATTTTTTCTAATCTGCCTATTCTTCGCTTCCCTTGAGGAGGAAAAGCAGGAACTGCAATAACTCCTGCAAGTAGGCAGCCAAAAAAAGCGTCTGTAAAATCTAGTCCAGAGGGAAACAATAATAGAACACGGTCTCCCTGATTGACATATTCTAAAATATGAGATGCTATAATTTGAGCTCTATTATATAATTCCTGATACGTTCTCGAATCGCTTTCTTCATCTCCATTTGCCAAGAATCTATACAGAATTTTGTTTGGTGATCGCTTCAGGTGTGCTTCAAATATTTCTATTAGTGTTTTTTCAATGGGTATACTTTCTGGAACAGACGATTTCATGAGTGACATTATTATTTGTTTTATTAGGATTTAAGCTAGAGTAGGTTCTAAATATTCTTCCATACAAACAGCTATAGCTTCTTTCATAATAGCTATTGCTTCGTCTACAATGTTATATGTAGTAACTAATGGAGGAACCAGCCGTAATACATTATTATAATGTCCTCCTACTTCGAATAATAAACCTCTTTGAAAGCATTGAGATCTGAATTTTTTCATGAATTCTGGAAAAGGTTCCTTGGTTTTTTTATCTTTTACGAGTTCTACACCAATCATCATTCCTCTTCCTCGTACTTCTCCTATAAATGGATTTTCTTCTTCCAATTCTTTTAATTTCTCTAATAAATAGGAACCTATCAATACAGTATGCTCTTCTATATTATATGTCTCAATAAAATCAAAGGCTCCTCTTGCTGCGGCTATACTTACCTGATTTCCTCTAAAAGTTCCTATATGCGCTGCAGGCCCCCAGGCTTCAACTTCTTTTTTATAAATTAATCCCGAAATTGGAAACCCAATTCCACCAAAACCTTTAGAAAAAGTGATAATATCGGGTACAGCATTTGTATTCATAAATTCTAAAAAACTACCTGTTCTAAAAAAACCACACTGTACTTCATCAAATATGACCAATACATCATTTTCATGGGCAATTCTTACTAGTTCTTCTAGATAGCCATCTTCTGGTACGATATTTCCTCCTTCTCCCTGAATGGGTTCTACAAGAATTGCAGCTGGTTTAGATATTCCTGAATGGCTGTTTGTAAGTATATTTTTTAAGTAAGCTATACCATCTATCTCATGGGTTGTATTGGATGTACTTCTGTATGGATAATTATAAGGTGCAAAATGAACATTAGGCATCAGGGATGTTAAATTATTTCTGAAAAAGGTATCAGAAGTCACAGCCAAAGCACCAGAAGTCATCCCATGGTAACCTCCTGTAAAAGCAATTATACCATCTCTTCCCGTTTTGATTTTTGCTAACTTTATTGCCGCTTCAACAGCATCAGAACCTGTCGGGCCACCAAAACTTACTTTATAATCATTTCTAATATTTTCTGGTAAATGACTAATTATTTTTTTAATTAACAAAAGCTTATTTTCTGTAGGAAAATCTAAGGCATGAATTAATTCTGATTGTTGTTTTTTTACATATTCTAAAACAAAATCATTACTATGTCCTACATTTAAAACACCACATCCACTAAAAAAATCTATAAATTGATTTCCATCAACATCTTCGATAATACTTCCTTTAGCCCTTTTTATAGCAATAGGCATACTTATAGGATATGAAACCACACTACTTTCTATGTCTTTTTGCAGATCTAATAAAAATTTTGATTTTTCTCCTGGTACAGAAGATGAAACTATTTTTGATGTTTCTGATAAATGATATTTTTTAAGTGAGCTCATTTTTTAGTTTTTTAATTATTATTTTAACTTCTTTACACATGTAATCATCGTACAACCTATTATAATGTGCTATAGGACAACTACGCTACTGCTTGACAATGCAAAAATTATTGTTGATACGATATTTCTTTTATACTCTGTTAAGTATAAAAACAATGTTTATGAATTAAGGAATTGAAGAGTGAGAAAGATTTATATTTTCTCAAAAATGCTAGTACAATGAATTAAAAACGGGACACCTTTCTTATTAAAAATATTATAAAACTGCTCCTACCTCTAGTTCTTTTGATTTATTGTAGAAATAATGTCCTAGAGCTATATCAAAAATTGCCATTCCCATAGGATTAAATAGAATAGCCGTTTTATCTATCATATTTTTTAAACATTTATTGATTACAACATCTTCTATAGATTTCACATCAGCTTCAACGAGATTACGCTCTTTATGCATAGCTTCGATATCTGTATTTTCTCTGCAAATCTCTTTCCACTTATCTACTATTATACCATCTTTAAAATATTCAATCTGTTCTGTTTTATAATCTCTTAATGAAACATTCAAGTGTAGTGAGTTTTCTTTTGGTTTTTTATCAATATACCTTTCGTTAGAAACTGTACATGTCATAAAAACATCTGCATCTTTATATGCACTATACCAATTATCAACAACGGTTACATTATCGTACATCTCTATATCTTTCGGGTGTACTCCATTAAGATCATAAATAAAAAACTCTGCATTGTCATCTTTAAAATAGTCCTGGCACATTGCTAAATGATACTTTCCTATTGGTCCAAACCCTATAATTCCAATTTTAGGGTTTTGTATTTTCTTCAAAGAACAATACTCTTCGATCATTAGTCTACTTACTGTAGTTGTTCTTAATACACTAATAAGTTGGGTATTAATAATACAGATTGGTTCTCCAGTATCTGCATGATTTAAGATGGTAACACAATTTGCTCTTGCTTTATTTTTTTTGATATTATCAGGAAAGCTTGCTATCCATTTAATTCCGGCTACATCAAAATTATTACCTAGATATGCAGGCATAGCAATAATTCTATTTTTGATGTCTTTAAACCTTAAATATGGTTTGATTGGCTGTACACTTTCTCCTTGATGTAAACAACGTACTCCTTCTCTGATTGTTTCTGTAAATTCTTTCCAGTTAAGTCCAATTGTAAACAAATCTTTTTCGTTTAAGTAAATCATTATACTATAATATTGATAGGTTATCTTTTATTTTCTTTTAATACTTTTTATACTAATGACTCGTATTCTAGTTGTGGTTCAGAAAACTCTTTTTGTTTTTCAAGGGTTTTGTTATCTATTCTTTTATAAATACTATCTATATAAGCATGTCCTCTATCGGGGCATATAATTAAGGCGTTCAAATCAGAATTATTTTCTTTCTCCAGTAATTTTTTGGCCGCTACGTATACCGCCCCAGAGGATCCTCCAGCAAATACCATTTGCTCTTTCAGCAAATCAAGACATCCCTGCATGATCTCATCTTGAGGAAGAATAATTGCTTCATCTAGCTTTCCTTTCTCTATAAAATTGCTCTTTCTACTCGCTCCCATTCCTGAAATAATCCTCTTTTTAACCACATCACTAAATATGATTGACCCTTCTATATCTACAGCAACTATCTTAATGTTTGGATAATGCTCTTTCAATTTTAATGATAACCCTGTTACTGTACCCCCTGTGCTTACAGCTATAAAAAGATAATCTAGTCTTTTGAAATCCCTAATGATTTCATTTGCCATTGTATTGTAGTAGCACAAATAGTTATTAACATTCTTATACTGATTGATATTAAAATAATTATCATTCTCTTTTAGGATTTTGTTAATCAATTCGATTCTGGTAAGTAAATAAGAATCATATTGATCTCTTTTCTGAACTTTAATAGTTTCATGTGCTAAAAAAGAAAGATGTTTTTCTTTTTCTTCTGTAATGTTAGGATCTACAACTGCAATAAATTTAAGTCCTAAACACTTACAAATTCCAGCTAAACCTACTGCAAAATTTCCTGAAGAAGATTCTATAACGGTAGTATCTTTATTTATATAACCATCTAGTATTGCTTGCCTTACTGTATAAAATGCAAGTCGATCTTTTATACTTCCCATAAAACTTCCATATTCCAATTTTGCAAAAAGATTAGAACGGTCATAATCCAATTGGTAAGTTTTTGTATTACCAATAAATTTTTCGATTTTACTTATTTTTTCAATTAGTTCCATAGTCATAAATAAAAAGAGTTAATAATCAGACCCCTGTTTGATGATCCTGATATAATATGTTAAAGTGTTTGTGCAGTTATATTGATGATAGTGTAAAAACCAATGATTTTTACCTACTTTATATATAATTTTATTGTGTATCTGACATTTGAGTTCCTTTGAGCTTTACTTTCTCAAAAAAACAGTAAAGTATACATCCATATCCTCAAGCAATTTTGTCTTGAAACATGCTTAAAAAATGCTTCGGGTAATAAGATTAGGAAGTAAATGCTTTACCCAACGTTATGAAGTTTGCTGTTTTGTTAATCTATATAGTTTGTTACATTTTAAAAAGTATCAACTCATAAAGATTTAGACAACCGATCCAGCTTGGATTACTAGATTAGTCAAATAATTTTATACTCTCTGAACCTTTATATCATTAAAATTCACTTAGACAACAACCATTTCAGAAATGTAAGACGATGGTACTGTTGCTACAATATTTTGTTTTATAGAATCAATGAATACTACGATTTTATTTTCATTATTAGCTTTAAGAATTTCGCAGTTTAAACCATTTAGTACACCTTTATTTATTTTTCTATGTTCACCTACTTTTACTGACGGTGTATAATTTTCTACTTTTAGAGGAACATTCATTTTTATAAGATGTTTAATCGAGTCTATTTCTCTTTCCTGTACTTTAGCAAATTCATCTCCGAAACGAATAAAAAAGCAATAGGATCTAACTGATAAAACTTTATGTGCATCTTTCTTTAAATTAATTTTCACAAAAACATAAGAGGGAAATAAAGGTGCTTCTATCTCTTTTTTTCGATCACTCCATTTTCGAACTGTTTTAACTAATGGTAAAAATGTCTCTATCTGATTTTCTTTCAACAGGCTTTCTATTTTTCGTTCATGACGCGCTTTTACATATAGCACATACCATTGGCCAGGTTTACTGATACACATATTCTTTGGTTTTAAGATTATAAAAGTTTATTAGATCGAGGATAAAGCTTCGCCATATGACTCACAATCCCTTTTTGGTAAGATTTTTTGCGAATCAAGATTATTAAAAATAATTTTGAAAGTAGACTAACTAAGCAGAAATTTATTGCGTTTAATTAATCTTTTTGTTATAAAAGTAATGAGGTAATTATGTCACTCTGCTTAAATGAAAAATTGTTTTCTCAAAAGCTATTCAAATGTACAAATCTTAATTAATAGGATGTTTGAGGTAAAACCGTACTTAAAAAAATGTAAATAGTAAAATTTTACAAAACGCTCAAAATCAGATATTTAAATTATCATAACATCCTAATCATGATACTTTTTTAACCGACAAGTAACATTTGGTTAACAAAAAAAGTAATCTATAAAAACATGAACACAATAGAAATTTAGTGTATCAGTATAATCACAAATTTCCGAAAAAGCCTATCTAATGGTTCTATTCATTGATGATGTCAAAAAAGAGTCTTTCCATTCTATTTTAATGTTGAAATTTATTTATAAAGGGTTTAAAAATTTTGATTTTGATTATCTCTATATTTATAATAAATTTCTCCCCGATATGAATTATAAATGGTCAAAGCCTTTCGATTTTGAATATTATTGAGTAAATAATTTTTCTTCAAATAAAGAACTACCAGAAAGCTACTTATTAATCCCTATGAACAATTAAAGAAAAGCGATAATCCATGAATTTTACTACAAGATTTGCAAATTTGACGGACCAAAAAAGCTTATTAAAGCTTTATAAAGAAGTTTCAAAAACAGTTGGAGGAATTGCAAGAACTGAAAATGAAATTACTAAGAGTTATGTTCTTACTAATCTCAAAAATTCAATAGAAAATGGTATCTGTTTAGTTGTTGATGACCCTAACCACAACAAAATAATTGCAGAAATACATTGCTATAAACCAATTCCTAGTGTTTTTAATCATATTTTATCTGAATTAACTATTGTAGTTGATCCAAAATATCAAAATCAGGGTTTAGGAAAATTACTTTTTAATTCTCTTTTAAAATATGTTGAAGAAAAAAGAACTGATATTCTGAGAGTAGAACTTATCGCTAGAGAAAGCAATATAAAAGCAATTAAATTTTATGAAAGATTAGACTTTAAAATTGAAGGTAGATTTGAAAAAAGAATTGATAACGGAACTAAAAATTTTGAGGCTGATATTCCAATGGCTTGGTTCAATAAAAACTACCAGCAATAAAGATAATCGTTTCAATATCTAATTTAACCAGAATCGATTAATGTATAGAAATTCAAGTTTGAGCCTACTATACCATCAAAAAAGTAAAAAGAAAATCTAATATTGAGTAATTCGACACGATAAATAAAAGATATCTATACTATGCACCCGAAACGTGGATAATTTATTAACTCTAGCATACTAAAGAAAATTCTTGAGTAGTTTCTATTTAATTTGTAGTTACTAAATCATTGTACCTAACCAAGCAACAAACCATACATGTGTATGTATATCCTATAAATATAAGTAACTTCGAAAAAATTGAATTTAAAAATATTGTCAAATCTTAACTACTATCTTTTTATTTTTTTTAATTTTAAAAAGATTAAGTTATATAGAATAAAGCGCACCTCATTAATCAAAAAATATATCAAAAGTTATATGTCTACAAGAATCTGTGCTATTGCAGAAAATAGTTCAAAAATTATAGATGAGCTAAAACAAAATGCTAAACTAAAAAATAAAGTATTCTGGTTAAATCATTCTGAGAATCAGTGGCATTTATCCGACAATGGATTACTTTTAATAGATATTAATGACTATGCTTACAAAAAGAATCAATTTGGAAAAAAAATGCAAAAAATCACATCCCACTTATATCTAATCCTGTTGAGATAAAAATTAACAATGAGAAAACCATTAGGTCATTGGATTGTTCTGTAAATTATCTTCCAAATAATACTGTAGTTGGATATTTTAAAAATCTTTCAAAAATTACTAAAACTAAAATTGGATTAATCATGCTACACGAAAGGGGGGATAATTTTTATGATGAATGGACATGGGCTTTTGATTATTCAGTTTCTCCTTATAAAGAGTTTTTTGATGCTACATCTGAAGCTTTTGGGTTATCAAAAAATGGGTATTTGTATTGGGAATTTTCTGGATGCCCTTTTAAATTAGATGCTCACTCTGACAGAGGTCATCCCACATTTAGTATCACACGTTTTTATGATTTATTTAAAATAAAATGGTTTCCTTGCATTACAGATATCCTTCCAATCAAAACAGATGTTTCTGGAGTTGAATCTATATTTTAATCAAACAAAATATACATAAAAAGCTATAAATGACATTAAAATGAGCGCTTATACCAATTATTGGTGTTCATTTAACTGATGGAATAATTATAATAAAAAAACAATTAAATGTATATAGATAAAAAAAATGGATTCATAATCCTAATTTTGATATTAACTTTTACACAATTAAATGCACAAATTATTCTACTTGGTGAAAATGCTCCATATGCTAATGTAAATGATGGTGATTTTAGTATGGTATGGGATTATTGGCGAAATGCCAGCCAGTCACCCTTTTGGAAAACCAAAATAATAGCCGGAAACAAACCGATGGGACTCCATTATGGATCACTTTTTAGTAGTAATGAGCAAGGCATTGCAGAATCAAAGATTCTCAATTCGAACCCAGAATATCAAGAACCTAAAGTAGGAGATATTTTGAAATGGAGTTTTGGTGCAGATCTGGAATATAATTGTAACGGTACCTTTTCCTTAAGTCTGGTTTTTGGAAAACATGAAAGAGTTCTAGCTGAAAAAGTAAAACTTATTGGTTCAGATAAAACAATAGAACATTTTGAAGGAACTTATACGATTAAAGATGAAGATACTTATTCTGGATTACCATATGTTAGAGCTAGGTTTTATTCTGAAAAAGATGTAAAAGTATATCTCCACTATGTTAATATAAGTGTGTTAAATAAAGAAAAAAAAGGGATTAGTCTTGATGCAGAAGTGCTCACTAACGGATTTTTATTAAAATGGCATGATACCGATTTGAATGAAGACAGTAAATATTACATTTATCGTAAAAAGAAAAAAGAAAAAAAGTATAACATAATTGGTCAAACTAGAAATAAATCATTTCTGGATACAACAATTATAAACGGGATTAAGTATAACTATTTACTAACCCAAAATAAAAACGAACAATCACGTACATCAAACAAAATATCATTTAGAAAAAAAGATATTCTTGCGCCAGTAGCTCCAATTGGTGTTAAGGCCGAAGAACTTGATACTGAAATTAGAATAAGCTGGTTAAAAAGTGAAGAAATCGATGTTTCTGGTTACTCTATTTATCGAGGAGATTCTACCGGAAATAATTTTAAAGAGATTTGCAGTAATATTGAAAAAAACTGGTTTGAAGATGTTCTAGCCCCTAAAGAAGTTAAAAGCACATACATTGTTTATGCCCATGATTATAGTGGGAATCGTAGCATTGCTTCAGAAATAGTTGAAGCAAAAGTAAAAACAGTTTTAGGAGCATCATTCAGTGATCTAATCCTACCTATTCCTATAAACAAAAAACTTCAATCCAATTTGTGGGGTGGTATAAATGTCGTACCCCGAGATCCTGATAATGGAATTGAACATCCTGATTGGTCGTATTGGGGAGGACGTCCAGTTAAAGGTAAAGATAATAGATATCATATGATTGTAGCTCGCTGGCCCGAATCAGGCCTCAAAGGTCATTGGGAATGGCCAAATTCTACAGTTGCCCATACTGTAGCAAAAAAGCCAACAGGACCATATATTGTCGAAAAAGATATAGCTTACTCATATAAAGATGGTCTTGGTCATAACCCAGATATTATATTACTAAATGATGGAACTTACGCCTTGTATTCTCTCGTAGATTGGGAACCTACAATTTTTACTTCAACCTCTATGAATGGACCTTGGACAAAAGAAGGAATACTAACCATAGATATGGAGTCTGTTGACCCTAATGATGATCGAACTTATCAATATACTCGAAACTTGTCAGGTGTTCAACTCGATGACGGACGAATTTTAATAGTTTCAAAGTTTGGATGTATGATGCTCAGTGAAAATGGATTATTAGGACCTTATAAAATAATAACTCCTACAATTAACCATAATCAAACAATACCTGAGCGTTATCGGAAATCTAACTATGAAGATCCTGTACTATGGCGTGATGATGTACAATTTCATTTAATAATCAATGCTTTTCTTGACTATCGTGCAATTTATTTACGATCTAAAGACGGTATTCATTGGAAATATGACCCTGGATTGGCATATTCACCCGACTTTACAGTTTATAAAAATGGGACACAGACACGTTGGCATAAATTAGAACGTCCTCATATATTACAAGATAAATACGGAAGAGCTACTCATCTATCAGTTGCCGTTCTTGATGTACCCAAAGTAAATGATAATGGTAACGATATTCACAACTCTAAAAATATCATAATACCACTTACGGTACAAAAACGAATTAAAATATTGAATAAAAACCCAATTAACAGTTCAACAAAGAACATTAAAATATTGATATTAGCCGAAAAAGACTTTAATCCTCAAAAAGAAATCGATTTGAAGAGTTTAAGATTTGGTGCATCAGAGGAAGTCAATTTTGGTCGTGGAAGCAAAGCAATAGAAGCAAAGAACTCAGGAGAAAATTTAATTATTGAGTTCGATGGAAGTGGAAATGGTATTAATGATGATAATTTTGTTGGAAAATTATTGGGAAAAACTAGAAATGGACATGTATTGATCGGTTATACCAAGCTGGTTCAACCTAAATCATGAACAAAATACCCCAGGCCAATGTAAGTATGCTGAAGAAAAGTTTTCTACCAAAGACTATAAAGAAACAAGTGAACTTTCAAGTAAAACGTCATTGCAATACAATTTTTCTTCTATCACTTCGAACAAAGCCAATAGATTTCTATGAAAAACTACTCGACTCCACAACTCTTAATGAATTTATAAGCCAAGACAAACTAATGATTTTATAATCAGTTGTTTATCAAACCTTTTTCAGAAACAAATAAGAAATAATAACAGTTCTAAAATGTTATTTTGATCAAATCATTATGAATATAAAACCGAAAAAAGATTATTCATTTATTAAAGAAAGAAAAATCAAAAATAAACTCGAACAATCAAGTTTTACTTTGGATACTATTTGATCCAAAATAATATCTCAAAAATTCGAGTATATTATCTTTACACCTAATCATTATTAGATACAACGATATTTGAAATGATATTACTGGTTTTTATTAGCTACTAGAATAGACCTTTCTGTCAATTTGGAAATTTTTGGATAATCAAAATTTCCATTTTCATCCTTGATCATTAAATTAGATCCTATCCCTACACAATATGCGCCTGCATCAAACCATTGTCTAATATTACTTTCTTCTGTAGTAACTCCACCACTAGCCATTATATTTGTCCAAGGACAAGGAGCTTTAACTCCTTTTATAAAACTTGGGCCTCCAATCTGACTAGCTGGAAAAATTTTCACGACTTCAGCCCCTAATTCTTCAGCATAATTAATCTCTGAAAGAGTTCCACATCCTGGAATCCAAGGAATCTTTCTTCGATTACATACTTTTGCCATATCAGGGTTTAGGATTGGTGATACTATAAAATTAGCTCCATTCTGAATAAAAAGAGAAGCCGTTCCTGCCTCCACTATAGAACCAATACCTAATATCATTCCTGGAAGTTCTTTACCAACCCATTTAACCAATTCAGAAAAAGTTTCATGAGCATGATCTCCTCGATTAGTGAATTCGAATATTCTTGCACCTCCATCATAGCACGCTTTAATAACTTTTTTTATGATTGAGATATCTTTATGATAAAATAAGGGAACAATCTTAGTGTTTCCCATTACCTGTACTGTTTCTATTCTAGTGTATTGTGACATGTTATCTTTTTATTCTTCCTGTTAGACTACCATCGACAACTAATTGAATTTCATCTTCTGTAACCAAATTAGCATCGCCTTCTATTGTATGTTTTAATGCGCAAGCAGCATTTGCAAATCTTAGCGCTTTTTGATCTTCATAATATATTAACCCGTGAATCAAACCAGCAGCAAATGCATCTCCTGTTCCAATTCTATCGATTATATGAGTAATCTCTAATTCTTCTGTTTCATAAAAACCTTTCTCGTTCCACATACGAGATTTAATTTTATGCCAATTAGCATTAACAGAAACTCTTGTCTTATCAAAAACTTTTTTTATGTATGGAAAAGTAGACAAAAGATGTTTACAACTTTCGACAAATCCGTCAGTACTATTTTCAAAACTAGTGCCTAATAATTCATTTATTTCATTTGGACCTCCTATAAAAACATCTGATAAACCTGCCAATTCTCCCAATATTTCTTTAGGGTTACCGCCATATTTCCATAAATCTTTTCTATATGCAGGATCTGCTGAAACAGAAATATTTTTATCCTTTGCCACGTGTAATGCTCTTTTCAATCCTTGGTAAGCTCCTTCTGACAATGCAGGAGTAATTCCTGTCCAATGAAACCAATCAACCCCATCTAATGCTACATCCCAATCTATTATATCTGCATCTATTTTTGCAAATGCAGAATTAGATCTATTATAAGAAATTGTACTAGATCTCATAACAGCTCCTACTTCTAAAAAATATAACCCTAATGGGTGAGCAGAAGTTTTAACCATACTTGTATCCACTCCATATTGGTTTAAAAAACTTTTGGCTGCTTTACCCACAAAATCTTCTGGAGCTACAGAAACATGTTTTACATGATTTCCTAATTGAGCTAATGATATCGCAACATTAACTTCTGTTCCTCCAAAATAATATTCCAATTGATTGGATTGAGTTAATTTTTTACTTCCCTGAGGTGAAATTCGCATTACAATTTCACCAAAAGTTATAATTTTTTTCATTATTCTTAATACTTTAAAAGTCCTTTTTTATTTTCCCTAAAATAAAGATTCTCGTATTCAATTTATTTCTTTAACAAAAGGTATTTTAAACTTTTATTAAATTTTAATACCCATTATTACATTATTCTTATATTTTATATCAGAATTAAAAAATTCACTATTTACAATTTCATTGAGGCGAAACATAGTAAATAAATAGCAAATAAACTTATATTTTCTAAATAAAAAACTTTAAAATACTATAATAATGGGTATTAAAAACTAATCGTTAATTCATTTTAGTTTTTGATTAGTTTTAAAGTTGTTTTACTTCTTTTTGAATTATCAACTGTAATAAAATAAGCTCCTTTTGGCAAACTTTCTATGTTGATTGTATGATCATTATCTAATTTCCCTTCAAAATGTTTCGTTCCTTTTATATCATATATATGTATATTATATTCGATTTCTTTATTTAGTCCGCGAATAAATACTACTTTTTTAGATGGGTTCGGGAAAAGATTAAGACCCTCTAAGACTTTATTTTTGCTTAGTGTTCTATTATTATCTATTTTGGTTAATTTGATTTTATCCAAATTCCATTGCCATTGATTAGTTCCTGATGCTACAATTCTTACTGTATGAACTCCCGATGTTAGGTTGGTTATAGTATTTGAAGATACAAGTTCAATATAATTGTCCCACTGGCCATTATTACTAACATTATCTGTAGCTACGACTGTACCATCTATCAATAACTGAATTTGAGAATTATTAGATGGTGTGGAGATCTGGTAAGCGATATTATATTCTCCTGGATTAGTTACGTTAATACTATATTCTGTCCAATCCCCACTATTCACATAATTGATATTGGTTTCTGTAGAATTTACACCAAGACCAGGTCCTCCTGCACTGGCGTCATTATAGTTTCCATTTGTAGCAATAAAATCCTCTGCTTCTATAACAATATCGTTTATAGTAGGATTGCTCGTTACAGTTACAGTAGCTGTAGTCGTAAATCCACCATCAGTAGTTTTTAAAGTAATTGTTGCAGTACCGTTTCCAACAGCAGTTAAAACTCCACTTTGATCTACAGTCACTACTGAAGTATTACTGGAAGTAAAAGTCATTGTTTTTATGGAAGCATTAGCTGGAATTACAGCACCTGTTAAGTTTCCAGTTTCATTCACAACTAAAGATAAATTATCTGGTGTTACGGTTACCCCAGTTACAGGAACAGTATTGTTAGATGATATAGGTTTATACACTCTTAACCAATCCACTTTCATAGTGTTTCTTGCAGGATCATTTAATTGAGCATCGGTTGGAGTACGACCTGCTAATACATGCCAATCTTGAGATTCTACATTAATGATAATATCCATTTCTTTGGTAAATCCATTCCCTCCTTGATAATTAAAAGGGTCAATAACACTTACAGAAGAAGTATTACTTGCTGCTTGTAAAGTTTGAAATGAATAACTACTACCTGTCGCATATTGCACCGCTAACTGAAATCCATCACTACCACTATCAAGAGTTCCATTAGTCATCGTTGGATAGGTATAAAACCAGGTTCCATTTCTTTTTGTTGCAAATGCTTTATCATATAAAACTCTTACTAATTCACCATCTACATAATACTCAAAATGAAAAGGACTAATCCAATTTACCCCGATACGTACATATCTTCTATCACCATTATTCCATGACCATTCTCCCCAATTATTTACATCTGATCTACTCCACCAACTATTGAGATCTCTTGGTTGGTAATCTGTAAATGGATTACGAATAAAGGAGTGGTGACTCAAATGAATAAATTCAGAAAAAAACGCATTTCCTTGTTCATCACCTCCATAACATTCAATAATATCAATTTCTTGTGTGTCATCAGGACTTAGCAACCAAACATCTGATGCTAATACAATATCTGCAACACTAACATTTGCTTCTACAAAAACTGGAAATTTTACTCGAGTATTTGATGTTATACATCCTGCATTGACTCCTGGTACTCCCAATTTTGCAGTGCTAGGGTTTCTAGAGGCTCTTAGAACTAAATCACTTCCATTAACAGAAACATGATTGTATTGCCAATATGTAGTACCTGGACCATTCCATCCATTATGATAGAAGTTATACCATTTATTATTTCCAAAATTTGAACGTCGATTAGTTTCATTAAATGTATAATTAAAACTATCTGAAGGCCCTTCTTGAAGTTCCCATGTTTTACCTTGACCTGGGTTTGCTGGAACAGAAATACCGTTCCAATCTTGCGATTGTAGTTGTAAAACAATCATGCAAAATGCAATAAATAGAGTTTGTGTTTTCATAAAAAAAAATTTGTGTTATTAACTTTTGAAATACCTGCTATGCCATTTACGTGGTTTTTTTTGGTTTGAAGAATTGTTTGATCATAATCCTTTTAAAGAGATCAGAAATATGAGTAAACAAAAAATCATTAAAAAAAATTTAATAGCATGCATAGTACCGTTTTTTTAAGTTTAGTTGATACCTTTTCTGATCTAAAATCACCCAATTAAAATTTGCTCTTTTCTCATTATACTTCAAAATCAAAAAGAAGATGTAGCATAGACTGTGCCGCAATTTTACTTTTATCTAAATACAAGATTACCGTTTTTATTTGAGTTTTTTTACAAAAAAGATATATGGAAGTGATTTAAACTTTTTCAATTCGCTACAAAACGTTTTTGCAGAATCAAAAAAGTCCAAATCACTTCTCATTTAATAAGCCATTCTTATTAGTTTTTAATAAGTTTTAAAGTTGTGTTACTTCTTTTGGAGTTATTAATAGTCAAGAAATAAATTCCTTTTGGTAGACCCTCAATATTGATCATATGATTTTTATCTAACTTTTGATCAAGATATTTGACTCCTTTCATATCATATATATGTACCTCATGCTCTATTTCATTATTAAGTCCCTTAATAAAGACTGCTCCGTTTGATGGGTTAGGATAGAGTCCAAAATCATTAGTCTGTAAATTCTTAGATAAAGATCTATTTCCTCCATTGATTTTTGTCAATGTAATTTTATCCAAATTCCATTGCCATGGATTAGATCCTGAAGCCACAATTCTTACCGTATGAATTCCTGATGTTAGGCTTGTAATAGTATTTGAAGACACAAGTGTGATATAATCATCCCATTGTCCATTATTACTAACATTATCTGTAGCTACAACTACACCATCTATCAATAACTGAATTTGAGAGTTATTAGATGGTGTGGAGATTTGGTAAGCAATATTATATTCTCCTGGATTGGTTACATTAATGCTATATTCTGCCCAATCCCCACTATTCACATAATTGATATTGGTTCCTGTAGAATTTACACCAAGGCCTGATCCTCCAGCACTAGCATCATTATAGGTTCCATTGGTAGCAATAAAACTCTCTGCTTCGATTATGATAACATTTACAGGAGGAGTAGAAGACCCATTTACTGTTACATTAGCAGTAGCTGTAAACTCCCCATCTACTGTCTGAGTAGTAATTATAGCTGTACCTTCTGCACGAGCAGTAACCACACCACTAGTATTTACAGTTGCTATATTAGTGTCACTAGATTCCCAGGTTACTGATTTATTAGTAGCATTTGATGGTGAAACAGTTGCTGTAAGCATTATTGACTCTTCTGTATCTAATGTAATATTGGTTGGAGAAATGTCTACACCTGTAGTAAAGACTATTGGATTTTCTCCATCGTCACTTACCGTTACAACACTAGTAGCTTTAAAATTTCCATTAAGTGAAGTAGCTGTAATAGTTGCCGAACCAACAGCTTGACCTGTTATAACTCCTAAATTATCCACAGTGGCAATACTAGGATTATCTGAAGACCACAAAACGGCTTTAACGGTAGCATCCGGAGGAGTAACAGTAGCTGATATTTTTAACGTTTCTCCCTTATTTACTTCAACATTGGATGATGAAATAATAATTCCGTCTACATCAACTGATGAGTTTCCACCACCTGTACCTGTAACAGTAACTGTACTTACAGCTACATAATTACCATCAAAGGTAGTAACTTCTGCAGTTACTGTTCCTTGCGAAATAGCTTTTACTACACCTGAACCATTAATGGTTGCTATTGCAGAGTTACTTGTAGTCCATGTTAAAATTTGATTAGTTGCATTACTAGGAATTATTGTAGCTGTAAGATCAAAGGTATCTCCTGCATTCAAGTTTATGTTCGCCGGGGATATAGTTACATCGGAAACAGGAACTGAACCTGTAACAGGAACAGCATTATAAACTCTAATCCAATCTACTAAAAAAGTATTTCTAGCATTAGCATCATCCAAATCATCACTGGTCGGAAAAATATCAAGATCACTTAGCCACTCTTGTTGTTCCATATTAATAATAATATGTTGGGGTTTACTTAAACCTGTACCGCCTGTATATCCATATTTATCAAAAGCATCAAAGCTTGTAGTATGACTGGATAGATTTCCATCTGGATCAATAAAACTATGTTCATTCTTTTTAATCGTTCGAACTAATTTTCCATTAATATAATATTCTGCATGATGTGGGTTTTTCCAGTACACTCCTATTGTAAAAAATTCATCTCTCCAAGTACTTCGATCTTTTTCATAATACCATGTTCCGAAAACATCTTCCTCATCTCTTGGCTGGTAGTCAGTAAATGGTTCTCTAATAAATGTATGATGGCTTAAATGGATACGTTCATCCAAAAACTCTCGTCCTTCTTGAATATTTGGATATGACTCTAACATATCTAGCTCTTCGGTTTCATCTTCACTAATCATCCATATATTATTAGCCAACATACAACCAGCTTGTTTAACACTTGCTTCCATATACATAGGATATACCAGAGGGTCTTTAGAAGAAATACAACCAGTGTACACTATAGGTAAAGTAGCGTCCCAAGCCCCATGAATGTTTAGCATTCCATTTTTCACCCAGGTATGATCTTTATGATAAGATGTAGCAGATGGGCCAGAAAATCCATTGATATACAATTCGTTCCATCGTTTAGTAAATTCAGGATTAAGGTCTCTGCTTGACGATTCATAATCAAAACTGTCAGATACGGGTTGTATTTCCCAAATCATCCCTGTAGGCGGATCTGCGGGAATAGGAATTCCATCCCAATCTTGTGCCTCTAATCCTATTGTATAAAATAATATCGAAAATATGCTTACTAATATTTTTTTCATTTCAGTTATAATATTTTTTAATTTTCATTATTTCTATTGAAATAAGAAATCACAAAAGAAGTTGCCAGATTTTCAAAACTTGAAATCTGACAACTCTATTTATATTAAATTAAATTTCTTAGTTAATTTTTAATAAGTTTTAAAGTTGTGTTACTTCTTTTGGAGTTATTAATAGTCAAGAAATAAATTCCTTTTGGTAGACCCTCAATATTGATCATATGATTTTTATCTAACTTTTGATCAAGATATTTGGCTCCTTTCATATCATATATATGTACCTCATGCTCTATTTCATTATTAAGTCCCTTAATAAAGACTGCTCCGTTTGATGGGTTAGGATAGAGTCCAAAATCATTAGTCTGTAAATTCTTAGATAAAGACCTATTTCCTCCATTGATTTTTGTCAATGTAATTTTATCTAAATTCCATTGCCATGGATTAGATCCTGAAGCCACAATTCTTACCGTATGAATTCCTGATGTTAGGTTTGTAATAGTATTTGAAGACACAAGTGCAATATAATCATCCCATTGTCCATTATTACTAACATTATCTGTAGCTACAACTACACCATCTATCAATAACTGAATTTGAGAGTTATTAGATGGTGTGGAGATTTGGTAAGCTATATTATATTCTCCTGGATTGGTTACATTAATACTATATTCTGCCCAATCCCCACTATTCACATAATTGATATTGGTTCCTGTAGAATTTACACCAAGGCCTGGTCCTCCAGCACTAGCATCATTATAGGTTCCATTGGTAGCAATAAAACTCTCTGCTTCGATTATGATAACATCTTCAGGAATAGAAGATTCATTTACTGTTACATTAGCTGTAGCTGTAAATTCCCCATCTACTGTCTGAGCAGTAATTATAGCTGTACCTTCTGCACGAGCAGTAACCACACCATTAGTATTTACAGTTGCTATATTAGTGTTGCTTGATTCCCAAGTTACTGATTTATCAGTAGCACTTGATGGTAAAACAGTTGCTACGAGTGTAGATATTTGCCCAATATTTAACACAACATTGGTTGGTGAAACATTAACACCTGTAACATCAATTGGATCAGTAGAGTTACTATCTGTTCTTCCTGGGTCAATACTCATATCCCAAACTTGTATACTAACGTTAGTATAAGTATTAACATTTTGTAATGTACTTTCAATGACATTATCTGCTCTTAAATACTCAAGAGGAATAGGAACTTCGAGAACTCCAAAAAATATGTTTCTTACAGGATCATCTCCTCTCCAATCAGAATTAAATTCTAATGGAAATCCATTGACCGTAATTACATTTCTTGGATCTTGCTTGGTTATATGTTCCCAAAAATAAGCTCCAGTTAATCGCAACATTGCTTCTCCTTTATTGGGTACAACAACCCCATTTACACTAGCAGTTAAAGTTCCATTATCGACTCTCACTCTATGAGGAGTTGAACCATTAGAACCGCTCAAACTTTCTCCATAAAACTTAGACTCTTTAGAAGTCTCATTAATCACTACGGGGCTAGCAAAATTATATGCTAAAATCATAGTAGCTTCTGCTCCTACATTAACGGTTTCTGGTGCACTTGTCAAAATATCTTCTGAAAGTGTAGGTTGATTACCGTTTAAAAACAAATGTTTTACTTTCACATTTTGAACTGAATTTCCATTTAAACCAAAAAGATTTAAATCAATCTGCTTATCTACCCTTTCTAAGTTATTTAATATCAAATAGGTAGTCTCTCCATCAATATATGCATCAACCTGAATATCCAAATCTGAAGACTTTGTATCTACTCGAGTACCATCTACATCTGACCATAACTCGTACCACTTGATAAACTCACTCCATTGCCAGTTTCCTGAAGCATCTTTATCCATCATTGTATAAGGATATCTTTTTTGAATCTGCCCAGAACCATTTAGAATATTACCCCACTCTGCTTTGATAGGAGTAAATGGCATAGTTTTCACAATATAATCAGGTCTTTCTAGAAACTGCATCATCATATTAGAAAATGGTTTCAAATTTTCCCAATCACGCCTTGCTGGGTCTAAACCTTGTTGGTCAATATAATTTGTTACCGCTCCATATTCTGAAATCACAACAGGTTTACGAGTTCCAAATTTTTTCACATCATACCATTCCATCATATCTAACATTGCCTCTGTATGTCCTCCTGATCTGATAATAGGATCATTACCATTCCAAATAGGCCAATCATAAACATGAACAGAATAAAAATCCATTTTGCTTCCTGCTTTATCAATAAAACCTTTCCAGATCACATCCCATTGATACCACTCATCATTTCTAGAATCAAAAGGTATATTAGTATCACTCATCGCATGATGAATAGCTCGATCCTCATCATTAAGATAAATATCAAGATACCCTACTGGATTTCTCCCTTGTCCATCAGGTCTAAAAAAGTCGTGTAACCCCCATGTCATCCCACCAATAAGGGGAGCCTTATTTCCTAATTTGGACTTTACTTTTTCTGCGACCTGCTCATGATACTCCCATAATTTTTCTTGAGAAGTAATCATAAACTGCCCTGTCATCATTTCCATATCGGGTTCATTAATTACTTCCCAATATTTTGGTAATTGTAAACCGCCTTCTGTTTGACTTTTTGCAAAATAATTATCCAAGTATTCTGCAACCCAGTCAGAGGAAGTTTCTATATCTTTGGGTTGCCATTTAGGATCAGTTTGGGTCAGACCATCACCTTCCCATTTCAAAGTAGGGTATACTGGATGAGGACTTATGCCCATTATCATTTCACTACTTCTTGATTCATATTGTCTAATAAAAGATGGTAAATTTTCGTAATCTTGATTCCAATAATCCCCTTGTACTTTCATCGAATCAATACTAGGATAATTTGCTCTAGCATCATCTTGTGGAGTATATGAAAAATGAAAATTAGCACGCCCGTTATCCCTACCAAGATATACATCTAGATCATTAAGCAAATACTTCATTTTTTGTTCTTCTCCAATCCAATCAGGCTCTGTCAAACCCGCATGAACAGTAATGTGGCGTTCTCTTCCAAAATCCGAAACTCCACCTACGGAATGTTTCATATTCACATTAATGTCTACCTCGACATTCTGTGCCCTATTTACTATGGGAAATAGTGAAAAAAGCCCAATTGCTAAAAAATAATTAATTGTTTTCATGTTAAAACGTTTTGAGTTTATGTAATTTAGGTTTAATTCGTAATAATTTGATATACATCTATTTTGCATAAATACGAGATTGATCGCTTACCAATAATTCATTATTAGCAAGCAAAGCATTCTCTATTCAAAAATGTATATCTCGGGGATAAGCCTTAGGGTTTTTAAAAAGTAACTCCTGTGCTCTTTTTCAAAATCGTCAAACAACTAAAAACCAAAAGTAGATTTACTTCGGTCTGCTTTCTTGTATAACTTAAGAATAGGTAACAGAATTTTATATATGTATATATAAAATCTGTTCATACAAAATGAATGAAAGCAAGATTAATGGAATAAATAATGAAGTCTTTTGGAAAATTATGCTATATAAGCAAAATCCAGAAGTCTTTTTTCAGGTTATAAGTGTTTTAAGAGTTTTGTTGTGTTAATTGGTTAAAATTTTGTCAGCATTATATTTTGAGTTTGTGTTTTTACAAAAATAGCTTTTTCTAAGCTATATCATTAGGTTTTAAAGTTATTTATTTATTATAAAAATGAGGTTATATATTATAAAAATACTTCTCTATATAACCTCATTTTTCATTACTTATTATAATTGACTAAACAAATTTTATAAAATTAAGGTCTAGTTACTACTTCGCTCACAGATAAATCGTCAATATAGACTCTAAGATCATTGTTATTTCCTTCATTTAAGAATCTAATCATTATCTCTTTAGGTGCAGTACTAGCAGTGGTAGTAATAATTATTGAATTGAATACCCACTCGTTAAGAGGAACACTAAGGAATGGAATCACTGGTCCTGAAATACTATAATTAATCAAATTAGCTCCTGGATCCCTAAAATAATATCTAAATTCTGGATCAAATCCTGTAGCAGCACGGTCAATACTAGATTCTAAATACGACCAAACCCCCAACTGATATGTTTTTCCTGTTTCGAATGGAAATTCTTTACCTTGGTTATATATAACACTATTGGTATTAGCACTTGCCGTAACAAGACCACTGTTTATACCGGTATGAGCTCTTGTGTTATTAACTGTTAAAGTTGCATCAAGCGCAGTTCCAAAAGCAAATCCACCATCTATCCAATCTGTAGAAAGTGAGTTTTCAAAACCAGAATCTGTTGTCGCAGTCACAGCATCAAGCAAATTTGGACTTTGTTCAAATGAATCCATAGGTACATTAGTAAAGCTATCCGCCTGGACTCCATCAGCTGTGGATAAAGCTCCCGCTGTATATGACACAGTTACCGTATCGTCTATATATATTAGCTCCCCGTCTAAAGTAATATTTAAAATATTTTTTTCAGTAGGGTTAATACTTACACTACTAATTGTAGCAGGTATGGTAGTTCCATTTTCAACAGTAATAGAAAAATCCCCCGCATTAATTGTTGTTTCATCCATTTCTCTACTAAATTCGAGAGCTAGAGTACCATCCCTTTTCCCTTCAACATTACCCAACGTCACAGGGTCTGTAGAAGGAATAACTTTAATTAATTTTTCAAACGATATAGTATCTCCTCCAAAGGGTCTTGGTGTATTGGCTATTACTTTGAAATCATATACTCCTATACGTTTATAAGCTACATCAATCTGACTCATAGTACCTGCCACTTGATCTGGATCCCCTCCATCTGGTGTCCAAGCAATATTTTGAGG
Source organism: uncultured Aquimarina sp. (assembly GCA_947498785.1). GTDB lineage: Bacteria > Bacteroidota > Bacteroidia > Flavobacteriales > Flavobacteriaceae > Aquimarina. The sequence goes on along the minus strand of CANMLS010000005.1, from coordinate 145,482 downwards.
TAAACCTACTGGATCAAAGGTATAACGAACGGATCGACTTGCAATAACCTCATTTTCTACATTATTTGATAAATTAAGAGCAGCCCCAAGAGAACCATCTGGATTAATGTAATTTGCTCTTAGGTCAATTTTAATAGGCTCTAGTACAGTAACCACTATTGTTGTGTCTAATCTGGCCCCTCTTTGTACACCATTCACGAATGCACTTTCCTCAAAAGTCTGAGTTAATGTTACATTATGTTGTCCAACCCTATTAAAAATAGGTTTTATCCTACTTTCATTAGATTCTGTAATATTGGCTACACCTTCTGGAATACTCCAAGTTCTAGAAATAACACCCGTAGAAACGTCTCCAAAAGTAAGCAAAGAATTTACACGTATCGTATTACCTTGGCTTTGTTCTGAAGTAAAGATCGCTCTTTTACTCGGAATATCAGTATCCACATCATCTTTTTGACAATTAGTAATCAAAAGAATTGTGGTTACTAAAAGCATTATTATTTTTAAATTTTTTTTCATATCATCAATTTTTTATTAACCACCAATTTGATCGTTTGTTTGTAATTCAATAGCAGGTATCGGTAAATAATCATGAATTTGTGGGTTATAATTTTCACTAGGAGTACGGAAATCTGGTCTTACTTTCTCCCTAATGAATAAGGGGGCAACCCCTGCACCACTAATATTTAAAGGACCTTGATTCTGAGTTCTCCACAACTCATCTTGAGCTAGTTCATTCAGTACACTTCCTGCAATTTCCCAACGTACTAAATCTTTCCATCGAAAACCTTCAAAACATAATTCCAATGGTCTTTCTACTCTTCTAATATGAGTTCTTACACTTTCTACACTTGCAGTTGCAAAAGATCGTGGTCTTGATGCTACCTGTTCACTAATGTGAAACTCAGGAATGCCGCCATCATCTGTTATGTATTGTCTTAGTGTAATTACACCTGCTCTCGTTCTCACTCTATCTATGAACTCAATAGCGGTATTAAAATCTCCATTAGCCTCTAAAACAGCCTCAGCATACATTAAATAAACATCAGCTAAGCGAATAACTCTATAATTAATTTCGGATCTTCTATTACCATCTTCCTGTTCGAGATGATACCAGTTTGAGTATTTTTTAACATAAGAACTTTGTCCAAATACCCATCCAGGTCTACTTCCTATTGCCAAACCATAATATAATCCATCTCCGTCGATAGGCACTATACTTGCTCCCATTCTTTTAGACTGGGTATTACCATCATTAATAGGGTTAGTTGGGTCAATTTCATCCCTAACAAAAAGTTCATGCATGTAGTATGTAGGTAATACAGTATTAAAACCACCAAACCTTAGATGGCCAGTCGATAGAGCAACATCAGCTGTTTCTGAACCTGATACACCAGGATAATTGTCTACAACAACACCATTTCCTCCTGGATTAAACTCTGTAGAAAAGGGTACTTCAAAAATAGATTCGGCATTAAAACCTTCTTCATGGGAGAAATTATCCAAGTTATCAGGAACCAAACTATAAATACCAGCATCAATAACTTCTCTAAATTCTGCGGCTGCTTGAGACCATTCCTTATTATATAAGTAATTTTTTCCCAACAAAGAAGTAGCAGCTCCCCAAGTAATTCTTCCTTCTTCATTATCAGGCCATGTCTGAGGCAAATTTGCTTTAGCGAATAAAAGATCTGGTAGAATCACTTGATTTGTAACTTCTTCTATTGAACTAAATGGAATTGATAATTCTTCATCTGTATTAGGAACTGAAGTTCTTATCACACCGCCACCATAAGAATGTGCTATCTCAAAATAAAAATATGCTCTTAGAAAACGAACTTGAGCCTCTACTAAGTTAGCTTCTTCTTGAGTAGGAAAAACATCACTATTCACCTCTAACTGATCAAGGATCTGATTTGCTCTAAAAACTCCAATATATAATGCACTCCACTTATTAACGACATGAGCATCCCCATCATTAACATCTAAATTAGAAAGACGAAACCAAGGAATATAAAAATCTTCAGATCCAGCCTCATCTCCACGCACCATTTCTAAAGGTATCCCAGCTCCGCTAATTGCTTGAAATTGTAATGCACCATATGTGGCTATTAAAGCAGCATCAAAATCTTGGGGTGTCTTCCAAAAAGTATCTTCTGTAACTGCATTCGGGTTTTCTATATCTAATACATCTTTATCACAACTTATAGTCAGAAGCGAAAAGAAACATAATATTAGAAAAATTTTAATTTTATTATATTGTATCATAATACTTAATATTTTTTTTTAGAAATCAAGTTGAAGACCAAATAAAAATCTTCTTGTAATAGGATAAGACACAGCATCTACTCCTCTCGTAAAAATACCATCTCCAGCTACTTCGGGATCAAAACCTGTATAATCTGTAAAAGTAAAAGGATTTTGTGCAGTAGTATAAATTCTAATTTTACTAAAAAAATCAGGTAATGAAACCTCTGGAATAGAATATCCTAATGTGATATTACGTATTCGTAAATAGGATCCGTCTTCTAAAAAGAAATTTGATCTAGGTCTAACACTATTAGAGATTCCGTTATCTCTTGCTGGAATATCAGAGGTTGGATTTGATGGTGTCCATTGATTAAACTGTTCTAAATGTCTACCATATACATAGGCTACTAAACGAGAAGCATTATAAACTTCTGCACCATAAGACAAATAGTTTTGTATAAAAAAATCAAAACCTTTGTATTCCAAGTTTATATTAAGACCAGCTTCAAATTCTGGTTGACCTGAACCTGAATATACCCTGTCATCGTCATTAATCAGACCATCTCGAGCATCAGGAACACCATCCCCATTGGTATCAACAGTAAGTTGATCTATAAAAGCAAGGTCACCTAGCTGTGCTGCGTTACCACCAATTCTACTATTATAATCATCGACCTGTTCTTGGGTTTTTAAAATTCCATCATTCTGAATTAAGAAGAAGGCACCTGCTTCAAAACCTTCAGCCAAGAAAGTTGTTAAATCATTATTAGCTTGACTAAATATAGTCTGACCACCTGCAAAACCTCTTGAAACACCATTAAGATCGGTAACTTCATTTTCGTTTTTAGTAAAAGTTCCAGATACCCCCCATTTTAAACCATATTTTGTTTGATCTCTATACGATAATGCAATTTCAATTCCTTTATTGGTAAGATTTCCTGCATTTACAAGGCGAGCTCCAAAAACATTACCTTGGACAGGAGTGTTAGCTCCTGCAGAAGCAGGTAATCTCTCTTGTAACAAAAGATCTTCTCTATCGTTTTGATACAGATCCAATGTAAAATTCAATTTATTACTAAACATTCCCAAATCAAGACCTATATTTTTAGATATTTTAGTCTCCCACTTAATATTTTCATCAAAAAAGCGTCGGGCGGTTTGACCAAATTCTAATTCACCTCCAAGAATATAATTTACCCCAGTTTCAATTTGTGGACTAAACAGATAAGGGGGAATATTTTGATTTCCAATTTCGGCCCAACTGGCTCTTACTTTTAAATTGTTAATAGCATCTATGTTTGCATTCCTAAAGAATGGTTCTTCACTAACATTCCAACCTACAGAAAATCCAAAAAAGTCACCAAATCTATTATTAGGACCAAAATTAGAAGATCCATCCCTTCTATAACTTCCAGAAATAAGATAACGATCATCATAATTATATTGAACTCTCGTTAAAAGTCCTGTTAAAACGTTTTTGGTATCAATTCCAAGTGGAGTTGTTCCATTTTCTCCTTGTGAAAGTACGTTAGTAGAATTACTAGGTAAACCTATTATACCCGTTTGAACATTTTTTGAATCAAATTGTTCATAGGAAGTCAATGCTAATAATTTTAAACCATGCTTACCAAAATCTTTAGAATAATTTAGAGAGTTTTCTATAGTACTTCTTTCAGAAAATATAAAATTTTCATCAAGTAATGCATCTACAGTAGAACCATTGGGAACAAGTGCCCCTGTACTATCGAACAACAAGTATTGAGGTCGAAAGAATTTACGCCTGAAATCAAACGTATTTCTACCCAAATTAGCTCTATAGGTTAGACCATCAAGAATTTCAAAATCTACACTAAATGCAATATTAGAAGTTCTTGTCACTCTATCATCTTCATTATTTAGTAATCTTGTTAAAAAACCTAATAATACTGGATTACTACCACTACCTTGATTTAACTGAACCACTCCGTTTACAGGTCTTATATCTCTAATTGGTGCTTGAAACGGTCTTTGGGATATAGCAAATTCATATAAAGCAAAAGGTTCCTGTTCTCTATTTTCTTCAGTAAACCCAATACTAGAAAATATTTTAAGCCTATCTTTTTTGTATTCACCAGTTATTCTAGTAGTTAACCTGTCAAAACCAGAGTTAATTAAAACTCCATCTTGTTCAAAATAAGAACCATTAAGGTTGAGTGTTAAATTTTCACTTCCTCCAGAAACGTTAATACTATGATTTTGTATTAATGCATTGTCATTTTGAATATCATTAATAAAATCACTATCAAAATCTAAAGCATTTGGACTCAAAAATAATAATTGATTTGTAGTTCCTAATCTTTCATTAACCTCTAAATCAGAAAAATACTGTTGATCAGTATTCATTAAAGGAATTCCTGAGGTGATATTTTGGGCAGCTACGTACGTATCATATTCTACTTTTAATTTTCCTTTATTTCCTCTTTTGGTAGTAATTAAAATTACACCATTCGCAGCCCTTGTACCATATATAGATGCAGAAGCTCCATCCTTTAATACATTTATGGATTCAATTTGATTTGGAGCTATGTTTGGATTACCTTGAAAAGGTACACCATCAACCACAAATAAAGGCCCTAAAGATCCTGGACTTAAAGATCCGACACCTCTAATCTGAATATTAGCGACATCCCCAGGTCGACCATTGGCCTGTATATTAACACCAGCAATTTGGCCTTGTATTGACTCTCCCAGATCTGACACAGGAGCCTTGGAAATAATATCAGATCCCAACTTTGTTACTGCTCCAGTTACTTCAATTTTTCTTTGTGTACCATACCCAATTACAACAACCTGTTCTAATTCTTGACTTGATACGTCCAAGGTAACATTAATTGTAGTTTGCTCACCTACTGTAACGGATTGTGTTAAAAATCCAACAGATGAAAAAACTAAAACTTCTCCTTTGTCTACTTTAATGGTATAATTCCCATCAAAATCTGAAACAGTTCCTCTGTTAGTCCCTTGTACTAAAATATTTACCCCAAGTATAGGAATACTACCGTCTGTTATTGTACCTGTAACATCTATTTTTTCTTGCGCTTGTGTAGTGCTCGAAAAAATAATCAAAGCAAATAACCATAACAAATGGTATTTTCTTTCAAAAATTGTTCTGTTTTTTTTCATAAATAAAATAGCTTAATAAAAATCAATGGTTTTTTGAAGATTTCTTATGTTTTTAAAAAACATATCACGAAATATTCAAAACAAACATATTAATCTTAAATTTTTATTAAAAAAAAATAGACTAGACAAAAACTAGACGATCACCTCTTAAGTATAAAAATATGCTTATAAAACTATATATCAAACATTTAAATTGATAAATGTGATTTTGTGAATTTTAGAAATTGTTTATTTAAAAAACTTAAACCTCTCATAATTCGTCTACTTATAGAACTATCACACACACAAACTCATTAACTAATTATTAATAAATTAACATTTTTAAGGTACTCATAACAACAAAAGCTAAAAAATTATGTTCCAAAAATCTTCATCATTTATTCTCTTTATACCATATCAATATCAAATGAAGATTCATTAAGTTTTATTCATCCAATATTCTTATAGTAAAATAAAAACTCAAAATAATGACTATAATATAGATTGACAACAAATATTATCGGTATAATTAACTCATTTTTCAATAATTAATTGAAATTTTTGAGGGTCATTTTTAGATTTTTTTGATTTAAAAATAACTGTATAGTTTTTGTCTAGTAGATAAATTTATACGTAAAAATAAATAATGTTAACTTTATATTAAAAAAGTATTTACAGAGAAATCTAATGTTTTTTGATTTAAAAAATTCGAAAACAGCAAATTTGTCTTCCGCTTTTTGAGTTTTTAACAAATAAAAACTTATTTGAAAAATCACCCCTTAAAGCCTTGGATACTATAAAATTACTTAAACTAAATTCTTATGAAAATGAAAATGTTTTTATTAGTCGCTTGCGCCTATATATTTATTAATTTCAATTCTTGCTCTAGTGATAATACTACCGAAGATCCTCCAACAGGAGTAGAAACTCCAGACCCAGATCCAGACCCAGATCCAGACCCAGACCCAGATCCCGATAGTGTTGGCACTGATTGGGAAGGGATAACTGTCCCAGCTTCTGCTGGTGAAGGTAAAGCATGGAAACTTCAAACAGATATGTCTGATGATTTTAATTATTCTTTTCCAGCTACAACCACAAGGAACACAGAATTTGGAGGGAAATGGACTAACTTTTATCATAACGATTGGGAAGGACCAGATCCAACTCTATGGGTTCCACAAAATGTATCTGTTAATAATGGTAATCTAGAAATAGTAGCCAATAGAGTAGCGGGAGAGACAAAAGGAAAATGCAATGATACAAGTGATCCTTTTAAAACTACAAGAAGTGGTTGTGTCACTTCTACAAAGAGAGTCCTATTTCCTGTTTTTATAGAATCAAGAGTTAGAGTCCCTAATACTGTTATGGCATGTGCTGTCTGGTTACTAAGTGCTGATGATACTCAAGAAATTGATATTCTTGAAGCTTATGGAGGAGCAGGAGCAGATAATCGTAGCCCATTTTTTGCTGAAAATATTCACCTAAGTCATCACACATTTATTAGAGAACCATTTACCGACTACCAACCTAGAGATAGAGGAAGTTGGTATAGTGAAAATGGGATATCCCAATGGGGTGGACAATGGATACGTATTGGAGTTTATTGGAGAGACCCTAAACACCTCGAATATTACATTAATGGAGAACTTGTGCGAGTTGTTTCTGATAAAGCTTTTGCCAGTAAAGTAAATGGTGCTTTTCAATATACTTATCCTAGCCCTATGGTAAATGGACAACTTCCATCTGGTTCTGATGGATTTCAGGAGGTAATCCAAGCCTCAAGCCTAGAAGATGCTAATAATCAATCAACAACCAGTGTTATTGATCCATTTAATCATTTAAGTAATGGAATGAATCTAGACAAGGAATTAGATATTATTATTAACATGGAAGATCAAACTTGGAGAGCCTGTACAGGAGATAGCCCAACAGATGCAGAAATACAAAACACAAATGATCATACAATGCAAATTGACTGGATTCGTATTTACAAACCTATAGACGCGAATTAACTTTTTATCCGAATATAATAGATAATAAGTAGCCTTGTATTTTTGTTAAATACAAGGCTCTTTTTTTTACAGTCTTGGAGGAATTTAAAAAGTTTGATCATCAAAAAAGGCATAAAATATTTATGAGTAATCAAATTACACTTAAGAAACTTGCAAATTTGTCAAATTTTTCGGTCTCAACCGTTTCAAAAGCATTAGCAGATAGTTCAGAAATAAGCACAAAGACTAAGGAAAAAGTAAAAAAATTAGCGGAACTATATAATTACACTCCAAACTTATTAGCTAAAAGTTTAAAAGAAAGAAAGACGAGGACAATTGGGGTTATCATTCCTAACATCTTAGCTCATTTTTTTGCCAAAGTATTAGTTGGTATTGAAAAAGAAGCAGTAAAACACGGATACAACATTATTACATGTATATCAGACGAGTCTTATGATAAAGAAGTCAAAAGTATACAAATGCTAGCAAGTGGAAGTGTTGATGGTTTCATTATTTCCATTTCTAAAGAAACCTATATAAAGGAAAATTATCGACATCTTACTACTGCTATTTCAAAAAACCTTCCAGTTCTACTATTTGATCGTATTACTGATAAAGTAATGTGTGATAAGGTTATCATTAATGATTTTGAATCCTCATATAATGCTACCAAAAGCTTGATACAATCTGGATGCCAAAATGTAATATTCATCTCTCCTATTAACAATACAAGTGTTGGTATCGAAAGAGCAAGAGGGTACAATGAGGCCTTAAAAGATCAGAAAGTACCCGAAGCAGCTTCAGAAATACTAATTATAGAAGATTATAAAAAATTCGCTCACAATTTTAATCATTACATAGAAAACAACAATATAGATGGTATTCTTGCTGCAGATGAACTTTCTGCAATATATACAATGAATTTAGTTATTGGTAAAGGACTAAAAGTACCAGAAGATATTTCGATAATAGGTTTTACAGATGGTATTCTTTCAGAGAATAGTAACCCACCCCTCACTACTATAGATCAACATGGAATCGAGTTGGGTAAAATAGCAACCAAAACTTTGATTAAAAGACTACAAAAAGATGATATTACCAAAGATTATGAAACCGTCACTCTAAAAACAACACTTATAAAGCGTGCCTCTTCTAACATAAGCTAATTGACTTAGAAAAGTTTTGTTGCTCATAAATTATTTTCCTAAGCTTGATTTAGTTTTCCCAAAGTTTCGATGCTTCTTATTGATTTGAGTTTATCCTGATTTTCAACAATTCTACTAACTCCAAACCTCTACCTCTTTATCCCCAACACAACAACATTAACAATAATAATCATTGACTTTCTTTATCAAAAATCATAATATAATTTACATTATTGAATATATAGCTTTAGGCAATTTAAAATTATATATGTAGAGGCTTTGTAATACTAAACAGCAATCAAAGAACAAGCATTTTACTAGTACAGAGAACAAAGAATGGTGAAAAATAAAAAGTAATCTTATTGCATACCATTTCCTACTGCGATAACCACAACTCCTATAATCATAGATGCCAGACCTAGATATAAGAATGTTTTTGGTTTAGCACTAGTTTTACTCCACTCACCAGTCAGGATACCTGTGATAATAGCAACCGCCACACATGACGTATTAAAAATAGCATAGCCTACTGTATTACCCAAAGAACCAAGCTTATAAGCTGCAAAAGCAAATGTTCCGGAAGCTGCAAAATTCAACAATGCCATTACTATAGTAGATATTAAATTTTTGCCTGTATGAGAGGAACTAAATTTACCCCATAGTTCTTTCACACTTAATTGATAAATAAAATAAGGGATAACAAAAAGACCTCCAGAGACATATATAACAATCATAACCATAACAGCAGTTGCCCATTCAGGATTTCCAGCTTGTTGGCAAGCTTCGTGCAAATAAGGTCTACCAAAAGTATTTGCATAACTAAAACCTGTCGCTAATAACCCACCAGCAACGGCAATGATAATACCAATTACCATTGATGAATTTTTATTACTGCTTGCATCTAAGTTTTCTTTATTTTCATTTTGTTTAAGAATACCTGCTTTCCCATTAAAGAACACACCCAAAAGCACAATAACAATTCCTATTAAAATTATACCGAACACATTAGTAGGTGGTAAACCATCAACTAAAAATGGCAGTAATGAGCCTACCAAGATTACAGTTCCTATGAATATCGAAAACCCTAGAGATAAACCAATATGATTAATTGCTTTACCCCACATCATTGCACCAACTCCCCAAAGAACACTCGCTAGAACCATTTTCCATAGTATATCCAAAGGAATATTAGCTACAATATCGTCAAAGCCTTCGACTAACAAAAATCCCGCCATAATTGGAATAATGAACATGTTAATAAAAAACATCATCCCCCAGGTATTCTCAAATTCGTATCCTTTGGTATATTTTTCGGGTAATGCATATAAACCTAACATGAGGCCTGCAATAATGGCAATTAAAACTCCTAAAATCATAATGTTGAATTTTATTTAGATAAAGTGTGAAAAGTTATTTATTTTATTAAATAGTATAAAATTTAAAGATCGTTTTACTGGTATAAGGTTCTCCTGGATATGTTATTGTTTTAGGAGCGTCATCAAGATTAGGTCCATTAGGATATCTATGTGTTTCGCAACAAAATGCTTTATATCTTCCATACTGATCTCCATTTTCTCTTTTTAAAAGATCCGAAGTAAAGTAACCTGAATAAAAAAGCATTCCAGGTTCTGTGGTCAATACATCCATTGCTCTACCACTTCCTGAATGTTCAATAGAAGCTATTTTTTTTAATTGAAAATCTTTTTCTAAAAGAAAATAAGTATCAAAACCTGTTTCCATTTCATTCAGAGCTTCACTAAACAATTTCCCTTCTCTAAAATCTTCTGGTCGTCCTCCTACTTCTATTTTGCCTCCTTGAGGAACTCCTTTATCATCTCCTTCAAGAAATGCTTTAGAGTTTATCATTACCTTATGGTTGTGAACAGTTTCTTTAAAACCCGATAAATTAAAATAAGAATGATTGGTTAATGAAATCGGAGTAGCTTTATCTGTTTCTGCTTCATATGAAATTATTAACTCATTACTATCATTAAGTGTAAATTGTGTTTTTACATCCACATTTCCAGGGTATCCTTCTTCCATATCTGGACTATGAAGGGTCATTACTAAAACAACTTCATTTTCTTCTTCTCTAAATTCATCTACTTTCCACATTCGTCGATCAAAACCTTGAATTCCGCCATGTAAATGATTTCCTCGATCATTTCCTGCAAGAGTATATTCTTTGCCTTCTAACTTAAATTTACCTTCATGAATTCGAGAAGCATGCCTACCAACCGTTCCTCCAAAATAAGGAGCATTACTTTTATATTCTTCAGAGAAATATCCTTCAATACTTTCAAAACCACAAGTAATCTCTCTAGAATCCCCATTTGCATCTGGAGTAAGTATAGACGTTATGGTAGCTCCAAAATCTGTTATTTTTACCACTACACCATTATTATTAGACAATTCATACAAAGAAACTACATCCTTTTCTAGGTTTCCAAAACTTGTTTTTTCTATTTTCATGATGATTAAAGTGAATAATTATTATTTGTGATTTTGTTGATTATATTTATTTTTTTTCGAAAGAGTCTAATTTTTCCCAGTCGAAAACTACACCTATTCCCGGAGTATCTGGTGCTACCGCTCTATGATTTTCAACTACCAAAGGTCTAGTTGTATATTCGTCAATAGGAAAACTATGTACTTCAAGCCAACCAGCATTCTCTTGTGAAGATACCAAACTAACATGTAGTTCTTGCATTCCATGAGAACATACAGGAATATTGTGTTTTTTAGCTAATTTAGCTACTCTAAGCCATCCTGTCACTCCACCACAATTAGATGCGTCTGGCTGTATAAAAGATAGTTTAGATTGATCAAAAGCATATTCAAATTCATGGATAGTATGTAAATTTTCTCCCATAGCAAGAGGAAAATCAGTTTTATCTACTATTTCACCATAGCCTTGATAATTATCTGGTATTATAGGCTCTTCAAACCAAGTGATATCAAACTCTTTAAATCTATTGATGGCTTCTATTGCTTTTTCGATACTCATTGAGTAATTAGCATCTACCATAAAAGTAACATCAGAGCCAATATATTCTCTAACTGCCTTAATTCTTTCTATATCTTCATCTAGGTTTTCTCTTCCTATTTTTATTTTAACAGCATTAAACCCTTTTGATAAATATGTTTTCATATTATTGAGGAGTTTATCAATAGGAAACATTAGATCAATTCCTCCACAATACGCCTTACATGTATTATTTGCTCCTCCTGCCACCTTCCATAGTGGTTGCCCCATCTTTTTGCAATGAATATCCCATAATGCAATATCTATAGTAGAGATTGCAAAAGAGGCTATTCCTCCTCTACCGACATAGTGAATATGCCATTCTAAAAAATCGTAAATCCCATCTATATCTGAACCATCTTTTCCTAAAAGAGCATTTTTAAAATCGTACTCTATCATAGCTTTGATGGCTCTACCTCCTTTTCCCCCTGTGTATGTATATCCAGTTCCCTGACTACCATCACTAAGTGTGATGGTAGTGGTCACTAATTCAAAATGATAATGATCTCCATGTTTTGCATCTGAAAGCACTTCAGGTAAGGGTACTTCGAATAAACGAACATTAATGTCTTTAATCTGATTATTCATCTAATAAAACCTTATTATTTATAATTCATGTAAAAGGTTTTCTTCTCTAAATACTGTTCAAAACCATATTTACCATCTTCTCCTCCACTTCCAGACAGTTTATAACCATTATGGAATCCTTGATGTTGTTCTCCATGGCCTCTATTAATATATATCTCACCATACTCTAATTCACTATTACAACGCATAATAGTTTTCATATCTTTGGTAAATACCATTGCTGCAAGTCCATATTCGCAGTCATTCGCATATTCAACTACCTCTTCAAAGGTCTTAAACTTTAAAACTGGTAAAATTGGACCGAATGATTCTTCATGCACAATAGTCATATCTTGTGTTACATCTGTAAGCACTGTAGGTTCAAACCAATATCCTTTTTCAAATTCTTTCCCTTCTGGTTTTTTTCCGCCTATTGCAATAGTTGCTCCTTCCTGAACACTCACCTCTACCAAATGCTCCATATGTTTTAGTTCTGAAGCATTTACTTTAGGTCCCATATCAGTATCTTCTAACATTGGATCTCCTACTTTAATTTCTTTTGTAGCTGCAATAAATTTATCCATAAATTTATCATAAATCCCTTCATGCACATACATTCTCTCATTACAAGTACATACCTGGCCGCAATTATCAAAACGCGAATGTAAAGCAGAAGCAACGGCAGCATCAATATCTGCATCTTCAAATACTATAAAAGGAGCCTTCCCTCCAAGTTCTAGCTGTACGTGAGTCAAATTTTGGGCTGCATTCTTTGCTATTTGTTGACCTACTGGTGTAGAACCAGTCATTGTAACCATTTTAGTAATCGGACTCTCTACTAATGCGTTACCCATTGCTCTTCCAGGGCCAGTCAGAATATTAATAACTCCATCTGGTATACCTACTTCTTTAGCGATATGCCCTAGCTCTAGAGTAGCAAGAGGTGTCTCAGAAGTTGGTTTGATTACTATAGTATTACCAGCTACTAAAGCTGGACCTAATTTTCTTCCTGCTAAAGCCAATGGAAAATTCCAAGCCGTAATAGCCACTATCACACCTCTTGGTATTTTCTGAATCCATATTTGTTCATCCTCATTATCAGATGGTAAAATATCTCCTTCAATCCTTCTTGCCCATTCACAAGCATACTGAATAAAAGTAGCTGTAACTTCTACTTCAAATTTGGCCACTTTTAATAGTTTTCCTTGCTCTTTTACTAATAACTCAGCCAAGTAATCCTTTTTTGCCAAAATCCCATCAGCAAACTTATACAATAATTCTGCTCTTTGTCTAGCAGGAACTTTTTTCCAAGATTTAAATGCTTTATCAGCAGCTTCAAGGGCTTTTATACCCTCCTCAGGAGTTCCATTTTGTATAGTAGCTACAACTTCTTCTGTAGAGGGACTAATAACATCAATAGTATCTCCAGATGTAGAAGTAACCCATTCTCCATTAATAAACAGTTGATATTCTTTTGTCTTGCTCATTTTATTATTTTTTTTCAGGTATTTTTATTTATTTATCGACCCATCCATCCTCCATCAACAACTGTGATAGAACCATTCATATAACTAGCAGCTTCTGAAGCTAAAAATACTACAGGGCCAGCAAAATCTTCTGGATTACCCCATCTACCAGCAGGAATTCTAGATAAAATTGAAGTGGATCTATTTGGATCATTTCGTAAAGCTTCGGTATTATCAGTAGCAATGTATCCCGGCGCAATAGCATTTACATTCACTCCTTTACCTGCCCACTCATTAGCAAAAGCCATAGTCATTTGACCTATTGCCCCTTTACTAGCTGCATATCCAGGAACTGTAATCCCTCCTTGAAAGGTTAATAAAGATGCAGTAAATATTACTTTACCATTTCCTCTATTAATCATCTCTTTTCCTATTTCTCTTGTAAGAATAAATTGAGCATTTTGATTTACTTCAATTACTTTATCCCAGTACTCATCAGGGTGTTCTGCCGCTGGAGCTCTTAATATTGTTCCTGCATTATTTACCAAAATATCAATAACAGGAAAGTCTGATTTTACTTGCTTAATGAATTCATATAAGGATTTTCTATCTGAAAAATCACATTGATATGCTTTAAAGCTTTTCCCTATTGCTTTTATTTCTTTCTCTATTTCACTTCCTTCTTTTTCTAAACTTGCTGAAACACCAATAACATTTGCTCCCGCTTGTGCCAGGCCGATAGCCATAGCTTTTCCTATTCCTCTTTTACAACCAGTTACCAAGGCTGTTTTTCCTTCTAAACTGAATTTATTTAAAATACTCATTAATTTGTATTGTTGATTTATGTTTACTGTTGACAATCCATTAATACCTTAAGTCCATCAGGGTTTTTATCAATATTTTCAAATACTTCCTGAATTTTGGTAAGGGGTTGTATATCGGTTATTAAGTTCTCAAAAGGGTGTTTATTATCTGTAATCAATTGAATTGATTTTTCATAATCTTCTTTTTCATAAACTCTAGCACCAATAAGCTTAAGCTCTTTCCAAAAGAATTTAAATAAATCTACATTTTTCTTTTCTCCATGAATTGCTACCATTACAATTCGTCCTCTTATTCCTGAAACTTCTGTCATTGCATCAAGAGTAGGTTGTACACCTGCTACTTCAAAAACTACATCTGCCAATCGTCCTTCAGTTTTCTCCCTAACATACTGAACCAGATCTGTTTCTGCTGGATTTACAACATCAAAACCTAATTCTTTTGCTTTGGCAACTCTTACTGGATTTACTTCAGACACGATTACATCTGCGCCTGTATCTTTTGCTACCATAGCTACTAGCAATCCAATTGGCCCTCCTCCTAATACAACTGATGTTTCTCCACTTTTTAATTGACTAAGTCTAACATCATGTACTGCCACTGATAGTGGTTCTATTAATGCGGCTAGTTTTAAATCTGTTGTGGTTTTTAATTTATGAAGAGTAAATGCTGGCACATTCCAGTATTGCTGCATAGATCCTGGGCTATCTATCCCTATAAACTTTAGATCTTCACAAATATGATTAAACCCTTTATCTGATGGTTTTGCTCCACGATCGTCTAGAGGTCTTACAACTACTCTATCTCCGATCTCATACCCTGTAACATTTTCACCGATAGCATCAATAGTTCCAGACATTTCATGACCTATAGTTACAGGAATACTTACCCTTTTATCCATCATACCATGATAAATGTGTACATCAGTTCCACATACACCTGAATAAGCTACTTTAATACGCACATCACCTTTTGCTGGTGTCTCAACTTCTTTTTCAATTACGCTGAAGGTTTTATCACCTTCATATCTAGTTGCTTTCAACCTTTATTATATTAAATTACTAATTATCTCTTTGAGTCGTTTATTTTTTCTTATCATTCGGCTTTTTTGCTCCTTGAGCAACATGAGACGTTTTTCTGTAAGAATCAAAACGCATAATACTCTGTTCATGCCAGTTATTATAAACATGAGATAGTCCCCAATCAAAAACTTGAGTTGGATTATCATCAGGAGCATCTAATGTTCTATTCAAACCAATTGCATGAGGCATATTAGCCCCTTTTACAGCTCCTTTAATTTCGAAGTTTATTCCATCAGGTGACCACTGAAACGTATTTCTTTCTGGTCCATCTGTAGTAATTAGCGAAGCAATACCTCCTTTTGTTGGCCATACACAAATTTCATGACCAGAATTAGAGACTGGATTATACTTAGATTTAACATAAGGGCCTTTAGGATTATCTGCTATAGCTACACCGTGACGAATTTGACGTCCTCCAAATAAGATTTCTTCTCCCATTTGTTCTCCTTTATAATACAAATAAAATTTACCTTTATAAGGAATAATACACGGATCATGAACCTTATGAGAATCAAAATCTCCCTTTTTCTCTACTGAGAATCTATTTTGCTCTGTCCCTTTCCAAACTCCATTATCAGCAGGGCTTAGGATAGGCTCCTTACTCTTGGTCCAAGGTCCATTAGGAGAATTCGACCAAGCTAAACCTACTTGATTTTTAACACGAACGGTATATGGCGATTTTACTGTTTGGTAACATAGATAATATACATCTTCGTGTTTCATGATTTCAACTGTAAATACAGATCTGTCATCATATGTCCCTTTTTCACCACGTGGAACCGCAATCCCCTCTTCTTTCCATGTCCAACCATCTTCTGATGTTGCATACCATATATCGCAACGATCCCAAGGAAAAACCTTACCATTCTCTATATCCCCTCCAAAACCATCTGTTTTACCTACACTCTTCGAATACCACACATAATATTTACCATTTTCTTTGATCATAGCAGATGGGTCACGACGTACTACACCTTTTTCATATGCTAAATCTCCTTTTAGAGGTTTCATTGTATTAAAAACTCTATACCAATCATTTTCTACATATTCCCATTGCAATGCTCTCTTGGAAGCTGCACTTAAGTGATCTTTATCTGTTATACCAAACCGATCTAATTTTTCTTGAGATAAGTCTAATTTTTGATCGTTTAAGTTTTCTGTAGTTTTATTCTCCTCTACTGTTTCTGTTTTTATTTCTGTTTGGTTACTACAAGCAACCAAAAGAGTTAGAAATAAGAAGTACGCTATGTTTTTATAACTTAAATTCATTAAAATATTTGTTTTGTGAGTTTTTATTTAATCAATAGTAACCTTAATAGTGTTACTGGATATGTTCTTCGACACCGCCTTAATAGTGACATCTGTTTTTTGAGTTTTTGATTGTAAAAGTAATAAACATCTCCCTTTATGGGTAATAATTTTATTTGACTGATAATCTTGCACATTTCTATCTGAACCATTATCAACACCTAGAACTCTAACATCCCCTTCTACAAGAAACTCAATCTCCTTATTTATGATTGTAACAGGATTACCATCTTTATCCATAAGTTGAGCTATAATATGAGCTGTATTATAGCCATCTGCATCCATTTTGGTTTTATCAGTTGTTATTTTTATACTTTCAACTTTACTTGTGGTATTGATTGTCTCTATTTCTTCTATTTTTCCATCATTAGATCCAACTATTTTTAATTTGCCTTTTGTATATGGAACCACCCATTTGTATATTCTGTCTTCAAAGTCTTTCAGCTTTTTCATTCCTAAGCTCTCTCCATTAAGACATAATTCAACTTCATCGCAATTTGAATACACTTCTACTACAATCTTATCCTTTTCCTCATAATTCCAATGATCATTTACATCATGCCACTCCCATAATGTAGTTTTCCATCTATCTTTTATTCTTTCTACGGGTAACCCAGTAGTTTCATCTTCTTTATAGATTGATTTTTCTAAAATCTGAGTTGCAACATAAACATGAGGTTCTTCATTCCATAAAGTTTTCATCATATGATAAGAGGGTTTTTCGAAACCTGCTACATCTAACATACCACTAGGTGTAGCTTTTCTAGGCCATCGGCCATTTGATTCTCCCATATAATCAATTCCTGTCCATAAAAATGTCCCTGAAATAAAAGGTCGTTCTTCAACAGCTTTCCACTCATGCCATTGTACAAGATTTTCTGTACCCATGATAGGTTTTTCTGGATAATTCTTATGTCCATAATCATAAAGAATTCGTCGATAACTATAACCAACAACATCCAGAGCATCTGCATAACCAGAAAGGTGACTTGTAGAAGGTAAAATACAATTTGCCGTTACATAACGAGTAGTATCCATCTCTCTAGTCCACTTTGCTAATTTTTTGGCAGTTTCACCAATATCATACTTTCCTTTGGGTAAAGTTTTCAATTTATCTTTGATTTGCTCTATTGAATGAGGAGGTTCTTCCCAAAAGTAATTACCATCCCAATTCATATTGTTAAAAAAACCTGTTGCTTCTGAGTTTCTAGGATACGTCCATTCTATTTCATTACCGATACTCCACTGAAAAATAGAAGGGTGGTTACGGTGAGCCAACATGGTATTTTTAAGATCTCGTTCTGCCCATTTTTGAAAATGTTGAGTATATCCTCTTGTAACAGAGTCTACGCTTTTTTCATTAGTATTTAATCTTTTATCTTTTGGATTATCCCATTCATCAAAAAACTCATCTTGAACCAAAAACCCCATTTCATCACACAAATCCAAGAACTCTTGAGAACCAGGATTGTGGGCTATTCTAATAGCATTACACCCTCCATCTTTAAGTTTTTGCAATCTCCTTCTCCAAACATCTTTAGGAACCGCAGCACCAACAAGTCCACCGTCATGATGAAGACAAACCCCTTTGATAGCAGTATTCACATCGTTTAGAAAAAAACCTTCATTAGTATCAAATCTTATTTCCCTAACACCGAAGGGAATATCATTTTTATCTATCAATTTACCTTCTTGTACTATTGTAACTACTGTTTTGTACATTCTTGGCGATGTTAAATCCCACAAGTATGGCTTTTCTATACTAAGAGTATTTTCAAGATCAATTTTCTCATTAGCTTTTACAATATACTTTTTTGAATATTCAGAAACAAGTTTATCACTATCATTATAAATCTTAATCTGTAAATCAAAATCTTGTTCTGACGAATTATTATTTTGAATAGTCGTTTTTACATGTGTCTTAGCAATATCTGAAGAAATATCTGGAGTAGTTACAAAAACTCCCCATACAGGAACATGCAGATTGTTTTTATGTATTAGCTTAACATTTCTATATATCCCTGAACCAGTATACCATCTACTATCCACAAATCTACTATGATCAACTTTTACTTTTAAAGTATTTAAATTATCATTATTTCTTAATATTTTGGTAATATCAAAATAAAAAGGAGAATATCCATATGGATGAGCTCCTAACAGCTCATCATTCAAATAGACTTCACTATTATTATAAATTCCATCAAACAATATATAGGTTGTTTTAGAATCATCACCATTTAACAAAAAGTCTTTTTCATATACTCCTATACCTCCAGGTAAATACCCAGTTGCTCCCTCTCCTTTTTCATCAAATGAAAAGCCTACACTCCAATCATGAGGTAAATTAATTTTTGTCCAATCGTTTTTTTCAACATTTCCTGATTTTGCTGAACTTTCTAAAAGTTTAAATTTCCAGTCAAAATTAAAATCATGTTTACCGATTTTTGAATATTTTTGGGCATTGCTCGTTAAAAAAAAACACAGCAAAAGTAACGTAAGAAAAGATCTCAATAACATATCTAAATTGTAGAATAAAATTTTGCTTACAAAGATCAAAACTTATATTATAATGTTGTTTTAACCAAAACTAGACATAAACTAGACATTTTAATTCCAACCTTTTGAACAACTAGACAAAAACACTATTTTTGTCACTAGAGATGAGCCATAAACATCACTCCGTTAATAATTTTTGTTAATTTAGTAAAAAATAATCATTTTTTTCAACTTTTACCTAAACATACCTCAGCGAACCGCTAAAGAATTATTTAGTTAAATTTGATTTATTGAATTAGCATTTAAGAAGAATGAATTTTGTTAATTCTAGATTATGGAGTGTAAAAAATTATTGATTAGGAAACAGATGAATAAAAAACTATTATTATATTTTTTAATATTTATATTATCTCATAATTTTATATTAGGACAAGTACTCTATCAAACCAATCAATATTTAGAAGAAGCTAGAAAAAACAAGTTTCTTAATTTTGATAGGGCTGTACATAATTATGAAAAGAGCATAGAATACTTTACTTACAAAAAAGATACTTTAAATCTTATAAATAGTATTCATGAATTATCCGAATTATATGGTCATAATCTTAATTATGGCAAATCATATGATGGATACTGGAAAGCTCTTTTTTTGGCAGAAGAGAGTAATGATGAATTTTCTAAATCCAGAGTATACCAGTCTCTAGGTTGGTTATATAGCTTTTATAATAGAAACAATAAAGCGTTAGAAAATTTTGACAATGCTTTAAGTATTAGCAAAGATCTTTTTTCAAAAAAAGAAATTAACGCAAGTTATCTTATTAGTGATTATTTCTCGTTAGCGAATTTTTATCGATATAACAGGGATTTTGAAACTGCAAAAAAATATGTTGACACTTGTTATATGCATTTCAATTCTCAAAAAAGTTCTGTTCAAAATTATTTTTTAGAATCAGAGCGAGCTTTTTTATTAGCTACTGATAAAAAATTTGATATCGCCGAACAGGTGCTTATAGGCTCATATGAATACTTTAAACAAAATAACGAGTCCTATTTAGTCATTGTACATTACTTTTTTGCACAATTATATGACATGAAAGGAGATAAAGAGAAAAGTAAATTTCATTATATACAATCTTTAGAACTATCCAGCAAGTACAATAGCCATATGAATTATCAGATTATAAATCACAAAGAATTATCTAAATTCTATTATAATTCTGAAAAATACAAACAAGCATTCTTTCATATAAATGAGGCTATTGGTTTAGAAAATAAAATATTTGGTATAAATAGTAAAAACAATGAATATCTATTTGAGATAAAAGATAAATATCGAATTCAAAAAAACAAACAAGAACAAATTATAAACGCACAAAAGTTACTCAAACTAGAACACATGCAGAAAATATCAACGCTAAGATCTGTACTATTGTTTGTAATATTGCTCTCAATTATCATCATTGGTTTTATGGTATTCAAAAATTTAAAACGAAAACATAAAAGGGAAAAGGTTTTACTAAAACAAAAACAAAAAATAAAACTAAAAGAAAACAAAAAAGCTATAGAGCTAAAAAACAAAGAATTAGCAAAATCCGCATTACAACTTATTGAAAAAGACGAGTTTATTGCTGGTTTAAAAAATACGCTTACTGACAACAAAGAAGATCTTAATTCTATCTCTATAAATAAAGTGATAAAATCTATTCAGTCTGGTGTTGGCAGTAATTGGAAAGAATTTGAGGCAAGGTTTATAGATATCAATCAAGATTTTTATAAAAAAATTAAAAAGGATTTCCCAACATTAACCCAGACTGATCTCAAAATTTGCGCCTTAATAAAACTCAACTTTTCTAGTAAAGACATGTCTTCTCTACTAGGGATTTCAATAGAGAGTGTACACACCTCACGATATAGACTAAGAAAGAAACTGAAATTAGAAAGAAATGACAATCTAGTAGAGTTTGTTTCACAATATTAATCGCACTAGGATATATATTTATTCTAAAAAACAAAATCAGGAAGCTTTTTAAACTTCTGCTGGTCGTTTAATAAATCATCTTTTTTTACAGATGTTCCCCAAACGTATATCTTTTTCAGGTTTTCCATTTTAGAAAAAACCTCAACACTTTTATTTGTAACCATCGTATTGTTATAAAGATTTAGGCTTTCCAATTGGTTTAATGCTGATAGGTATTCTACACCTTGATCAGTAATAAGGTTTTTTTCTAGTCGTAATTTTTTCAGGTGTTTAAACTGACTTATGGTCTTCAAATGATCATCTTTAATACCATTTTCTGGTAGTGATAACCATACAATATTATTTTTAATTTTTAAAAGTGTCTCAAATAATTGGTGCATTTTTTCATCCTTATTTTCCTTTTCAGATGGTAAAGAAACATCCAAAAAATTAGATTCTGCAACTAACACTCTTACAAAAACTCCATTAGCTCGAAGTTCTTTAATTACCTCTTGAGGAATTGAAGGAGCGCTTACCAAATCAGCAGTTGTACCTTCTTCTAACTTCAACATTTTTCGCATAATATTCTTAACCTCATCTTCTGTTTTTATACTATCTACAGTTACTTCGAAATCAGCCATAGCAGATTCTATCCAATATTCTAATATTTTGATCTCATCATTCGTTAACGGGTTTTTCCCTTTTGGAGGCATAAATTTATCATCTTCGGAGTCTAATAACACCCTATTAATCAACTCAGATTCAGGAACGCTTCCAGATACAAGTACAGCTCCACCTTTCCCCCCTTTTACTATCGATAGTGGGTTTTCTAATGACAAATTCCCTTTTTTCTTTTCTGAATTATGGCAGCTTGCACATTTCTTTTGTAAAATTGGGTTTACAAAATGTCCAAACACCTGCGCTTCCTCAATAGAATTAACTGGAATTAGTTTTTCTTTTTCCTGCTTCCCAAACGGAAGGTACGCTGTTAAATAATCTGATCCATGGGTTAGATTACCTCCATAATGACCAGTAATACTTAATAACACAACTACAAAAGTTAAAGATGCAATATGTACTCGACTTGATTCTATGATTTTTATTTTAAACTTCTTGGTTTTTAGACCCCAAGCTATAAATGCAATCACTGTTGTACCTATCCCAAACCAAAAGTGTTTATCTAGTGCATCACTATTATAATCCCCACTCAGTGACAGCATATATCCTAAGACACAAGATACTAAAGCACTTAAAAAACCTAAAAACAATGCTAAAGGCACAGAAGATTTCAATAGAGTTTTCTTTTGGTATTGCGCTAACACTTCTAATATAAAAGCAAAAAATAGAAAACCTATTGGAAAGTGTACCACCAAAGGGTGAAATCTTCCAAAGAATAATACAATATCTGAAACTTCTTTCATTAAATATCCAAATTTTAAAACACTTTAAACAAAAAACTATGACCTATCAATAGAATCAAGTTATTTGTTTTAACAATATAATTCTTTTAAACCCTTTCTAATTTTAAAGGTGCGGTTCGATTCGCATTCCATTGACATATATAGAGATTTTTATCTTCATCAACACAAACATCATGACCATGTAATATTGGTTTATGTGGTAATTGATACGATTTCTGAAGTTTTCCTTCTTGGTATTCTGGAAGTGTCCCTCCTGGATTAGAAACCACTGTATCACCCTCTAAAATAGTAACAAAACCCGTGTGATCAAGCCATGTAGTCTGTCCTATCTTTGGTTGAGACCAACAAACTCCTGCATATAAATTTTGGTCATCAAACACAGGTCTACATACCTGCATATTAGGAAGGTGAAGAGTTTTAACATATTCTCCATCCAAAGTAAACCACTTAAAAGCTTGTTCATTTCGTGAAGTACATACTACTAAAGGGTTATTCTTTTCACGATAGTCTATTGCCACTCCATGAGCATTATCTAGTCTATATTTTAAATCGGGATTAGATTTCCCTCCCCAGTGCCTTATGTATTGACCTTTGCTATCATATTGAATTATAAAATCCTTACCATATCCATCTGCAACATAAATATCACCTGTTGGACCTATTGCTGTCTCTGTTGGACAGAAATGATCTCCAGGTTCATATATTCCTATCGTTTGCGGATGACCAATATCAAAAATAACTTTTCCATCCGTGGTGGTCTTGGTTACTCTACCATTATGATGAATCCAACTTCCTTTTTTATCCATAAACCATCCAGAATCTGTTAAAAATAGAAAGTCCTCTCCTCCTTCATTAGAAATAGTAAGCCCATGTCCCCCCGGATAAGCAGTTCCCCAATAATCTAGAAGTTTCCCTGACTTATCAAAAATCATGATATTGTTATTCGTATGATCTCCTATCATAATCAGTCTTCCTTTACTGTCCATCTGCATTTCGTGACAATTCAAAATAGGATTTCTAACTGTACTTATTTTTGCCCAATCATCGATAATTCTATATTGATAATCACCATGTCCAATGATTTCTTCATTTTTAGGTTTACTTTTATTAATTATATGAAACCCAAAGGAAGGGGATGCAATAATACCAGTGCCTAATGCTGCTGTTGTTTTTATAAATTTTCTTCTTGAATTCATTTTATAATTTCAAATACATAATCTTTAATTCTTTAATCAACACGATAAAAATCAACTCAATATATCTTTTACAACATGACCATGAACATCTGTTAATCTAAATCGTCTACCTTGATGCTTATAAGTTAATCGCTCATGATCTATTCCAAATAAATGCAAAAGTGTTGCTTGGAAATCATGAGTATGAACTGGATCTTTGACTACATTATAACTAAAATCATCTGTTTCGCCGTAGGTGATCCCTGGTTTTATACCTGCACCCGCCATAAACATAGTAAAAGCTTTTGGATGATGATCTCTACCATAATCAGTAGCGGTGAGTTTCCCTTGAGAATAAACGGTTCTACCAAACTCTCCACCCCATATCACTAAAGTATCTTCGAACATTCCACGTTGTTTTAGATCTTTAATCAATGCCGCATTTGCTTGATCTGTTTTCTTAGCGTTATTTAATACTCCTCCTGGACAACCTAAGTGTTGATCCCATCCTTGGTGATATATCTGAATAAACTTAACATCCTTTTCTAGTAATTTTCGTCCAAGAAGGCAGTTTGCGGCATATGTGCCTGGATCACGACTATCTTCTCCATACATTTCAAAAATATAATCTGGTTCATCGCTCATATCAGTAACTTCTGGTATTGAAGTTTGCATACGAAATGCCATCTCATATTGAGACATACGTGCATTAATTTCTGGATCTCCGTATGAATCGTTTTGTATTTCATTTAATTTCCCTAGATAATCTAACATTTTGCGACGATCGTGCCCATCATAATTTTCTGGATCTGTAAGATATAACACCGGGTCTTTCCCACTACGAAACTGCACCCCTTGATGCTCTGTTGGTAAAAACCCATTTCCCCATAAACGTGAGTATAACGGTTGACCTGAGCCGTTTTTGGATACTAGAGTAATAAAAGTAGGTAAATTATCATTGTCTGATCCAAGTCCATAACTAATCCATGAACCTATAGAAGGTCTGCCAGGCTGTTGGCTTCCTGTTTGAAAAAAAGTAATCGCAGGATCATGGTTAATTGCATCAGTTTGCATGGATTTAATAAAGCAAATATCGTCCACCACACCCGAAAGGTGCGGCATCGCATTACTAACCCAAGCTCTGGATTCTCCATATTGTTTAAAATCTATAATAGAAGCTGCTATTGGTAATGAACTTTGGTCAGCACTCATTCCTGTTAAACGTTGTCCTTTTCTTACCGAACTTGGTAATTCCTGACCTATCATCTTCGTTAATTTTGGCTTGTAGTCAAATAGTTCTAATTGTGAAGGCCCACCACTTTGAAACAAATAAATCGCTCGTTTTGCTTTTGGGACGTGATGTGGTAAGCCCAAACTATTCCTGCTAAACATTCCCAAATCGGGGTTCACATTATTTTTTACATTACTCCAAGCCTTATCGGTATTAAGAAGTGATCCCAAAGCAATTGCACCTAAACCTAATGAAGTTTTGGTTAAAAACTCTCTGCGATCAAACATTTTTTCTACCTGTTGTAAATCTTTATTATTTGATCGTAATTTATCGTGATGATCACACATATCTTATCTTTTAGTTATTGTAGCATCAGAATTCATAATTGTACTTGCAACTACTGCATTTGCAGCTATGAGAGGAAGGTTTTCGTCTTCTTGAAAACGGAAATCTCCAGAATTTAACCATCCTTTTGCCTTATCCAAGTTTTCTGTAAACTTTATGAATTCTTCTTTTTGTAAATCTGCGAGCAAGCCTAATTCTTTAGCTGATATTGTCTTTCCTGTTAACCTTAGATAGGTATCACTAATTGCATCTTCAATCTTCATGAATGAGGTCATGTTTTTACCTATTACTTTTGCTGTTTCTATATAGGTAGGATCATTAAGCAATACTAATGCCTGTAAAGGCGTATTGGTTTCTTGTCTTCTAGTAGTACAGATATCTCTTGTAGGAGCATCAAAAGTTGCTATCGTAGGATTTGGAGCCGTTCTTTTCCATATTGTATACATACTTCTCCTGTAAAGGTCTTCTCCTGATCCTCGTTCGTATCCTATATGTGTCATTTTCCATAACCCTTTTGGTTGATATGGCTTCACACTCTCCCCCCCTATTTTATCATTAAGTAATCCACTAGCAATTAATGCATTATCCCTCAACATTTCTCCCGATAATCGTTTTACTGGCCCTCTAGCCAATAATTCATTATCTGGATCTATCTCTCTCAATTCATCGGATACGTTAGAATCTTGTTGGTAAGTATTAGACATTACAATTAACTTATTTAATGCCTTAAGATCCCATCCTGTTTCTATAAATTTTATTGCTAACCAATCTAATAATTGAGGATGCGTAGGCAATGTTCCCTGATTTCCAAAATCTTCAGAAGTTTCTACAATACCTGTCCCAAAGAAATTCTGCCAATATCTATTGACAGCTACTCTTGCCGTTAGAGGGTGCTTTGGATCTATCAACCATTTAGCGAGACCTAATCTGTTCTTAGGCAGTTTTTCTGACATCGAAGGCAAACTTTCTGGAGTATCTGAGAACACCTCTTCACCATAAGCATCATATTGCCCTCTCTCCAATACATAAGTTTTTCGCAAATTCGGAGAATCTTTCATTACCATAATTTCCTTGATATTATCGACACTATCTGCATATTGAGTACGCAATTGTTGTAATGATGACAATGCCTTTTTTACAGGTTTTGATTTTGCAGATAAATAATAGTTTATTAATTGATCCTTATCTTTTTTGGACAATTCGTTTTCTTCTTTTGATACTATAGGATCAAGAAACTTAGAATTCGAGATTTTAAGAATTTCGAGATTGGTTAATTCTTTATCAAAAACCATAAGATCATCTACTATTGATTTAGCAATTCCTTTCCCTCTCCATCTTGCTCCAATTTGTAATCCAGGCTCTATAGGGTTTGCATAAATGTAATCTTCATAATCATGAAAAATAATATCTTTATATAAATTATCTATTTCTACTTTAGATTTCATTTCCTGACCATCTAAGTATACTTTAAGGCCTTTTGCTTTACTAGAACCATCATAAGTTAAGGTTAGATGTATCCATTTATCTCGGGGTACTTCTTGAATAGTTCTTTCTACAATGGCATTATCAGGCCATACATGTGCCATCAAAAGTTCTAATGTATTATCTGATTTAATGGTTAAGTGATATCCTCTATAACTATGCAATCTCGTTCCCTGAGCTTTATGAAAAATCACCCCTTCCTTTAGATCTTTAGGCACAAATACTCGCAGTGCTATACTAAAAGCTTCACTACGCTGAAAAACACCTACATCATCCAAATCTAACCAAGCATCTCCATCAAATTGAAGTCCTTTGCCAGAATACCCTTTAACAAAAGTTCTTTTTTCATTGTTAGAAAATTGGGTCTTCATTGTACCAAGTTGTTTAGTATTGAGTTTATTTTGCAATGAATTATTTTCAAAGTTAAAATATGCAGATAGATGGCCAGAATCTTTAAATGAATCTGTTTTATATTTTTCTTCTACAATCCAACGTTCTGCATTATTTAACTGATTACCTTTTATTTCTTCAATTTTTTCCGTCTCTTTATCTATAAGATTATTGATATAAGACATCATTTTTTCTTCTTCTTTTGTCGGGAGAAGTAGCGTAGGCACAGGCATAGACCAATCCCAAGGAATCTGACCAGATTCATTTACTTGATTAAAAAAACTATATAATTCAAAATAATTTTTTTGCGAAATAGGGTCATATTTATGATCATGACATTTAGCACAAGCTACGGTTAACCCGATTATACCTTGACCAACTACATTAGTTCTATCTGAAACGTATTCTGACCGAAATTCTTCATCTATAATTCCTCCTTCAAGATTTTGAGGGTGTAGACGATTAAACCCTGTAGCTAATATCTGCTCTTTTGTTGGATTATTTAACAAATCCCCTGCCAATTGCCACGTAATAAACTTATCGTAAGATAAATTTTCATTAAAAGACTTAATTACCCAGTCCCTCCAAGGACTCATATCTCTATATCTATCTACAAAATAACCATGAGTATCGGCATATCTGGCTAAATCCAACCAATCAACCGCCATTTTTTCTCCATAATGAGGAGAATTCAAAAGACGATCTACTTGTTTTTCATAAGCATCTGGAGATTTATCATTCACAAAATTTAAAATTTCATCTTTAGTTGGCGGTAATCCAGTGAGATCTAATGAAACACGACGCAATAACAGTTGCTTATCAGCCTTTTTAGAAAAAGTCATATTATGTTTTTCTAATTTAGCCAAAACAAAATTATCAATTGGATTAATCACTTGACTCTCATTATTCACCTTAGGTGTTTTAGAAAAAGACGGTGGTATAAAAGCCCAATGTGGTTTATACTCTGCTCCATCATCTATCCATCTAATTAGTATCGCTTTCTCTTCTGGAGATAATGATAAATACGATTCTGGTGTTGGCATAACCATTCCAGGGTCTTCAGATAAAATTCTATGAAAAACTTCAGATTTTTTTAAGTTACCAGGATCTATGGCAAATTTACCTGGAGACTCTGTTAACTCCATAAATGCTGTCTCTGAACTATGCAATTGAAGTCCTCCTGATACTTTAGCTTTATCTGGTCCATGACAAATAAAACATTTATCGGATAAAATCGGTTTTACATGTATATTGTAATCTATCTTTTCTGGAAGCTTTTCATATGCCTCAGCAACATCTTCAGGTAATGAAGGCTTACAACCAACATACATTACTAAAAACAAAAATATAGAAAGAAATGATTTTATCTTCATAACTAATTTAAACTAAATTTGTGTTGTAAAATTAATGCTTCACTCTTTTTTTTGATTTCAATATTACTAGACAAAAACCATACAAACACCATTCAAAAACTAAATCAACCAGACCTAATATCCTTTTATTTACCTTTTATTCATGTAGTTACAAAGAATTCCTGATCATTTACAAGATAACTACTCAATTACAAACCTTAGTCATGTGAGCCTTTAAACATATATACATAAGATTATTGATCACAGCATGATGAGCAGATTATTTCTACTTAATTATACAAAAATAGATCTTCTCATATAATGCTTATTTCATCTTTTATGAAGGGTATAAATTGTATAAATAAGTATATCAAATTACTTTTTTACAATCATCATAAATTGGTAAAAGAAGACTTAATTGATTTTAATTATAACTTCATTCATTGGTTATAATAAGTATGAAATTTAACAAAAAAATATTGCTTTTCTTGTCTCTTATAGATTCAGAATCATTTACAATTTTATCTTAAAATAATTAATCTGAGTCTCTTTTTCTAATTACTGGTTATTCAATACTATTCAAAAAGAGATTGTACACCTTTTTCTAAAGTATACAATATTGAAATTTCCTTATCACTTAAATTTCTATTAAAAATAGACAATTCATCCATCAGTCCTATATATCCTAATCCCAAATAAATATTAGATTTATCAAGTTCCCATGTAAACGGATCACTAATTTTTTCTCTTGTTCCTTTTAGTTTTCCATTTATATAAAGTGAAGCTTGACCATTTTCTGTGTTAAGATTAGAAAAATTGATTAGGATATGTGTCCATTTACCTTTCTCAAACGGTGGATTTTTTACCACTGGTTCTAATTGCTTTATAAAAATAGGGTTTTCATTATCAGGTCCATCTGGAGTAGGGTTCCAGGCATCCCTATCACCGATCACACCTAATCTAAAATCTCTGGGGTTTTCTTTGGTAAAATCAACCCAAATTGAAGCATCATTATAACTTACATCTGTAATTTGTATGGGGTCGCAATATCCTGGTTTTAAATCAGTAGCTGGATCTAGACTTAACCAAAATGAAATAGCGCCACTCCAGTCACTTCTATTATAAGCAATGTTCTTTGCACTTGGATAGTATATATTTCCACGACTTCTTTCTGTAAACAAAAGTCCATCACCATAACGACCTTTTTCTTTTACTATACTAATATCGGGTTTATGCAAACCTACTTGTGCCGAATCTGGAACTTTACGTGAAGAAACGGTATAAAGATTAGCATCTCCTAATGCAAAATCTGCTTGTATTCCTTTATCAAAAGAGGCATATAGGGTAAGTGAAGATTTTAAATCAGCTTTGGTGGTATCCTGAGCGCAAGAAACGAGTAACATAGATAAAACACCAAAAAACATAACTGATCTTATAAACGTTTTCTTTTGCATTATAGTAGTCTTAA
The DNA here is from genome assembly GCA_947498785.1 of uncultured Aquimarina sp. Lineage (GTDB taxonomy): Bacteria > Bacteroidota > Bacteroidia > Flavobacteriales > Flavobacteriaceae > Aquimarina. Next base: position 115,365 of record CANMLS010000005.1, on the reverse strand, counting down.
AAAATAATGCCTTAAAGGTATACAATTATAGTGTGAAAGAAATCCTAAAAACTAAAAGTGATAAAACACTATACTTTATTGATCATTTTGAGTTTAGAAGTAATCATTAGATATTTTTTATAAAAGCCCGAAAATTTTCTATGTTTTAATTCTAGATGCCTACCTTGTTATGAATTATTTAGAATTTTCAGGCTTTTGATCTTAATACAATTGATATCAACCGTTTATTATTAAATATCTTTAGCTATAAGCTTTTATTACATGTTAATGTCTTAACTCATTAAAATGTTACTACATCCTGAAAAAAAATCATTGTCTTCTACTTATATACTTTTAGAATTAAAAATTTACAACAACAAGAGACTAGTTCTGGCTAGTTTAGAAATAACCCACTTGGATCTTAAAAGTGAGATTAATCCCCAAGTAGATTAGTTCCAAAGTATCAGATATGTTTATAACATATGTGATCTACTATGGTTCTAGACATATCAACGTTGGATCTGTTGGTGAATAACAAACAAAAGACTCTGGCTGACAAGGATTTGGCCTACAACTTCCCGGGCATGTTTCACACCCTTGTGGTATGCCGTTAAAACCACCGTTAATTGTTCCTTTTTCTGATCTTTCCAGAGTTTTCACCCCTTCTAGATTTAAAATGTTTTGTAATATAATTAAAAAATTAAATATTTATGAAAACCTGAACTTTTATAGACACTCAGGATATATGTCTTTTGATATGTGATGAGTTTTTAATGTATTGACCTCTTAAAATGTTACCTCAATTTTTATAGAATGCATAAAAAAACAGCTACAAGTTGGTACCTATAACTGTTTTTTGTTTTTGAAAAAATCTCAGATTGCAAATCTGAATGATCTGGTGTTAATCTCTCCAAGTCAAATCAACATTGCTCCCATAACTACATTGTGGCGGAGCATCAAAGGGTAATGCGCAGAAAAATCCATTCCAGTCTCCTCTACAATGATCACATTCTTCTTCATTGGTAGGTGGAATTCCAGATCCTTTGAGATGTACCAATTAATTTTTGTTGAGTTTTGAAACTCCTTCTAATTTTAAAATGTTGTGTAACATAACTAAACGTTTAAGTATTAATGAAACCCAAATTAATTTATAGACACTTGGGATTTATGTCTATTAAGTAATTTACCAACAAGCATCAGGCATTTGTTTACTAAAATCTTTAGGATCGTATATCCCTGTGCTTCCATCATCAATACTTTCTCCTCCTCCTTTTATCATATGCATCGTATTTAACTTAACAATGGATAGTTTGCGTAATTTTAATTTTGAAATTCCTGATTTTTCGTTTGATTTTTTCATGATATATGTTTGTTTAATAAATATGGTATTTTTATTACCGTTAAGATAAGCTCGGATTCACCTTTTTAAACCCGAGCTATCCTTTAGATTAGTATCTATAATAATTTATTCACCTAATCTGTTACTACACTTGAACTTGCAGTTCTAACTCTTTCTCCTCCTTTTACTTTAATCTTTTGCATCTTATTTAAACTCTGTTTTTTGAATCTCTCTATCGAAATACTTTTTTGATTTAATGGATTACTTTTTTTCATGTCTTTTTATGTTTTAATATGAACCTTTAATATAATGACCTCTTAAAATGTTACCCTTTACTTTTCTTTTTTTATAAAAAAACAGCTACAAAATTTACTTTGTAACTGTTTCTTATCTATAAATCTCACTCTTACTGCTCACTCAGAACGCCACTAGTCAAAGACGTAGCGGTAGCGATCACTCTAGCGGCAGCAGGTGGATAAAAAACTTAAGTAACTTAATTTATTGTTTTTCATTATTTTATGTTTTTAATATGTTTAAGTCAGTTTAATGTATTAAGCATACCCTCCTTGTTGTATGTTTTTTTTTGATAAAAAAAACAGCTACAAAACCTAATTTGCAACTGTTTCCTATCTTTAATAGTTGTCTCTTTACACTCAGTTTAAAACGCTACGAAGTTGCAAACTTTGCAGAGCAAGTATGCTCAAAATCTATTCTTCAATCAAATCTTTTACTTCTTGTGCAGTATCTCTAACGGATTTTGGAGAATCAAATTTTTTCAATAAGGAATTAAAAGCTTTGTTTACTCTTCCTCTAAATTTCGAACTATAACGATATAAATATTTATTTACCAATGTTCCTTTGAATAGCTTACTGAACTGAGCAGCATTAAAACCTTTGGTTGTAGGAGCTGGAAAAAAAGTTATTATTGTATTAATGCCTGCATCTGTAATCTCATCTCTACTAACAGCATATCCTTCCAAATTATACCTATTTCTTCCTACTTGCCCAAATCCGATATATATTCTATCGATTATTTCATAGGTATCCAAAACTTGGTCCTTTTGCAATGAAGGAAGAAATTCTGCTAAAATTTTGATCTTACCAAATACATTTGGTTTATCTTCTTTAATTGTATATTTGGGTAGATTATCAGTATTTAATACATCATCATATATACTTCCCGTAATAGTAACTTCATCTAGTAACCTTGCTCTAGGGTCACATTTTGGACAACCTGGGATTTTTTTGTCAGAAGAGGGCGTTTCGTCGTTCGTTGCAATGTCATCATGAATGTCACTATTAAAGTACTCTTCATAATAATACTTTTGATAATCAGAATACATCTCTAAATCATAATCACTCGGCAAAGGCATCATCCCATCAGGGTCTACAAAATAAATAGGGTTATCAAACCCATAGTTATAAGGAGAATGTCTACGCATTAATTCTGCCAAAGGATCCAAATTCATCCAACGCCCTAATGCAGGGTCATAATTACGAGCAGTAATATCGATCCAATCTAAACCATGCTCATCTTGTTCTTCCTTATCACCAAAACCGTATTTATAATCTTTACCTCTTATGATACCATTATACCCTTTATGCTTAAGGCCAAAGGGATAATAATTGTTTTCTTCGCGTATTTCATCTTTAGTCACGATACCATCTTTGTTCGTATCACTATAGCTTAAACGAATATTATCTATATGATCTTTGTATTGGTATACATAATCAAAACTGCCATTAGTATTAGGCTCTACATACCCTTCAGAGTGTTTAAAGAATTGTAAATCTGGTCCTTCATAGACATAGCCACCATCGTAATGTGTAAATACTCCGTTTACCGATTTGGTTAATTTTGTTCCGGTAGCATCATAAGTATATCGAATTTGTTTCCCATTAATGGTAACCACAGTGGGTAAATTTAGATGATTATAACGTATGTTGGTAATGCCTTTATTACGATCAACAGTCATGTTTCCATTGACATCATATACATAGTCATTACCAGTATTCGTTCCATCTTTAAAACCGTAATTGTCATTACCCGTGTCTACTACTTTCATTAATTTGTTTCCTTGATCATAGGTATAATATAAACGGTCCATATTGGCATAGCTTACCCCATTTTTCCATCCTTGGCGGGTAAGATTTAAGATATTACCATTTTGATCATAGGCAACATTGGTGAGATTATATCTCCCTGTATTATCGATCCCTTTTGTAATACGATCTAAGGCATCATACCCATACGCATAGTCTCTCTTGATATTGTCATTGGCAGTTTTCCAATGGGTTTCACTAATATTACCGTTAAATAATGCCGTGCTTTCTGTATCATCGGTGGTATTATAATTGATTTTAAAGGCAAAAAGGTCATTCCCTAATGTGCTATTAGGATTATTTATCTGTTGTAACCACCCTCTTACATTGTAAGCATAATCAATAGTTTGTAGACTTTTTATTATAGGGTTAATAAGTCTAAAGTTTTTTATTCTACTGTTTATATGAAACATCGAAACATCTCCTATTAAGTTACCGTTTGATGGTGTTGCAGATGTATAAAACACCTCATTATTCTTTTTATATACTATAGCATTTCCCGCTCTTTCAACTGAAAGCAAATCTCCTATTTTGTATGTTATATCTAAATTTCCTTTAACGATTCCTTTTTCTCGTACCTGAATTTTTTCTCCTGAAGTAGTATAAATAGCATAGTCGATACTTTTAAAATCAACATCGTTGTCTTCTTTTGAAAGCCCAACCATAAGGTCTTTATTAGTTTGCGCAACCTCAAAGACTACTGCTCCATCACCTTGTATCGAAAATTTAGAGGAAAACCCTGTGTTCCAGGCATTATTAGGAACATTTTTTTTAATTATCTGATTAGGTTCAATAATAACATTTACAAGATTTCTAATATTACTATTAGTAGCCCCCCCAACTCCTTTTTTAACCAGCATCCCTAATTCATCATACGTATTACTAACGATCAGTTCTTCTTGTTGATTATCAATGGTTTGTTTTTGTGTTAACAAACGCCCCACATGATCATAAGTAAACCTATCTATAGTAGTAATAAGAGCATTAGAAAGTCGCTGATGTGTAGTTGTGCTTTCTATCACTTTTCCTACAAAGTCCAATTGAGTACTTATGGTATTTGTAGTCTTCAAATAGTCATTGTTGGTATATCCATAGATGGACCTTGCTTTATCATCATAATAATGTACTGTAGTAATCCACTTATCGGTGTCTAGTACTTTAACCTTACTCCCGGTAGCTAATGTTTTGGTATTAGTTGTAACATTTTGGTTATACACCATATTTGGATTAATACCTCCCGCTTTATCAAAATTGTAATCGTCATAATAATTGATTGTTAAAACCTCACCAGTGGTTACTTTAGGATATCCCCCGTTATTATACTTTATTGATACCCCCCCTATCGTCATTGCATCACCTCTCGTTACCCAAAGGTCATTACTATTGTTATTAATTTCTTGTTGTATCACTTTACGTTCCCGGTCATCGGTTATCTTGCCGGTATAGGCCACTCTACCAAACACATCGTATTTGGTAAACAACCATTCATCTGCCGATTTTCCTGAATTTTCCTTTCTTTGGTTAGCATGTTGTGTTAATACCGGTCGATCTAATTCGTCATAAACGATGTGTTCCCATCCTTTGCCCGGTACTTTTTTCTCGATTAAACGATTTCGATAGTCGTATTTATATTGATAACACAGCTCGGCAAGCTCGCTGGCCGATACTGTACCATTAATGTTTACTTTAGGTGGAATCACATAGGTGAGATTATCATAATCATCATATACATAATAGGTGTCATGAGGGATATTGTCATTATACACCCGTTTTAAAACTACTTTTCCATTTTTATCGGTAAATTCTTCGGTAGTGTGATCTTTGGGATATTGCTGGTCTGGATTCCAGTTTTCATCTTTGGTAATCGTTGTATAGAATTCATTCTGAGCATAAAATTGATGTTGCACTAATGAAGGTTTTTCCGGGTCTCCACCAATAAATTCTACTTCAAATAAAACAACTTCGTCGGCCTCATTTGAACGATACTCCAACTTTATGGTATGATCTTCATCATTTATAGAGTTTGCTTTCCAAGATTGTCCGGGGACACCTGTTTTTAGTACCTGATTGAGAGGTGAAGCCTCAAAAATAGTTTCTGAATAGGCATTTACATGTTCTTCGATAAGACCTGAAAAATCATCAGGATATTTATTTTTATAATACCGGTTAATATCTTTGTGAACATCTACAACATCAAAATTCCCCAATACGCCATTTTCTCTTTCAAAAGGCAAATATCTTTTTCTTTCTCTTCCATAATCATCATATGCTATGTGAGTTACGATGTCTTTTTTATTGGGGGAGTTTTGAATCGCAATTTGTTGTTTGGGTCTTCCTAATCCATCAAAATAAGTAATACCTGAAACTATTTCTTTAAGGCTATTTTCTGAAACCGATTTCATTGGCTTTTTAGGAATTCTTGTGTAAATATAATTTTCATTACTTAGTACTAAAGTATCCCCACAACCATAGTCTATCCCTGGTTTATTAGGACATTTATCATATTTATTCGATACATAACCTATAGGTTTTGTACAGCTCGTCTTAGTATTATTAGGATCTCCATAGCCATCATTATCGGCATCAAGATACCAAACAGTATTAGGATTAATACTGGCATCATTATCATTACAATCTTGATTATTACTAGTATACCCATTTGGTTGCTCGCATTGTTTTGTGGTTTCATTAGGGTGTCCAAACCCATCATTATCGGCATCAAGATACCAGATAGTATTAGGGTTAATACTAGCGTCATTATCGTTACAATCTTGATTATTGCTAGTATATCCATTGGGTTGTATACAACTCTTTTTAGTATTGTTAGGACCTCCGTAGTCATCATTATCTGCATCAAGATACCAAATGGTATTAGGGTTAATTGTAGGATCATCATCATTACAATCATCACCGTTACGTACATACCCATTAGGTTGAGTACTACTAATAATGGTTATATTGGGATTCCCAAACCCATCTTTATCTTTATCTAAAGCCCAAATATATGAGGGGTTTTGATCTCCATTCACATTGGTAGTTGTAGCATTTATGTCAAAACTTTCCTGAGCCCAAATCAAAACATTAGACAAAAGGAAAAATGACAAAAGAATTAATTGTTTCATTTGTTATTATTTTTATTGTGAATGATTCACATTTTATTTTTTTATAATTTTAATCTAGACGTTTATATTGATAATTTGTTTTAGATAAAACATTCCCAGTATGATCTTTAACTTGTTTTAAACGATTATGTTCATCATACTCGTAATACGTAGTATCTCCTGTAGGGTCAGTAATACTTGTAACACCTACCAAAGGTTTATGTTTATAAGTTGTTATAAATGCTTTGGGAAGCTTTTCCTGTAACGTATTTATTTTATCTAAGTCTACTAGTCCTAAACGTTTTAATGTTGATGCAGTAATGCCTAATGCAGTAGCAACTTCTTCAAAAGTTGCATTGTGAATTTTTGCCACAGGGTATTGTTTGTAATATCCCCATACATTAGTGATATATATATCTTCTTTTTTATTTTTATATTGAATAATATTACCTATATCATCATAAAGAACACTTGAAAGAAGTATTTGTTTTTCTGCATTATTTTTTGATGTTTCAATTTTTGTTAGTTTAATATCTCCATTAGATTGTTGTTGGTGAGAAAAAGAAGTTCTATTTATAAGCTTAGTTTCATTAAACGTTTTTCTTTCAATCATTAAATTATAAAATCCTTTATCTCTCATGGAAATCTGTACCTCATTAGGTTGTGATACATCAATAGGATATGTATATTGAGTTCGTTGTACTTGTTTTTTACTATTCGTATTTCTCTCTTCTATAATCTGGCCCAGCTGATTATAATCATACTCTAAATTACTTACAATCTCATTACCATTTCTATATTCATATTCTGTAGTCTTGTCTAGTACACTCCATCTCGTCTGTATTGGATAATATTGTATAGTCCATCTTTTCTCTTGAAAAATGAAGGGGTTAATCGGTGCGATACCTCCACAAGGGGCGCATCCATCAAAACCTCTATAGCGATCTTTTACAATTACTCCATAATTTTTCTTTTGTGATATTTGTTTATAATCGTATTTAGTTTTCTTAACTGAAGAATATGTACTATCATTAACAACAAATTTATAATGTTCTACATAATTTAATAGGCCATTATCTTCATAAGGAATATTGGGCAACCCGGTAGCTTTACTAGTAACTGATGATCTATTTTTATAGAAGTTTACAGTTTTTCCATTGGGCTTATTGTTTTTATCTATATCAAGAATTTCAACTCTACTATAGCCCACCAATGCCCCTTGTGCATCATAAGCTATAGGATAATAACTTGATGAACCTATGGATAGGTCAAAAGCATCAAATTGACTTATACTAAGCTTTAAGCCTAAAGGACCAAGATCTATGCATGAATATGCTCTTCCAATATAGGTTTGATAATTTATATAATCTATAGGAGACATTAACAAACCAGAAGTAGTAAGCCCATCTTCTTTTGAATAGTTAAATTTCTTATGCGAAGTTAATTCTCCGTTGTTATCGTAATTTTTAATGTTTTTTATTCTCACCCCTCCTCCAATACTTAGCTTTTTAACAGGAATATCATCTTCGTCTTCTTTTTTATAAATAGTAAACCCTGCACCAGCATAAGCTATAGGAATGCACGAATCATTTTGAGGTATTAATTCAGGTACATCAGGTAAAAAACACTCTACGTAATAATAATCGTCGGCATTTCCTATGAATTCTATATTTCCAACTTCTTTACCAATAACTGTTCCGCTATCATTAATAGAGCCAGTACCTGTAGTATATGTTTTTATTGTTGAAACGGTACCATCTGTTGTAACTCTATTAATTTTGATCGTAGCATCGTAAAAATGATGCCAATCAAGCTCCCCAGATACTTGCGCAAAACTATAACTAAAATCTAATATTTTTAATTCACCTATATTGTTTGGGAATATTTTTTCGCTTTTTCTTTCATATACACAGCTAGTATTTAAATCTACAATATTTATATTTTTTAAAGGATTATTAATGCTGCCAACACCTTCATCTATTTCTTTGGCAGACAACACTGGGTAATTACTAAAGTTATTAGCCTCGTAATTAAAAATAGTTTTACCCCCAGTAGGGTATTGAATACTTTTTATAAGTCCTGTTTCTGTAACTTTTGGTCTCATTCCTCTGTTGGCCCCATTAATCTTTAGGATTTCTTTAAGAATGTGGTGGGGGAAATCTTTAACATCAGTTGTTTTAGACAATATTTCATTCTTAAATTTTGGTAATAACCCATAATTATTTTCATTATTGAAATATCCCCAATGATCTACTGAATATGAGTCTTTTTCGGGTAGTGAATAGGTTTCGTTATATGAAAATTTGTATGGAGGGATTTCATGTATTTTATTGTTGTTAGCATCATATCCTACTTCTTGTATAGCGCTTAATTTTAATCTTTTTTCTTTAATACTAGTACTACCAGGTCTTGTTAAGAAATAGTCATAGTCAAACTCAAAAGATTTTACGTTTACATTATTATACTTATCTATAACAGTAATAGAATTTACTCTTTTTGCGCCATATAGTCCATTATCTAAATATTTAGAATCAATATCTTGACGTTCTTCCTTTGCACTACTTAAATGAAAAAATATAGATTCTTTAGATGTTTCTATTCTTTGTAGGTACTTGTTTTTATGTTCTGTCCTTTTCAGGTATTCTCTTCGGTCCTTAACAATCTCATTTGTTGTATTTGAATAAATAAACTCTTCGGAGGTATTTTTAGATGTTAAAAAACCTTCTTCGTAGAAAAAATGAATTTTTTTTCCAGAGGGTAGTGTTATTTTTTCTAATTTCCATGTGATACTGCCATATTGAGGTCTACCAGTAGCGGGGAGCGGAAAGGTTTGTGAATATTCTACAATATTTTTAGAAAAAGAATATTTAATTCCATTCATATCTGTGACTAGCCATCCACTATCAGGGTGTCCTTCAATTGTAAGATTTGTGGGATTATTCCCAAAAATAGTATTCTGTTTACTAACAGGGTCGATATAAAACTTTAGAGATTGATTCGGGAGATTGAGATGAAAAGTATCTGGTTGTCCCCATCCAAAAGTACGCGCAGCATTAAAAGTTTCAATATCATCTCTATCACCATCAGTAGGGTCTATAGGTACGCAATTCCATACTAAACCTCGTTCTGCTCTTCCTCCATATTCATGATAACCAGGTGTAAATTCCATATTCATTAATCGATCGTAATAATAGACTGTTGTATTAAAAAATTGATCATCCTGATCAAGATCACCCACAGGAACTTGTGTAATACTACCTCCTATGGATAAATCCCAGTTAAGGCCTACCCAAGTAGCTTCTTCACCAACCTTGACTCCCGAGGAATGATGCCTTAGTTTTATAGGAATAGTTAAATTTTCTTCTTCAATAGTATATATAGGAATGTTAATATCCGGAACACCCGTATACGTGCTTACAGGGATATTCTCGAATTTCATTAACATAGCAGTTTCTGGAGAAACTATTTGTTTAGGTGAAAAATCCTGCCCATAACTTTGATATCCTACTAAGAGTAGTAAAATAAATAAAAAACTTAGAGATTTTTTAAAGTGGGAAATCATTAAAGTGGTTAATTTCCAGAACAACTGATCTAAATGTCGATTGTAGTTCGTAATACTATTTTTCTGCTTCATTGTAAGACTGATTTATTTGTTTTTAGTGATTGAACAGCCTTTATGTATAAAGTCTAAAAAATGTTACCTCTTGGTTATATATTTTTTTAGACAAAGGAGCGAGTAGTTAAAACATTGAATCAAAAACACTGGAAATCCAGTAAAAAAGACTCGGTATCGAGTATAAAACACTGAAAATCGAGTACAAAACATTCAAATTCGAATCAAAAAGACTCAAATTGGAGTATAAAAGATTCGATTATCAATAAAAAATACTCAGGATTGAGTATTTTTTACTCAAAAAGAAACCCGAAAGGTTCAATCAAGAACCTTTCGGGTTAATAAGGAATACTATGACGGGTTACTTTCTTGAAAAACGTTGTTTTAAATCGTCATAAATAGGTTTTGCACTGTTTACTCCTTTTTTATTCGCTTCATTTACCTGTCCATAGTATAATAAAGCAGCCTGTAGGGCTTCACTACCGGCTAATAATCTGGTGTCATCTACATCAGAAAATAATTGCTCTAATAAATTGGCAATAGGCGTTAATTGTGAAACCACAGCTTCGTCTTTTAGAAATTCTTCTTTATCCATATATCCCGGTACAAATTCTGGATTGGTCTCTGCATATGATTTTACCTTTTGTACCGTGGGTAACGATTTATCTCCCATTTTAAATAATCCAGAACGATCACTTGCTGTTAACGCTTGCAGATACGGTGTAAGATCTTCTTTACATTCTTGCAATTTGGTCATAATTGTAGTGATTACCTCTTCTGGAATCACTACACTAATTTGATTTTCTTGTGCCATTTGTTTGTTTTACTAATTAATTATTTTTTATTCTGGTACAAGGATACAAGATTGTAGTTTCATTTTTTGATACTGAGATTTTTATTTATGAATACCAATGACCTATTATAATATAGTTGTCATCCTGAACTTGACTCAATATCTTACTTAATAAGAGTTTGATTATTAACAAAGTGAGATGCTGAAATAAATTCAGCATGACACCGATAGGCTGATATGACGAAAAACGGATAATTAAATAAATTTATTTTATAAAAAGAGCTCCCTGATCAGAGAGCTCTTTTTTAACCAATGCTTTTTTTGAATACTAGATCATTTGACCATAAATCGTAAGATAACGATCTTACCTCCTTCTTCTTGTATTCTTAAAAAATACATCCCAGAGGTTAACTGTTTATCAAACACAATTGTTTTTTCTTGCGTGCCAGATTTCACCTCCTCACTGTCAATTAATTGTACTGAAGCACTAAACACTGAATACGTAAAGTTATTTTTTATCCCAGATAGTGTTACGCTATTTCCATCTATAATTGTAGGGTATAGTATAATTTTTTCTTTACTTTTTATTTGGGCTGGTAGTTTTTCTATAATTATATTCTCATCAGAACGTGCATAACTTTTCCCATCTCTATTTTCAAAAACATTCTCAGGTTGAATAGGTTCACAAAGATATTCTGGAGAGATCTGAGTGATACTCGTAAAAGGATCTGATAGATTTGATCTTATTTTTGCAAATTCTCCTTCTACAGTATTTAGGCTTGTCAAACCATCTAGAGTAGATAATGCTACATTATTCTTTATCAAGATATTACCCAAAACACTTGTTAACGATGCAAGACCGTCAAGATTTCTAATTGCTGCGGCAGAAGATTCTTGTATGGTCAGGTTACCAATAATTTTGGCATACTTAAACGTATCTACATCTTTCTGAGTAAGAATTGTAATGTCACCATTAAAAATTCTATTGGTGTCGCAATATTCAATAATAGTTTCTACAGTACTTGTATTAACTCCATTAGTCTCAATAATTGTTAATCCTCCAACAGCCGTTTCATTTTCTAGCAACTGTACTATACCACATGCATTTTCTAATCCTGAGTTATGACGTATTCCTAAATTTTTGGTAATCTTAGTCATATTGGATAGCGCATCCAAGTTTTTTAATTTTTGATTATTAAAAATCGAAACAAACGAGCTAATTATCTCTAGATTTTCTAATCCTGTAAGAGATCTTAAATTTGGATTACCTCCTATTTCAAGCTGAATTATATTCTTACCTATAGCATTAGAAATTCCTGAAATATTTTCTAAGTTTTTATTATTGTACAATACCAATCTGTTCGCAAGAGAAGTTAAATTAGACAAATCGTTGAGATTTGTTATATCACAATTATTTAAAATTATTGCTCCTGCATCTTTTAATCCCGAAAAACCACTTAAATCGGTAAGGTTATTATTCTTAATCCTTAACTCCTTAATTGAAAAAACATTAGCAAACACATTGATATCACTTAACTTAAAATTGTTAGTCAATTCTAGATTACCTTTTATTTCATTAAGCTTAGTTAAGCCATCTAAATTTGACAAATCATTACCTATAATTCGTATATCTGTACCGATGGTAGTTAAATTACTAAGTCCTGTAAAACTCACCATACTTCTATGTCCTTTAATCTCTAGAAAACCTCCTATTTGTTTTAGATTCACAAAACCATCTAAATCGGTTAACCCTTCATTTGCAAGTAGGTTTAAATTCCCATTTAAAGTTGTTAACGTGTTGAATGCTCTTAAAGAAGTTATTTTTTTATTAATAGAAATCACCAAATTGCCATTAATTATTTCTAAACCAGATAATCCATCAATATTTGCCAAAATTGCATTTTTTGATAATTCAAGAGAACCATTAATCATTTTAAGGTTATGAAAAGCATCCAGATTAGTGATACTAGTATTGCTTTTAAAATAAAGTCCTCCTCCCAAAGTTTCTAGTGTAGCTAAACTTGATAGGTCTGTAATATCTCCTGCTACATCTTCCTGGATCGTTAGATTTCCCGTTATTTCACAATAGTCAAAAGTATCGACCTGGGCTTGAGAAGTAAGTATTAAATTACCTTCATAGATCTTACAGGTATTACAATTAGCAATAATATCCTGTACAGAACTGGTATTAGCCGAATTACTATTAATTGATGGATATACCTGCACATAGCTAGGATCATAGGTTATAATGGGTATTATACCGCATGCATTAGATAACTTTGGGTTTCTTTTTACTTGCAAAGAAAAACCTTCAAACCCATCTAAACGGGCAACATTAGATAATCCGTTAAGGTTATCTAGCATAGCATTATTTTCAATGACAAGTCTTTCTTTTATTTCAGTGATTTTAGATAAACCATCAATATTATTTATAATTGTTACCCTAAAAAATTTAGAAATGCATAAAAAAAGTTCTCGATAGATGAGAACCTTTTGTATTATATGAATATTATTTACTTTATCTAATTATAAATCGAAAGTTAGAGTTTTCACTTTCTTCCAGTATTTTTATTATATATATTCCTGAGGTAAGTTGTTTTTTAAAATGTATGGTTACATTTTTTGACCCTTTGAGCATAGTCTTTTCTTCTATTAATCGACCTGATATAGTATATATTTTGTAGTTAAAATCATTTTCTAAACCAGTAATATGAATCTCTTTTCCATTAGAAATGGTTGGATATACATTTTTATTTATTTTTTGAAATAATAGCTCAGAAGGGTTGACCTTGGATCCATCTTCACCATCTTCATTTGCAAATGGATTACCTGGTGTTGAATCTTTATCACAACTCTCTGCACTTTCAGGAAAAAGATATACAACAAAATCTTCTGTTGATTTTTTTCTAACCTTTAATCGCAATGCAATATTATCACATAAAAAGTATGATCTCGCTTCTTTAAAAACACCCTCTGGGAGAGCAGGGTTATTATCTAATTCTAAATCTCCACCAATACTACCTTTATTTTTTAATCTACCTAATACATAAACATCCTTAAGTTCTGTATTATTTTTTATGATTAAATTTTCACCTACTCCTTTAAGATTCCTTAATTTTTCTATATTTTTTATCTTACCCGTCATTTCATCTGATATGATTAAAGAACCTTTTATATAGCAATAATCAAAAGCATCGACTTCTTCTTGTGTTTTTAACCATACATCATTTTCGGGATAAGTACATGCTAAGGATTGGCAATTATTAATAATATCTATTACATTACTTGTAATTTCTGAATTATTTGCGACAGAAATTGATCCAATTGCGGCTTCGGTCTGGAACAACTCTACAATACTACAAGCACTGATTAATTTTTTATTAGCAGTCAAAATAAAATTTCCTTTTATTTTTTTTAAATTCAATAAAGAATTAATACTTACCAGTGCCTCATTATTCTTAATAATAAGGTTTCCTTCAATTACCTCAAGACTACTTAATCCTTCTAATTTTCTAAAACCACTATTTTGAATGTTTAAATCCCCATGAACAATCGGGATACTAGATAGTCCATTACTATTAGAAAGTGCTCTATTATTTATAATGGTGATATTTTTACCAATTTTTTTTATTAAACGCAATCCATTGATGTTCTTGAGTGAATTATTGCCTCTAATTTCAATACTTCCTGTTATTTCTTTAATCCCCTCAAGTCCGTCGAGGTTTGACAACTTACTATTTCGTATAATCTTTAAATCTCCATCCAGAAAGGTAAGTTGAGACAAACTTTTAATATTTGTGATTATAGATTGAGAAGTAGAAATAACATCAGGGTTTTCTATATACTCTCTGATAATCAAATTGCCTATAATTTTAGTCCCTTTAAAATTATCTACCTCTTTTTGTGAAGACAGGACAACATCACCTTTATGAGTTTGTGCATAAAAAAATGAAGTTATAAACATCGCTAGTAAAAAACATAATTTCTTTCTCATTCTAATTTTTGGTTTAGTTCTGTTTTTCGTTTAAGACAATTAATTACTATTCCTACGCTTCAAGGTTTCTTAATCAAATTGCACCTTTAATGTATTTTCTAAATAAAATGTTACTGTATAGAGTACTCCAATTTTATTTAAGACTTATCCCTAGATATTATATATTTCTTTTTAAACCAATAAAAAAAACATAAAAGCAGAACTAAAATAAGTACAATACCTATTGGAAAAAATGTGTCCATATACCTATTACTCGCCAGATCAATGGAGCCTGTATCTCCTATCAAATAAAAACCTCCCCAATAAAAGGGAGCAGCCTGATAAACATTAGTTTCCTCTAGATACTGTAATTTAGCTTGTTGTAATGCCTCGGCCTTATTCATCCCTTTTTCAAGATTAACATAGAAATTTTTCATCAACACCGGAGTAGTGTCATCAGAGACTTCCCAATTGGTGAGTAATAAACTTTTGGTTCCTGCATATTGAAATGCTCTCCCCAGACTCATAATTCCTTCTCCTCCAGAAATTTTTCCTGCACCTGTATTACAGGCACTCAATACAGCAAGTTCTGCAGGTATTTCTAAACCATAAATTTCTTGGTTATATAAGTAGTTGTCTTGGTTAGATCCTTCTACCTGAGTAAAATGTAGTTTAGAATTCTCAGGCTGTTTATTATCTATTTCGCCATGAACTGCCATATGTATTACCGCATAACGATTGGCATTTTTTTTAAAATTAGATTCTATCGCATGTTTCCCATAAAAGTAAGCTCCCCCTACAATATTTGAAATCGCTTTTATTTCTTTTCTTGCTCCTGGTAAATTGTCTTTTGCGTTTCTTAACATATTCATAGAAATTACCTGATTTGTAGAAAAAGAATCATCATCATTCGAAAATGAAAAAGCTAAACATTCATTTAATACATCTGTCTTTCTGGTTTTATCAGTAAAAAATAAATCAGCAGAATTAGCATAACTAATCATCTGATTTTTAACAAAATAAGGCAATTTTTTTGGATTTTGATTTTCGGAATCTTCTGTTAACAAGAGATCAAAATTAAGATGCCATAACATTCTATCGGGTATGATAATTAAATGTTTATTATACTTGTCGATAGGCATAGGAGCGATGAGTTGCACATACAGTTCACGTCCAATTTGAGTATACCTCTCTATGTTTTTTGAAGTAATTGCATTTCTAAATTGAATTATTTTCTCTTTACTGCTTGTAGTTTGTATTTCTTCTACAGAAAATGTGTGCTTTGATATCATAAAAGCATATGTACTGGTATCAGTCACAAAATATTCTAATAGTGTTGTTTTTTCTGGAATTCTTTTTTGGATTTCAATAACAGAAATAATAGAAGCATCATACTTAAGTTGATGGTATTTGGGATACTGAAATTCAATTTCTTTCATTAATGAATCCTTTTTCTTAGTATATGAAAAAACCAAATCAGTAAATTTGTTTATCCTCATAGAATCTTTAATTGTTTTTTGTTTATACTCATGAAGTTTTGAGGTATAATACCCTAACTTATCTCTCACTTCATCCATGAGTTTAATCTTACTCTCTTCTATTCCGACAAAATGCTTTGCTTTTATTTTTCTAAGTTGCTCATCTAATAATCGAGCTCTATTTTTTTCTGAAAAATAGAATGCCTTTTTTGCATATTTCTCATCTTTTGTTTTTGCATATAATAACAAAGCAACCTTAACTGCATCTTGATATACATTCACTGTAGTTTTTTCTAATGCTACTTTATCTGTAGCTAACATATATGAATTTCTGATTTTATCAATTAACGAATCGCAATACAAGAAGCTTGTGAATGATTGTTGAAAATCTTTATTTATTTTATTGTTTTCAGTTCTTAGTTTAAGACTCTTTGCTTTTCCATAAACAGCTGATAACATGGTATAATTATTAAAATAGTCATCTAAAGACGGTAGTTTTTGCAGAGAGGCGTCTTTAAAACTTTTAGCCCCAGCAATAATAGCATTATGATACTCTTCTATTGCCATAGAATATTCCTTATTCATTTCATATATCCTAGCCTTATTATTATAACATTCTGCTGTATTTTGGTTTTTCTTTCCAAAGTTTTTGAGAGCTATTTTTAGATTTTTATCATAATACTCAATAGCATCTGGGTATTTTTGTTGCAATTCGTATAGTTTTCCCAATTCATCGTTAACCAACAACATTTCTCTATGATCTTCACCAAGTATTTTTTTGATAATATCTCTTGCATTCGTCAAGTAATCTAATGAAGTATTATAATCTTTTTTTAACGCATATGTCCCTCCAATATTTACCTTTACTGTAGCGGTTTCAAAATTATAATCACCATATATGTCTTGGTTAATCTTAAGTGCTTTACTATAATACCTAAGTGCTTGGTCTAATTTATTTAACCTTGTATATTGTGTAGCAATACCGGCATAAAACAATGCAAAACTTTCAGAGTCCTCTTTGTTTGTTTGCTTTAAAATATGTAATCCCTTTTGAAAATACTGTAGTGCTCTAAAATCCTCTTCTATATAACTATAATTAGCGCCAAGATTATAGTATTTCCTAGTTAGTTTAACATGATTTTCTCCATTGGTCTCTATGATTAGAGCGATAGCTTTTTCATAAAAAGGTACAGCCTGATGGTAAAACCCAGCTCTGCTATACAGCACAGCCATGTTTAAATATACTGTATTAAGAATGTTTTTATCTTTCTTATTATAAAGTTGCTCATTAATATCTAAAGCTATAGAATAGTATTTTTTTGCATCGTCTACAAATCCTAATCTATCGTATACAATTCCTATATTATTATATAAAATTCCAGTTTTTATATGACTGAAACCAACATTTACTTCTGTTATTTTTAATGCTTTTTCATAATAGCCTAAAGCTTCATAAAATTGATTTCTTTTTTTATTTACCTTAGCTATAATTGATAATGCATTTGCTTCTTCTAGAGAATTTTTATCCAATTGTTCATTACAAATATTAATTCCCTGATTAGAAAAATCAGTTACCTGATCAAAATTCCTGAGACCATAATGATTTTTGGCAATTTTATTAAGACTTTGTACATATCTCTTCCAAGCTTTATGCCTCATAAATATTGAAGCCGCATTTTCAAATGAATTAATGGATTTTTGATATGCTCTTTCTTTCAGAAGCGAGTCTCCTTTTACAAAATATTGATGTGCTTGTAATGTATCTTCTTTAACCTGTGCATGTATAGTAATATAGGTAAATATTAACATTGCAGCCCATACCATCTTTAGTATTATTTTCATAAATGTTACTATAATTTTATCCTACTACAAAATTCACACCAAAATCAGAGCTTTATTTTACTCTTCTATTTAACTCTGCAAAAATAAATATGTTACTTTTATGATCATTATTTCGCAAAAAAAGGTAACAACTTATGTATATTTAACATTAACCGATGAGTAACAGCAATCAAGACAGTATTATTGAAGGAATTGTTGCAGGAGATGAAAGGATTATAAAAAAATTTTATGAAAAACACTTACCTCAGGTAAAAAGCTATATCTTAAAAAATTCTGGTAGTGAAGCTGATGCTGAGGATGTTTTTCAAGATGCAATGGTTTTTGTGTATGAAAAACTCGAGAATAACTCTCTGCAACTTACTTCCTCATTAGGTACGTTTGTATATTCTGTATGTAGAAATTTATGGCGAAATAAGCTCAAAGGGAATAAAAAAACTGTACATAATGAAAGCATACTTTCTATATCTAAAACTAATGATCTGGATATCATTGATCAGATCAATGATAATGAAAGGCGCTATGTATTTCAAAAATGTTTTTTAAAATTAGGAACAGGTTGTCAGGAACTTCTTTCTCTCTTTTTTGAAGGAGTATCTATGAAAGATATTGCAAAGCAAAAAGGGTATTCTGAAGCTTATACTCGAAAGAAAAAATTTGAATGTAAAAACAAGTTGGTAGCGATGGTAAAAGAAGATCCTATTTTTGAAGAAATCAAAATAAATACTAAATAGCTTTTATTATGAAAATGACGCAAGAATTATCCGAACAGATCGAAGCCTATATTGAAGGTTCATTATCTGGTAAAGCATTAACAGATTTTGAACAGATTATAAAAGCTAATCCCGAATTGGAAGAAGAAGTTAAAATACAAACCGAACTCTTTAACAATCTTAGAAATAAAAAATCTCTTGACTTTAGAAAAAAACTAATTGAAATAAATAAAGAGATTAACGATGAAAAGGCTTCCGAGAAATCCAACACTTTTATTTTTTGGAAAATAGCAGCATCAATTTTAATTTTAATTGGTATTTCTTCTATTCTATGGTTTACTAATACTACTTCCGAAAATTTATTTGCTCAATATTATACCCCGTATCCCATTGGAGATATCAAAAGAGGAGATCAAACTTCTATTGATGATAACTTTAAAAAAGTAGTATTGAATTATAAGAAAAAAGAATATCAAAAAGTTATTCCTTTTCTTGGGAGTACAATAGAAAAAAATCCTAATGATGAGCAATTAAAACTATGTTTAGGGAATAGTTATTTAAATACAAATCAGTTAAAAAAAGCTGAAGCATTGTTTTTGAGCTTTTCTGCAGAAAGCAAATACTATTCTGATGCAATATGGTTTCTATCTCTTACATATCTAAAAATGGAAAAAGAAGAGCAAACAATTTCTCTACTCGAAAAACTCAGTTCATCTAATAACATTCATACAGAAAATGCTGGTAATCTATTGAAAGATCTTGAATAATGAAGTAAAAATATCCTTGTATAAAGAATAGTTTAGGAGTAAACTCTTAAATTACTTAATCTGCTAGACCTGTTCTACTTATCCTAATACCCTCTCCATTATTATCTCTTTCTAGTGTCACAGACATTCCTCCACCTTCACCTCGTATAGTATAAGTAATCACAAAATCATTATCTGTATTTTTACGGGTTATCTCTAATCCATCAGACCAATTGTATTCTTTTTTATCAGGATTTTGAATGGCAAGTGTATTTCCTGAAAAATCTAAATTAGGAAAGTTCAATTTTTCTGGAATATTAAATAATTGTTTTGCCAATAAAAAAGCTTCTGACCATTTATCTGTTTTCAAAAATATTGCTTCTTCATGTTGATAATACCCATCATAATCCCTTGTGATTGTTTCGAATAAAACGATTTTACCTGGACTACTTGGCCTAGCCCTTTCTACATAATCAGACACCTTTTCTCCTGTATGTGGGGGAGTTATATCGGTAAGATATCCATCAAAAACATAACCATCTTTATCATTATATCTAACTTTTACCATAACACCAGTAATATAATCAGCTTTTAATTGATCCTTACTACTACTTGTATCTTGTTCTACATATACTTTTTCCCCGTATTTTATCGTAAATAATCTTTCTGATTTTAAAGAAGCAGTTTTCCTGACAGACAACCCGTTTTTTGCTAAAACATAGTAGGGTATAGCTTTCTGTGCACAAACAAAACCTACCACAAAAAAAGTAATAAAGAATATTTTAACTTTAATTGGCATCATTTTTCAAGTTTTGATTCCCAAACAATAATAAGGGAAATATAAATAATATACTTTTTTTTTAAGTATACAGCACCATTATTGAATTTGTAAGTAGTATCTATACCTAAATATAAAATACTAAATGCTTCCCTGAAGAGAAGCATTTAGTATTTTATATTTTGTAAAACGGTTTATTTCTCTATCCGTTTCCCTTTAAACTTCCATTTTGAAATACCGCCATCCAAGTCGTAGATTTTGGTAAATCCTGCTTTCTTCATATATGCAGAACATTTACTACTTCTTCCTCCTCGTCCACAATATACTGCTACAGGTTTTGTTTTATCAACTTTGGCAATTAGAGCTTCAAAATTATCATTTCTAAAATCAATATTCAATGCTCCTTCAATATGCCCATCTGCATATTCTCTAGGAGTTCTTACATCGATAAGTTGTACTTTTCCCATTTCTAATAGCGAATCCATTTCTTCTACTGTAATTAACTCTATTGTGGAAGATTTATCTTCCACTTGTTTACAATTAATAAGTAATAAAGAAAAAAATGCAACAATTAAAAAAGGTTTAATTTTCATATCGAATTATTCTTCGGTCTCGCCTTCCCAACCCATAAAACCTCCTATCAGGTTATATGTGGTCTCGAAACCTATTTGATTCATCAAAGCACATGCTTTTCCGCTACGCATTCCTGAGCGACAATAAATATAATAATTTTTAGATTTATCTAACTTTTCGACTTCATCAATAAATTGCTGCCCCAAACGGATGTCTATATTTATCATTTTTGGTATGAACCCTGCCGCTACTTCTTCATTTGTTCTTACATCCAAAATTACTGCATTATCATCATTAGTAATGCGTTCTTGCCATTCTTCTTGCGTAATATCTGCCATTATAAATATATTCTATATAAAAAGTTAGATTCCTACTTGTATTTCTTACAAATATAAAGAGTACTGGGCAAATTATATAAAAACTATATGCTCATTTGTAAAAAACTTTGAAAACATCAAAAATGAAACCAGAAGTCTTAGGCCTTTATACTACATCCAATGGCTTTTGTAATTTCTAAAGGTACTTTTTCTCCTTTTAACAAGGCATGTATTGCATCCTCTACATATTTTTTTGTGACAGACGAAGTATCTTTATAGTTATTATCAATAGCTCCTATATATCGAACAATATTTCCTTTATCTGTTTTTTCTAAAACATACACATGAGGAGTTTTGGTAGCCCCATATTGAGGATAAATTTTTTGCCCATCATCAAATAGATAAGGAAAAGTAAATCCCTTATCCTTTGCTCGAATGATCATATTATCAAAGCTATCATCTGGATAAGCCTGTGGATTATTAGGATTTATGGCAATAACAGGATATCCTTTGGTTTTAAATTTTTTATCCAGTGCAATAATCCTATCTTCATAAGCCACAGAATATGGGCAGTGATTACAAGTAAAAATCACAATAAAACCTTTTGCATCTTTATAATCAGCAAGTGAAATATCAGTATTATCAATATTTTTTAATTTAAAATCTGTAGCTATGTCACCAATCGAATATCCTACTTCAGTTTTAGAATTAGATACTTTGTCTATAGCAAAAGCACTTATAGCAATAATAAAAGCTACTCCAACAAGAATTTTTAACGTTTTCATATGCATTTAGATTTACAGTGATTAATAAAGATGTTTAAAGTATTTTTTTTAGTTCTTTTTCCAACTCATTATAGGTAAAAGACCTTTCATAAAAATTAACAGTTCCTCCTTTACATATAATTGTTGCCGGGATAGAACCAGACCAATTTTTATTTACTTTTGGTATCCAGGTATTAGCATCAGGATCATCCAATAAAATTACCTTGCTTTCTATTTTTTGTTTTTTAACAAATGGAATCAGTTTAGACTCTACTTGTTTAGGTAAATCCAAACTTACCAAAATGACTTCTACTTCATCATCTGAATACCTACTATTGATTAATTCAAAATATGGAAGCTCTGCTACACATGGCTTACACCAAGTTGCCCAAAAATTAATCACTCTTGTTTTTCCATCATTAATTGTCAATAACGGTTTAAAACTTTCAAAGTCATACACTGGTATCTCTACTCCATTACTTTTAAAAGTATCCGTAGCATTAAGCGTAATTTTTTGTTCTCCTTTACAGTTTATAAAAATCACGATAAGCCCTATATATAAAATCCTTTTTAACATGATGCCAATGTATCAAAACCTTTATTTAGGGAAAAGAAAATTAACAAGGTTTGCATATTTTATCTAAATATTTTCAGAATTTTTCACAAATATTTAACTCAACAGTACTACTATTTTTAATGACAATAATACCATTTAACCTTGCATCAAATTTAATTTTAACAAAGAATTAATATCATTTTATAATTTTTGAAAGAAAAATCAATTTACATTTGTATATACAAATATTGTACACACAATTGAAAATAGAAAAAATCATAAAAACCGAAGTTGAACTTCCAATTTCTAGAAAAGCAATCATCAACCTGCTTTACACCGAAAATTGGATAATGGAAAAAATTAATCTTGAATTAAAGAAATATGATATCTCCATTCAGCAATTTAATGTATTACGAATTTTAAAAGGTCAAAAAGGTAAACCAGCTAATCTTTCTACAATACAAGAAAGAATGGTAAGTAAAATGAGTAACACTACCAGATTGGTTGACAAACTTATTAATAAGGGTTATGTCAAAAGAGATACCTGTCCTTCTAATAGAAGAAAGGTTGAAATAACAATAACTCAGGAAGGGAAAACATTCATAGATAAAATAAGTCCTATAATGACAACATTCGAGGATTTGCTAACATCAAACCTATCAGAAGAAGATTTGAAACATTTAAATGAACTCCTCAATAAACTAAGAGGTACAAATTAATCATTAACTATAAATAATTTATTTTAAAAATCATGAAAACTAAACTTAAAACATTAATCTTAGCCTTTGCTGCAATAGCTACCACTTCTACTTTTGCACAAAAAAAAGAAGTCAAGACTTCAGAAAGCACAATCAATTGGACTGGTAAAAAAGTTACAGGATCACATACCGGTACTCTTAATTTATCTACAGGTTTCCTTGTATTTGATGGCGAAAATATAACTGGAGGAGAATTTATTGTTGATATGACGACACTGGCTGTTACTGATCTTGCTGCAGGACAAGGAAAAGAAAAACTAGAAGGACACTTAAGTTCTGATGATTTCTTTGGTATTGCAAATCATAAAACAGCTAAACTAGTAGTAAAAAAAGCTAAAAAAACAGATAATGGTTATAAAGTCGCAGGAGACCTGACTATCAAAGGAAAAACCAACCCTATAGCTTTTGATCTATCCATTAACGGTAGTGCTGCCTCTACTACTCTTAAAGTAGATAGAACCAAGTATGATATCAAATACGGATCAGGAAGTTTCTTTGACAATTTGGGTGATAAAACAATAAGTGATGAATTCGAATTAGCAATTAATTTAAAAATGTAAGCTTTTATATCCTTAAATTGTAATTAATTTATATATTTGAAGCAAGAAATAAAAAATGAAAGTAATATTAACAAATAATTGGTGGTGGTCATCTCAAAACGAAAATGTCGTGAGATAACTCCTGTTATTATGTTAAACAAACATATCGAAGGCTTGTCAAATCACGACAAGCCTTTTTTTTGTTACTTAAGTTATAGACTTTAAATTACAAATAAGTAAAGTATAAAATGAGTTATAAATTAACCACACATTTCAAACAAATTCTGGCAGACACCTTTACTCCCGTTAGTGTTTATCTAAAAATTCGAGATCGATTCCCTAATAGTTTATTATTGGAAAATAATGATTACAGAGGTAGTGAAAATAGTTTTTCTTACATCTGTTGTAATCCCATTGCAAATATTAAAATAGAAAACGAAATTATTTATCAGTCATTCCCTGATAAAAGCATCAAAGAAACCCCTATTACCAAAGACACTAACATTCCAGAAATTGTGGAACAATTTAGTAAGCAATTTGAAACTACAAAAAGTAACTTCAAATTCATTAACAATGGTCTCTTTGGATATATATCATATGATGCTGTTCGTTATTTTGAAGATATATTTATTTCTAAAAAAGAAGGAGCACTTGACATTCCGGATCTACAGTATACAGTCTATCAAAACATTATAGCCATAAGCAATTTTACTAATGAAGCCTATATTTTTGCACATTGTTATGAATCAGAAAGTAATATCTTAGAAATTGAATCTCTGCTAAAAGTTAAAAACTTTGCTTCATATAATTTTACCGCAATAGGAGATACAACTTCTAACCTTGATGATAATCAATACAAAGAACATGTTGCATTAGCAAAAAAACATTGTCTAAGAGGAGATGTTTTTCAATTAGTCTTGTCAAAGCGTTTTTCTCAGAAATTTAAAGGAGATGAATTTAACGTATATCGAGCATTACGAAGTGTTAATCCTTCTCCATATCTATTTTATTTTGATTATGGAGATTTTAAAATATTCGGAAGTTCTCCAGAGGCACAATTAGTAGTAAAAGATGAGATTGCTGAAATTCATCCTATTGCTGGGACCTTTAAACGAACAGGAAATGATGAACAAGATGCAGAATTAGCAAAAAAACTGTCTGAGGATGAAAAAGAAAATGCAGAACATGTGATGTTAGTCGATTTGGCACGTAATGATTTAAGCCGAAACGGAAGTAATGTTACTGTTGAAACCTACAGAGAAGTTCAATTTTATTCTCATGTGATACATTTGGTAAGCAAAGTAACTGGCAAAAAACATCAGGCTACAACTACCATGCAAGTAGTAGCCGATACCTTTCCTGCGGGAACTTTAAGCGGAGCACCAAAACATATGGCCATGCAACTTATAGAAAAATACGAAACCACAAATCGTGATTTCTATGGTGGCGCCATCGGTTTTATGGATTTTTCAGGAAACTTTAATCATGCCATTATGATTCGTACTTTTTTAAGTAAAAACCACCAGTTACACTGGCAAGCAGGAGCTGGATTGGTTAACGAATCAAACGAAGAAAGCGAATTACAGGAAGTATACAATAAATTGGGAGCATTAACCAAAGCATTAAAACTTGCTGAAGAAATATAAGAGTTCAAAAACTCTAAAAACAGAAAATGAGTAAAAAAATATTAGTAATAGACAACTACGATTCATTCGTATACAATCTCGTTCATTATTTAGAAGATTTAGGTTGTGAAGTTATCGTAAAACGTAATGATCAGTTACGATTAGAAGATGTTGATCAATATCAGAAAATTTTACTTTCTCCAGGGCCCGGAATACCTGAGGAAGCTGGGTTACTAAAAGATATCATTAAAACATATGCCAATACCAAAAGTATTTTTGGAGTTTGTCTTGGGCAACAAGCCATAGGAGAGGTTTTTGGTGGAGATTTGATAAATCTGAAAAATGTATATCATGGTGTTGCTACAAGCGTAACATTATCTGTAAAAGATGAATTGCTTTTTGATGGATTAGATAAAAACTTTGATGTAGGACGTTATCATTCATGGGTAGTAGCTGATCAAAACTTACCAGACTGTCTTCAAGCAACGTCATATGATGAAAATGGACAAATCATGTCTTTACGTCATAAAGAATTAGATGTACGTGGTGTACAATTTCATCCAGAATCAGTATTGACTCCTGATGGAAAAAAAATACTGGAAAACTGGATAAAAAATTAATTTTTTCGTTCTCGAAGAAGTTAGAGACCCAATATAGAATAATGTGTGAATTTCTGCTCTTGCAGAAAGGACAAGAAATAATTTTTAGATGAAAAATTTACTTAATCGATTAATCAATCACGAAACTATCTCTAAACAAGAGGCAAAAAATGTTTTGGTCAATATTTCCAAAGGGAAATATAATCAAAATCAGATTGCATCATTCCTTACCGTATATATGATGCGAAGTATTACTATCGAAGAATTAGAAGGGTTTAGAGATGCATTACTAGAACTGTGTATTGCAATAGATTTAAGTGAATACAATCCTGTTGATCTTTGCGGTACAGGAGGCGACGGAAAAGATACTTTTAATATCTCTACACTTTCTTCCTTTATATCTGCAGGAGCAGGAATCAAAGTTACCAAGCATGGTAATTATGGAGTTTCTTCAAAATGCGGAAGTTCTAATGTGATGGAACACCTTGGTATTAAATTTAGCAATGATAAAGATTTTTTAAGACGATCTATTGAAGAAGCTGGTATCTGTGTGTTACATGCTCCATTATTTCACCCTGCTATGAAAAACGTAGCTCCAATTCGCAAAGAATTAGGTGTAAAAACATTCTTTAATATGCTTGGGCCAATGGTAAACCCAGCCTTTCCCAAAAATCAGATGGTTGGGGTATTTAACCTAGAACTAGCAAGAATGTATGGGTATTTATACCAAAATACAGATAAAAACTTCACTATCATTCATGCGCTAGACGGATATGATGAAATTTCTTTAACAGGAAGCACAAAAACCATTTCTAATTATACAGAAGGGATGTTAACTCCTCTAGATTTTGGAGTATCAGCATTAAAGCAAGAAGAAATTGCAGGCGGCGATTCTATAGAAGAGTCGGCTAATATATTTATGAATATCCTACGTGGTAAAGGAACTGAAGCACAAAATAATGTGGTTTGTGCTAATGCAGGAATGGCAATTGCAACAGTCGAAGGTATTGATCCTAAGCTTGGGTTTGAAAAAGCAAAGGAAGCATTACTTTCTCTGAAAGGGTTAGATGCATTAAAAAAAGTACAAGAACTTAGTAAAAATTAGAAAACAAAACTTGTTCTCTAGGATGAACTAGAGGTAAAACATTTCAATAAATAAAATGCCCTATGTATATAGGGATGGTAGAAAATGAACATATTAGACAAAATAATAGCCGATAAACACAAAGAAGTAAAACTCAAAAAAAAAATAATTCCGGCTACACAACTAGAAAACTCTGTGCTATTTGATCGTGAAACAAATTCATTGGCACACAAATTACAAAATAGCACCACAGGTATTATAGCCGAACACAAACGTAGATCTCCTTCTAAGTCTGTAATTAATCAAAATGTAAGTGTACAAGATGTTGCAGAAGGATATGAAACAGCGGGTGTTTGTGGAATGTCTGTTTTGACTGATGGAAAATATTTTGGAGGTTCTTTGGAGGATCTTTTACTAGCACGATCTTCTGTAACAATGCCTTTACTTCGTAAAGAGTTTATCATTGATGAATATCAATTGTTAGAAGCCAAGGCCTACGGAGCAGATGTTATATTACTAATTGCAGCAGTATTATCAAAAGATCAGATTAAATCCTTATCAGAATTTGCAAAAAGTTTATCTCTAGATGTATTATTAGAGGTTCATAATCAAGAAGAACTTCAAAAATCAATTATGCCTTCATTAGATATGTTAGGTGTAAACAACAGAAATCTAAAAACTTTTGAAGTGAGCACAGATATCAGCAAATCATTAAGTACACATATACCCGATGATTTTATAAAAGTTTCAGAAAGTGGAATTAGTAATATCGAAGCCATAAAAGATTTACAACAATATGGATATAAAGGCTTTTTAATTGGTGAAAACTTTATGAAAACAGAACATCCAGGAACTAGTGCCATAGAATTTATAAAACAATTAAAATGAATACAATACTAGTAACGGGAGTGACAGGAAACATAGGTTCACATGTATTATTTGAGTTATTATATAATTTGTATTCAAAGAATGAAGAAGCAACCATCTATGTTTTAATTCGTAAACAACAGTCAAAATCAGCAAAACAACGCCTACTAGATGAAGTTTTTACAGAACAGCTTATTCCAATAAAAATAGCACCTTTTTATAAAGCATACATAGAAAAATATATTCGAGTAATCGAAGGAGAAATCAACAACTTTATACTTCCTGATGATGCTGGTAATGATTTGATAATATATCATTTAGCAGCTTCGGTAAATCTAAGTAATACTGAAAAAGCAAAAAATGAAATTGCGCATGTAAATTATGTCAATACACAAGCATTTTTTGAAATTATTAAATCGAGAACAAAAAAGTTGGTCTTTGTAAGTACAGCTTTCTCCAGAGGTGAAATAGAAGGTGAAATTATCGACGATTATCACTCCGTTACAAATTTTGACTTTAGAAACTTTTACGAAGCCTATAAAATGAAAGTTGAAAAGTTGATATTACAAATTGCCAAAGAAAATAATTTTGGCTGCACCATCGCTCGACCAAGTGTCGTATCTGGAAGACTTATTGATCATCCAAAATTTGTAAGCAGTCGATATATCGTTTTCTATGCCATTGGTGAGTTCTTCAAAAAAATAAAAAACACACATCCAGAGCTGGGAAAAGTCAGAATGGTATTAAATATGGATGGAGGGCTTAATATCGTTCCTGTAGATTACGTGGCCAAAGGAATCATTCGTGCAACGAATATTAATGAAGAACAACTCAATATCACATTGACTCAAAATGTACCAACACAACATATTATCGAAAGTATTTTGCAAAAATGCGATGTAGAAATTGAACTAGTTGATGAAGAACCAAAAGACAAAACAAGGATTGAAAAGTTATTTTATAAAACAATTGGCAGTCAATTGGTAAAATATTCAACATCCAAAAAACATAATTTCCAGTCTAAATTGATTCGAGAATTATTGGCTGATATCGAAGAACCTAATATGCTTGATAGCTTTAGTGAAGTGTATGATTTTGCCCATAATATTAATTTTGACAACAATAATATTAAGTTAGAACCAAATCTTTAACATTGAAAAATAAAAACATAAAAATAAAGGTTTGCGGAATGAAGTTCTCTGAGAATATCCAGAATATTGCTGCATTACAACCTGACTATTTAGGGTTCATTTTCTATGAGAAATCTCCTAGAAATTTTGAAGGTGATATCCCTAATATTTCAGAAAACATAAAAAAAACCGGAGTTTTTGTAGATGCTTCTATCGATTTCATTATAAAAAATGTAAAACAATATGATTTCAAAGCTATTCAGTTACATGGTAGTGAAAGTGTTGAATTTTGTAAAACATTAAAATTAGAATTATCTAAAATGTCAAATTCAATACCCTCAACTAAAACAGATGGTTTATCACACGAAGTTGAAGTCTGGAAAGTATTTTCTATCAAAGATGAATTTGATTTTGATATACTTAATCCATATGAAGGTATTGTAGATTATTTTCTTTTTGATACCAAAGGCAAAGAAAAAGGTGGTAACGGATATGTTTTTGATTGGCAAGTTTTAAAAGGATACCCCTCCACCACTCCTTTTATTTTAAGCGGTGGTATTGGCTTAGCTGAAATTGATGCTATCCAAACCTTTCTAAACAGACCAGAATCTAAATATTTATATGCCATTGATGTTAATAGCAAGTTTGAAGATTCACCTGGATTAAAAAACATAGAAGACTTAGAAAAATTTAAAAAACAAATAGTATCACTCTTAGGAGAATAAAAAAAATATAGTATGACCTATCAAGCAAATGAAAAAGGATATTATGGAGATTTTGGAGGAGCATATATTCCCGAAATGTTGTATCCTAATGTAGAAGAATTAAGAACTACATATCTCGACATCATGAATGAACCTTCTTTTAAAGAAGAGTTTAATCAATTACTAAAAGATTATGTAGGTCGCCCATCTCCTTTATATTATGCCAAACGACTTTCAGAAAAACATAATACAAAGGTATATCTAAAGCGTGAAGATCTTAATCATACCGGGGCTCATAAAGTAAACAATACCATAGGTCAAATACTTGTTGCCAAAAAATTAGGCAAAAACCGAATCATTGCAGAAACCGGAGCTGGACAACATGGAGTTGCCACGGCAACAGTCTGTGCATTGATGGGGTTAGAATGTATTGTTTATATGGGTGAAATTGACATCAAAAGACAAGCACCTAATGTAGCTCGTATGAAGATGCTTGGTGCAGAAGTAAGGCCAGCTAAATCTGGGAGTAAAACGCTTAAAGATGCAACTAATGAAGCTATTCGAGATTGGATCAATAATCCTGTAGATACCCATTATATTATTGGTTCTGCCATTGGACCGCACCCCTACCCTGATATGGTAACACGATTTCAATCCATAATCTCTGAAGAAATCAAATGGCAATTAAAAGAAAAAGAAGGAAGAGAACATCCTGATTATATAGTAGCTTGTATCGGAGGAGGAAGTAATGCCGCCGGGACATATTATCATTTTCTAGATAATCAAGATGTTGGTATTATTGCTGTCGAGGCAGCAGGAAAAGGAATACATAGTGGAGAAAGTGCCGCTACATCTCAATTAGGTAAAGAAGGTATTATACATGGTTGTAAAACGCTATTGATGCAAACACAAGATGGACAAATTACAGAACCTTACTCGATTTCTGCAGGACTAGATTATCCTGGTGTTGGTCCATTACATGCACATTTACACAAATCAGGACGAGGAGAATTTTATTCTGTAACAGATGATGATGCTATGACTGCCGGTTTAGAGTTATCACAATTAGAAGGTATTATTCCCGCCATAGAAAGTTCACATGCATTAGCTGTTTTTAATGACAAAAAATTCAAACCCGATGATATCGTTGTAATTAGTCTTTCTGGTCGTGGAGATAAAGATCTTAATACCTACATAGATTATTTTAAATTATAATAATTTAGTAGTAAAGTAAGTATAAAGTACTTAGTATTGAGATATTTCTTTTACTAACTACTACTTACTAACTACTCTATACTAAAAACATGAACAGAATACAATCAGCTTTAGCACAAGACAAAAAATTACTTTCTATCTATTTTACTGCTGGATATCCATCACTTCATGATACTGTAAAAGTGATACAGGATTTGGAAAAAAACGGAGTAGATATGATAGAAATCGGATTACCTTTTAGTGATCCCTTAGCCGATGGTCCTACTATACAGGAAAGCTCCACCATAGCTCTTAAAAATGGTATAACTACTTCTATTCTATTTGATCAATTAAAAGACATTAGAAAAACTGTACATATTCCATTAATCATTATGGGGTATTTTAATCCAATGATGCAATACGGTATAGAAGCATTTTGCGCCAAATGCCAAGAAATTGGTATTGACGGGTTGATTATCCCAGACCTACCTGTTGCAGAATATCATGAGCACTACAAAGAAATATTTGAAAAATATGGATTGATTAATGTATTACTCATCACACCACAAACTTCTGATGAACGAATACGGTATATCGATAGTGTTTCTAATGGATTTATATACATGGTAAGTTCTGCTAGTACAACAGGCGCCAAAAATACTTTTGGAAACGCACAACAAAAGTATTTTGAACGTATACAATCTCTTGATTTAAAAAACCCACAAATCGTAGGTTTTGGAATAAGTAATAACGAAACATTCATGCAAGCTACCAAGACAAGTAAAGGAGCAATTATTGGCTCTGCTTTTATAAAACATTTGACTCAACAAGGAATAGATAAAATAGGAGATTTTGTAAAAGAAATACGATAATCATTACATACATAAAAATTGATATGCTACTCAAACAAATCATAACATCTGTCCTACTAATTATAACCTTATTACAATCTAGTTTTGGGCAATCTGACTTTAATACTCGCTTGTCTAATGCTGGATTAGAACTAACAAAACAGGAGGTTACCTATGACCCCGCATATTTATCTATTGATTACCCAAATGGAGATGTACCTAGTAACATAGGAGTCTGTACAGATGTTGTGATACGTGCATATCGAAAACTGGATATTGATCTACAAAAAGAAGTACATCTGGATATGAAAGCCAATTTTGATCTATATCCAAAAAACTGGGGATTATCTAAAACCGATAAAAACATCGATCATAGAAGAGTTCCTAACTTAATGAAATTTTTTTCTCGATTTGGAAAAGTAAAACCTATCTCCAAAACACCAGAAGACTATATCCCTGGTGATATTGTTTGTTGGAACCTTGGCGGAGGAATTACTCATATTGGAATAGTTGTTGACAAAAAATCTTCTGACTCAAAACGGTATATGATTGTTCATAATATTGGTGGTGGTCAAGTACTAGCCGATTGTCTTTTTGATTATAAAATTATCGGTCATTATTCCTACAAAAAGTAGATGTTAAACTTAAAACCTCGTCAATATGCAAATTACATTTTACTTCTAATATTCATAAAGTATTTGTTCATCCCAGAACTCCAAATTTAAAAGTATTTTATTGCTATTCACTATTCGAGTTGGTCTCAAATCAAAAGAATACATCTTTGAAATATTAGCATCACATAACTCTTCATTTTGTAATAGAATTCTAAGATCTCGTTGTTCTGGAATCGATTCTGCAATCCAATTAGCATCTACCAGTTCTGCAACCCAAGTTTTTCCATCGCAACCTCCAGATGTTAATACAACATTAAGACAATCTCCATTGATTTCAACACTTTGAACTGAAAGTCCAGAAGATTTATCATTAATATATTTTTGATTATCTATAATAACTATTTGATCACATTTAGAATCTATAAATTCAGGATCATCTGAATCATTACAGGATATAAATAAGACTAAAATCAGATTAAGTAAGATAAAGGTGTTTGTCATTTTCTTTTTTATTCTAAGAGGGTAAACCTTCGAAAAGGTTGCGTACAATACCTTAAAACATGACAAATACTTATTGAAGCGGTTTATACTTTTTGATTCTATCGAAAAACAGTATTTTTTTGATCAATTGAAGTGTTTTTTACGCTTCATAGCGGCACTATGATTTAAGAAAAAAAGTACCTAGAGTTATGTTTTATTTTTATTTTTCTCCCTATCAAAAACTACCTGTTTTCATTTTAGTATTTCTAAATCTAAAAGATATAATTAGCTGTACTTTGTTGTATTCTATTTTTCTTTATTGTTAAGGTATAACTCTCTTCTGGCTCCTTCTTTATCAAATAAAGCTCGCATTCTTGCTTTCTGTCCTTTGGAAAACATATACATAGCATCATCATCAACACGATCCATAAAATTCATAAACATCTCATTGCCATTACAAGAACTTTTAGGGTGAGTAGGTTTGCCTAAATTTTGACTCTCTTGGTCAGGAGTATCCTCTACCTCATCTCCTATTTCACAATTCTCATTTTGCCCATATATATGTTTCAAATTTAACCAATGTCCAATTTCATGTGTTGCTGTTCTTCCCAATTCATACCCTTCCTCCAAGGGAGGTATAGTTCCAAATACCCTAGGATCCATTACCACTGCATCTATTCTTGGGTCAACTCCAGGAAAATAGGCATATCCAGCTAAACCTAACTCTTCATTTCTATCTGACATATCTGCTATATAAATATTCAAATATTTATCACTTGACCATATATCCTGCCCACCTTTATTGGTAAAAAAAAGTTTATACTCTTCTATTGGTAGTTCTCCAGTTAAATCCCTCCCCGAAAAACCGGATATATCTGCCTCTGTTCTAAGGATACCTGTTGTGGGATTCCCATCTGGGTCTGTAGTTGCCAGATAAAACTCTATCCCTGTATCTGCTACCAAGTTTGAAAACTCCTCTGGAACCTTTGTATGATCTTCATTTTTTTTTCTAAAATCTTTATTAAGTACGTCAATCTGAGATAAGATTTTCTCATCGCTGATAACAAATGGATATGACGGAGGATTGATAACATGTACAACTATTGGAATTTTTATGATCTCATCAGGTGGAACAATAGCCTCTACAGGGGTTTCAATTAAATTTTCATCATCATCCTTACAGGAATAAAAAAATGCACCTAAAATAATTGTTGTTACAATTAATAATCGTTTAGTCATAGAAATATTATTTATTGATTAAAGCAGGTTAGACGGTTATCTAATAAATAAGGTTATGTGTATCTAATCATATTTTCATATTAATTTAAATCTATTACTTACACAAATGAGGAAACAAAATTACGGATAATAGACTACGGTAAACTGTTTACAAATCTCAAAATTTTGCTAAATATTACTGGTTAAATAACACTTAATATTCTAAAAGTAATATCCATAATCTTTATCCTAAGAAGGTAAAATTCAGAAAAGGTTGTGTACAATACCTTAAAACATGACAAATACTTATCGAAGCGGCTTAAACTTTTTTGACCCCAGCAAAAAATAGTGTTTTTTTGATTAATTAAAACACTTTTTACACTTCATAGAAATACTATGGTTTAAGAAAAAGACAAAGATTGAGTGATGAAGGACATTTTTATAACAAACCATAAAAATTTTAAACAACTTCATTGTAATAGATCAAAATTCACCTAATAATAACAATATCTATAGCTATTTTATTTTAAATCTCACACCTATACACCTAGTATTAAACTCACATTATTTAACATAGAAAAGCTTTTTAATTGATACTGGGAATCCATTATCCGTAAACCCTTCTAAAGAAATTTCAAAAGTCCCTGCAGTATCCGAAGTGTAGAAATCAATATATGTCTCATTACTTTCTATTATGATATCAGGCTTCCAAAGTAGTTGATGGCGATAATCAGGGATTCTATTGTATGTTGTATCACCTATTTTATAAATTTGTTGATAGTATTTTTTTTTCCTTGCAGGACGAATTAATTCGGATTGAAAAAGATAGTTCTTATTCAATTCCTCCATATAATTTCCCTTTATTGTACTAGCACTTAATATACCTTCAAAAACTCTAGAACCTAAAAAATATCGATCTCTTATGAATCTAATAGTTTTTACCTTCCTCGCATCATATTCCAAAAACTCTTCGTGTTCTTGTACTAAAATACCATCTACGATTAGTAATGGGGTAAGGTCTTTAATTCTTGAACCTGGATATTTTCCATCTATATAAAAAACGTTTTTTCCTTTTAGATTTTTTCTATACCCTACTCCCGAAACAACCTCTGTAACCGTTTCTTTTATGGTATTAAACCTAGTATAATCATCTAAATGAAATTCTTCTTTTCGAAGACCATAAAACGAAATATGATCTTCTGGGGTGGATATTGAATCTGGTTTAATGCTATAAAAAATATTATCAATCTGATTATATACACTTCTTTGTATAATACTATCCTGTAGATCTTTTGTAATTCTAAAATTGTAGAAATCTGATTGGGGGTATTCAATTTCAGGGAATTGAGATAATTGTATGTTATAATCTTTTCTGTTATTACCTAATACCTGAATAATTATCTGGTTAGTTACGTATTCTTTATTAAGTATAAAAACAAATTTTCCATCAGTATCTGTTGATACGACTTTTATGTTATCATTCACTCCTGGGATAGACAATCCAACAGGGATATTTGCAATACTTACCTCTTCATTTTGGGCAAGAATACTACCATACACTAATTCTC
Source organism: uncultured Aquimarina sp. (assembly GCA_947498785.1). Lineage (GTDB taxonomy): Bacteria > Bacteroidota > Bacteroidia > Flavobacteriales > Flavobacteriaceae > Aquimarina. Next base: position 79,469 of record CANMLS010000005.1, on the reverse strand, counting down.
CTCTTATCTCTGGTAAAAAGAAGGGAGTACCATTAGACTTATTAGGTTCTTTCTCAACGGTTTCTAAACTTGCTGTAAAATCTTTTGCACTTATAGTTTTTGCATGGGGAAATGATGCTTTTTTGTGTACAGATATAGAATACTTTCCAGAGATCAATTCAGTAGTTTTTCCAGAAATTTTTAATGATACAAGGCTTCTTTTTTCAAAATTCTGAGAGTTTAATGCAAGTGTGATATCGCTTTTTGTTTTTACTTCAGGAATACTATTTTGGGATATTGGATCTACAAGAGATGTTGCCGAAGATTTTGATAGAATTGATTTTTGATTTCCCTGATATGGATTTAAAATACTCAGATCTCCTAGAAAAAAAGGCCTGTGAACACCATTTAGCATCCATTGTGTATACCCGATCAATTTATAATTACCCGAAGGGATGTTGGTTTTTATAAAAAAATCCCCTTGTCCTTGCCCCTTTTCTAATTTTATTTTCTGTTTAAAAACAGGTTGTCGCGTTTGATCTATAAGTTCTACATATGCAACCTTGCTGATGTCACTGAATTTTTTTGACCTTGTATTAAAGCAATACACACTATAATATAAATATTCTCCAGAAAATAATAAAGGAGTGTTATAATGTACAAAAATTCTTTCGTGAGGCAATTTGTTATAGCCAACAGCTTCTTCATCATTTTTTAAAATAGATTGACGTTGTGCTTGCAAGCTGCAGAAACAAAAAAATAACATGTATGTAAAAAGCTTTTGTGGCATAGAATAAGAGTGCTATTTTGTAGTTAATTTATTACCAGTATCAATCTATCCAAAAATCAGGAGGTGTACTTTCTCCTATTGTAGTGCAATCTCCACATACTCGATTTATGAAAATTATTTTTGGATCAAAAAAAGATGGCTCTTTGTATAGTTTTAAAATATTGGTTTCCAATACTAATTCGTTCATTCGTTCGAATACCAATCGGGGTGGTAAGTCCTCAAAAACTTCATCAGGTATAAATTCTTGACATGAATATTTGAATTTGGGTGTAAAACGATCATAAATATCCAATCGATCTACAAAAATTCTTTTGGACGATACCGAAGAAATATCAAAAATTCCTAAAACCAGTTCATCTGGATCACTTTCAGAACTAATATTGCCTGTCAAAAACCCAGGTTGTACTTGCGAGAAAATACTTTCTGATTCAGAAAAATTGGATAATGTCTGATAAAAACCATGAACTTCTCTTGATTGAACAAATTGTTTTACAAGAATACTATATCGTTCGGCAATTTCAATTTGTTCCTGGCCGATAAACCGTATTTGATACCCATTAATTCTATCTTCACCCAAAGCTGTTGTATTAATTATTTGTAAAGTTTTAGGTTTATTTTCCTGATAGCAAATTCGTTCTCCTTCTGGTCTATCATCGGACATATAGACAATTTCATTATCAACAAATTCTAATTTTACAACATCTGAATGGAACCACATCGGAGCTTTTATACGATAAGCTTCTTCATACTCATATCCGTAAAAAGTAGCATTTCCTGTTGGATCAAAAGTATCCACTAAAATAGCCATACCCCCAATACCATCATCATTTATCCTATGTTCTGCATATACATTTTGTATAGTTGACTTACTCGGCAATACTGATGTATTAGAAATATAAGAACGCCCATCTGTTGTTTTAATTGATAATTGATATTCTAATCCCGATATCGCCATAAACTCATTTTCTGAATGATATATCCCTTCTCCCGTATCCTTAAACACATATTCATTTCCTTTATTATCTTTTATGATAACCTCTGCACCAGATTCGTTTGCAGGTCCTTCTTCTTCAAATCTAAAAGTTCTACTAAGTCGTATTTCCTGGTGTTTTAACTCATCTGTTATTCTAGCATTTATGATTAAGATACTTTCAAAAGTTTCATTTTTGAATTCAAATTCTTCTACACAATTAGAGAAGCCAATAGATAATAAAAGAAGAAAAAATAATTTCTTTACTTCTTTATAAATAGGTATTGTTTTTATAACAGGCATAGTTCTAAAACTTAAAATTATAGGTAATTGAAGGTACTGGAACTGAAAACACAGAGCTTTTAAAAGCCTTTACTTCTCCATCATTAGTAACAAAGAATACAGATAGCGGATTATTACGTCCTAATACATTATAAACTGAGATTGTAATAAAGCTATGTGCAAATTTTTTACGTTTATGATTTCCTTCTATATTGAGTCCAATATCTAATCTATAAAAATCTGGAATTCTAAATTCATTTCTATTACTGAAGGCAGTAAACTCTGATCCATTAAAATTAAAATTACCTATCGGAATTGTTACAGGTCTTCCAGTTTGATATACAAAATTAGTAGATAAACTAAAACGTTTAGTAAGTTTATAAGATGTGATCAAGCTTAAATCGTGTGGCCTATCAAAATTAGATGGGAAGAAATTTCCTCCATTTACTCTTTCTTCTCTAAAAGGACTATCTAGCTGAATCAATGATCGTGAATATGTATATCCTAACCACCCATAAAATTTCCCTTTCTGTTTTTTAATAAGTAATTCTGCTCCGTATGATTTTCCATTTCCTTGTAATACTTCTGTCTCAATATTATCATTGAGTAATAGTTCTGCTCCTGTTTTAAAATCAAGAATATTTTTGGAACTCTTAAAGAAGCCTTCCAAACTTAATTCATACATATTACCTACTATATTTTTATACATTCCTAAAGAAAACTGTTGTGAACTTTGAGGTTTAATATTAAGATCAGAAAGTTTCCAAATATCTATTGGAGATACTGTTGTGTTATTCGAGAGTATATGTATGTATTGAAAAGTTTTATTGTAAGCTGCTTTTACGGATAAGTCTTCTGCCAATAAAAATCTCCCTGAGACTCTATACTCAGGACCGCCATATGTTTTTATGACTTCATTTTTGTCAAAGGAAATGGTTTCCTTAATAGTGCTTTCTTCTCTTGGAACTCCATTTTCATAAATATTTTGAGTACCTTCTCCCAAAGCATTAAAAACAGAATATCGAATACCAGCATCAAAAGATAATTTTTTATTAACTTTTATTTTTCCAGACAAAAAAGCAGCGGATTCTAGACCTTGTTCCTCTTCTATAGCTAAAGGAGTTATAATAGATTGATTAATAGGCTGTATGGTTCCAGGGTCAACTTGATATAACTTACTAGAGATTCCATAATCAAATACGATATGGTCATTATATTGATGTCTTAATTTAAGTTTTAGAGCCGTTTCATTAATACTATATCCAAATTCAAAATCATCATCCACTTGTCCATCAAATTCTACATCAAATTTGTATTGACTATTGGAGATGGTCAATTTGCTATTATTCTTATCATTAAATCGATAATCCCACCCCAGAGATAAAGACTGATTTCTATAGATAAATAAGGAGTCAGAAGTAATGCTAAAATCATCTCTGCTCATGTATGCTGTTGCTTTTATTTTTGATTTTTCATTAATTTGGTGATTATATTTTACAATAATATCATAAAAAGAAGCTTCACTATCTTTTAATGATTCTTCTTCCAAAGAATTTAAAACCCAATTGGCATATGCCATTCTTCCGCCTACCATTAGTCCTGACTTGTTTTTAATAACCGGGGTTTCTAATAATAAATTACCTGTTACTGGACCTATAGATCCTTCTGCCTTGAATTTATCAGTACTGGCATCTTTTGTTTTTAGATCAAATACAGAGGATAATCGTCCACCGTACTCTGCTGGAATTCCATTCTTATATATATTAAGATCCCCCAAGGCAAAAGGATTCAGTGCCGAAAATATTCCAAAAAAATGCTGAGGATTATAAATTACAGCATTGTCTAAAAGAATAAGATTTTGGTCTGCTTTACCTCCTCTTACATTATATCCTACCGTTCCTTCTCCTGTGGTTGTTATTCCTGGTATAGCTGTAGCAACTTTAAGGACGTCTCGTTCTCCTAAAACCAGAGGTATATTTTTAGACTCCTCTATGTCGACTTTTGTCTTGGTGACTACTTCTTCTACATTTTTATTAATTTCTGTATTCAGGATAACTTCGTCAAGTTGTTGAATGTTTTCAATTAAGTCAAAGTCAAGAGTTCCTTGGTTGTATATAATTACTCGCTTTTTGAGTCGTTCCATTCCAAAAGAAATAATCTCTATATAATATGTTCCTGCTTTTAATTGTACTTCATAATAACCTGTATTATTACTTTCTACCCCTATATCTTTGTCATTAATTAATAAAATTGCATTAGCAACCGGTTTATTGTCTTGTATGTTTTGTACATAACCAGATAGCATAAAGGAGTGATCCGATTTTTTACCAGAGGCTTTTCCAATTCTTACGGTTTCAATCTTTTTGTTTGGTAATTTTTGATAGTTTCTGAAAAGAGGAGATACTATATTATTATTGTTTTCTTCGTTTATAATTGAATTTCCGTTTAAATCTTTGCCAAAGAAATCTTCAGATAACTTATCATAAATAACTGTATTTGGTACAAGAATTATGGTGTTTTGATCTTTAATATAAAAATTAAGAATGGTGTCTGCCAATATCTCTTCCAAAATACTTTCTACAGTTGCACTCCTATAATCTCCTGATAAATTAGTATAAGAAGTTAACCAAGATCTTTGGAAATAAAATTTATATTCTGTTTTTTCTTCAATTTGATAAAGAATAGATTCTAAATCATTTTTTTGAAAACTAATATCTATTGGCTGGTCATTTTTTTGTGCTAAAATACCTTGCTGAAATACTAAAAAAAAGATACTAAATCTAATGATTATATGGCTATTCATTTTTTGGACAGAGATGGTTTAACAATTTGAAGAAATAATCTTTGCATGAAGGCATCAGAATCTCTTTTAAGCAATGGTTTATATGATTTGTAAAATGTCTTGATCTCATTTTTTAATTCAGGAAAAATGTTAACCATATCTGATCTAGACTTAATTTTTTTAAATGAATTGTTGTAAAAAAGAATATACGTATAAGAACTGGAATAATCATAATACAATTTCTGTTCTATAACATTGGATTCTTTTCTTATTTTAAGATGTCTTTTTAGTAAGGAGAAAAAAGTTTCTTGCAATATCTCTTCATGAAATCCTGAAATACGAGAACCATCATCATAAAAATCATCAACCTTTATGAATTTAGATGTATTAATGATAAACGAATTAACCTTATCATGTACCAATTTCATGACAGAAGACCCTAAACCCGTATTAAGTTTAATTATCAAGGTTTGTATTTCCAAATTATATATGATATCAACATTACTATAATGTTGATCATCATACACTACAGAACCTTTTAATGGTTTATCTGAAAAAAAATATGGATGCTTATCTCCTATAATTCTACCAGCATATTTACTGATATAATAAGAGCCATTCATAAGATTGGTGTTTTCCAGACCGAGTACCTGATCAAACCATGTATAATATGGAGCATTATGACTTTTAATTTGGGAAGCTGCATCCTGAAAAAAGATAGACACAAAAACGATCACCCACAAAAAACATCTCATATTGTTTAATTATGTGATAATATTATTTAAAAAATGTAGGAAGGGGCGAAGTTATTTTTTAATTGGTTACCTGAAATATATGTTATTATTTTAATTTTAAAATAGCTTTTGCTCTTCAATTTTTATTTTTTTTGTTAAAATTTTTCATACCTATGATTACTTTATACCTCAATAACCTTTGAAGAGCTATATATTATTGAGTTTTTATATGTCGAAATGTTTTTTTGAAGATATCTATCATGAAATGAAATATCTTTTACCAAAATCAAAAAAGTTCATTCCACATCTTTATTAACACTAGTTTCTGTTTTTTTGTTTTAAAATTATTCCTTTTTATTTGAGCATTTTTATAGTAGAACCAGTATTACCTTAATTGCTCACCCAATAAATATACTTTATCCAGCCATTTTTTCCGATAGGCAAGGCTAGAATTGTTAAGTGGAGCTATATAGGTTACCTTAATTGGTTTGATTACGCAAAACTCGAGTATTCCTTTTTTAAATTGATTAATTGTTGGTCTTTTCATAAAAATATAATCATACCATTTAGGAGTATCTGCAGTTATAATTACTATTGCACTTTTTCCTTTCAATAACTTTTTTGGCATTGATTTTCCTTCAATAGGAGCAAAAGCGATTTCAGGGAGAAATGTACGATCAATAAACCCTTTCATTAACGCAGGATATCCATACCTCCACATTGGAAAAAGCCAAACTATATGATCAGTTTTTTTATTTTTTCTATAACATCAATTAAATCAGGTTCTAGTTTGGTTCTTTTGCGATAACCAAATTCTAGATTTGGGTTGAATTATAAATCTGCAATATTTATTTGGGTTATTACTGCTTCTGATTTACTTGCTCCTTTTATATATGCTTCGGATAAGGCATAATTATAATTTTGCTTGTCTGGATGACCATTAATAATTAAAACTTGTTTCATCTCTTAGTATTTTTCAACAAAGAAAAGAGCTATGAAATATACTAGAAAGGACATTTGTCTAATACGAAATAGATTTTCGTATTCTACTTAAATGCCTTTGGGAAATTCCTAAATAAGATGAAAGATAATTCAAAGGTATATGCCATAATAGTTCAGGTTGATTTTTAAGTAAATCTTCATATCGTTTTTCAGCGGTTTCTTTTTGTAGTATAAAAATTCGTTTCTCCATTTTGATGTATTCTTGTTCTGCAATAAGCTTAAAAAGTTTTAACCAATTTGTACTTGATTTTTCTAGTTTTAATATTTCAGCTCTAGAAACAGAATATAATTCAACATCTGTTAAAGCTTGAATATTTTCTATTGTCTCAGACTGAGAGAGAAATGAAGAATACGCGGATATAAAAGAATTAAAGAAAGTAAAGCAATAGGTTATATCCTCACCAGAAGAAGAATAGTAATATGATCTGAATAGTCCCGAAGCTACAAAAGCGACTTCCTTACATATCTTGCCTTCCTTAATAAAAAAATCTCCTTTCTTTAAGTATCTATAAGTTACTTTATTTTCAAACAAATCAATTTCATCATCTGTTAATATGTTAAACGATTTTAGATAGTTTTTCATCTACTTAAAATATTAATGTGTTTTGCCTTGATGTCAGCTAAATATTCTTTATAATCACTATTTGTTTTGAAACGATAAGAGAACTCTATCAGATTTTGCCCCTTGAATATGTCCATAAAATTATATGTTTATTAGCTATTAAAATACGAATCTAAGTACAGATCTCTATAAACATAAATATTTGATGCTGATACCTCAATTCTAGCAAGTTTACCCACCGAAATTCCTATGATTTCATTATCAAATGCTAAGTCAATACAAGATTGTTTTACACGAGCTATTTTATTATGCCCCTAAAGTCTCATGAAAACAAAAAATAAACGAAAAATCTTTCTTTTTATAGTTTTTCCGTTTTTTTTAACATATACACTAGCGTCTCTTGATAATGTATCTGTGCAAATATTTATCTTTTGCGGTATTTATGACCTTTCTGATAGTGATATTGATCTCATCGATAGTAAACTACCAATCTTCTCAATTGTTCTTTAACATAAATGCATTAACAATGATATTTTTTGTAATTGTTTAGAGATTAGCTATCATTGTATTTCTAAACCTAAATAACTCATGAACAAAAAATTACTAGTATTATTTATAACTATTCTTATTGTTTCTTGTAATGATAATAAGACACAAAAGACTCCCGACTCTCCAAATAAAACCCAATCAAACGAGAGAAAAGATGATACCAATACTCAAGCCAACGAAAATATCGTAAGTGAATCAAATCATAGTAATGTCGATTTTACAGAAGAAGTAAAAAACTTTATTACCTGTAAAAAAGCCGCTACAGAACGTAATGAGTGTAGAAATAGTATTACCAAAATTATCACCAAAACATACGACCTTACAGAATTTAATGATCCTAAATTAGGCTATGTAGTTTATGATAGCATACGCCCTATTGTAGAAAAATCAAGAAATTGGATACAACTTGGTTCAATAAATCAAGAAACAATAAACCAAGCCTTGGATCATACAAATCGAGGAGGTTTATCTTTAATCATAGATACCGCTAATACCTATGGACATGTGGTAATGATCACCCCTGGAGAGACTAAAAAATCAGGTTCCTGGGCAATGAAATTACCCAATGTATTATCATTAACAAATTACAAACCAGAAAAATCCTTCTATAACAAATCACTCTCCTATGCAATGCAAAAAAGTGATGATTTAAAAATCTTTTTGAGACAATAAAAGCATAAAATTCTTTAAAAAAAATTCTGATATTGCATCACCCTAAAATCAAGTGTATTGAATTTGGGGTTTTGTATAACATCTTGATTTCCAGACTAAAAGTCTCTTCTATAATTTCCTATCAGCTAAAAAAAAATAACATCCTACACTGGAAACAGGGATATAAATTTCCCAAAAAACAGGGTATAACATGATATGACATCACATTAGATTTACTGCATAGAATTTTAATAATAAATCAAATACCAACTTTAAAATTAATAAAATAATATGATATCAAACACAAAAAAACAATTCAGAAAATCATGAAAAGATTAAAATTAAAACTATTCGCATTAACAGTTATAGGTCTTTTATTTGGATCTTGTGAAAAAGATTCTTTGAACAGATCTAATAATCAAGTTGAAACCACTATAGAAAATTATCAGGATATTGGAGATAAGATCGTAACCATTCCTTTTTTTGGAAAATCGATAGAAGTACAAGAAATTAATGGACAATATATTTTGGGAGGTGATATGATTGTGTCTCCTGATGATAATACTAATAAAAGTACTGGGCGTACTCTAGCCAGATGGCCAAATAATATTGTTTACTTCACAATCAATCCCGATTTACCAAATCAAAATCGAGTCACTGATGCTATTGCTCACTGGGAAACAAATACCACTCTTAGGTTTGTTCAAAGAACCAATCAATCTGACTATATAGAGTTTACAAAAGGTGCTCCTAACACTAATTGTCTTTCATTTGTAGGTCGTATAGGAGGCAAACAAAGAATTACATTAGTAGACGGTTGTACAACAGGTAATACCATTCATGAAATAGGTCATGCTGTGGGATTATGGCATGAACAAAGTAGAAAGGATAGAGATCAATATATCAATATAAATTATGATAACATACAAGATGGGTTTTCTTTTGCTTTTGACACCTATGAATCTCGAGGTTTGGACGGAGATGAATATACATCTACACTAGATTTTAATAGTATTATGATGTACGGACCAACTTTTTTTTCAAAAAATGGATTGCCCACTATTACTAAAAAAGATGGTAGTAGTTATACTATTCAACGGAATCATTTATCTTCTTCAGATATTCTTGGTATAAATAGGATATATCCTTTAAATAGAGTTACAGGAAAATATTATGGTAAACCAGGTTCGGTTATAAAGTTAAAATATTATGCATCTCCTGGAGCACCTTGTTATGAAACAGAAGAATTAACGATACGTGTTATTGGGGCTAATCCTAGTCTTGCCAAAATTGAACGTAAATTTAACGGTTCTAGAGCGTCTTCAATAAATGGTTCAAAAACATTTATAATGCCCGCGAGTGGTGTCGTACAAATTACAGCCAAAATAACAGCTGGAAATGGGTGTTCGCGAGCCAGTATTACACTTAGCAATGATTTTAATATTGAAGAAATCAAATTAGGTACTGGTGGATATGGAGAAACACAGTTTCCATAAAAGGATCAGCTATTTATGATATAGAGGTCTATAATTCTCTAAAAGAATTTTTGATACTGTATTACCCTAAAATCAAGTGTATTGAATTTGGGGTTTTGTTTTTTTTGTTCTTTATATTCCTGCAAACTCCCAATGGCTCTATTCGCAGCACCAGATGGTGCTGTTAACGATACTGTTTTTATTGTTCTATTCTCGCTTCTTTGCTGACCTAATATGAATTGATGTATTCTCGGAATTTCATTTGACACCACCTCTAGTTTCATATCATATTCTTTGAGATGTTTTCTAAAAAAATATTCAGGGCCGTTTTTACTATTACCTCCCGTAAATATTAAAGTATCAATTTTTGGATATTGCAACAGATATCCTACAAGGTTTCTTAACTTAATATTTTGCATTCCCAAATCTGAAGCATCAATCTTTTGACGATTACAACTATGTACTATATCGCAAACTCCTATACCTCTTAATGCTAAGAAGTCTTTTCTTTGTTTTGCTGCCACTTCTGTAGTCTCAAAAGTCAAATTAAGGTCAAAAATACGATCTAGCACTAGCCATAGTAATCCGTTGCTACTACCATAACAGAAGTCCACATCTCTTTCATTAAGCTCTCCTGTTGTAAACCGTGGTGGAGGTAGCGTTCCTACAATTAATTTTGTTGCACCTTCTGGAAAAAAAGGTTGGTATGGATGGGTATGTAAGAACACTATAAAGGATTTACAGATTATGATTCACGAAGGTAGGAGTTATATCTAAAAAGTAAAAATGGTAGTTTTTTAAAATTTTAATGTCTGTTTGTATATATGATATTGTGTGAGGGATAGTAGCGACATCCTTTCTTATTTGTCTACTTCGACAAGCTCAGCATGACAAATAAAAAAGATATAGCGAATAGCCCGACCCGAAATATAGTGTAGGGGCACGCCCAAAATAATATACTATTTATTGTAAAAGGATTACATGATCATAATCCAATACATTAGATGGTTTTAGAACTGGAAGTAAATAAATGGTTGAAAATCGGCAGCATACGTTTGGTAACAAATAACAGCAACTACCATGACTACAACTGCTTTGATGACTATATTACTTTTTATAAACTGCTCTAAAATCCAATCTTTGGTCTTATAAGGTAGCCAATGTGTAATATATCCAATCCCCATGATGATAAAAACTGCACGGTATTCCCAAAGCACAAGCAATGCATTTTCCCAATCCATATTGGTCGCTACCTGTTGATAGAAACGATTGATATGGTCCATACTATTACCTCTAAAATAGATTCGTGTAAACGTAATAAATACAAAGGTTAATCCTATTTTCCATATTGTAGCTAACCATGCATTAGAATTTTCATAAGGGCTGATTTTACGCCAATATTTATAGACAACAACTCCCAATCCGTTTAACCCTCCCCAGATTACAAATTTCCAGGAAGCGCCATGCCACAAACCTCCTATTAGCATCGTAATCATAATATTTACATTTCGATTAAAATGCCATGCCAGTCTTGAAGAAAATAAAGTAATAATCAATGCTAATCCCATACCCGCAGTAGCAATAATGGCAATTCCAAAATCTGCATAAGCAAACACTCCTAAAAACGTAAAAACCGTTATGAATATATATGAAAAAATACTTCCATTACGATTACCTCCTATAGGTATATATAAGTAATCTTTGAGCCAACTAGACAGAGAAATATGCCATCGCTTCCAAAAATCTCCACAGTGAATTGCCTTATATGGTGAATTAAAATTAACTGGTAACTTATATCCCATAAGTAATGCTAATCCAATAGCTATATCGGTATATCCAGAGAAATCACCATAGATTTGCAATGAATACCCAAACATTGCCATAATATTGGTAAATCCTGAGAACATCTCGGGTACATCAAAGACTCTATCCATAAAATTAGCCGCAATATAATCGGCAAATAGCATTTTTTTTATTAGTCCTTTTAGAATCATAAAAGTAGCATTACCAAAATCTTGTTTGGTAATATTAACCTCTTTGCGAATCTGTGGAACAAAATCTGCCGCTCGTACAATGGGTCCAGCAACCAACTGCGGAAAGAAACTCACAAAGAAACCAAAATCTATAATTGATTTTAGAGGTTTGATTTGTTTACGATAAATATCTACACTATAACTAATGGTTTGAAAAGTATAAAAAGAAATTCCTACGGGAAGAATAATTTTATCCACAGTAAAATAATCTACTTCGCTCCAGGTATTTGCCCATTGCGCTAGATAGTTTATAACTTCATAATCTGTTTGAAATAAATAATTATAGGAATCTGTAAAGAAATAAGCATATTTAAAATAACACAGCGTTCCTAGGTTAACAATAACACTTATGGCAACTAATATTTTTTTGAAGATAATGGATCTACTATTATAAATAGCCTTACCTAGAAAAAAATCATTCACTGTGCTAAACAATAATATTCCAATAAAAAGACCACTGGTTTTATAATAGAACAAAAGGCTTATTGCAAAGAGATAAGCACTTCGTAATGCTTTTTTACGATAAACTATGGCATAAATAAAATATATTGCTGCAAAGAAAATCCAGAAATTTGCCTGTGTAAAGATTAACGGAAAATCTTCTGAAAAAGAAAATATGTCAATGAGTCTATTCATTAATAATCTGAGTCAAAATAGAATTTGGTTTCAGTTGCAATTCGTTCTCCCATGAATGTACTAATGCTTCTAATAGAAGGTCTGCTTTTATTCGATATCCCATCACTGTAAAATGAATACGATCACGAGGCATCAGCTTATGAGTATACCAACTCTGTGAAGAATTAAATCCTCCCATAATTTCATAAAAATCCCAAACTGCCATTTTCTGTTCTTTGGCAACTTCATAAATAATTTTTTCTGCTACTCGAGTTCTAGGGTTAGGAAATTTCTTCTTATAATATGAATCATTAGGTACGGTAAGTAGTACAGCACAATCTGGATTTGCCTTTTGTACCAATTTGATTAAATCGGTATAATATGCTTTATACGAAGCCGGATTAAAATCAGGATGGTACGCATCATTGGTACCTATTGATACAATAAATAAATCTGGAGTATAGAGCATTAGTTGATCCTCAAAATATTTACACCGATCATAATACGAAAAACTACCTCCGTTTACTCCAATAGAAGTATATTCAATCCCTTTATTTTCATTCATTAATTCTATCCCCATCATCAAAAACTCTGCATTGTCTACATTTTCAACTTTACGAATACAAAACTCGACCTCGTCTACTGTTGTATTTAAAGTATACTCGATAAAATGTGCTTTCTTATCCTCTCTGACTTGAGAAATTATAGAATCTTGCTTAAAAGATATTTCATAGTCTGTGCTCCAATTATCGTAAAAAATCCTGATTTTATTAAAATCATACATCTTTTCATGATAGTTATTGCCATTGACTTTTAATTTTATATTGGATATTGTATCCTTAAAAACTGCGGTTACACCTGATAATCCCCAGGCTACACTATCTTTTCGCACAGAACATCTGTATCCTTTCCATTCTCCATCAAATTTGACTCTATAATTTCCTGGATTATTCGTTTTGGCAATACTATATGGATAAATAAACCCTCGTTGTCCCTTCGAAGTTGGGCTCATTGTCTGAAGATAAGATCTCAAACGGTTTGAATAAATATCTGCCTGGATATGAGAACCTCCAATATGAAAAATATGAAGGTTTTCTTCTCCTCCTTTTGCAATTGTATCTAATTTATGAAAGAGTTTTTTAAAGGCGGGGGAATTCTCTGCCATCTTGATAGAATTGGCTTTCCAATTTACAAATGGATACTTATCTCGTACAGTATCCAAAACATAAGTTTGTGCCATTGCTGGTAAGGCAAAAAGGCATAGGTAAAAGAGTAATTTGCTACGCATCATCATTGTTTTCAGGTTCTTTAAGGTCAAGGTATAGGGCTGTAAAAAATAGTTCTGAAATTATTTTGGTTCCTTTCCAGGTAAAATGCATGTAATCTTTGGCGGTGAGTTTTTCATCTACCCATAGTTTCATAGATCCTTTTCCTCCCATTGCATCAAACATACTCCAATATGCAACATTATTCTCTAGGCAGGTTTCTGTTAGTTTTGCATTAAGGTAAGGTAACATTGGGTAGGTTTCCATTTTACCGTTTACCGGAAGGCACATATCTGTAGGTCCAATGAATATGAAACTTGTATTTTTTGCACGTCGTCTAATCCAATTTACCTGACTCGTTACTCGTTTAGCATATTTTTCTACATCTATAGAGTCTTTAAGATATGGCATTGTATTTCCGCCATATTGCATAATGACAATTTTAGGTTTTAATTGTCGTACCATTTGACGATAGGTAGTTGCATTAGAATTTGCAAAAATAGTTCCAGAAGCTCCTCTCATCGCCACATTATCGATTTGTACTCTAGAGCCACCATCTAAAGTAAGTCCATAGAAATCTGCACTAACTTTACCTTCTAGTTCAATTTTTAGGTCTGTTGGAGTGACCGAAGTTCGAATTTTATATTGATGATATCCTCCATCTGCGATCAGGCTATCTTGCTGAATCAAATTACCATCATTGTACACTGATATTTTTATAGGGAAATTGCAATTACCATAATGCAGGCCGATATTTGTAAATCGCCTGAATTTGGCATATGTCTTCTTTGATTTCCCAATTTTCACAGAGGCCTTTATAGCCGGTAAGGAATCAATTGTGGTGCTATCTGGAAGTACTTTTTGATATGCTGTAAATCGCGAAACCGATAAGTATGCCCCATATCTTTTATGAGAAAACTTTTTCTTAGTTGGATCAAAAAAAGCAAAACGCTCCCAATTCTCACTGGGTTCGACAATTGCGCTTATCTGTCGATATACTGGTAATACAGGAATAAATCCAGGACCGCTACCTCCATACATCCCTTGTAGTCTGTTACGTAAGTATCCCGTTATACGATCTCCTTCGATTTGAGAATCACCATAATGTATAATACGGCATGATTTTGAAGATAATTTTTTTCTTAATTCTGTTGCAAAATCTGGGTTATCTTCTGGATATTTAATCCTAACGATTCGAGTAGTATCAATTTTGGAAAAATCCGGTAATTGTTTTATTTCTTCTGCTAAAGCAATATCATTTTTGGTTTCACTCGTTTCGATATCCAAAGGTGTTACAATTTGTGTAACTTCTAAGACATCTTGTCGTGTTAGAGATGAATCTTTCTCTAAACCCAGGAAAGTAGTATATGCTGGATATTTTACATATACTCCCTCATAAGAAAACCCATCATCTTGAGTCTGAGTTTTCTGAACACTTCCTTTTTCACTTAAAAACATAAGACCAAACAATCCCCCTAATACGAATAGGATAAATAATGATATTTGAATAGGTCTGATTCTCAATGTTTCCCAGAAATGTTAAGGCAATGTAAAAATAGAAAGATTTTCTGAACTACAAAGTAGTTTTACGAGTATAGGCTATTATTATCCTGTTAAAAAGAATAAAAAAGTATATTTATTATTTAATACGTTAAATAGAAGAAACTAATTTCTTTACATCATACACTACTGCCTTATATCGATTATGATTAGGTTTGGACATATGCTGTGCTTCAGTAAGGATTTCAAATAAAATCTCTTTTGCGTCTTCTGTTTTTCCTTTTTCTAACAAAAATTGAGCAAGAATATATCGCTCTTCATAGTTAGAATATCGTTGATCAATCTGTCGTAGATGTTCTTCTGCTTTTTCAGACTGTTGACATTCTTCTAATGCCAAACCATATAAAAACTGGCTTCGGGAACCTTTAAAATCTGATCTATCGGCTATTTTTTCTGCACAAGAAATAATTTTTTCGTAATTTTTAATTTGATAATATCCCTCTATAAGTTTTTTAAGCACTCCAACATCATTGTTTGTATTATGTGCTTTTTCATATTCTTGTATAGCATAAGTATAATCTCCTGCTTCTAATAATGCATCTGCCAAATTTACTCTGTTCTGAAAAGTATCTGCAAAATCTAATCGTTTCTGTAAATCCTTAATTTTTTTAGTAGGATTGATAACATTAACAATTTCATTCTGAACCACATCCAAATCTTTCTTATTAAAAACTTGAGTAAATAAGTATATAATACTTCCTAATACAGGCAGAAGCATAATAACAAAAAACCAATAATAATTACTTTTATTCTTGATCGCGTGATAAACACAAAAGCCTTGTAAGGCAATGATTAAAAAATACTGCATAGCGTAAAAATAGGCAAAACTATTTAAGCATGATTATTAAATCATCTGCATTTACCATGGTACCAGATTTGAGTACAATTTTCTTTATTATAGCATTTTCATTAGCGGTAATAGTGGTTTCCATTTTCATAGCTTCAATAATAAATAAGGGATCATTCTTTTTGACCTCTTGACCCGTTTTAACTAATACCGAAGATAAAGAGCCTTGCAAAGGAGCACCTATTTCTTTGACATCTGTTTTGTCAACTTTGGTATGTGTTACTTTGTTGACCTTAATCGAATTGTCTCGCACTTCTACATTTCTGGTTTGACCATTTACCTTAAAGAATATAGTTACTTTTCCATCTTCGTGAGGCTCTCCTATTGATATCAACTCTATCAGTAAAATTTTACCTTTATCTAGTTCTATAATAATTTCTTCTTCAGGAGTCATCCCATAGAAAAAGTTTTTGGTCGGAATATTCATTACATTACCATACTTCAAATGATGATTATACGCTCCTGTAAAAACTTTCGGATATAGTTTATAAGAAAGAAAATCGGTAATATCCAATGCTCTTCCCATTCCTTTTTCAAACACTTTTTCAAAATCTTTAAACTCTGTCTCAAAATCTACAGGTTCCAAATGTGCATTAGGTCTATTCGTAAATGGTTTTTGATCCTTAAGTATTGATTTCTGAAGATCTTTGGGGAACTTCCCTACTGGTTGTCCTAATTCTCCTTTAAACAAACTCACTACCGATTGTGGAAATGAAATTGTTTCTCCTCTTTCTTTTACATCCTCTATAGTTAAGTTATTACTTACTAAATACTGAGCCATATCACCGACCACCTTAGAACTTGGTGTAACCTTAACGATATCTCCAAAAAGCTGATTTACCTCCCCATACATTTTGGTAATTTCATGAAAACGATCAGAAAGCCCTAATGCTTCTGCTTGTGGTTTAAGATTGGAATATTGTCCTCCAGGAATTTCATGCTGATATACCTCTCCTGTCCCTGCTTTTAGCCCTGACTCAAAAACATAATAATACTCACGTACTGCTTCCCAATAATTAGAATATTCATTTAATTTGGAAGTATCCATAACATTTTCACGTTCGTGAAACCTCATCATTTCAAGTACAGCATTAAAATTGGGTTGAGCCGTTAATCCAGAAAGACCACCTAAGGCCACATCAACTACATCTACTCCTGCTTCAATTGCTTTAAGATATGTTGCAGATTGCACTGATGAAGTATCATGTGTATGCAAATGTATTGGAATATTGATTTCTGATTTTAATGCAGAAACCAACTCATAAGCGGCATAAGGTTTTAATAATCCTGCCATATCTTTTATACCAAGAATATGAGCTCCCGCATTTTCTATATCTTTTGCTAATTGAATATAATAGTCAAGTGTATACTTTGTACGGTTAGGATCTAAAATATCTCCTGTATAACACAAAGAGCCTTCTGCCAAACCTTGTGTTCTTGTACGAACATGTTCGATACATGGAGCTATTGATTTCATCCAGTTTAACGAGTCAAAAATTCTAAAAACATCCACTCCATTTTCCCAGGATTGTTCTACAAACTTCCCTATCAAATTATCAGGATACGCTGTATACCCCACTCCGTTAGATCCCCGAATTAGCATCTGAAGCAATAGATTGGGCATAGCTTTTCTAAGTGCGCGAAGTCTTTCCCACGGGTTTTCGTTAAGAAAGCGCAAACAAACATCAAAAGTAGCACCTCCCCAAACTTCCATACTAAAAATTTCTGGATGGTTTTTTGCAAATCCTTCTGCTACTTTTAGCATGTCATATGTCCTCATTCTTGTAGCCAACAGACTTTGATGCGCATCACGCATCGTAGTATCTGTAAAATGAACTTTCTTTTCATTTTTTAACCACTTAGCAAACTTTTCTGGACCTAATTCTGTCAATATATTTTTAGTTCCTTTTGAATACTCTGCGGTTTCATCAAATTTTGGAACTGCTGGAGTAATAAATGTTTTGGTAGGATCTATTTTTTTAACATCTGGATTACCATTCACTATAATGTCACCTAAAAAGTTTACTAATTTAGTAGCGCGATTTCTAGATTCTCTGATTGCAAATAAAGACTTGGTATTCTGAATAAAATTAACAGTTACTTCTCCTTTTCTAAAGGTTTCATGCTTTAGAATATTATCTAAAAATGGCATATTGGTTTTTACGCCACGTATTCTAAATTCAGAAAGCGCCCGTCTCATTTTTCTACATGCTCCATCCAAAGTTCTGCTATTTGCAGAAACTTTAACCAACATTGAATCAAAGAACGGTGAAATCGTTACTCCTTGATAAACACTTCCTGCATCTAATCGAATCCCAAATCCAGAAGCACTTCTATACGTTGTTATTGTACCATAATCAGGTTTAAAATCATTTTCAGGGTCTTCTGTCGTTATCCTACACTGCAGCGCAAAACCTGTTGTTTTAAGACTTTCCTGACTTTCTATCTTTATTTGTTTATCTGATAGTTTATATCCTCCTGCAATAAAAACCTGGGCTTTGATTAGATCTATTCCTGTGACAATTTCTGTAACGGTATGTTCTACTTGTACACGAGGGTTTACTTCTATAAAATAGATACTACTGTCCTCATCTACCAAAAATTCTACAGTCCCTATATTATTATAGTCAACCGCTTTACATATTTTAAGGGCATATTCATACAGATCTTGCTTTATCTGTTCTGAAACTCCAAAAGAAGGAGCGTATTCAATTACTTTTTGATATCGTCGTTGCACAGAGCAATCACGTTCAAAAAGGTGTACCATATTTTTATATTGATCAGCTACAATTTGTATTTCGATATGCTTGGGGTTCTCTACAAATTTTTCAAGAAAAACGGTATCATCTCCAAAAGCATTTAGTGCTTCTCTACGCGACTCTGGATAGGCTTTTTCTAATTCTTCTTCATTACGAATTACTCTCATGCCACGTCCTCCTCCTCCTGAAGCAGCTTTCAACATAACAGGAAACCCGATACGTTTGGCTTCATTTATAGCTATTTTAATATCTACAAGATCTTCTTTATTACTTTGGATGATCGGTATATCATTCTCTATTGCTACTTTTTTGGCTGTAATTTTATCTCCTAAAGAGCGAAGCACAGAAACTTTAGGCCCTATAAAAATTATATCATTTTCCAGGCATCGTTGCGCAAAATCAGCATTTTCTGAGAGAAATCCATAACCAGGGTGAATTGCATCAACATTATTATGTTTGGCAACATTAATGATCGCTTCAATATTTAGGTAAGGTTTTAATGGTTCGTGATTCTCACCAATCTGATATGCTTCGTCTGCTTTATATCTATGTAAAGAATACCTATCTTCATAAGTATATACACCTACGGTTTGCAACCCTATCTCTGCACATGCTCTAAAAATTCGAATCGCAATTTCCCCACGATTAGCAACTAAAACCTTCTTAATTTGCATACTATTAATTTTGAATTAAAAACACATATAGCGAACATTCGCTACTAATATATTGATAAGAAATATGCTATGCAATAGAATATTCAAAATATATAGATCAAAATAATTTATAATTTGACTTATTTTCTTAAAAGCTCAGCATTACTTTGATCAAAAAACAATATTGAACTCAACTTGGCTTTTTTCTTTTGATCAAAAAAATGAGATTTTCTGCTTAGCTGATGACTTTTTTGCGTTTTATAGCAGGCCAAAAAGCAATAAAAAGTCACGATGAGTTCTTTGTATTATCAAGAAAAATATCATCTAAAATAAATTACTTTTTTTCCTTAATTATAAAAAATAAATTTAGTATGGTAGCCGTCTATATACTCCTACAACTCCCACTATAATTAATCTGGTGAAAATTTACTTATTCACTACTATATAACAAATAAAAAGTTGACAGGGGGGAAATCCCCTGTTAAGAAAAACACAATTAACAAAATTATTAACTTAAATGTATTTTTCTTAACATGATATCATTTAGTTTTGCCCCCCGATAAATAAACATAAACAATCTATTAAACCTATTTTTATTATGAAAAACAAAATCATCCCATTCGCTAGCCTAATTTTAGCTGGTGCTTTTTTATTCAGTTGTAATAGTGATGATAACGAAAATACTCCTGAAAATGGAATTGAAATCCCTGGTGTTGATACTTCTGCAGAATTCAGAAATATAGATGCTGCAACTGATCAAATAAATGAATTAACATCTGGAGCTTTCAATAACCGAATGAGATCTAATAAATTTCGTCAAAAGATGAGTGATTGTCCAACTCAAACATTTGACGAAAACGAAAATGGAGGAACGGTTGTTATTGATTTTGGTGAGGGATGTGAACTCCCTGATGAAATGGGTTCTATTTCAGGTAAAATCCTCATGACATTTACTTCTAAGCAAGAAGGTAACAACGTTATCATCACATCAAATCAGACTATGGAAAATGTCGTTTTTAACGATATGGCAGTAAGTGGTACTTCTACACTATCTATTTCCGTTAATGAAAAAGAAGAAGAAACAACTAATATTTCTACTAAATTTGATTTTACTTGGGAAAACGGATTAAAAGCTACTGTTGAAGAAAAAATAAGCGATAAGTTTTTTATCGATTTTGAATCTTTCGAGTTTTATATCATAAATATTGTTGATGCCTCTACAACATTCAATAATGGTGATTCATTTAAGTTAGCGACTTCAACTCCTTTGCGTTTTGAATCTAGCTGTGATTTTCCTGTAAGTGGGGCTATCACAAATACTGAAAATGGAAAGACTAAAACTATAGACTTCGGAAATGGAGAATGTGATAGCATAGTTGAATCAACCGATGCTGACGGAAATACAACTACGATTGATCTAAATAAAATTGAAGAAGATGATCTGATAGTATTTTAATTAACAAATAGATAAAATACAAAGCGTTTGGCCTACCTATTAAGTATAAGCCAAACGCTTTTTTTAATCAAGCTAATCTATTTACATTTTCCCTCACATCCATATACACCTTAAAACCAAAACATAACCACCCTCTACCTCTATATAAACCATTTTTAAGTTGTAAAAAACACTAAAGAGTGTGAAGTGATTTATTTTTTCTATTTGCTATAAAACACCCACTTCAATAGAATCAAAAAAGTTTAAACTATTTCTACACACAATTTTTGAACTCAACAACTTTTCAATTTATAATTATGAAAAAAAATATTATTTGCTATCGGAATAATCGGATTCTCAATAACCTCTAGTGCTCAAGACATTAAATTAGGCTTTAAAGCAGGTTTCAACTTTGCTTCTTTAACGGGAGATAATGTTACCATAAGCAACAATAGCTCAAATAGCACTCTGGATGGAAGAACAGCAATTCATTTTGGAATAGTTGCTCAAAAGGAAATATCAAGTCTATTTGCAGTTCAACCATAACTTTTAATTTCTCTTCAAGGAACTGATGAAGTTGATCTGAATTATATAAATCTCCCTATTTTGATGAAATTTAAATTTGCAAAATTTTTCAATGTGCATGTCGGGCCACAACTTGGATTCTTAATTAATGATGATTTCCCCGAGCAAAATAAACCAAAAAACTTTAATTTTGGTGGAGTTATAGGCATTGGTGCAGAGTTCAACTCCTATTTTGTTCAATTACGATATTCTCCATCAGGTATAGACAAGCATGACCTTAGTACAAATGTTATATCAGAGTCTAATAATGAAGTTCGTAATGATAATTTTCAAGTATCTATTGGATACTATCTTTTTTCTGGTATTAAGAAGTAAAAAAAAACCTGTTCCAAGATGATGTGATAATTTAGAACATTGAAGATTGATTTTACAAGGAACTAAAAAACACTGTCTCAATTATAAGACAGTGTTTTTTTATGATTACACATATAATACCAATTTAAACTTACAATAGTATTATACTATATTTTTTGAATTTCACCCAAACAGTATTCGATAAAAAAAGAATTTAAATTAATTTTGTTATTTCAAGATATAAAATTTCAGAATACCTATAGCTATTTTATAGCGATGAAGTAGCAGAGAAATAAACAAATTACTAATGAGTTATACTGTGTATTTGATTATTACTTCTGAATTTTATTGTAATATGCTTTCTCAGTCACTTCTGACCACTTAGAGATGCTATTTTGAAAATTAGAATAGCTCTCATATACTTCTTTTGACAAAGGGTCATCACCTATCATTTCTTGTAATGACTCTTCTGTGTATACCCTCAATGCATCTAAAGTTTCTTTAGAGAACTCTCGAACCTCTACATTTTCTTCATTCACTAATTTATCTAAGTAAATACCGTTTTGTTTATCAAATTCAGACAAAACCCATACTTGAGCCCTCTTGGAAGCGGCTTGTAATACTGCCTGTAAATGTAGAGGTAAGCCATCATACAAATTCTTATTGATAAAAAATTCTAACTGAGAGCCTGTTTCGTGCCATCCAGGTGTGTAATAGTATTTTGCAACTTTGTGAAAACCCATTTTATAATCATGATATGGACCTATCCATTCTGTAGCATCAATTACCCCTCTTTCTAAACTTGTATACACTTCACTTCCTGCAACCAAAACCGCAGCTCCTCCAGCTTTTTCTAACACTTTTCCTCCAATCCCTGGAAGGCGCATTTTTAATCCTTTAAAATCTTCGACAGAATTGATTTCTCTATTAAACCATCCTCCCATCTGAACGCCTGTATTTCCTCCCATAAATGGAACAAGGTTAAATTTAGCATAGGTTTTTTTCCATAATTCGTACCCACCACCCACTTCTAACCAAGAGGTTATTTGTTGACTATTCATACCAAAAGGCACCGCTGCAAAAAACTGAGCTGCTGGAGTTTTTCCAGCCCAATAATACGCTGCACCGCACCCCATTTCTATACTACCTTGAGACACTGCATCAAAAGCTTCTAAAGAAGGAACCAACTCTCCTCCTCCATAAACTTTAATTTTAATTTGTCCATTGGACAATTCATCAACCCATTTTGCATATTTCTCTGCCACTTCACCTACTACAGGAAAATTAGGCGGCCATGTTGTAGTCATTTTCCAATAAAACACCTTTTCAGGTTTACTTACATCATATGAATTGGTATTCATACTTGCTGGAGGATCCCCTAGACAGGAAAGAAATAATACCGACACAAGTACTAATGCCAATGATTTTTTTATTTTATGTTTTTGAGTCTTATTAAACTTCATCTTTGATATAAATAAGTTATGAAATACACTTTTAGTTTTAGTAAAAAGAATTTAATTGACAATTATTTAGAGATAAAAATAATCTCAGGAAAAAAAACTACCATTCCAACAATAATCAGCTGAATAATTATAAAAGGTATAATTCCTCTATAAATTTGACTGGTTTTTACGTTTTCTGGTGCTACCCCTTTAAGATAAAATAATGCAAATCCAAAAGGTGGCGTCAAAAATGATGTTTGTAGGTTTAATGCAATCAAAATCCCAACCCATAGCATATCCATCCCAAAAGCATTGAAAATCGGAGTTATTACAGGAACTATTATAAAAACAATTTCTATAAAATCAATAAAAAAACCAGCTATAAAAATCACTACCATTACTAATAACAAAAACAGTAACGGTGTTAAGTTTGATGACATAATGAGTTCTTGTAAATAAGAATCACCTCCTAAAGTTCTAAACACTAGCGTGAATGTTGTAGCTCCCAAAAGGATAAAAAACACCATCGAAGTAAGTTTGGCTGTTTCTTGAGCTACTTCTTTTAAAATATTGAATGAAAACTTCTTTTGTACTATGGTCAATACTGTGGCCCCGATTGCTCCGATTGCAGAAGCTTCTGTTGGAGAAGCTACTCCAATAAGTATAGATCCTAATACCAGTACAATTAATAATATTGGTAGAAATAATACTTTTATAATTTTTACTGTAAAGTTATCTCCCCTGAATTCTTTTATCTCTTCTGCAGGAATACTG
Organism: uncultured Aquimarina sp.; assembly: GCA_947498785.1. Classification (GTDB taxonomy): domain Bacteria; phylum Bacteroidota; class Bacteroidia; order Flavobacteriales; family Flavobacteriaceae; genus Aquimarina. The sequence continues at coordinate 55,431 of CANMLS010000005.1, read as the reverse complement.
GGAGCATCTTCTTTATGAATAAAAGATTTTATCAGAATATAAAGAATATATAAAATAACCAATATAGCCCCAGGCAACAAGGCAGCAGAAAATAAAGCTCCTACATCTACTGAGGCTGCTCCTCTTGATGAGCTATTAATCGTATCTGCCAGTAAGACCAACACTATTGAAGGTGGTATAATCTGTCCTAAGGTTCCCGAAGATGCAATTACTCCCACAGCTAGTTCTGTTTTATACCCTCGCTTTAGCATTGTAGGTAAGCTTATCAAACCCATAGTTACAACTGTTGCTCCTACAATACCCGTAGATGCCGCTAATAGTGCTCCAACAATCACTACAGAAATTGCCAAACCACCTCTAACTCGTCCAAACATCATAGCCATAGTTTCTAATAAACTCTGGGCTAATCCTGATTTTTCTAACATAATTCCCATAAAAATAAATAGAGGTACTGCCATTAAAACATAATTATTCACCACTCCCATAATTCTAGACGGAAGTAAATAAAAAGTAGACATTTGAAACTGTTCTGGAGCAAAAATAGATACTCCAAAAGCAAATACTACCGAAATCCCTCCCAATGTAAAAGCTACTGGATATCCTCTCAAAATCAGAATAAAAATGGTTATAAATAATAGTATTGCTAAGTACTCCATTTATTGATCTTTATTGAATATAATTTGAATTGATTTCAACATATGAGAGAGTCCTTGAAACAATAAAAAAACAAACCCTAATGTTATACAAAATTTAAGGACATATAAAGCTGGCAAACCTCCTGGTTGAGAAGAGCTTTCTCCTATCATAAATGATGAAAGACTATAATACCATGAAGAAACAATAACTACATAACACCACGGTATTAATAAAAAAGCACCTCCTAAAAGATCAACCCATGCTTTTCCTTTTTTAGAAAGTTTATTATAGAATATATCTACCCTAACATGCTTCTCGTGCTTAAAGGTATATCCTGAAACAAGTAAGAATAACATTCCGAAAAGATAAATCTCTATTTCGATCATCCATACATAGGTAAATTCAAATATGTATCGAGTAATCACATCAAAACCTATTACCACAGCCAGTAAAGTAGCAATCCAACTCACCAGTGATCCTATTTTTTCACCAATCTTATCAAGGAAATTGATAATTTTTTGCATCTAATAATTTATGTAGTAAATATTAAGGTTGAAGATACTAAAATTAGATGAATTTAAGAATGTAACTCATTTAAAAGCTAATGAATTGATAATTAAATTACTCTTCTTTAAGAACCAGATGATAATGAATTATACTACCTTACAAAAACTAACTCATTAGGTTTGGTAGTATATTCTTCACTAAAACCATAACCCTCATAGTTAAATCCTTTCAAATCTTCAATAGTTTTTGCATCAGTATCTATAATATAGCGCACCATCATACCCCTTGCCTTTTTAGCAAAAAAGCTAATCATTTTAAGCTTATCTCCTTTCCAATCTTTGAATTGAGGAGTAATTATTGGAACTTTTAATGCTTTTGTATCCACCGCACTGAAGTACTCATTGCTTGCAAGATTTATGAATAATTCACCCTCTTGTAATTCATCATTAATCTGCTGTGTAATCGTTTTTTTCCAAAACTCGTATAGACTGTTTTTTCGTCCTATCTTAAGTTTTGTACCCATCTCAAGACGATATGGTTGTATAAGATCCAAAGGCTTTAAAACGCCATATAATCCAGAAAGTATTCTTAATTGGTCTTGTAACAGATTTAATTTCTCTTCTGGAAGTGTATATACGTTCAATCCTGTATATACATCACCATTAAATGCATATACTGCTTGCCTTGCATTCTCTGTATTAAAAGGAAGACTCCAATCCTGATTGCGTTGCCAATTAAGTTGTGCTAGTTTATCACTTATACTCATCAGCTCAGAAAGTTTTTTGGGAGATTTTTTTTTGAGTACTCCATTTAATTTTTCTGCTTCTGATAGAAAAGCTGGAGATGAATATTTTTTAGTCGGTAATGTGGTTTCAAAATCTAATGATTTGGCTGGAGATACTACAATTTTCATTTATACAACTTTTTATGTTTTTCAAAAATACAATTGTGTCTTTAGAATTAAAACTTACTGACCTATTTCTTCTCTATTTAGGTATTTATAAAAGTTATTCTATTTAATATATTCTTTTATTTGCTTCACAAACGTTTCTTCATCTTTAAATGCCAGAAGGTTTCCATCGGGATCAAAGAATTTTACTACAATACCCCAATTATGCTCCTGATAATCTACATCTATCTTTTTTGACCTTAAATGTAATGTAATTTCCATTACATTTTCAACATGCATTCGAATACAGCTAAATGTTTTTTTAAAACCTTCTGCCAGATCCAAATAATCAGCTCTATCTTCTTTTTCTACCATTAAATATGCTCCAAAAAAATCAAAACACGTTAATTCTGTATTTTGAAATAAAATATCCAGTTTTAAAATGGTACTATAAAATGCTACACATTCTTTATATTTTCTCACATAAAGAATATGGCCTGTTCGCTTAATATTCATACAAAAGAATTTTACATTTAAAATACAATTGTATGTCGTATATATCAATCATCGATAGTATTTCTTATCTATTTGAGTATTGATAAGTTTTATAGATATCAAGTATTATCATAAAAAAAGCCTGTCTAATAGACAGGCTTGTGTTTTAAAAAAGTCAAATGTATATTATAATACTTTCACGTTTACCGCGTTCATTCCTTTTTTACCTTCTTTAAGATCAAACTCTACTTCGTCACCTTCACGTACTTCGTCAATTAAGCCCGAAATATGTACAAAATGATCTTTGTTTGATCCTTCTTCTGTGATGAATCCAAATCCTTTGGAGTCATTAAAAAATTTTACTGTTCCTTTGTTCATTATAAAATATTAAAACGCGAAGGTACTATTATTTCGTCACTAATCCTTAATTATTTCTAAATAAAGTTTTTAATAACCTATATTTAATCTTTTATAAATACTTTGATAATAAACAAAATAGACATATCCGCATACTCTTTTTCTACTTTAAGTTGTGATATTTTCTTTTCTTCAGTTTTGCAATTGTTTTCCACATCTTTTAAGCATTGTACTTAATTCACTTTTTTCTGACCTATTTCCTTTTTCCTTTAATCATAACTCCTTCAATAGTTTTTGTATTGCGGATATCCATTAAGGGATTTTATTTAACAATACCAAATCAACTAGCTTTTCTTCTGTGATTGTACCACTTACTGAAGTCCTGATTTCCTTGACGCAGATATTAAAGATCTATCTTAATCCTCAGATAGCTGATTTTTGGCATAATTTCTCCATCTTTCTACACAGTGTTGTATATCATCTGGAATAGGAGTTTCGAAATGCATTTTTTTCCCTGTTACTGGGTGTACAAAACCGAGAGTTCTAGCATGTAAAGCTTGTCGGGGTAAAACTTTAAAACAATTTTCTACAAACTGTCTATATTTAGTAAATGTCGTACCTTTTAATATCTTATCTCCTCCATAACGTTCATCATTAAATAGTGTATGGCCGATATATTTCATATGTACTCTTATTTGGTGTGTTCTTCCTGTTTCAAGAGTACAGGAAACCAAGGTTGCGTATCCTAACCGTTCAATAACTTTATAATGTGTAATGGCAGGTTTCCCTTTTTCTTCCTCTTCTCCTTCAAAAACAGTATTCTGTAATCTATTCTTAGGATGACGACCTATATTACCTTCAATAACCCCTTCCTCTTCACTAATATTTCCCCATACAATAGCCACATATTCTCTTTCACTGGTTTTATTAAAGAATTGCTTTGACAAATGCGTCATTGCTTCCTCGGTTTTCGCAACTACTAGTAATCCACTGGTATCTTTATCAATACGATGTACTAACCCTGGGCGATTACTACTATTATTAGGTAGGTTATCAAAGTGATAAATTAAAGCATTGATTAAAGTTCCAGAATAATTTCCATGACCTGGATGTACCACCATTCCAGCTGGTTTATTAACCACAAGCAAAGCATCATCTTCATACACAATATCCAATGGTATATCTTCCGGAGTTAATAGATTTTCATAAGGAGGATGTGAAAACAATACCCGAACTACATCGTTAGGCTTTACTTTATGATTTGATTTAACAGCTATATCATTTACAAATACGCTACCATCTTTAGCCGCTTGTTGAATCTTATTTCTAGTTGCATTTTCAACAAAATTCATTAAAAACTTGTCTACCCGCAAAGGAATTTGTCCCGCACCTGCAACAAAACGATAATGCTCATATAAATCATCATCGGTAGCATCAAAATCTTCTATATTCAAGTTTTCCTCCAAAATATTTTATATTAATTGGAAAGATTTATTGTTTCTCTTTTTCCATCTCCTAACACTAGGTCTATCGTAGAAGTTTTCATGAGTTTAGTTCCTGGTTTTAGTCTTTTTCCTTTATGTCTTAGTTCCAAAACCATATCCCTTGCAATATTAGGTTGATAAGTTATAGAACCTATTTTGAACCCCAGAGCAATTAGTTTTGGTTCTACCTGTCTTCTTGTTCTTTGTATCACTTCGGGAACTTCTATCTTACGATAACCTGATGGATTTAAAGTTACATATATCTTACGGTTTTCTTTTACTTCACTGCCTGCAAGAGGATTTTGTTCAATAACAGAATATCTAGGAAAATCGGGATTAAAATTTGCAGAATCCTGAACTTCATATCTCAAATCTTTCTCGTCAAGGACTTTTCCTACTTCGTCCAAAGTCTTTTTACTTAAACTAGGAACTACAATACGTTGATTATGATTTGTAGTACTTTCTAACCATTGTAGTGCTACATATGAGAGAATAGCAATCATTGCAATAGCTATAACCAGCTGTATCAAGAATATTTTGCTATATACAAATTTAAAAAGGTCCTTGAAGAAATTGATAATTACACTCATAATTATATTTATAATTTGGACAAATATATAAAAACGGAAAGTTTTACGCTTTTCTTATTAGAGAAATGATATTTTTGTTTTCAAAAGCCACTTAATGAAGAAAAACATCGCAATTTTGATGGGAGGGTATTCAAGTGAATTTGAAATCTCTATCCAAAGCGGAAATGTAGTTTACAAAAACCTTGATAGAAATCAATATACCCCCTATCGTGTTCACATTACCAAAGATATTTGGTATTATGAAGATGATAGCAATCAAAAACACACTATAGATAAAAATGATTTTTCATTAACATTAGAGGGGACAAAAATAACTTTTGAGGCTGCCTTTAATGCCATTCACGGAACACCTGGTGAAGATGGTTTACTTCAAGCTTATTTTGAATTAATAGGAATCCCGCAAACTGCTTGTGATTTTTATCAAGCAGCGCTTACATTCAATAAACGTGATTGTATTAGTGCCTTAAAGCCTTATGGAATAGCTACTGCAACTAACTATTTTTTGAACCGAGGAGATCATATTGACAGTAAAGCTATTCTGGATACTGTTGGATTACCTTGTTTTGTAAAAGCTAATAAGGCTGGAAGTAGCTATGGTGTATCCAAAGTAAAAACTAAGGAAGAATTACTTCCCGCGATAGAGGTCGCTTATAAAGAAGATGATGAAATCATTATCGAGTCTTTTTTAAGTGGAACAGAAGTTTCTGTTGGTGTTATTCAACATAACGGAAAAGATATCGTATTGCCAATTACAGAGATCGTAACAGAAAATGAATTCTTTGATTATGAAGCAAAATATTTAGGAAAATCTGAAGAGATCACCCCAGCTCGTTTATCTGAAGAAGACACCAAAAAAGTTAAGGATTTAGCACTAAAAGTGTATCAAATTCTAAAAATGAAAGGTTTTTCTAGAAGCGAATATATTTTTCATCATGGTGAGCCATATTTTGTAGAAATGAATACAACCCCTGGATTAAGTGAAGCCAGTATTCTTCCTCAACAAGCTAATCAGGCAGGGATTAACCTAAAAGAACTGTTCTCTAGTGCTATAGAATCTTGCTTAAACAAAAAAATATAAGTATTAATTAGTGATTTGTATTTTCTAATTTCTTAAGTCATAAATTCATTTATCTTTGTAAGTACAACAATCAATACTCACTCATGAGAAGAGCTGTTTTTCCGGGGTCCTTTGATCCAATAACACTGGGACACTATGACATTATCGAAAGAGGTCTCACATTATTTGATGAAATTATTCTTGCCATAGGCATAAATGCTGAAAAAAAGTATATGTTCTCTCTGGAAAAACGAAAACACTTTATGGAAGAAGCATTTAAAAATGAATCCAGAATTAAAGTAATGACTTACAAAGGATTGACTGTAGATTTTTGCAAACAACAAAATGCTAATTTTATCCTTAGAGGACTTCGAAATCCTGGAGATTTTGAGTTCGAAAAAGCGATTGCTCACACTAATAGAAATATGTCTGATATTGAAACTGTATTTCTATTAACGTCTTCGGGGAAGAGTTATATTTCTTCATCTATAGTTCGTGATGTGATTAGACATGGTGGAGATTATACAGGGTTAGTTCCAGATACAGTACGTGTAAAATAACTGTATGAATGGTATCTCTTACCATATTTTCACTCATCATCGCTGCTTATAAAGTGCAGTGTCTATACCAAACATCATTGCCTTTTTTGTGCATACACATATTAAGACCATTGCTGAGTATTTTCTTATTTTTTATCTTTTCGCAATGGAATTAATCTCACTGGCTACTTTGGCAGATTGTATCTGCGATTTACGATCAAAAAAATCAGACGTATTTTTTTTACCTAGATGGATAATCTATTGGATTAGACGCCTATCTCTACCACTATTTCACTACATTATAGTAAAGGTGAAAGTGATAAGATAAGGGCTAGCCTAGTTATAGTTGCTTGGTATTAATCATTTTTAAGAACCTTTTGCGACGATCTATTATTAATGAATAAGGTTTATTAGAAATAAAATCATCCTATCTCATCAATTTATTTAGACCTGTTACGCGTTTATATTGAAAATTATTTTCAGAATGCGAAATGGGTTAAATCAACAACTTCCAAATAAATTTACGAGGAATGCTCCTGAAAATGTATTTTATTTCAAAGCTACCCTAGTAGAATTAAAGCCCAATGAGAGGCTAAAAATTCTAAATGAATATCATAATTAGAACAAATGGGTTTATTTAAATAACTTTCGAATAATTATCTGGAAAAACCAACGTTTTATTTAATTTTAGAAAAAAATAGAAGCTTACTAAATTTAACCCTTATTACACAAAAACTAATACTTATGACATCTAAAAACCTAAAACATCTTTTGTACTTTTTCCTTTTTACCTTATTAATTGCATGTAGTAGTGATGATAATAACGATACTGATGAACCTGGAGGGAAGTAACAAACCCTGAACCTGAACCTACACCTGACCCCACACCAGATCCAAACAATAATAATTGTGAAAATGGACAAAACAAAGTATTTATTGAAAAAGATGGTTTACTTATTATTGAATCAGAGAATGTAGATTTTTCTGATACCTCTTGGAGCTTAACAAAAAACTTATCTGAATTTTCTGGATCTGGCTATTTAGTGTGGAATGGAGAAAATTTTCTTGGTAAACCTGGAGAAGGTCTATTATCATATAAAATTAGAATTACTAAACCTGGAACATATCGATTCCTATGGCGTTCTTACATAACCATTGGAAATGAGGGGTCTGAACACAATGATTCATGGTTGAGGATTCCAAATGCAAAACATTTTTATGGAAAAAAAGGTGATGGACATATTGTATATCCAAAAGGTACTACTTTAGATCCTATTCCTGAGAGTAATGGACAAACATCTACTGTACCTGCTGGATCAGGTAAAGAAGGATGGTTCAAAATCTATATGAATAAGGCTAATAAATGGCATTGGCAATCCTCTACAAGTGATAATGATGCTCACAATATTTTTGTAGTTTTTGATAATCCCGGGGATTATACAATAGAAATCTCAGGAAGATCAAAAGGACATGGAATAGATAAATTTGTATTATTTACAGAAGACATAACGCAAGATACTGCTACAAAGGATGACATTGCTTCCAGTGAAACAAAATGTGAATAATACTCTAGTGACAACTAATAAAAGAGAGATGAAAAGTAATTTTTCCTGAAATACGGTTGACTTATTCTTAAAAACCGCTGATTATCTTCTTAATTTTTCTATAGAAACATTTAAACTAAAGTGTTTTTGAAGAAAATTCGTAATAAAAAAGAGGGTGTTTGAAAAATCAAACACCCTCTTCAACATTTAATAAATTTAATCTAGTAATAATCTGTTTCCATTATTTAGGACTAGTCATAGAAATAAAAATATCAAAAAAACTAGATTAAAGAAATAACTTATAGTCTTGACTGGATAGAATTTTAATAGAAATAGAAAGCTAATAACAAATTATCCAAACTCAAAATATAAAAACATCTAGTCAATTTCATTATATTTTTTAAGGTTATATATACTACTGACACACCTTTGTCATAATACCTATATAATTTTATCCTGATATTAATTTTAACAATCTAAATCATGATAAAAACTAAACTTAACCCTTTTTGGGTTATTGGAGTTTCTGTACGTACAACCAAAAAAAATGAAAAATTTGCAAAAGATATCCCTGCCTTATGGGATACATTTACGGCTGATGAAACAATGCATAAAATACCAAATAAACTTGAAGATACAATTTATGCAATATATACAGATTATGAAAGTGATCACACAGAAGCCTATACTATGATATTGGGTTGTAGAGTAGAAAATCTGGACGCGATCCCTGAAGGTATGACAGGAGTACAAGTACAAAAAAGCACATACTCTCGATTTACTGCAAAAGGAGATATCACTCAAGGTGTAATTTATGATAAATGGGTAAACATATGGGAAACAGATTTAGACCGAACGTATAGTACCGATTTTGAAGTATATGGAGAAGAAGCAAAGAACCCCAAAGATGCAGAAGTAGATATTTTTATTGCTATTAAATAAGATAATAACCTAAAGAAAGGCTTTATAAAGAATAATATTAATTTTTAAATTTCATTATAAGGCGTTTCTTTAGGCCTAATTTTTTTCAAAAAACTAATGTCAAAAACCCAATTATCCCGAGCATGGAAAATAGATCGATATAGTTTTTCTTCTGTCACCTCGAGCGGAGTTGAGAGAGGTCACTATGAAAAATCACTCAATCTGACAGCTTTTTTAAACCAAATTCTTATACCAAGTTTATATGTTTAAAAAGTTGAAAGTCGAGAGATATTTTCCTTAGGTTTAATTATTATAAAAGTTTAACTTAAATATCTCTTGACTATAAAAACATTACGATTTACTAAAAAAATAGATTTATATTTAAAAAATGAAAGGTTATTTAAACATTGAAAACTAAACAAGAAATGTCGGGAAGCTTTCAATATTTAAACAACCTATAACCATCTTTCTGTATTTATTTTTTAATCAATTTAATAATTGGTCCGTTATCAATAGAAATAAAATACATCCCCCTGCTTAAACCAGCTACATCTATTACATTATCAATGGATTTCAAATTCATCCTTTTTGATAGTATTTCTTTTCCATTAAGGTTTAAAATACGTATAAAAGCATTTTTATTTAAATTATGAATTGTAAATTTATCAACAACTGGATTAGGTACAATTAATAGATTTTGCGTATTAAAATGTAGAGATTCTTTTTCTCTCTTATTTTCTGTTACCGTTACATTGTTAACCTGGTCTGCGTCTATAGCGTCTTGCCAATTTGTTCCTAAAGGTCGTATGTGAGTTTTAAAGATATATCCAGATTCTGGTGTTGGTGCCGATGCTAAATTAACAGTGATTGATTGTACACCTCTTCCTGTAGGAACTATTTCCATTTGTTGACCCATCCAATTGGTAGACGACCAAAATTCTACCACTATTTCTCGATCTGTAGATGCTTCATAATTCAAATTAAAAGTATATGAAGTGGTTGATAGAATTGTAGTTGGCGCATCCTTAAACGATACCAAATCACCATACTCTATTACTTCTGAAATTACTATGTTATCAATCTGAGCTGCGTCTAAAATTTCTCCTTTATTTGACCTAATTGGTCGTATATATGCTTTAAAAGAATATTGATCCCCTGGTACAGTAGGTGTTTTTAGTTTCAGAGTAATCGATTTTGACCCAAAACCAGCAGGAACGATTAACCTTTTACTACTAGCTAACCTGCCTTTTGGAGACCAAAACTCTGCTATAATCTCTCTATCTTCAACTGCTTCGTAGTTAACATTTATACTATATACATCAGCTATCGGAAGTTTTGTTATAACTTCAGGAAAAATAATGGAATCCTTACTACCTACTACATCTTTATCATACTTTTTAACCTCTAAAATCATAGAGCTTATTCTTCCACCACTATCAGGAAAACTAACTGTAATCGTATTATCAACTTTTAGAAGTTCTATTGGAAAAGGTATATCTATAGTTCCAAAAAAATCATCTCTATTTTTTTGATCATACCCTTTCCAATTTGAAGGTACATGTACTGCAATATCATTTATTTTTACTATAGGAGATTTAGACATATTATGCTTTCTTCCAATAGCCATTTTTAACGTAGCATAACCACTTCCTGTTTTTATACCATTATAAACAAAAGAAGTTTCAGTATTTGCTTCAATTTTCTGAAGATGTTTGTCTGAATAGTAATTTGTTCTTCTAATTGTATTCGAAAATGCTAATGTGTTACTAAATGTATATTCTAAAACAACGGTTTCATTAGGTATCAGCACTATAGTACTAGGTGCATTTTTAATTTCAGTATCTACATATACAGGACTGGCGTTATCATAAATCTTTAAACTTTTTATTCTCACTTTTTCCAATCCTGATACATCAGAAATCATATTTAATACTGTACTTTGCGAAGTATCATCAAGGTTATTTAACGCAATATATACTTTATTATCTTTAGCAAAACCCTGAATTTGAACATCGGGATTGCTACTATTAACATGAATTCTTTTTCCTTCTACATCAGACCATAATTTGTAAAAATCTATTTTAGATGTATAATTCCAATCTGCCAAGGTTGGTCTATTAGGGTTATCTGTAGGTACAATAGATAGTGGTCTCCATAAAGCAGGAACATAAGGTTCATAATTATTTGAAGCATTTATATGCCATGTTGCTTTACCTGTAATAAAAGGAATCGAAATTGCCATTCTATCTTCTCGATCTAATAGGTTGAATAAAATAGCATTAATCGATTTTAAAGTTAAAGCACTTTTTGTATCACTATAACCTGCAGGATACCCTTTCTCTATACCACCATATTCTGTAATTGCATGAGGTTTTACTGTACCCCACTTGGCATAGCTGTATGTCTCAATAAGATCTAAAATCGCTTCTGAGTTACTCCCTGATCGTTTATTATCTTGACCAGTAACATTAATCCCGTCATAAAGATGAGTAGCAAATGCATCCATATGATCTCCTGCAACATCCATAAACATTTTCATACGCGTATTCCAATGACCAAAATCCCAAAGCTCCATTGATGGCCAAGCGCTAGAATAACCTATTACTTTCATTTTTGCTAATTCTGGTGTTTCATCGAATTTTTTACCTATAGCTCCAAACCATTCTGCCATTCGAATTCGCATTTTTTGATTATCTGGTTGCTGTTCTGCAAATACAGCATCTCCAGAATGTACAAAAGGCTCATTCATAGGCTCAAAAAACTCTGGTCTTCCAGAATCATTTACATGATTTTTATAATATTCTGCAGCCCATGCTGCTGCCACTTCCTTACTCAGGTTATATCGCACTACATTTCTTGGATGTTCTGTACCAATAAAACGAGTAACATTACGCGTTGTAGTATGATTAGAATTGCTATAGGAAGGATACTCTCCTACAACTCCGGTTTTACTTTTTGCATATGAGAATGCTCCCCAAAACCCTCTACCAGGCGTTACATTAAAATCTTCATATAGTTTTTTATGATCAGCATCATTTGAATTACTGTGAATGGTAAAATATTTGGTTCTGTCAAGTTCAGATATTTCACCCAAATATCGTTCTGTAGATATATCTATATCAACTTTTGTCTGTGCAATGATGTGCTGTAATGACAGGATTGTCATTACCCACAGGGTAATGTTTAAAATTTTCATGTTCTTGTGTTTTTTGTGTTTTAATCTTGCTATTGGTTAATAAATATTATGATATGAATAGTTTTATCTAGAAATGAAGAAACTTAATACAGGTTTCAAACTAGATAAAATGACTTATTTTCAGCTAGATATTATAATTTAGCATTATCGTGTAGTAGCTATGATCTGTTTTTTTTAAGAGACTATCAAAAAAACATCAACATTCAGTTTAGAAAACAAAATTCTCAAATTAAAAAGAAGAAAAAAATATACTACTTAGAAAGCTTGAAATCGTATTCTTCTTTTTAAATGTAAAACTGACATTTAAAAATACTAAATATTTTAACATTATACATAAATTTTAACTAAATAAATACAAGTTTTAATTCTTAATCAACAAAATTAAAATATCATTATGCAAATCCATGAAACCGCCTTTGTTGTATCTACCTATCGATCCTATTTTGAAGAAATCAGTAAAGATATTTATGCCAAATTATGGAACAACAAAGCAACTGATGCGTTGATACCTTCAATTTTTGAAAGCATTTCTAAAGATGAAGCAATTTTACATTGCCTTAGAAATCGTTTTTTTTATGAACGAATGACCTCTTTCTTTACTGAAAATAATGGAGGTACTCTTATCAATTTTGGATCTGGTTTCAGTATGTATCAATTTCTGATCAATGATAATGTCAACACCATAGAAATAGATCAAAAAAACATCATCGAACATAAAAAAGAAAGAATTGATGATTGGATAAGCCAGGGGAAACTTCCTCGAAGAGAAATTAATTATACCTCAATAGACTTTAATCAAAATACCGAACAAGAAATCATTGATATACTTCAACCTTTTATAAAAAAAAGGCCTATATTTATTTTAATCGAAGGTGTATTATTTTTTTTAACTTCAAAAACTACTAACAAACTCTTTAAGATTTTCAATAAATTACAAAATCAAGGAGATATGGTAGGAAGTGTAAGTTATCTTCCCGAAATTAAGGATACTGCTGTATATAATCGTTTGCTTCATTATTTTGACAGTAATAACAATACCAATGATTCATTTAATCATCAAACAATAGCCAATACATTTTACAAAAATATTGAAGGATATATTTTGGAAAAGCATATAGACGAATTCGAACTGGCAAAAATTTATATCCCTAATAATACGATTAAAAATAAAACTGATATTCTAAATGAGAATATGTATATTTTACGTAAAAGTTAAATACTGACGTTTTTTTGCTTTTCTAAAGCATAATTGCATTCTTTTTTCACAATCTATTCTTTATTTAGAATTATTATTTCATGTTTCATTTAGGGTTTAGATAGACATATCCTTTTTTGTGGGAAATTTCCCCAAATCTGTTCCATATTTTTCGATCTTCTAACAGTTTTATTTGACTTTTAAGCTTAAAATCTATTATTGCTTGTAAGAATAATCTTATATGCTGAAAATCAAACTCATACACCCCTTTTTATTAAGTTTTTTGATGACTTCAATAATAAATTCTTGTTAACTTTGCTAAAAAGTAAATTCGTAAAATACAAATTAATTTAAATCATTTATTATGAAACAAAAATACTTATTGGGGTATTCTTTTATTGCTTTATTTTTAATTTTTGCTTCTTGTAGCAAAGATGAAAATGAAATCATTGAGAATGGAATTGTGGAATCTGAAAATATTACATTAGAGCCCGATTTTATTGAAAATGATGGATCAGAAGGAATAGAAGACGAAGTACAGTTAGACGAAGAAGAAGCACCTTCTTTAACAGAAAATAACTCAAAAACTTACGGTCGCCGTAGATATAAATTACTTACTCCGTCGGATGTAATTCCTGCTGATGTAAATGTTTGTGGTCAAACGACAACTATGCCTTTATTAGTGGGGTCAAAAAAACTGGAGGTTGGCGAGGTTAATGTATCCAATGACGAAGAAAACTTATACTTAACTTTTAAGGTTCATAATAGTTTTCTTATGAAAAAAGTATACCTATACATTGGAGCAAAACAAAATATTCCTTTCTACTCTAATGGTTTTCCTAACCTACGTAAATTTAACTATAAGGCTTTTCCTTACTATTATGGTGGAATGAAAGAAGCAACTTATGTTATTCCATTATCTTCAATAAAATTAGACTGCTTTGAAATAGTAGCATATTCTAAAATATACAGTAAGAAAAGTAATTGCTTCTATACTTCATTTGCTTACGACCAAACTCTAGATCAAGAGTATAATTATTATAATCATTATTATGGTTGTGTCTATTATAGTGATTGGGTAAGATCATTTGAGTATTGCAAGAAAACATGTAAAGTTGATTGTACTGAGGTATACGGATATCATGAAGATTGCGGAATTTGTGAAAATGGTACTCTTAATACGTTCTTCGCATATTCTTTCCTTGATCGAAGAGGTGAAGCTGGAGTTGATGTAGAATTAATAACAAGTCCTGATGGCTGTGATATTACCAATAGTGAGGAAGTAGGACATATTAATATTTCTTCTATCAGTGAAACTAAGCTAAAAATAGAATATCAATTAAACGCTGATTATGAAATGTGTGAGTTAAGTTTTAGCTATGGCATTTCTAGATTTAATACTCCTAATAACTATTCTCAACAATTTGACACTCCTACAACTTCTTATAGTTTTGAAATAGATAAGCTTACAGGAGCTAACATTTATTTAGACAGTAAAGCTCAAATTACTACTAGTAATTAATAAACGTACGTAATAAGTTTTCCTAGTTATATACAATAAAAAACTGGGATAAGATTTAAAATCTTATCCCAGTTTCTTTTTTAATCACTTTTTGTTTTATTTCATAGCTTTTGCCATAACATGATATCTTGGATCGTCAATATCATGCTCTATAACACTAGCTAATCTGGGAGAAGCTTTAATCATAAGTGCCTGACACTCTTCGCTAAGATGTTTAATCTTAACTCTCTTACCCGCTTCTTCATATTTTCCTACGAGATTAAAAATAGCTTCTAATGCTGAGTGATCGCTAACTCGTGATTCTATAAAATCGATTTCTACATACTCAGGATCATTAGCTACATCAAACTTATTATTAAATGCTTGTATACTTCCGAAGAAAAGAGGCCCCCATATTTCATAAATTTTGGTTCCATCTTCTCGAACGTGTTTTCTCGCTCTAATTCGTCTTGCATTTTCCCAGGCAAATACTAAAGCTGATATAATTACCCCAGCAATAACTGCCACAGCCAAATCAAAATAGACAGTTAATGAAGAAACTGCAATTAATACAATTGCATCAGCTAATGGAATTTTATTTAGAATTCTAAAACTAGACCAGGCAAATGTTCCTATAACTACCATAAACATTACACCAACTAAGGCAGCTATAGGGACTTGCTCTATGAGCCCAGAAGCAAACAATATAAACATTAATAAAGTTATAGCTGCAACAATACCCGAAAGCCTTGTTCGACCACCTCCTTTAATATTAATAATAGATTGACCAATCATTGCACAACCACCCATTCCTCCAAAAAGTCCAGTTATTATGTTCGCTCCTCCTTGAGCTAAACATTCTCTATTAGAATTACCACGAGTTTCGGTCAATTCATCAATAAGGTTTAATGTCATTAAAGATTCTATTAGTCCAATTGCTGCAAGAATTAAAGCATAAGGACCAATAAATTTAAAAGTCTCCCAATTCATGGGTATTTTACTAAAAATATCGAACTGAAACTTTGGTAATCCTCCTTTCAAACCTTCCCCTCCACCATCTTTAATAAAACTACCTACAGTTGCTACATCAAGTTTTCCTAGAATTACAATTGCAGATACCACTACGATAGCAATTAGGGCTTCAGGAAGTTTATTGGTTAATTTTGGCAATCCCCACATGATTAGTATAGTGAGCAACACCAAACCTAGCATTAATAATAGTTCATTTGTTGGTATCCACAACTTCGCTTTACCTTTTTTCTCAATACTATATATAGCATTGTCTTCAAAATTAAAAACAACTAATTTTGTATCTAAATCAAAAACCTGCCCTTCATACACCATATATTTACCTTCATTAGAGTTGATTTCTTCTAATCTATTACTTTCAAAATTAAATACAGCTTTATCTGTCAACACATCATAAACTTTGTTATCATCTCTAACTTCAAATTTTTTCTCTACCGATTCAGTCTCATATTTATCATTTCCAAAAAGATCTTTCTCACCTTCTTTAAACATACCTAATTGAGAAAGAAAGATTACAATGGCCAGACCATTTACAAACCCCATCATTACTGGGTGTGGAATCAAACGCACAAACTTACCTAATTTAAAAACGCCAGCTAGCATTTGTATAACTCCCATAAGAATTACAGTTGCAAACAGATAATACAATCCTAGTTCTTCTCCTGGGTCACCCATAGCGTTTCCTTCTGCTACCAAGTTTACCATTACTACTGCCAATGCTCCAGTAGCACCTGAAATCATCCCAGGGCGTCCCCCAAAAATGGAAGTTATAAATCCAATCATAAATGCAGCATATAACCCAACTAATGGATCTACACCAGCTACAAAGGCAAAAGCAACCGCTTCTGGAACTAAAGCTAAAGCAACTGTTAATCCCGATAAAATATCATTTTTGGCATTAGCCACTCTTTTTCTAACAAACTCAGTCATAGTTATGGTATTTCAGGCTGCAAAAATACAGTTATTTTATGGCTTCACAAGTAAAATAAAATTCTAATCTAATCATAGAATTTAACTAAAACGTTAAAGGATATTCCAAAATTCGAAATCTTAGTATATTTGAACTTTACACACATCTTATATGCAAAAAACTGTTTTTATTTTAGGACTCTTGACGATCATTTCATGTACTTACAAAGAGAAATCAAATACTAAAAAATTTAATTTCACGACTACTTTTGAAAAAAGTAACGGAATCGAAACTGCCTCGTACCCTGAAGTCATAACATATTATCAACATTTAGCCGATACATATCCTTCTATTAATATTCAGGAAATCGGAATGACAGATAGTGGAGTTCCTTTACATATCATTACATTAAATCCTGATACTACATTTGATTTTAAGGAGATTCGAAAAACCAAACAAATTATACTTATTAACAACGGAATTCATCCTGGTGAGAGTGATGGTATCGATGCTACTATGTTATTATATAGAGATATTGCTGAAGGCAAAATCAAACCTCCAACAAATACCGTTCTAGTTACAATTCCTGTTTATAATATTGGTGGAGCCTTAAATCGAAACTCTGGAACAAGAACGAATCAAAATGGTCCAGAAGCATATGGTTTTAGGGGAAATGCTCGTAATTATGATCTAAATCGCGATTTTATAAAAAATGACACAAAAAATGCCCGTGCATTTGCAGAAGTATTTCACACGGTACAACCAGACATTTTTATAGATAATCATGTGAGTAATGGAGCTGATTATCAATACACTCTTACTCATCTTTTTACTCAACACAATAAGCTAGGTGATGAATTAGGCAATTACTTGCATCAAGAAATGCATCCACAATTAGAATCATTACTAGAAAAGAAAAGTTGGGATATCACGCCTTATGTAAATGTTTGGGGAACAACTCCAGACAAAGGATGGACACAATTTTTTGACTCTCCTAGATATTCTACTGGATATACAACTCTATGGAATACTCTAGGAATGATGGTAGAAACTCACATGCTAAAACCCTATAAAAAAAGAGTCGAAGGAACATATAAGCTTTTGGAATCAATGATTGAAATCACCGAGAAAGATGGGAATAAAATTCGCTCTATACGAGAAACCTCTTTTAATAAACAATCCAAACAAAAAGAATACCCTTTGAAATGGGAAGTAGATACCTCGCAAATCACAAAGTTTAATTTTAAAGGATATGAAGGAGAATATATTCCTAGTAAAATTACAGGAGCTAAACGATTAAAATATGATCAAAATAAACCATATATAAGAGAAGTTAACTATCAGAATTATTTTAAATCCACTACCGCAATCGAAGTTCCTAAAGCTTATATAGTACCTAAAGGTTGGTGGAAAGTGATTGATTTGTTAAAACTAAATCAAATCGAGTTTGAGGTTCTAAAAAAAGATTCGATCATTGCTGTAGAAACCTACCATATCAACGATTACAAAACCCTTAAAACTCCTTATGAAGGACACTATCTTCATTATCAAACTTCAGTTAAGAAAAAAGTAGAATCCTTAGCTTTCAATAAAGGAGATATTATTATATCAACTCATCAAAAAGGATTTAGATATATTATAGAAACTTTAGAACCAGAAGCTCCTGATTCATTTTTTAACTGGAATTTCTTCGATACTATCCTACAACAAAAAGAAGGATTCTCACCTTATGTTTGGGAAGATAAAGCTTTTGAAATATTAGAAAAAAACCAAAATATAAAAATAGCATTTGAAGAAAAGAAAAAGGATACTGCTTTTGCAAATAATTGGTATGCTCAACTAGACTGGATACATAAGCAATCTGTTCATTATGAAAAATCGCACTTACGATACCCTATTTTCAGAATTTTAAAATAAGTCTCCTATGAAATTAAAATTATTGATGTTGATCAAAATAGTCACAATTCGATAAGGCAACAAAACATCTAGAATGTTATATAAAAATCAGCAACATCACAGTCAATTAAGAAAATAGAGTTTTTAATCAAGATAAATAATCATGAGAAAACAGCTGTTTGATATTCGCATAGGAATCCAATAAAGCTTTTCTCGCTTTCTTTCTATCCTTCCATTTCACTTTAGTAATACCTTCATCTTTTTGCGGGATAAGTTCTCCTTCATATTCCGTTTTCATCTCAAACCAATACGTTACTTTCAATCTAAACTCTCCACTTCTTTTAAAAACGTGATAGCTTCGATATAAAAACTTAGTAATTTCTAATCCAGAAACTCCTGTTTCTTCTTCTACCTCACGTATTGCAGCAGTTTCCATATCTTCATTCTTTTCAGCTTTACCTTTGGGCAAATCCCATTTTCCATTACGACGAATAAACAAAATTTCTTTATTCTTATTATAAACCTTCCCTCCTCCGGCAATAATCACTGGTAATTTGTTATATAAATGTTCTATTAGTCTATCTTCTTTTTTATGATATAAATGATATTTTACTTCTTCGCCTGCATTTTCTTTACTTAAAATATCTCGTATAATTGTTGGAAAGTCAGCCTCTTTGATCGGAATCATTTTATAATCCTCTATAGACTTTTTTGTAGATAGAATAATAGGTGTATTATTCACAAAAACTTTATACATTTGTAACTATGATTTTTGATAAAGATACAGCAAAAAAAACTGCTGAATTACTACTGCAAATTAACGCAATTAAATTGAATCCGCAAGACCCTTTTACTTGGGCTTCTGGATGGAAATCTCCAATATATTGTGATAACAGAGTTACACTTTCGTATCCTAAAATACGCAATTACCTAAGAGAAAATCTTGCTCGGTTTATTGAAGAAGAATATGGGAAACCTGATGTAATTGCTGGAGTAGCAACTGGAGCAATTGGTATAGGAATGCTAGTAGCACAGCAGCTTGATCTTCCTTTTATCTATGTACGCCCAGAAGCGAAAAAACATGGAAGAAAAAATCAAATCGAAGGAATTATCCCTACTAACAAAAATGTTGTTGTTGTTGAAGATTTAATTAGCACAGGAAAAAGTAGTCTTAACGCAGTAAAAGCTCTTAAAAAAGCTAATGCTAATGTAAAAGGAATGGTTGCTATTTTTAATTATGGTTTTGATATTGCAGTAGAAAATTTTCAAGAAAGTGGATTATCTCTACATACACTAAGTAATTATGACAACCTCTTAGATCAAGCGTTGGATACAAATTACATAACAAAAGAACAACAACAAACATTACAAAGCTGGAGAACTAATCCTGCAGAGTGGAATATACAATAATTTTAAAGTCATGAACTTAGAAAGTCCTACGGTAACTGTAAATAAATCAGCAGAAGATGTATTTGAATTCCTTACCAAAGTTGAGAATTTTGAACAATTAATGCCAGAAAGCAAGGAAAAATTTGAAAAAATAAGTGATTCTAGATTTCTTTTTCAATTAAAAGGAATGCCAGAATTGGTATTAGATCAAAAAGAAAATATAAGTCCTAATAAAGTAGTTTTAGGAGCCGCAAGTGATAAACTTCCTTTTACTTTAACAGCTGATATTATTGACTCTGGAGATGGAAAAAGTACAACCAAACTTACCTTTGACGGCCAATTTAATACAATGATGTCTATGATGATTAAAAAACCTATCCAAAATTTCATCAACACGCTTAGTGAAAATATAGGAAAACTATAATTAATACAATAGTTTAATTTCTTTCAGATCAAAATCAGAGATAATTTCATCTTCTAATAGAACCTGTAGCCTACCCTCCTTAGTAATGCTCTGGATAATTCCTACAAAAGATTCTCCGTTTACATCCAAAAACGTAGAAGGTTTGTTTTTTCTAAAAAGCAACCTCTCGTATTCATTTTTTAATTTTATAAAATTATAAACATTCAACATTAAGAATCTCTCTTCTATTTTAGTCAAAAATGATTTTAAAACTTCTTCAACATCATAATTTTGTCCTACTATCAATTTTAAGGATGTTGCCAGAGGAAGATTATCAAATTGAATTTGATTAACATTAATCCCAACACCAACAATCACGCCTATTAAACTGCCATTCTTGACCACATTCTCTATCAAAATACCACATATTTTTTGTTTATCTGACAGAATGTCGTTAGGCCATTTTATGGATAATTTCGGAATCTCAAACTCATTTAGCGTATCATATACTGCCAGAGATACAATAATAGAAATATAAAATTGATCCGCCAACTCTACTCCTTTAACTGGCATAAACACACTACACGTGAGGTTTTCTCCTGGATTACTTTGCCAGATCGTACCCATTTGACCCTTCCCAGCAAGTTGTTTTCTAGCGACAACACAGACAGAATCAGTAAATTGTTTTTCACGATTAAGGTCTCTTAGAAAAATATTTGTGGAGTCAATGGCATCAACTTTGATTATATGCATACAATAAGGTGTAATTTTTTTTGCAAATGTCTAACTAATACAGACATTAAAATCATAAAAAGTAATAACTTTACACAAATTAAAAAAATGCATGACTAAAAAAGAAATTGGTAACGATCAATTAATTGCTCAAATATTAAAAGGTATCGAAGAAGTAAAAGGTAATGATATAAATATTTTAGATCTTAGAGATATCGAAAATACAGTCTGTAATTATTTTGTAATCTGCAATGGAACTTCTAATACTCAAGTAAATGCAATTGTGAATTCCATCCAAAAAACAGTTAGCAAAGAACTTAAGGATAAGCCTTGGCATGTAGAAGGCAGTGAAAATGCAGAATGGGTTCTAATTGATTATGTAAATGTCGTGGTTCATGTTTTCCAGAAACACATAAGAGAATTCTATGATATAGAAGGGCTATGGGGAGATGCAAAAACTACAATTATCCAAACAAATTATTAAAAGAAAACCGTAAATGGCCAAAGAAAATAGAAAAATAGAACCTAATAAAAAACCAAAATTTAGCGCGTATTGGATTTATGCAATAATCATTGTTGGATTTTTAGTACTAAATTTTATGGGAGGAAGTGGATTAGGATCAGCCCCTAGCACATCCCCTTCAGAATTTCAAGAATTTTTGAGTAATGGAGAAGTAGAAAAAGTGGTGATTATAAATCGCCGTAAAGCTCAGGTATTTCTCACCGGAGAAGCTAAATCATTAGATAAGCATATCAAAAATCAGAGTAAATCCATTTTACCTGCTAGTCCTAATGACCCAGATTATCAATTTGAGTTTGGTGATCTACAAAATTTTGAAAATAAAATCTCTACAATAAAAAAGGAAAATGGTCTATCTACTCAAGTAAATTATGACACAGAAAGTAATGTATGGGGAGAAATTTTTATCACTTTACTGCCTTTTGCCTTAATTATAGGAGTTTGGATATTTATTATGCGTAGAATGAGTGGTGGCTCTGGAGGAGGTGCTGGTGGACAAATTTTTAATATTGGTAAATCCAAAGCAAAACTTTTTGATCAAAATACAGAAGTCAAAGTTTCTTTTGAAAATGTAGCTGGATTGGAAGGTGCAAAAGAAGAAGTCCAAGAAATTGTTGACTTCCTTAAGAATCCCGAAAAATACACCTCTTTAGGTGGGAAAATTCCAAAAGGAGCATTGTTGGTAGGCCCTCCTGGAACAGGTAAAACCCTTTTAGCTAAAGCTGTTGCTGGTGAAGCCAAAGTACCTTTCTTTTCTTTATCAGGATCAGATTTTGTTGAAATGTTTGTAGGTGTTGGTGCTTCTCGTGTTCGAGATTTATTTAAACAAGCAAAAGAAAAATCTCCTGCCATAATTTTTATTGATGAAATTGATGCTGTAGGTAGAGCTAGAGGAAAAAGTAATTTCTCAGGTTCTAATGATGAAAGAGAAAATACATTGAACCAACTATTAACAGAAATGGATGGTTTTGGTACAAATACTAATGTAATTGTAATCGCTGCGACAAATAGAGCCGATGTATTAGATAAAGCATTACTTCGTGCTGGTCGTTTTGATCGTCAGATTTATGTTGACCTTCCAGATATTCGTGAACGTAAAGAAATATTTGATGTTCATTTAAAACCATTAAAGAAAGTTGAAAATGAACTTGATACAGAATTCATGGCAAAGCAAACTCCTGGGTTTTCTGGTGCTGATATTGCTAATGTATGTAACGAAGCAGCTCTAATAGCAGCTAGAAAAGGTAATAAAGCTGTTGGAAAACAAGATTTTCTTGATGCTGTCGATAGGATTGTAGGTGGATTAGAGAAAAAGAATAAAATTATCACTCCACAGGAAAAACGAGCTATTGCTTTTCATGAAGCAGGACACGCAACCGTAAGTTGGATGTTAGAACATGCTGCGCCATTGGTAAAAGTTACTATTGTCCCTAGAGGTCAATCTCTAGGTGCTGCTTGGTATTTACCAGAAGAACGATTAATTGTAAGACCTAATCAAATGCTTGATGAAATGTGCGCTGCTTTAGGAGGTCGTGCCGCTGAGAAAGTAATATTTGACGAAATTTCTACTGGAGCATTAAGCGATCTTGAAAAAGTTACCAAGCAAGCAAGAGCTATGGTTACAGTCTATGGATTGAATGATAAAGTAGGAAACCTTACATATTATGATTCTTCAGGCCAAAGTGAATACAACTTTACAAAACCATATAGCGAACAAACCAGTGAACTAATTGATAAAGAAATTTCTAATATTATCGAAGTCCAATACCAAAGAGCGATTGATTTATTAGAAAAACACAAAGACAAACTTACAGAACTAGCAGAAGTACTTCTTGAAAAAGAAGTTATTTTCAAAGATAATCTAGAAAAAATCTTTGGAGAGCGACCTTTTGGCAAAAAAGAAGAGGAAATTATCACAGAACCTTCTTAAATAAGTATTTTTTTTACAGGTAAATTAAAAAATCTTAACTTAACAGGAATATTAGGTTAAGATTTTTTTATCTTTGAATGTAATGTAAAACCGTAATCTCCCAATCTTAATTCAAAAAATGAGTCTATTTAGAAGAATTTTTTCATCAAAATCTAAATCAGACCAAAAGAACAAAGAACGTCATATAGACGATCGCAGTAAATACATGCCTGAAATTGATTTACCGATTGACGAAAGTTTTATGATCAATTTCAAAAGAAATGGCGGCAAGTTTATCTATTGCGACAACAACAATGAAGTTCTGGACTCTTTTGATAAGATTTTACTGGAAAATGATTGGTATGAAAAAGACGTCTGTTCCTTTGACATGGGTCTGGAACACAAATTCTCTGGTTTTAATCTAAATTTTGTAAAAAACGCTTCTACATCTTCTTTCTTTTTTGCTACTTGTGAATATTTGATTGCAGATAGTGGAGCCATACTTATTTCTTCAAACCAACTTAAAGAGAAAAAACTTACTGAATTACCAGATCATTTTGTAATTCTAGCAGCTACCAGTCAATTAGTTAAAAGTATTGGAGAAGGATTAAAAGGCATAAAGAGTAAAAACAGAAATTCTATACCCTCTAACATTACTACAATTAAGGATTTCGAACCTCAAAAAGAAAAGGATTTCTTAAGCTACGGAAGTAGTTCAAAAAATTTATATTTGCTCCTTCTGGAAGATTTATAATATGAAAGAACTACTCACTAGGTCTTTGTCGGGATTACTATATGTCTCGATATTACTAATATCAATATTCATCAATAGATACACTTTTATTGGGGTGTTTTTTATTTTTGGAATCGTTTCTATATACGAATTCCAAAAACTAGTTCACCTCAAAAATAAAAGACTGTACGTCATATTTATTGTTTTTTTAGGGATTTTACATGTCTTTCAGGATCAAATTTATGTTATTATTCCTTTTTTAGTTTTAACTATCATCACAGAATTATTTTTGGTAAAAGATTTAGTTACAATTCGCATTATCCCAATGTTCGAAAAACGGAAATACCGAACTAGTATTTTTTATCTAATTACAGCAATTATATTCCTAACACTTATCCCTAGCTATTCTGGACATTATCAACCAATAATAATTGCAGGAGCCTTTTTAATTACCTGGACCAATGATTCTTTTGCATATTTGGTTGGTAAAAATTTCGGAAAACATAAATTATTAGAACGTATATCTCCTAAAAAAACAATTGAAGGCTTTTTTGGAGGTTTCATTTTCTCAATGCTAGCCGGTTATTTAATAGCAATATTCTCAAATTCGTTATCTATAGGCATTTGGTTGATTATAAGCATTATTATAAGTATTTTTGGCACACTGGGTGACCTTATTCAATCCAAGTTTAAACGACAAGCAGGTGTTAAAGATAGTGGTACAATAATGCCTGGTCATGGTGGCATATATGATCGATTAGATAGTGTTATATTTGCCAGCCCATTTTTATACGTATTTTTACAAATCTTACATCATGTTTCATAAAGAAGGATATAAAATAATTTCTATTACTCTAGTATTTTTTATTGGTATTAATGTAGCATCTTATGTAGCTATTCAAAATGATGAATGGCAAATTGGCATATTTTCGGTTACTTTAATACTTCTGATTTTAATTTTACAATTTTTCAGAAATCCTAAAAGAAAAACAAAGGTTGATGACCGCACTATAGTTGCGCCTGTTGATGGAAAAGTAGTTGTTATTGAAGAAGTTTTTGAAAAAGAATACTTTAATGAGAATAGACTTCAGGTTTCTATTTTTATGTCCCCTATAAATGTGCATGTAACAAGACACCCAATTAATGGAAAAGTTGTTCTAAGTAAATATCATCCTGGAAAATACCTCGTTGCCTGGCATCCTAAAGCTTCCGAAGAAAACGAAAGAACGACAGTAGTTGTAAAAAACAGCAGTATAGACGTCTTATATAGACAAATTGCAGGTGCATTAGCCAAGAGGATAGTGAACTATGCAAAAGAAGGGGAAAAAGTAGTTCAAGGATCTGATAGTGGATTTATTAAATTTGGCTCTAGAGTTGATGTCTTTTTACCAATTGGAACAGAAATAAATGTAGCTCTAGATCAAAAAGTCAAAGGAGGAGAAAGCATTATTGCTAATGTATAGTCATGACCGAAGAGGAATTAAATATTAATTTCAAACGTGCTTTTAAACGTGCCAGCAATACCAAAATACAATTGCCTCCAGACGTTATGCTTCATTTTTACGCGTACTACAAGCAAGCAATACATGCTGAAGGTTCTGGATTCTACAACCCCTCTGGGGATAGTGAATTGAGAAATGCATTTAAACTAAACGCTCTTTTTCAAGTAAAAAGCCTTACTCCAAACGAAGCCAAATTAAAATACATCGAATTAGTTAATAAATACATTACGGATTCGGACTGACTACATCTTAACCCCAGCTGCTGCATTTGTCAAAGCATCTAATGCATTAGAAATAGTGATTAACAAATCTTCATTGCCTTTTATTCCATGACGTTCTTGTAAAAAAATAGGGGTATTATAAGATATTTTCACTTTACCCTCCCCATCTTGCCAAACTAGTATTTTTTGTGGTAAATCTATTCCTATTGTCTGTGCATTCTGTATTAATGGTGTTCCTAAATTAGGATTTCCAAAAATCACCAATCGAGTTGGATTTAATTCTAAATTTATGGATTCAGCATTGGCTTGATGATTAACTTCTGCCACTAACCTTAGATTATCATTGTTCTGTATTGCAGTTATTAAACTATTATAAGTTTCTTCAAAATTTTGATTACTATCCTTAGTAAGAATCCCTTCTTCTTTATCAATAGATTCTGCATTGTTTATTTCTAAATCTCCAATACTATTTAGTGTTGCAAAATTCTCCAATGCTCCAGCTATAGTATTTAATGACTCTACGCCCTCGAGGTCATATCGTTTTTGAAGATAATCGATATTATTAAAAGCCACTCTTATATTATTAGATTCATCTCGAAATAAAAATAGTTTTTGAGGTAAATCTAATCCTGCTAATTGATTTTTCTGCATTAAGGGTGTTCCTAGGTTGGGGTTTCCAAAAATAATGACTTTTGTACTATCTAGCTCCTTGTTCACAGATAATGCATTTGCTCTATGGTCTACTTGTGCTACAATATTTATAGGTCCTATTGCCTCCAAAGCTTTTAAAATAGCAGCTTCTGTTACAACAAAACTAGTTTCACTAATTACATTAGACATTCCTGGTACAGAAATATTTACCTGATTAGGCTCTTCATCATTATCATCACATGAGGTTATGACGACTAAAGAAAGAAACATATAGAATATATAGCTTTTCATTTGCTTTTTGTTTTATGAGACATAAAATAAAAACAATAAAGCATGTGTTTTATTTTCTGATTTATTATAATATTAACAAATATTCACAAGATAATGAGGTTTTTAACATCTAAAAGTGAATATATTACACGAACAATTACAAAAAAGCCTTTATTGTCTTATAAGTCAAGTCTTTATATAAAATCAACAGCCTCGATACAAGAAAACGAGATATACTTCTAAAAATGCATTTTGTTTTCGAGGCAAGCCTTGAGGAATTAAACTCTATATGAGAGATTAAAAAACAGAAAGATTAACTTCGAAGACTCTCTAAACTTGATTTCAATGTTGCTATTTTTGCTTCAGCATCAGCCTCTTTTTTTCTTTCTGTTGCAATAACTTGCTCAGGAGCATTGTTCACAAAACGTTCATTTTGCAACTTCTTCTGTACAGATTTCAAAAAACCTTCTGTATACAGTAATTCATCTGTTAGTTTTTTAATTTCTTCTTCTATATCAATCGCTCCAGAAATCGGAATAAAATACTCATTAGATTTCACTCTAAAAGAAAGAGCTCCTTCTACTTTTTCTTCAACATAATTTAATACCGATAAGTTTCCTAATTTACTAATTACAGTATCAAAAGTTGTGTTTAACTTCTCACTATTAAGTACAAATAACTCTATTGTATCTTTAAAAGATATATTTTTCTCCTTACGTATGGTACGAATTCCAGAAATTACATCTCCTGCAATTTCAAATTTCTTGATCAAATCTTCATTTACCGACTTTTCTTCTGGCCAACTAGCAATGATAAGTGCTTCTTCAGTACTTCTTTCTGAAATTTGTTGCCATATTTCCTCAGAAATAAAAGGCACAAAAGGATGTAAAATCTTAAGATTATCTTCTAATATATCTATTATCTGCTGATACGTTTTAGCATCAATTGGATTACCATATGCAGGCTTAACCATTTCTAATAACCAACCACAGAAATCATCCCAGATCAACTTATAAGTTGTCATTAATGCGTCACTAATTCTATACTTGTTATAATTATTTTCTAATTCTACAAGTGCTTTCTGAAATTTTGATTGATACCAATCAATTGCAACAATTGAAGATTCTGGTTGTTCAATCGCCGCATCTACTTTCCAACCCAAAACAAGTCTGGAGGCATTAAATATCTTATTTACAAAAGCACTACCTTGCTTGCATAAATCTTCATCAAACATTAAATCATTTCCTGCAGGTGAACTCAATAACATCCCTACCCTAATACCATCTGCGCCATATTTATCAATTAAATCCAATGGATCTGGCGAATTACCCAAGGACTTAGACATCTTACGTCTTTGTTTATCACGAACTATTCCTGTAAGATATACATTTGTAAATGGTTTTTCTTTACGATACTCATACCCTGCAATGATCATACGAGCGACCCAGAAAAACAAGATCTCTGGAGCAGTAACCAAGTCATTAGTTGGATAATAGTAATTAATTTCTTCATTATCTGGCTCCAAAACGCCGTTAAAGACACTCATTGGCCATAACCATGAAGAAAACCACGTATCTAAAGCATCAGGGTCCTGCGTAAGATCTGCATCTTTTAACGAATCATTTCCTGTTTTTTGTTTTGCCAAAGAAAGTGCTTCTACTCTACTCTCTGCAACTACAAAATCTTCTTTACCTGAACCATAGAAATATGCTGGAATTTGATGTCCCCACCAAAGCTGACGAGAGATATTCCAATCTCTAACATTCTCCATCCAGTAACGATAGGTATTAACAAATTTTTCAGGCACCAAATTGACTTCTTTATCCAGTACCGCATCTAAAGCTGGTTGGGCAAGGTCTTTCATTTTCAAAAACCACTGATCACTCAATTTTGGTTCTATTACAGCTTTGGTACGCTCACTAGTTCCCACTTTATTAAGATGGGTTTCAGTTTTCTCTAAGGCTCCAATACTCTCAAGTTCTTTAATAATCTCTTTACGTACTACAAAACGATCTTTTCCTTCATAATGTAACCCAAAAGCATTTAAAGTTGCATTATCATTAAAAATATCAATAACTTCAAGATTATGTTTATCTCCAAGCACCTTATCATTAGGGTCATGAGCTGGTGTTACTTTTAAACACCCTGTACCAAATTCCATATCCACATATTCATCTTCTATTATAGGAATCACCCGATTAGCGATAGGTACAATTGCTTTTTTACCCTTAAGATACGTGAACCTTTCATCATTTGGGTTAATACAAATCGCTGTATCACCCATTATAGTTTCTGGACGTGTCGTGGCGATAGTTAGCACATCCTCACTATTTTCTATCTTATAGTTTAGGTAATATAACCCACCTTGTTTTTCTTCATAAATTACTTCTTCGTCTGACAAAGTAGTCTTGGCTTGAGGATCCCAATTTACCATTCTATAGCCTCTATAAATAAGACCTTTGTTATATAAATCAACAAAAACCTTGATCACAGAAGAAGATAAATTTTTATCCATTGTAAAAGCGGTGCGTTCCCAGTCACATGAAGCTCCTAATTTTTTAAGCTGCTCTAGGATAATACCTCCATGTTTATGAGTCCATTCCCATGCATGTTCTAAAAATTCTTCTCGAGTAAGATCGTTTTTATTGATTCCTTCTTCTCTTAACTTTGCAACAACTTTAGCTTCTGTAGCAATTGATGCATGATCGGTACCAGGAATCCAGCAAGCATTATATCCTTTAAGGCGTGCTTTTCTAATAAGTACATCTTGTATCGTATTATTTAGCATATGCCCCATATGAAGAACACCTGTGACATTTGGCGGAGGTATAACAATAGTATACGGTTCTCTTTCATCAACTTCAGAATGGAAATAATTATTTTCCATCCAATAAGAATACCATTTGTCTTCTACCGATTTTGCATCGTATTTTTCCGCTAAAGCCATACTTTGGTCTGGTTTTTGAATTTTGAAGTGCAAAAGTAATTATTATAGTATGAAGTATGAAGTGAGAAATATGAAAATTTAAAAAACATAAGGTGAAAAATGACTTAATATTACACTTTAACATAAGCCATACAACCTAGTATTCACCTTATGATCTAAATTTTTATACCTAATTTGGTACTCCTCACTTTGGATTATGATTTTGCAATTGAATAAAAAGTAAGTACTTTTACATTTAATAAAAACCTACATTATGAAAAAAATAATGATGATTTTATGTGTTTGTTTTCTGGGTATAACCCTAAACGCACAAGATAAAGCACAAATAAAATTTAAATCAGAAGTCGTTGATTATGGAGAAATCGCTAAAGGCAGTAACGGAGTTCGACAATTTGAATTTACGAACACAGGAAAATCACCTTTAATCATTTCTAAAGTATATTCTAGTTGTGGATGCACAATTCCGAAAAAACCAGAAAAAGCGATTGCTCCAGGAGAATCAGGTGTTATTGAAGTAAAATATGACACCAAAAGAGTTGGACCGATACGTAAAACGATTACTGTATATTCTAACGCAGAAGAAGCTACAAAAGCAATTAAAATCAAAGGTACAGTAACTGATAAAAGTGTTCTAGAAAAAACAAACTAAAATAATTATTTAGGTATATATTATAAAAAAGGGATGTTATTTGATAGCATCCCTTTTTACATTTTTTTAAATTACTTTCTTAAGATAAAAGACATACTTAATCTCAATCCCTAAACGTTCTACCTTTATTATAATTTTCTTTCCTTCCTGAAAATAAAACAATTCATTAAGGTCTGAAAGTTTATAATTAAACGTCTTCTTTCCATTTACTTCTAAAACCACGTCTCCTTTTTGCAAACCAGCAAGATGGGCAGGTGAATTAGTCCTAACATCTGAAATTTCGTATGTGGGAAGGAGTGCAAAATCGTTGGACAATTCTAATGTTTTTTTGGTAACCACTTCGTTTAACCCGAGATGAATTGTATTATTTTCCTTATATCCTTTGATAGCAGTAAAACCAGTATGTTGGATAGTAAGTCCACTCATATTATAATTAAAAGGTTTATCGAAATAGCCGTTTTTTCTAAAAGATATTTTTTCACCAGGATAATCTACTACCAAATTAAATCTTCTTAAAACACTTCCTCCTAACGAACCTTGTCTATTACTTTGAGATATTCCTTGTATATAAATTGAATCAGGAAAAGATGCTTTAACTTCTTTCATCATAAAATCTCCTAAACGAAGCTCTTCAATTTTAGTTTTTCGTCCATATATATCACCATTAAAACCTTTTCCTAAAAAATCTCTAAATGAATTATTTCCAACATGGATACCATTTTCTTTATTTTCAAATAACCATAGGGAAGAACCAGAACCCGAATCTAATAAAAGGTTAACATCAATTAATCCTTTATCTGATTTATACTTGGCAGTAATAAATGGTCTTTTTCTACTATTCCTAAAATTAATTTTAGTGTTATAACATTTTTCACATTTTTTATATACATAGGTTTCAGGATTATTCATTTTAATAACTCTTTTAGAATAATTGATCTCCAATATAAAATCTTTAAAAAGATCATAACCTATAATACCGTGTACTGGAAACCCCATACGAGGAGAAAAATTAATAGATTCATCTAAAACCAAATAGATTTTATGATTTCTACTTGTTGCTTTACCTATTCTGACTTCATTATTAATTGATTTTATGGCTTCTACTGGTTCGTTATCTCCTAAACCTCTAAGATAAATTTTCGAAGCATTTTTAAGCTCAAGTGAGCTTTTATTATCAACACTAAAGATAATTGTAGATCCCACACCTGTGTCTAGAATAAAAGAAAGCTCGACTCCATTCACAACAACAGGTATGATGATAAGGTTATTTGCTAATTCAAATCTGAGTTTATCATGTTTTTTTCCCGCAGGAAGCTTGAAACTCTTTTGAGCAAAAAGGACAACATTTAATAATAGTAATACTACTAAAATCTTACTTTTAAGAAAATGGCAAAAATCCAATGATAAAATCTTCATTACACTAAATATAGAAAAATAGTTGAAAAATTACATCAATTATATCGTTATATCTTAAATATTTTAAGAAATTTACCGCTATTTCATTTTATTAAATTAGATCAGATGCCAATAGTATCACATAAAGGCAAAGCTATGCCAGAATCGCCAATTCGAAAATTGGCTCCTTTTGCAGAAAAAGCTGTAAAAGAGGGCAAGCACATTTACCATCTTAATATCGGTCAACCAGATATCAAAACACCGACTGAAGCCATGGATGCAATACGAAACCATAATTTAGACATCCTTGCATATAGTCATTCAGCCGGTTTTGAGAGTTTTAGAAAAAAATTAGCTAAATATTATGCGAAGCATGATATTGCAATTTCATCAGATGATATTTTGGTAACTACTGGTGGTAGTGAGGCCTTAATTTTTACTATGGGAAGCATTACTGATCCAGGTGACGAAATTATTGTACCTGAACCCTTTTATGCTAATTATTATAGTTTTTCTACACAATCAACGGTTACTGTGGTTCCTGTAATTTCTAAAATTGAGACTGGGTTTGCATTACCTTCAATCAAAGAATTCGAAAAACTTATTACCAAAAAAACCAAAGCAATCTTAATCTGCAACCCTGGCAATCCAACGGGTTATTTATATAGTAAAGAAGAAATTAAACAATTATCAGCGCTTGCCATTAAATATGATTTATTTCTTATCTCAGATGAAGTCTATCGAGAGTTTGTTTATGATGAGTCAGAGCATTATTCTATTCTTCAGGAAAAAGGATTAAATGAACATGCAATTATTGTAGACTCTGTATCAAAGCGTTACAGCATGTGTGGAGCTCGTATTGGATGTATTGTAAGTAAAAACAAAAGTGTTATGCAAACTGCTATGAAATTTGCTCAAGCTCGTTTAAGTCCTCCTACCCTGGCTCAAATTGCAAGTGAAGCTGCATTAGAAGCGCCTGACTCATACTATACTGAAACTATTGAAAAATATAAACTAAGGAGAAATACTCTTGTTTCTGGACTTAGAGAAATTCCTGGTGTAAAAGTTGCTATGCCAAAAGGAGCTTTTTATTGTATCGCAGAATTACCTATTAAAAATGCAGATCACTTTGCACAATGGTTACTGGACAAATTTGATGTAGAAAAACAGACGGTTATGGTAGCACCTGCTTCTGGATTTTATTCAAGTCCAGAAAAAGGAAAAAATCAAGTACGTATTGCTTATGTGCTTAATCGAAGGGATCTTAAAAAAGCAATTGAAATTTTAAGACAAGGTTTAGAAAAATATAAAATTGATGAAGATTGAGTATAAAAAATCCTTAAAAGAATACAATACATTCGGAATCAACGCCATTGCATCAGAATTTATAGCAATCACGTCTGAATCTGAACTTAAGTATATCCTTTCAGAACACAATAAAAAAAATCTCTTCATTCTAAGTGGAGGCAGTAATATGCTGCTAACAAAAAATATTGAGGCATTAGTTATCCATATAGCCATAAAGGGAATAGAAATACTTGAAGAGTCTGAAAGTACTGTTTTAATTTCTGCTTGTGCAGGAGAAAACTGGAATGATTTTGTTCAATATTGTATTCAAAACAATTATGGAGGATTAGAAAACTTATCACTAATTCCTGGTTATGTTGGTAGTGCGCCTATTCAAAATATTGGTGCATATGGTGTTGAACTCAAAGATACAATGATGAGTTGTGAAGCTATTAGCATTTCAACTCAAAAAAAACATATTTTCAAAAAGGAAGATTGTAAATTTGAGTATCGTAATTCTATTTTTAAGAATGAGGCAAAAGGAGAATATATTATTACAAAAGTAACCTTTAAACTAACTAAAAAACATCACAATCTCAACACTAACTATGGAGCAATAGAAAGTGCTTTACTTGAAAAAAATATTAAAAATCCTTCAATTAAGGATATTTCGCAAACGGTAATTCAGATAAGACAAAGTAAACTTCCTGATCCATCTGAGATAGGAAATAGTGGTAGTTTTTTTAAAAACCCTATCATTTCTAAAGCTCTTTTTACCAAACTTCAAAAAACACATCCTGATATTCCATCATATTCTTTAAATGAAAACAACATCAAAGTACCAGCGGGTTGGCTTATAGAACAGTCTGGTTTTAAAGGAAAGCGCTGGGGTGATGCTGGAGTTCACGAAAAGCAAGCATTGGTACTGGTAAATCACGGTAGCGCTACTGGGAAAGAAATTTTTAATCTGGCAAAAAAAATCCAAAAAAAGATAAAACAAAAATTCGATATCACCTTAGAAACAGAAGTTAACATCATATAATCTACACAAAGAACTTATTACCAACACTTTAACAAGACAACAATTCTATACTGAAATATTTACTTAGCCATACATTCTTTGTATCTTTGTGCTTCATAATAGTATGTTTAGTTATGAGATAAACTATTGATATTTTGGAAGTATATTATACTCCTTAATAACAAATTTTATATGAAGATTTAAAACAATAAATAAAAACTAATGGAACTTTTATTGCTAACAATTGGCTTATTACTTTTGGCCTTTGGAGGAATTGCTATTAAATTATGGGCCAAAAAAGATGGTAAATTTGCTGGAACCTGTGCTAGCCAAAGCCCCTTTCTTAATAAAGAAGGAGAATCATGTTCTTTATGTGGAAAAACTCCAGATCAGTTTTCTAACTGTAACGATGATGGGCATTCCAAATAGCCTGAATCTTTCTATCCATTCTATCCAAAAAAAATTCATTGAAAAAAAAAGAACAGTCTATTTTATTAGAAGATCATATTAAGAAAGCTAAAGAAGGGAAGCAAATATCTTTTAACTATCTTTTAGATACTTTCTGGAATGATGTTTATAATTTTCAACTGAAAAGAACGCTAGATGAATATGAAGCAGAAGATATTACTATACAGAGTTTTTCTAGGGCATTTGACAAGATTAGCACGTTTAAAGAAGAATATAATTTTAAATCGTGGTTAATCCAAATTTCGAAAAATATTCATATTGACTTATTAAGAAAAAAAAGCGCCTCTATACAATCCAAAACGACAACTCGGGTAGATGATTCTGTATACAAAATAGTCGATGACACCCCTACTCCTGAAGATAAATTAATTACTGAACAAAATTTAGCTCAATTACTCCTTTATATAAAGCAGTTAAAACCAAATTATCAAAGAATAATTAATTTGCGCTATTTTCAAGAATTAAGTTACAAAGAAATTGCAAACACTCTTAATGAACCAATGAATAATGTAAAGGTAAAACTATTAAGAGCAAGAAAATTACTCTCTGAAATAATTAATAACGCAAAAAGCTAATTATCAAAATTTAGCAGAAAAATATCATTATCTCAGGTTAAATGAGGTAAATCTTTTGATAACGATATACAATGGATCAATCCATTTATCATTTATCTTTTTATCATACTTCACAAACTTTTGAATCAACCCTTTTGGTGCAGAAATTTCTTTTTCTATTGCAGTAATATTAATATACCTCTGATTGTTAAGCAACCATTTTTCTACACGTTTTCGATTATTTTTTATCTTTTTAGCGCTTACTTCTTCTTTGAGCATCTTTTTTTCTCTTTTGAAAGCATAACTATCAAATTTGAAAAAAATTTTACATTAACTTAATTTTAACTTGATGTTAACACATTGTTCAAGTGTGGTTTTACTGTACTCAAAAATCAAAACCACAATCATCTTTAAATCAACTCCCTAAAAAAAAGGAGGTTATCTATAATATTTTTCGATTTACAAATTAAAAGTTAAAATATGTTTACTTAACTTAATTCTGCAATCTTTATTACACTTAAAATTATACAAAATCAAAAATCAAAAACCCAATTAAGTCTTAATGACTAATCATTATTTCGATATCATAATCACAACTTTAATGAGAACTTATTATTAATCTAAGCTTTCTTTGTATTTTTGCTAAAAATACCACTTGTATGAATAATGATGTTGCCAGTGTGACACCTCCTAAAGGGAAACCAAAATGGTTGCGAGTTAAACTCCCTACTGGAAAGAAATATACAGAACTTAGAGGACTAGTAGATAAATATAATTTACATACAATTTGTACATCAGGAAGCTGCCCTAATATGGGAGAATGTTGGAGTGAAGGAACTGCAACGTTTATGATTCTAGGTAACATCTGTACACGTTCTTGTGGCTTTTGTGGAGTAAAGACTGGAAGACCAGAGACCGTAGATTGGGAAGAACCTGAAAAGGTAGCACGATCTATAAAAATCATGAATATAAAACATGCTGTTGTCACTTCTGTAGACAGAGACGATCTTTCTGACGGAGGTTCAATTATTTGGGCAGAAACTATTCAGGCTATCCGTAGAATGAATCCCGAAACAACACTAGAAACTTTAATTCCAGACTTTCAAGGAAAAACAAAAAATATAGATAGAATTATCACGGTAAAACCAGAAGTAGTCTCTCATAATATGGAAACCGTGAAAAGACTGACACGAGAAGTTCGTATACAAGCTAAGTACGAACAAAGTCTTCAAGTATTGAAATATCTTAAAGATAATGGAATTGGCCGTACAAAAAGCGGAATCATGCTTGGTCTTGGTGAAAAAGAAGAAGAAGTTATTCAAACATTGACAGATTTAAGATCTGTTAATTTAGATATTGTGACTATAGGACAATATTTACAACCAAGCAAGAAACACCTGCCAGTAAAAGAATTTATAACCCCAGATCAGTTTAAAAAATATGAAGAAATTGGCTTGGAAATGGGTTTTAGACATGTAGAAAGTGGCGCCTTGGTAAGGTCTTCATATAAGGCTCAAAAACATTTAACATAATTCTAAATCAGGGTAATAAGTTTAATGAATACACCTATAAGAATTGCAATCAACGGATTTGGAAGAATAGGCCGTAATCTTTTTAGATTATTAATCAATCACCAAAATATAGAAGTTGTAGCTATAAACGACCTTGCAGATACAAAAACATTAAGTCATCTTTTAAAATACGATAGTATTCATGGGCTTTTACCTTTTGAGGTATCCTATGACTCTAACCATATCATAGTTCAAGGAAAATCAATACCCTTATTTAATAAAACTAATCCAGTACATTGTACCTGGAACAAATATGATGTGGATGTTGTGATTGAAGCAACTGGGAAATTCAAAACAAAAAATGAAGCAGAAGGACACCTAAAAGCAGGAGCTAAAAAAGTTATTCTTTCTGCACCTTCTATAGAAGATGATATAAAAACCGTTGTTTTAGGAGTAAATGAGGAAATTATAGATGGTTCTGAAACCATAATATCAAATGCTTCCTGTACCACAAATAATGCAGCACCAATGATAAAGGTAGTAAATGACCTGTGCGGGATTGAACAAGCATACATCACTACTATTCACAGTTACACGACAGATCAAAGTTTACATGATCAACCGCATAGAGACTTAAGAAGAGCCCGAGCCGCTAGCCAATCTATTGTTCCAACCACAACAGGAGCTGCAAAAGCTTTAACAAAAATTTTCCCTGAGCTAAGTAGTGTTATTGGAGGTTGTGGTATTCGAGTTCCTGTTCCTAATGGTTCTCTTACAGATATCACTTTCAATGTAAAAAAAGAAACATCAATACAAGAAATTAACGCCGAATTCAAAAAAGCGTCTACCACTTATCTAAAGGGGATTCTTTCATATACAGAAGACCCAATTGTCTCTGTTGATATACTAGGCAATCAGCATTCCTGTATCTTTGATTCTTTAATGACATCTGTTATTGGAAAAATGGTAAAAATTATTGGTTGGTATGATAATGAAATTGGCTATAGTAGCAGAATAATTGATTTAATTATTAACATTTGTAAGAAATAACTATCTTAGTTGAGATATTTCAGAGGAAAAATGCCAACCCAAATCAGATATTTTATAATAAAATTTTTACTTATTTGTTGTTTTTTTGGTTATTCACAGACAAGTGAACTTGGAGAAAACAGACAGATAAAGGACTCTATTGATGGTTACTTACTTAAAGCGTACACATCTATTGATCAAGCCCAATTAAAACAAGCTTTATCCAACATTTCTCTGGCAAAAGAAATGGTTATCAATGACCCAAACCGAAGCTATCAAGCCAAAACCTGCTTGGTCTTAGCTAAATTATATAGTCAATTAGGAGATTTAAAAAAAGCAGAGGAACAGGTTCTTAATGCTATTAAAATTCAAAAAGAAGACAACGATAAAGTAATGTTGGCTAGTTCTTATGCTCTTTATGGCTCCATTGCTACACAAATTAAAGATTATAAAACCGCAGAAGATGTTTTGAAAAAAGCTCTTGCATTGACCAATGACAATTACAATAAAGATGAGGAAGGATTTATAAACCTAAATCTTGGTATTCTGATGTTAGAACACAAACAACCAGAAATAGCAATGCAGTATTTTAATAAAGGGCTTCCAAAAATAACTTCTTTAAACCAATTATATAACAAAGCAAAATTATATATAAACAAAGCTAAAGCCCATATATCTTTAGAACAATATGATGAAGCCAAAAAATCTAATGATTTGGCAATGCAAATTGGAAAAAAAATGAGATACGTTGTCATTAGATCAGAATGCTATAAGATATATAGTGAGATTTATGACAAAAAAGAAGATTACCTAACTTCTTTGCAAAATTTAAAAACTCATCAAAAAATAAAAGACTCTCTATTTAACACTAATAAAGAAATTATAGTTCAGGAAGCAGGTGCAAAATTAAACTTAAATGAAAACAATGTCCTTATAGAAGAATTAACGGAAGAAAACATCCAACAACAAAAATCATTAAAATTAGGACGTTTAACCACTATACTAAGTATAGCGCTTATTACTATACTTTCTTTATTAACACTATCTCTTTACAAAAATAACAACCTGAGAGCAAGGGCAAATGAGTTATTACAAAACAAAAACACAGAACTTATAATAGCCAAAGAAAATGCTGAAAGAGCAAGCGAAGCTAAAGTTCAATTTCTCTCAACTATAACACACGAGTTAAGAACTCCTTTGTATGCCGTTACTGGATTAACACATTTGTTACTTGAGGAAAGTCCCACTCCTAATCAGAAAGAACACCTTAACTCTCTTAAGTTTTCTGGCGAATATCTATTATCACTAATAAACAACATACTAGATCTTAATAAACTAGAAGCTAACAAAGTAGAAATAGAAAACACATCATTTAACTTAAAGAAAAGAATAAATGATGTATTAATTGCTCTAGGAAAATCGGCAAACGACAGAAACAACAAGCTTCATTATGAGTTCGAAGAATCTATACCTTCTAAACTAAAAGGAGATCCCTTAAAGGTATCTCAAATCCTAATCAATCTTATTGGAAACTCTATAAAATTTACTCAAAAAGGAGATATTTGGATACGAGTAAAACCAATTAGTAGATCCGAAAACAAAGTGGTTCTTAATTTTGAAATTGAAGATAATGGAGTTGGAATTTCTGAAAAAAAACAACAAAGCATCTTTGAGAATTTTACACAAGGATCTGTACAGATTAACAGAAAATTTGGAGGAACAGGACTAGGACTATCCATTGTCAAAAACCTTTTATCGCTAATGGATAGTGAAATAAAACTAAAAAGTGAGTTAGGAAAAGGGTCCAAATTCTTATTTAATCTTGAATTCGAAATTTTTGAAGACAAGAGCACTGACTATACTGAAGAAGCAAAAAAAATAGATTACAATATTCTAATTGATAAACGAATTCTTGTTGTAGAAGACAATAAGATTAATCAACTGATCACCAGAAAAATTTTAGAAAAAAATAAAATAAAATGTGACGTTGCTGATAATGGTGACATTGCTGTTAGCAAGGTTAAAGAAAACACCTTCGATTTGATTCTTATGGATATTCATATGCCTGGAATTAGTGGGATTGAAGCCACCAAACAAATTAGAGAATTCAATATAGAAATACCAATAATTGCATTAACAGCGGTCACTCTTAATGATAATCTAGATGAATTCTACGATAATGGATTTAATGATATCATACCTAAGCCCTATAAAACAGAAGAGTTTTTCACTAAACTTCATAAAGCTTTTATAAAAAATAAAACCACAGCCTAAAACTGTTATAGCTATTGAAAAAGCTTAACAAAAAAGTACTACCCTATCGCGAAGAATCTGAATCATTTAAATACCTCATTAATTTGTCATCAAATAAATTAGCA
The DNA here is from genome assembly GCA_947498785.1 of uncultured Aquimarina sp. Taxonomy (GTDB): domain Bacteria; phylum Bacteroidota; class Bacteroidia; order Flavobacteriales; family Flavobacteriaceae; genus Aquimarina. Next base: position 15,116 of record CANMLS010000005.1, on the reverse strand, counting down.
TCTTTAACAAAACTAACTTCTATTGGTTGATACCACAATTTACCATCAGGAATATGAGAAGACAATCTCACATAATCTTTTTCTGTAGTTATAATAAATTCATGAGTTTTTAGCTCTTCTAATTCTTTATTTGTAAAACTATGATGATCAGGAAAATTAATATGTTTAAACATCAATCCTAAAGAGGTATAATAATCAATCAGAGGTGTCGGATTTGCAACACCTGTAATCAGCGTAAATGGTCTATCGAGTATAGAGTGTATCGATTTAGTTTCTGACACGCTCACAATATTTTCTCCATAGGCTATTGAAGTAAAAAACAAGAATTGATTAGGTTTCAAAGCCAACTTCCTCTCTATTTTTTTTCTTTCTTCCAATGACAATAGTTCGGGACACTTGGTAACTACTATAATATTAGCCCTATCAGCTCCTTTTCTTGATTCTCTCAAGTTTCCTGTCGGCAAAACAATATCATCACAATACAAGTCATAATACGCCGTAAGCAGGATGTAAAAACCTGCTTTTACTTTTCTATGTTGATACGCATCATCTAATAATATCACTTCTGGTTTGGGGTTCAATGATCTTAGATTAGCGATACCATTTCGCCTATCAGCATCCACAGCAACTATAATATCATTAAATTTTTTCTTAAACTGAAGAGGCTCATCTCCAACCTCTTGAGCAGAAGCAGAAGCAGTAACCACCCGAAAACCTTTAGTCTCTCTTTTATATCCCCTGCTTAGAGTTGCCAAATACTTTTTATCATTAAGCAATCTAATCAAATATTCAATCATTGGAGATTTACCAGTTCCGCCTACACTAAGATTCCCTACCGCAATAACTGGAAAATCATAAGTATTAGATTTCTTAATTCCAAAATCATACATTTTATTTCGCAACCAAGTAACGAAATAATAAAAAGGAACAATCGGCAAAAGTATCTTACGCAGTAAATTCACATGCAATATTTTTAGTATATACTCAGCAAACAAAAGTATAAAACGAAACTTTGATTATTGAGAAAAGTTTTTTACATTCAATTTTTATTACCTTAATTGGCTTTTAAAACCTCTATGAACACAATTTAATCAAAAAAACAAACACCATAATGCAAATAAAAGAAGTCACCCAACATCTCGAAGCATTGGCTCCACTATCGTATGCAGAAGATTTTGATAATGTTGGATTACTGGTTGGCCACCCAGAAACTATAGTAACTGGAATATTGGTCACCTTAGACACTCTCGAAAATATAGTTGACGAAGCCATAGAAAACAATTGTAATCTAATTGTTAGTTTTCACCCAATTATATTTAAGGGAGTTAAAAAATTCAATGGAAATAATTATGTAGAACGTGTAATTATAAAAGCGATCAAAAACAATATCGCTATTTTTTCTATTCACACAGCTCTGGATAATGCATTACATGGTGTAAATAATATGATGTGCGAACAATTAGGATTGATAAATCGTAAAATTCTGATACCGCAAAGCGGAAATATTAAAAAATTGGTAACCTTTACTCCTACTGCTGAAGCTGAAAAACTACGTTCCAAACTTTTTGAAGCTGGAGTAGGATCAATCGGTAATTATGATAATTGTAGTTTTTCATCTAACGGGATAGGAACTTTTAGAGCCTTAGAAAATGCAAATCCTTCTTTTGGCGAAGCAGGAATAACTCATCATGAGAAAGAAACTCAAATTCAGGTTACTTATCCCAAACATTGCGAAAGGAAGATCCTAAAAGCCTTATTTGAAAATCATTCCTATGAAGAAGTTGCATATGAGATTACTACTCTCGAAAATAAAAATCAAAATATCGGAATGGGAATGATTGGTGAACTTCCTAAAGCTACAGATGAATTAGAATTTCTCAAGCACATAAAAAAAGTATTTAAAACAGGCTGTGTAAAACATTCTGCATTATTCAATAGACCTATCAAAAAAGTAGCTGTTCTGGGAGGTAGCGGTAGTTTTGCTATTTCAAATGCACAAAGAGCCAAAGCCGATATCTTTATTACTTCAGATCTAAAATATCACCAATTCTATGAAGCAGAAGGAAAACTTATATTAGCCGATATTGGACACTATGAAAGCGAACAATACACAAAAAACCTAATTGTTACTTATCTTAGAAAAAAAATCAGTAATTTTGCCATCATTTTATCGGATAAAAACACCAATCCTATTCAATACATATAAAATATGGCAAAGAAAGAAGTTACTGTTGAGCAAAAATTAAGAGCTTTATATGACTTGCAATTAATTGACTCTAGAGTTGATGAGATCAGAAACGTGCGGGGAGAATTACCTTTAGAGGTTGAAGATCTTGAAGATGAAGTAGCCGGATTAAACAAAAGATTAGAAAAGCTAAATAATGATCTTGACACTATCGATGAAGGTATCAAGACCAAAAAGAACCTAATAGAGGAAGCTAAAGGACTGATCAAAAAATACGGAGAACAACAAAAAAATGTGCGTAACAATCGTGAATACAACTCTCTTAGTAAAGAAGTTGAATTTCAGGAATTAGAGATTCAATTAGCTGAAAAGCATATCAAAGAGCACAAAGCACAGATTGTTCAAAAAAATGAGATCATCGATCAAACTAAAGGAAAACTTACAGAACGCAATGAACACCTTAATCACAAAAAAGGTGAACTAGACGCTATTCTAGCAGAAACTGAGAAAGAAGAGCAGTCATTAATAGCTAAATCTGAAGATTACCAAAAGGATATCGAAGATCGTTTGATTGCTGCTTACAATAGAATCAGACAAAATGTAAAGAATGGATTAGCAGTTGTAGCCATAGAACGTGGAGCTTCTGGAGGATCGTTTTTTACTATTCCACCACAAGTACAGATGGAAATAGCCTCTCGTAAAAAAATTATTACTGATGAGCATAGCGGTAGAATTTTGGTTGATCAAGAATTAGCTAGAGAAGAAAAAGAAAAAATGGAAGCTCTTTTTGCTAAACTATAGCCAAAAAGAATTTCAAAAGTTACATAATAAAAAAGCCTCAGTAAAAACTGAGGCTTTTTTATTGAATATATTTAGAGTCTATTGCAAATTAAAATATAAAATGAACCACATTCTCATCATAGGTTATGTTTGGCCCGAACCTAATTCCTCTGCAGCAGGAAGCCGAATGTTACAATTGATAGCACTATTCACATCTCAAAACTGGAAGGTTACTTTTGCATCCCCAGCAGCAGAAACTGATCACATGACTGATTTTAACCACCCAAACATCTCTAAAGTATCTATTGAGATAAATAATTCTAGTTTTGATCATTTTATCAAAAAAACTCAACCAACCATTGTAATATTTGATCGATTTATGATAGAAGAACAGTTTGGATGGAGAGTAGCACAACATTGTCCAGATACATTGAGAATCTTAAATACCGAAGACTTACATTCTCTCAGAAAAACACGGCAAGAATGTTTTAAAAACAAAAATAAATTTGAGATTAATGATCTTTTAAATAATGAGTATACAAAAAGAGAAATAGCAAGTATTTATCGATGTGATCTTTCGTTGATAATTTCAGACTACGAAATGGAGCTACTTCAAAAAAGCTTCAAAATAGATAACGAGCTACTGCACTACTTACCTTTTTTATTGGATCCGATCACAATAGAAACAAAGAAAAACTGGCCCGATTACCAAAACCGGAAGCATTTTATTACCATTGGAAATTTTAGACACGAACCCAATTGGAACAGCATTTTATATCTTAAAGAAATCATTTGGCCATTAATTAAAAAGGAATTACCTGAAGCAGAATTACATATCTACGGGTCATACCCTCCACCTAAAGCCACACAACTTCAAAATCAAAAAGACAGATTTTATATCAAAGGATGGGCAAAAAATGCTAGAGAAGTGATGCAAAACGCCAGAGTATGTCTTGCTCCATTACAGTTTGGAGCGGGAATAAAAGGCAAACTTACAGAATCAATGCTATGCGGAACTCCAAGCATAACAACAACTATTGGAGCAGAAGGAATGCTAAACGAAGAGTCAGACTGGAACGGTTTTATAACCAATGACCCTAAAAGATTCGCCCAAGCTGCCATAAAACTATATTCCACACCCAATCTTTGGCTACAATCTCAACAGAATGGAATAGAAATCATAAATACCCGGTTTCAAAAAAACACGTTCTCGCAAAAATTTTTGGATGAGATGACACACCTTAAAAATAATCTAAAAAAGCACAGAACAAAAAATTTTATCGGAACAATGCTTCAGCACCATACATTAAGAAGCACTGAATTTATGTCTCGATGGATTGAAGAAAAAAACAAATAAACAAAAAAAAGCCTTTCCATATTATGGAAAAGCTTTTCACTATATTATAAAACGTAAAGAACTATATAATTATAGTGCAGCTACGTGTTTTGCTAATTGCGATTTTAAGTTAGCAGCCTTATTCTTATGAATAACATTATTCTTAGCTAACTTGTCAAGCATAGAAACAACTGTTGGAAACAAAGTCTCTGCTTCTTTCTTATCAGACTCACGCAATTTTTTAATAGCATTACGTGTTGTTTTATGCTGATATCTGTTTCTAAGACGCTTTGTCTCGTTACTTCTAATTCTTTTTAATGCTGACTTATGATTTGCCATCTCTCTTCTATTAAATTTCTTTACTATATCATTCGTAGCCCGTAGGGGAATCGAACCCCTCTTACCAGGATGAAAACCTGGCGTCCTAGCCGATAGACGAACGGGCCATTTTCCTTTTTCAAGGATTGCAAATTTATAGCTTTCACTTTAAACCTGCAATTAATTTCAATATTCGTAGCCCGTAGGGGAATCGAACCCCTCTTACCAGGATGAAAACCTGGCGTCCTAGCCGATAGACGAACGGGCCATGTTGTCTAATTGCGGATGCAAAAATACAACTATTTTTTAATGCCGCAAGTGTTATTTTATTTTTTTCTAAAACTTAATACGCCTTAGCAAATAACACACGGTTTTTAGATGGCTGACCACTATAAACACATTGTCCATCTTCTTCTTTTACATCAAAAGGAATACAGCGTATAGTAGCCTTTGTTAGTTCTTTTATTTTTTGTTCAGTTTCTTCAGACCCATCCCAATGAGCAGAAATAAACCCTCCTTTGCTCTCTAACACCTCTTTAAATTCATCAAAAGAATTTACTTCAGTAATATGATTATCTCTAAATTGAGTTGCTTTCTGATGTAAATTTTCTTGAATTTCGACCAATAACGATTCTATAGTCTTCACTACTTCATCTTTTGCCACGAATTGTTTTGTAAATGTATCACGACGAGCAAGCTCTACTGTTCCTTTTTCTAAATCCTTAGGCCCAATAGCAACACGTAAAGGCACTCCCTGTAATTCATATTGAGCAAATTTAGCTCCCGGTCTATAAGTATCTCTATTATCAAACTTTACCGAAACCCCTTTAGACCTTAAATCCATAACCAAACCATTCGCTACTTCAGAGATTTGTGCTAATTGATCTTCGCCTTTATAAATCGGAACAATCACCACCTGGATTGGTGCTAAACTTGGAGGCAATACCAAACCATTATCATCGCTATGAGTCATTATCAAAGCCCCCATTAGCCGTGTCGAAACTCCCCAAGAAGTGGCCCAAACATAATCCAATTTACCTTCCTTTGATGTAAATTTTACATCAAAAGCTTTTGCAAAATTCTGACCTAAAAAATGTGAAGTCCCTGCCTGTAAAGCCTTACCATCCTGCATTAATGCCTCGATACAATACGTATCCTCTGCCCCAGCAAAACGCTCACTTTCGGTTTTTCTTCCTTTGATAACAGGGATAGCCATAAACTCCTCTACAAAATCAGCATATACATTATTCATTTGCTCTGTTTCAGCAATTGCTTCTGCTTTTGTTTCGTGTGCTGTATGACCTTCTTGCCATAAAAACTCCGCCGTTCTCAAAAACAATCGTGTACGCATTTCCCAGCGTACCACATTCGCCCACTGATTAATTAGCAACGGCAAATCTCTATACGATTGAATCCACCCCTTATATGTGTTCCAGATAATAGCTTCTGATGTTGGGCGAACAATCAACTCTTCTTCTAATTTTGCTTTTGGATCTACAATTAATTTAGATGCATCTTCTGGATCAGTTTTTAACCTATAATGAGTAACTACAGCACACTCTTTTGCAAATCCTTCCGCATTTTTTTCTTCTGCTTCAAACAGGCTTTTGGGAACAAATAATGGAAAATATGCATTTTGATGCCCTGTTTCCTTAAATTTTTTATCCAATTCTGCCTGCATTTTTTCCCAAATAGCATAACCATACGGTTTAATTACCATACATCCTCTTACTGCTGAATTCTCAGCTAGATCAGCCTTGACGACCAATTCGTTATACCATTTTGAATAATCTTCGCTACGTTTTGTCAAATTCTTACCCATAAAACTCTATTTGGCACAAATATTGTGGCACTGTTAAATATAATTTAATTAGCGCAAAACTAACTAAATTTGTAATGTTCAACAATAAAATAAGGAGATATGCGACTTAAAAATTATTTTCAGAGAAACGGTGCAATAGGGTTTTTACTTTTAGGCACTTTATTTATGTTGACATCTTGTGGTTCATATGAGTACGTACCTTATAGAGATGGAGTCTATGGAGAAACAGGAAACCAAAGAAACGTAGAGACTCAACCAAGTAGTGCTGATAAGAAATCAAATTATTATTCTAGTTACTTCTCAGAAAAATCAGCATTGATCGATGAAGCTATCGAGCAAGATGCGATTTTCACCGATGTAGATTCTTATTCTAGCGAAGGGTATGATGTCGCAGATACTACCGCTACAACTGCATTAGGTTATGAAGCTGGGCAACCTGCATGGGGAAGCAACCCTACCGAAGTTAATGTTAACCTATACAACACAGGCTGGAACGCTGGATGGGGATGGAATGGTGGTTTTGGACCAGGATGGGGTTTATATGGTGCTGGATGGGGATGGAACGCTGGATGGTATGGACCTGGATGGGGATGGAACGGATGGTACGGACCCGGATGGGGATGGGGTCGCCCATGGTATGGCAGAGGCTTTTATGGACGCGGGTATGGATACGGATATGGATATAGAGGGTATTATAATCGTGGATATCGAGGTTACTATGGAAGAGGAAACCGATATGCCTCCTACAACCTAGGATCAAGAAATTCATACGCCTATTCCGCAAGAAGTCGCAGAGGTTACAGTTCAAGATATAGTGCAAGAGCTAGAAATTCTTCAGGTTACAATGCCAGAAGTAGACAAGGCTATTCTAATAGAAGAGTAAATGCAGCTAGAAGAAGTAGATCTTCAGCAGGTAATTATTATAACAGATCTTCAAATAACAACTATTCTTCTCGCTCCAGATCTTCTTCGGTAGGCAGAAATAGTTCTGGTACAAGAAGATACTCTAGTAGTCCGACATCAAGAACAAGAAGCAGTGGATATTCATCTCCATCTCGCAGCTCTTCTAGAAGTAGAAGTTCTGGATACTCTAGAGGAAGCTCTTCTCGAAGCAGTGGATACTCTAGATCAGGAGGAAGCAGATCAAGAAGTAGTGGTAGTCGAGGAGGAAGTAGAAGTCGTGGAAGAAATTAAAAAGTTAAACACCTTTTTTCATATAACATTTTTTTAATATTGATCTCTAATCTTTGATTTAAGACATTCTGTAATTCATAATTAAAACAACGAATGAAAAAGCTATCCCTATTTATAGGTATACTATCTATGCCTTTTTTGAACGCTCAGGATATAACCGATGCGCTACGGTATTCTCAGCAAGATATTTTAGGAACTGCTCGATTTAGAGCCATGAGTGGTGCTTTTGGAGCATTAGGAGGAGATTTATCTGCATTACAGATTAATCCTGCAGGATCTGCTGTTTTCCTGAACTCTTATGGATCTGTCACACTTTCTACAAATCAAATCAATAATGAAGCAACCTACTTTAACACTTTTAATTCTACAAACACCAGTAATGTGAATTTTAATCAAGTAGGTACTGTATTTGTATACAACAACTACAACAATAACACTTCAGGAATTAATAAATTATCTTTGGGAATAGTATACGACCAAACTTCTGACAATTCGAATGATTTTTTTGTATCGGGTAGAAGTGCAAATTCTATCGACACCTTCTTTCTTTCTGAAGCGCAAGGCATACCACAAAGTTTAATCTCGAGAAGATCCAGAGAAACGATAAGTGATCTTTATAGCTTTCTTGGTGAAAATGAAGGATATGGCGCCCAGCAAGCTTTTCTAGGTCGCGAAGCGTTTGTTATAGAAGCCGATGACATCAACAATCCTGACAACACTTCCTATTTCTCAAATGTTTCCCCTGGTATTTTTGACCAGGAATATTTTTATGAAAGTACAGGTTTAAATGGTAAATTCTCTTTAAATGTGGGAGCTCAAATAAACCAAAACATGTATATCGGAATCAATCTTAACTCTCACTTCATTAATTTTGACAGGGTAACTGATTTTTTTGAAGGAAACAACAATACAGGAAGTAATGTCAATGAAATCATATTTACAAACAAATTATCCACTATTGGATCAGGTTTTTCTGCTCAAGCAGGAGGAATAGCCAAACTTTCTAAAATGATTCGAATAGGAGCTTCTTTTGAGTCCCCAACATGGTATTACATAGAAGAAGAAACCACACAGCGATTAGAAACCTTAAGCAACACAGACGGGCGAGCAATTGTATCCCCTAATGTAATCAATATTTTTCCAGAATATAAACTACGTACTCCAGCAAAAGCTACTGGAAGCATTGCTATTTTATTCGAACAACAAGGGTTAATAAGTTTAGATTATTCATACAAAGATTATTCTACAACACATGTTAGTTCTGATGAAGGAGGTGATTTTAGAAATCTTAATCAAGAAATCGAAAACAACCTACAAGGCTCTTCTACAATCAGAATTGGTACTGAATGGAAGTATGACAAATGGAGTTTTAGAGGTGGATATAGTTTTGAAGAAAGCCCTTATAAAAATAAACTTATCTTGGAAGACAAAACTGGGTTTTCTATAGGGGTGGGATATGATTTTGGAAAATTCAAATTCGATGTAGCATATGATTACACCCAACAAGAACGAGAAGAGCAATTTTACCAGAATTCTGCATTTACAAATTTCGCAGTTATCGATACTTACACTGACAACCTAACCTTCACACTTGGCTTGAATTTTTAAATCTAAAAGAGCATTATAACACCTTTTCTGTTTTTTATGATTCTCAAATAAAAGTGGATATTTTTTGTTTAGACAAAAAACTAAGACATAACTTCTTTTTATTTTGAAGTAAGAAGGAAAAGAGGAAACTTTAAATCAGAAATGATACAAAACAAAAACAGCTGGAAAAAACGATTTTCTCCAGCTGTTTTCATTTTAAACATATGTGTATCCCATATCTATCGTATTAACGAGAAGTTACCCGCAAAAACTCTTCTCCTCATATTTGGATCTCTAGGTTCATTAAACTCAACTCTAAACCAATAATCTGAAGAAGGCATATTCCTGCCATTATACGTACCATCCCATCCTGGCCCTCCTGCCCTCAGTTGTTTCAACAACTTACCATAGCGATCAAATATATAAATCTGTGCCGTGGGTTGACCTTCTATATTAATTAAACTCCAAGTATCATGAAAACCATCTCCGTTTGGAGTAAAATACTTAGGATATCCTAAAATCATAATAACTTCTGACCTCTCCTCACTATCAGGGCAATTTGCATATCGTGCTGTAACAAAATAATCTCCTGGAGGTACATTAGAAAATACGGGGGAAGATTGAAAAGGTCTATATTCTATAAAACCACTTCCTAAATCACGATCTAATCTATATTCAAAATCCTCAAAATTCGCATTCTCAACCTCTGAAGTAGCCTCTACCTCGGCTGTTATAGTATAACTTCCTGCAAAAGATTCTTCCTCAATACTGTAGTCTACTGATACTACTGCGCTAGAAACATCTAAAACGACCAAATCATCCCTTCCAACTTCAACTGTTCTGCCAGCATCCGAATAACCGATCAATTGATACACCCCTTCACTATTTATCTCTAAGAATGGAAACATTCCTTCTGGATCAGGAACATTTATAAAATTAGTAGTTCCTACATTTGCTCTTGACCACCTATAACTTATAGCTCCAGGAAATCTCCCTTCTATCGTAATAGGAAATTCTCCACAAGTTGCAATATCAGGTCCTACACCAGGATCCAAAATACTACAATCTGTCGTTCCTGCATCTGGCTCATCAAGATTAGTTTGCTGAAGCTGTATTACACCCGCTTCATCTGCAAAATTAGTAATCAAAATAATATAGTACTCACCTGTCTGAGCATTAGGTATAGTTAACGTTTCAATAAAGGTATCATCCTCGGGTGTTCTTGCATAACTACAATCTATTATATTAGTATTATCAAGGTTATTTAAATAATAATCAGGATCATCAACATTATTCACACACTCGGCTGGACGAATATTATCTCCGTCACCATTATTATCGCATCCTCGTGAAAGTTCATCACAATCCACTATAAAAGAAGTAGGAAATGGTCCCCATGCGATAAAATCTACATCTAGTTGTCTTTCTCCGTTATCCAAATTACTATTATCATTACCATCTACCCACTGCTGAACATCAAAGATCAAATTTCCTGATTCATCAATACGGAGAAAATACCAAGCAGGATTAGGAGTTGTATTTAAGCAACCTATTTCTCCTAAACCATCCATATCTCCAACAGTATTAGGAAATGTAAGCTCTCTAGAAGCATCAGAACAAAAAGGTTGAGCTAATCTACAAGCCACATCAAAGTCCTGAGCATAAGAAAAAGTGCCTTTGACAAACAGTAAAATAAAAAGCAGTGAAATTTGAGGTAGTATTTTTGCCATTTTCATATAACGTTAAAACTAATTTTTTCGTATATAATAGTTCTATTTGGGTCTTAAATATACAGAACTTCTCTAAGAAACCTAACATCTGCAATTGTTTAACATACCTTTTACCAAGTAAAACAACAAAATCGTATCTTTGCAACCCACATTCTAGAGGGCATTGCACAATGTTTCTCTATTTATGTTCAAAAAGATAAAAAAATGATATAAGGTTTTTAAAAAATCATTGTGTTTTATTCTTTTTTGGTTGAATTTTAATGAATTATTAAATTTTGAAGTGTGAAAATTGACAAGGCCCTTGAAGCTATTGAAGCGTTAGGTGATAATCATGTATCTACTAGTGCTACCACTCCTCTTAGAGAAGATGCCTTTAAGCTTAGTGATAATGAAAAAATTGCTCTGATTAGAGAAGATGTAAAACATATTTTAGAAACTTTAGGTTTAGATTTAACAGATGACAGTCTAAAAGGAACACCTCAGCGCGTTGCAAAAATGTTTGTAAATGAAATTTTTTCAGGACTACATCCACAACGCAAGCCAGATGCCTCTACATTTAAAAACCATTATAAATATGGTGAGATGTTAGTGGAGAAAAATATTACTGTATATTCGACCTGCGAACACCATTTATTACCCATTGTAGGTCGTGCACATGTAGCCTATATTTCTAATGGCACTGTAGTTGGATTATCCAAAATGAACCGTATTGTAGATTATTATGCCAAGCGACCACAAGTACAAGAACGTATGACTATGCAAATTGTTCAGGATCTTCAGGTTGTTTTGGGAACAAAAGATGTCGCATGTGTAATTGATGCAAAACACTTGTGCGTAAATTCACGAGGGATCAGAGATATCGAAAGCAGTACGGTAACTAGTGAGTTTGGTGGTAAATTTAAAGAAGACTCTGTAAGAAGAGAATTTTTGGACTATATCAAATTAGACACTACCTTTTAGTTTTATTTTCATCATAAATCTCAAGCATTTATCAAAATTATGGCAGCAAGTCCATTGTATAAAAATCAGGAATTAAAAATCTACAATTCTATTTCTGGACAGAAAGAAACATTTACACCTATTACAGAAGGTAATATTGGCATGTATGTATGTGGCCCTACAGTTTACAGCAATGTACATTTGGGGAACTGTCGTACATTTATTTCGTTTGATTTAGTATTCAGGTATTTAAAACACCTAGATTACAAGGTTCGTTATGTAAGAAACATTACAGATGCAGGACATCTTGAAAATGATGCTGATGAAGGAGAAGACAAAGTAGCTAAAAAAGCTAGACTAGAGCAGTTAGAACCCATGGAAATTGTACAGCGATACACCTTGGATTTTCATCATGTGATGTCAAAATTTAATTCGATTTCACCAAGCATAGAACCTACTGCAACAGGTCACATTGTTGAGCAAATTGAAATCATTAAAACCATAATTGATAATGGTTTTGCATACGAATCCAACGGCTCTGTATATTTTGACGTACAAAAATTTAATGAAACCAATCATTACGGAAAATTAAGCGGTAGAAACCTTGAGGATATGATCGCCAATACAAGACAACTATCTGCTCAGAGTGATAAGAAAAACCCACAGGATTTTGCATTATGGAAAAGAGCAGAACCTCAACATATAATGCGATGGCCTTCACCATGGAGTGATGGTTTTCCTGGATGGCATTTAGAATGTACCGTAATGAGTACCAAATATCTTGGTGAACGATTTGATATTCACGGTGGTGGAATGGATTTAAAATTCCCTCATCATGAGTGTGAAATTGCACAAGGAGAAGCTGCATGTGGTCAAACACCAGTAAATTATTGGATGCATGCAAATATGCTTACTCTTAACGGCAAAAAAATGTCTAAATCAACAGGAAACACTATATCACCTGATGAATTGTTCTCTGGCAACAATAGTATCCTCAATAAGGCATTCGACCCAACGGTAGTACGCTTTTTTATGCTTCAGGCACATTATAGAAGCATTTTAGACTTTTCAAATGATGCACTTGAAGCATCAGAAAAGGGGTTTTACAGGTTAATGGATGCTATCCAATCTATCAAATCATTAACCACTAATCAAATCACAGAAGGATTCGATGTTCAATCATGGAGAACAGCTTGTTATGAAGCTATGAATGATGATTTTAACAGTCCAATTCTGATCGCAAAACTATTCGACGCGGCAAAATTCATCAATACTGTTAAAGAACAAAAAGCCAAAATATCTGTGACAGACCTTGAAATTCTTAAACAAACTATTCACGGTTTTGTTTTTGATGTATTGGGACTGATAAATACAAATGAAACTTCATCTGATATTAGTAATAAACTTTCGGGAACGGTTGAATTATTAATCAAACTTAGAACCGAAGCAAGAGCTAATAAGGACTTTGCTACAAGTGATAAAATCAGGGATGAACTTTTAGAAATTGGCATTCAACTTAAGGATGGTAGAGAAGGGACTAGTTTTTCATTAAACTAATTTATTTTGGCTTTCAAAACCACCATAAAACGAATTCTCATATTTCCATTTATCACTTTGGTAAAGCTATATCAGAATTTGATTTCGCCATTAACTCCAGCTACATGCCGCTATCAACCTACTTGTTCTCATTATACAGTTGAAGCTTTACAAAAACATGGATTACTCAAAGGAGGGGCGCTATCAATAAAAAGAATTTTTAGTTGTCATCCTTGGGGAGGAAGTGGTTATGACCCTGTTCCTGGTGCTGATGAAGAACCGATGAATCAATAAGCTCAATTAAAAAAGCACAAGAACTTATTTAAATACCTATATTTACTCTCGAAAAATAAAACGCATTCATGATATTATCAAAAATTATATGGAATCCTGTTGAAGGAATAGATCTCGGTTTTTTTGTTATTCGTTTTTACAGCTTAATGTTCGTAATTGCCTTCTCATTAGGTTGGTTCCTAATGAAAAAAATCTATATCCGAGAGAATATTTCAATAGAAAAATTAGATTCTATATTTATCTATGCGGTCATAGCAACACTGCTTGGAGCACGTTTAGGACATGTATTCTTTTATGATTGGGATCATTATAAAAACAATCTCTTAGAGATTCTTTTACCTTTTAGATTTAAACCAGAATTTGAGTTTACAGGCTTTCAAGGTTTAGCAAGTCATGGTGCTGCGATCGGGATGATTATTGCAATGTATTATTATTCTAAAAATGTAATTCAAAAGCATATCCTTTGGGTATTAGACCGAATAGTACTTCCAGTTTCATTTGGAGCTATATTTGTACGTTTAGGAAATTTTTTTAATTCAGAAATTATAGGTAAATCATCTGGCGACTCTGCTTTTGGAGTAAAGTTTGTTCGTGATGGAGTGAGCAAAGCTCATGTAGTACAGGAAACGGGCATACAAAATGTAAATGAAGCCTATTCTGCATTAGTTAATAACTCCAAATTTTCAAATTTGTTGGACACTGTACCATATCGCCATCCAGCACAATTGTATGAAGCTTTTGGCTATATATTTGTTGCAATTATTCTTTGGGTGATTTATTGGAAAACAGACAAACGTAATAATAATGGTTTTCTGTTTGGTACTTTCTTAGTTTTACTTTGGACAGTACGTTTTCTTGTAGAATTTGTTAAGAAAAGCCAAGGAGGATTTGAAGATGCATTAGGAGAGTCTTTATCTACAGGGCAATGGTTAAGTATACCTTTTATTATAGCTGGCCTCTATTTTATAATACGATCAGGAAAAAAAGCTTCTGCATAAAAAACGCTTAGACTCTCGCAGGTTTATATAAACCTGTGAGGTTTTTATAGCTCATTTAGACTTATCACAATTCTTCATTACTTATAGAAGTAAAGATATTTCACTTATAACTATATTAAAATTTAGCCTCTTTATTAATTCATATATTAACTACTCGATATAAAAAATCGGTTTTAAAAAGCCATCAAATCGAGTGATTTTTTATAGTGACTTCTCGACCTCGAGTACAGATGACTAAAGAAAAAAAATATCGTCCCTTCCTTCATCTATATTAATGATGACAAGGCTTTTTGATTGAAAATTCACTTGCCTTCGAAGTAATACCAAATAAACTTTAAAAATAAGCTAAAAAGTTATTTTTATAATTATGATTTCCTGTGATTGATTTTATAAGTTC